>JAVJRG010000012.1:600000-1200000 GCA_040218535.1 Lacipirellulaceae bacterium | reverse complement strand
CGTAAAACAGTGAAACAAATTCGTGGCTTACTCACGCGACAACTTCGGTGCGTTTGCAATAGACTATCGGTGACGCCAAATTTCAAGCAATCAATGGCATAAGGGTGAAGAATGTCTCTCTACGATAAAGTCTGCTGCACGGTCTTGGTCTGTTTCTTACTAATCGGAATCGATTCCCAAACGATTGCGAAGGAGGCGAATTCAACCTCGCAACCGGCGATGATCTGGCCTAGGAAGATTCGCCCGGGCGATACGATCATGTTCGTTGCCTCAGCGAGTCCGCTGAGTCGCGACTCGATCATGGTAACGAAGGGGCGACTCGAGAAACGTGGCTACAAGGTAAAGCTCGACGAAGCGATGTTTAGCGAATACGGATTCCTGGCCGGTACTGACGAGCGACGTGCGGAAGAGCTCATGCGTGCTTTCCAAGACAAGGAAGTCGACGCCATCTTCTCCGGACGCGGCGGCTACGGCGTGATGCGCATCCTCGATTCACTCGATTACGACGTGATCCGCGAGAATCCCAAGGTGCTCACCGGCTACAGCGACATTACCGCCTTGCATTTGGCCATCAATAAGAAAGCGGGCCTCGTCACGTTTCACTCGCCCAATGGCGTCTGGGGAGACGACGATGAACCGAACTTGCCAGCATTCGCCGAAGAATACTTTTACAAAGCACTCCAACAGTCAGAAGGCGATGACCAGGGATACGTCATCAAGCCTTCGCAAGAGGTCCCACAACCTGAAGGAATCGGCAAAGGAAAAGCGAGGGGCCGACTCACCGGAGGCAACCTTTCGTTGGTTGTGTCCCTCATGGGAACCCCTTACGAGATTGACACTGCAGGCGCCATTCTAATGATCGAGGACACACGCGAGGCTCCCTATCGAGTGGATCGGATGCTGTGCCAACTGAAACTGGCCGGCAAGCTTGATACCCTGAAAGGTGCGGTGCTCGGTCAGTTCACTGAGAATTACGATCGCGAGAAAGATCAGATGACCGAGGATGAAAGATTCTCGGTCACCGGTGTTCTCAGGCAATACTTCGAACCGTTGGACATTCCCGTTCTGATCAACTACCCAATTGGCCACCATCCGGCGAATGCTGCCGTTCCGATGGGTGGGATGGTTGAAGTCGACGCTGATGCGGCAACGCTGAGAATCCTACCGCCAACGGCTAAGCCGTAGCTGGCAATCGGCTACGCACAGTAGAACGCGATTCCAGTCCAGAGCAGAATCGCCAGGGCAGCCGCTTGCAGCGCGATTGGGATTTGCGTCGTCACGTGGTCCATGAGATCGGCTTCGGTGGAGATCGCGCTCAAGATAGTGGTGTCCGAGATCGGCGAACACTGGTCCCCGAAGACGCCCCCGTTCAAGCAAGCCGCGAAGCAGAGCGACATGAATAACTGGGGATGACCTAGCTCTTGATTGGTCGCCACGGCATGAGCCAATGGCATCACTAAGGGGAAAGTGACCGCGTAGGTTCCCCAGCAGGTACCTGTGGAGAACGCAATCAGCACCGCAATTACAAACACGGTCGCCGGCAAAGCCCAGTACCAGGAGAAATCTCCTAGTAGTGAAACGAGGTAGCGACCCGCACCGACGTCCTGGGAAATCTTTCCGATCGCAATCGCGAGTAAGAGGATCACGCTTCCCAAGATGACGCTTCGTTGTCCTTCAATCACCCCTCCGATAATCTCCCGAAGATTCATCCCCCTGAAAGCCGCCAAGCAACCGGCTAGTAGCAACGCTGCTCCAAATGCCCACAGTACGTTCGGGGAGTCAAGCCACCAATAAGTGCCGACGGCAATCCCTAGCAGGGTGATTAGCGGCAGGAAGAAGTCGACAGGGCGGCTCTTGTGATCGATTTCTGGCTTCCGCTGGCTCTCTGATTCCATCGCTAGTGGCTTCGAACCTGGCGCATTCAGCTCGCCGGTCTCGAGCGCACGTAAGCGAGCTTGTTTCAGCTTCTTGGGCAGAGCAGGGTGCCTGTCGAGGGCGATCAACAACGTCGCTAGAACAGAGAACAGCGCATAAAAGCTCAGCGGTACCGACGCAAAGAAAAAGCGTAGGCGATCCGCCTCGGTCGCAAGGTAGCTGACACCCGCGACGCCTAGGAAAGCTTGGATGTAAAAAGGCCAAGCGTTAAAGGCCAGCAGGATCGCGATCGGTGAGGAAGTCGCGTCAACGATCAACGAGAGCTCTTCGTGAGAGACGCGTTCCTTATCTGCTAGTGGTCGAACCGTCGTGCCCACGAGTACGGAGCTAATCGTGCCACCCTGGAAGAAGGCGATGCCTAGTAGCCAAGTGATGAACTTCGCGGAGCGTGGTCCGCGCACATAGTTCTTAGCCATGTAGTCGGCAAACGCTTGCGAGGCTCCCGTGCGAGTCCAGATACCCATCAGCCCACCAAGTAGCCATAGGTATAAGATCAGAATCGTGGCCGCTTTCTTCGTGCTGATAGCAGGGATTAAGACGCCTCCCAGAAGGTCGTACTGCCCCATAAGCAGTGCGCCCACGACGATGCCGGCCAATAGAGAAGTAATCGGCTCTTTGGTGATCCAGCAGAGTCCAATCGTGATCACCGCTGGTAGGAACGACCAGATTCCCCAGTGCGGCTCAACGGTTACGAGATAGTAGCGTTTGACCGATCCTTTAGCAGAGGAGTTGCCTTCATAGGCCAAGTACTTACCCGGCTCCAACGAAACATGCTGCAAAGGGATAGCCGCGTGGACGGAGCGTCGGTCACCGTCGACTTCGACAAGCTCATTGAGAAAGTCATCCCGCTGGACCTCAAGCTCCGTCTTATTGAAGCTCAGTGTCGGCAATCGGTTCTTTCCAACGCCGAAAGCCAGCGCACACGCAACGACGAAGATCCAAAAGGTCGGTGACCGTAAAGGCTGAGTTTTCGGAGCTTCCATTGCAGGCCAATCAGACGACATCGATTCTTTGCCTTGGCGGTGATATGCTGGGGCTGACTCAGAAGATTCCAATGACTTGTGCTCTTGAGGCAGACATGAATTATGCAAAGTACCATGCCCTCGGCAACGACTATCTGGTAATTCGCCCTCAGGACTTGGCTACCGAACTGACGGATGAAACAACCCGCAGAATCTGCCATCGCAATTATGGACTGGGCTCGGATGGCATCCTCTTGGGACCGCTGGAAAGCACCGCGTGTGACTTTGGACTGAGGATCCTCAACCCGGATGGGAGTGAAGCTGAGAAAAGCGGCAACGGGCTGCGAATTTTTGCGCGGTTTCTCTGGGACGAAGGTCTGGTGCAACAAGCACCATTTACTGTCGAAACCCTGGGGGGTGCCGTTCGCTGCGAGGTTCAGGATTCAGGGCAAAGCGTCCGCGTTGAGATGGGCAGAGTCAGTTTCCAGAGTGAAGCAATCCCCGTTAAGGGAGAATCGCGAGAAGTCATCAATGAAGAAATGGACATCAACGAGGAAACGCTGACATTCTGCGCCGCGACCGTTGGCAACCCTCACTGCGTGGTCCTCGTTGATACACCTACCCAGGAGTTGGCTCATCGACTGGGACCAAAGATTGAGACGGATCCGCGGTTTCCCGCTCGCACGAACGTGCAATTCATGAAGGTGATTGATCGCAATCGGATTCAAATTGAGATCTGGGAACGTGGAGCCGGCTATACCCTCGCCTCGGGAAGTAGCAGCACGGCAGCCGCTGCGGTTGCCCATCGTCTCGGTGAATGCGATGCGGAGATCACCGTCGAGATGCCCGGCGGGCTCTTAAGTATCGCATTTGACACCGACTTTGCCGCGACGATGACCGGCCCCGTTACCAAAGTCAGTACGGGAGTGATGGCTGAAGAGTGCCTCTCTTGGTGAGGTGGTAGCGACGAGGCCAACCACCGCTCTGACGTTCTAGCGTCGAAACACGCTCCAAAAAGGTAATCAACGGCATCGATTTCGCGCAATCCGTTCTCCACCTCGCGCATTCGAGCGACGAAAACTTCTTGTCTTTGTCGTCGCGTGTACAATGGAAATTAGTGGCTCTGCTTCGCCTCAGAACGCGGAAAGGCCACTCCTGCCTGCGGAACATTCATTCTCGAAACGGAACCGATGAAGAACTTCTGGAAGAACCTCTGGCCGATGAGCAGTCGGCCAGCAGGGAAGAACGCGCCAGCCAAGTCGCTTAACTATGAACCCCTGGAGCCTCGCATCGCGCTGGCGGCGGCGGGCCTCGTTGACGTGGGGACGCAGCCTGATGGTGCGCTCTCGGGGAAGATCGTCTACACCCATGGTGGCCACGGCATCACAGGTGACTCGCCCAGTGCAGGCAATTGGGCATTCCAACGCCCTCTGTTGCTCAACATGATCGAAGATCTTGGCAACCAAGATCAGATGACCTTCTACACGGACTACTTGTTCAACTCGGGCGCAACCGTTGTGCCCCTACGACCCGTGGGCCACCAGCCGAATGAAGTCGTCCTCGACAACGTCGATGCGGAAGTGACATTTACAGGAGCCTGGAGCGACAGTAGCTCGCCCATTTACTTCGGTGAAGCAGGAGAGTTGCCTTATCGCTTCGCCAGCACCTCGGCCACAGAAACGGCCACGGCTAATTACCGTCCGAACATTACCGAGGCTGGTTTTTATCCCGTCTATGCTTGGACACGATACGGCTCAGACCGTGCCTCCGACCAGCTCTATCGCGTCCACCACTCGGGGGGAACTACTGAAGTCACGGTCAACCATCGCCGCGTGGGCAACGGGCTCGTTTATCTTGGCACCTATCATTTTGAGGAAGGGACGACAGGATCGGTCGACATCAGCAACCGCTCCAGTGAGGCGGGCCGAGTGGTGATTGCCGACATGATCCGCTTCGGTAACGGGGTCGGCGACGTACAGCAAAGCGGCACGATCTCGGGTCGCGATCGCGAGGACGAAGCGGGGCTCTATTGGGTTGAGTGGCACGTCGAGCGCTCTCAGGGGATCGCTACAAGTGAGTATCGCACCTCCAGCAGTGATCGCAGCGCGACTGTTTCGCTCGCTCCGCGTTACTCTGAGTACATGAACCGCGAGACCGATGGCTCTCTTTCTGATCGCGTATTCGTGAGCTTCCATTCGAATGCCGCGGGAGGCTCAAGCCGTGGCGTTCTCGGGCTCTACAATGGGCCAGGAGCCACTCCAAACCAGTTCCTGCTCGCCAACACTCTCGCGCGTGAGGTGAACGACGACCTCGTGGATCTCAATGGTGAGTTCGAGCACAACTGGTTCGATCGGGGCTCCATCGTCACACTCGATCGGGCAGACATTGATTTTGGCGAAATCAACAACTCAGTCATCCAGAATGAATTCGACGCGACGATTATCGAGACGGGCTTCCACGATAACAGCCTGGATACCGATCTTCTACGGGATGCAAACGTCCGAGATGCCATTGCGCGGGCAACTTACCAAGGCACGGTGAAGTACTTCAACAACGTCGATTCCGGCTCTACACCAATCGTCATGGTCCCCGGACAAGTGGAGCAAGTCTCTGCGGAGTCGGTGGGCTCAGGTAGCGTGACCGTCTCTTGGACGGCTCCAACCGTTAGCGACGCCGAGGGGGACGCGCCAACCGGCTACCGTATTTATGGTTCGACCAACGGCTACGGCTTCGATGGAGGAACGTTTGTCGCTGGTGCGGGCACGACAAGCCATACGTTCAATGGCCTCGATCCCAACGAAGGTGCCTACTACTTCAAAGTCGTCGCTGTGAACTCCGGTGGCGAAGGTCGCGCGTCGGAAGTCGTCGCTAGCCTCCCGAACGGAACAAGTAAGAACATCCTGATCGTCAACGGGTTCGATCGACTCGATAAGTCGCAGAACCCGGTTCAGTCGGGTGCAGACCGGGTCCGACCACGGCAGAGCAATTCCTTTGATTATGCGGTGCAAGTCGCTTCGGCCATCGAAACCACGACCCAAGGATTGGCCGTCGATACGGCATCCAACGAGAAAGTCATCTCCGGCGATATCGATCTCACCGACTACGAGAGCGTCATTTGGATCCTTGGCGAAGAGTCTTCGGCCGACGATACCTTCAATACGACTGAGCAGACGCTCGTAACCAACTTTTTATCCGGCGGAGGACAGCTCTTCCTTTCCGGGGCCGAAGTGGGCTGGGACCTTGATGCCCTCGGCAACGGTCCTTTTTTCTATAACAACCAGTTGCGAGCGGATTACGTCTCCGACGATGCGGGGACTTATAGTGTGCAAGGAACGAGCGGTTCAATCTTTGAGGGACTCTCCTTCAACTTTGATGACGGATCGCAGTTCTACAACGTTGAGTTCCCTGACGTTATCAACCCGGCAGCAGGTTCAACCAGTGCGCTGAGTTACGTCGGTGGCACCGGAGGAACTGCGGCAATTCAATATAACAGCGGAACGGGCACCAAGGTCGTCAACTTCGGTTTCCCCTTCGAAACCATCACGGACGAAAGCACACGGAACTCAGTTATGTCACGTGTGCTTGAGTTCTTCGAATACGACGTGGTGCTGAGTGATGTCGAGCTGATCCTCGATAACGATGATGGCCCCACGGTTTATACTGAGACGGGTAGTTGGACCACCTCTGGCAGCACGGGCTTCAACGGCAGCACCTACCGCTTTGCCGTGGTTGGCGATTCAGCGACTGCCGAGTGGGAGTTCGATCTACCCTTCGCTGGCGAAGCTGAAGTCTTTGTTCAATATCGTGCGGGAACCAACCGTGCCTTAGACACGGTTTACCAGATCGACACAGGTAATGGTTCGCAAACCGTAAGCATCAATCAGCGGAACAACGATCTCGTTTGGGTTTCGCTTGGGACTTATGATTTCACCGCCGGCAATCACTCAGTGACTCTTGATGCTGCGGCGAGCACGGGCGGCTCAGTCGTCATTGCAGATGCCGTGCGTGTTCAACTGATGGCCCCCGCAACATCAGAAGACGCCGACTTCAACGGCAGCGGAATCGTTGATGGCGCTGACTTCCTCGCGTGGCAACGAGGGTCCGGCATAAGCTCTGGTGCCACGCTCTCGCAAGGCGACGCGAACGCCGATGAAGCTGTTGACGGGGCTGACCTCGTCATCTGGGATAACCAATATGGCACCGTCGGCAACGTCGCGGCATTCGTCTCCAACGTCTCCAATGGGGCTTCACAGGGTGAACTGACAGCGTTGGCCCAAGCAGTTGAACTGGATTACCACTCTGCTCAAGCACGGAGCGAAGAATACAACGGGATCTCTAATGCAGCCAGTAGCACCTCGGAGAACGCATTCCCACAGCAGAGTTTCAGCCCTGTAGGTGAATCGCAAAGCACATCACGAGATCGTGCCGACGGAACCGGAGCGGTTCAAAGTACTACGTACTCAGACGATGCGGAAGAAGCTCTAGATGCTGTCTTCGATCAAATCTCGGAGGGACGCACGAGCCTTAGAGGCTATTCCAAGTAGCTCGTTGTCAACGCCTCGATGCTTGCCTTTGGACGGCAAAGCTCTCCAGCTAACCTCCACGAGCAGCCATTACTCCAATTGCGCCTAGCAGCACGGCACCTGAGCCAATCCATTTCAGATAGGTGGCAACGGTGTTTGGGCGGTCACGAATGCTCTCAAACTCTGCCTTGAGCGTGTCGAGTTCCGCTTTCGCTTCGTCGAATTTCGCACGAGCCTCTTCAGGCGTGGGCCCATCGTACTTCGGTTTGCTCCGCGCGCTCTCGGCAAGATAGAGCAACTTATGAGCATTATTCTGCAACTCAACCATCCGAGCATTCTTTTCCTCGGTCCAGGTAGCAGTCGCAGGGAAGATCGTGGACCACAAAAAACTTGCGAGCAGCAAGATCACGCCTAAGCCAACAGCAATAGGCGGTAAGAGAGATTTCATTCCAAGTTCTCAACTGAGGATTGCGTCACGGGAGGCTGTTATCAATTGCATAGATCGACTTCGTCATGATCCATGCAACTTTCATCGACGGTGCATCATAATTGTTCCGGATCGATAGGAACGCCATCGTTGATGCAAATCAGAACTCCCATCACCAGCGGGTCGATATCATCGGTGAGGAATCGCACGCTGCCATCGCAGTTAGCAGTATTCACCCCGCCCGTGTGCAAACTTCGGGGAGCGCCGGTCCAATCACCGCGTCCCGTGACACATTGCATATTCTGGACGCTTGCTTCCTCAGGATTCACGCACTCTCGAAGCTCATCGATTCCCAAGTTACCCGGCTGCAGGTTTGGCGTGAGCGCGTACTGAACGTATTGCGGGCCCGGACGATAATCCACGTCGATGGTTTGTTCGACGATATTCGTGAGAGCCCCAACGTCGCCGTGCATGTCCATGCCTAGGACAGTCGTATTAGGCCAGTCGAGGGCCCAGACTCCCCGATGATCGGTCAGTTCATCACGGGTGCGAACTTCAGCAATCATCAACGTATTGCTAGTACCGTCGGTGATCCGAGACATAGGCTGCTCTCCATTGACAAGAGCGCCTGGCCAGATCCCAGAAGCAATGGGGTGCTCCGGAGAACAATAGACGGCATAGTTACCTTTGGCAAACCTGCGACCATTCGTATGGGCGGCAGATTCATAGAATCGACTTGAGGCTTCGTCGGAGGCACATTGCAGTGCTGGAATCTGCGCAAGTTGGGGATTGACGTTCAGGTCTTGTTCCATTGGTGAAACGGTAAAATCAAAAGCATCGTAGAGTGCCCCACCCTCCATATAAGGAAGGATTTTGACAATCCAACTAAAGTTCGTTCCAGGCGTGGCTGCCGAGAAAGGAATGTAGCCACGTTCCGTTCCCAACCGACCACCAGTCACTCTAGGCACCATGTTTGTAGCTGGCGGCAGATTCTTTCGTCCACTTTCGTAGTTCAAAACTGCAAGCGCCAAATTATGAGCATTGTTTTGACAAGACATACGCCTCGCGGCTTCGCGCGCTGCTTGGACCGCGGGCAAGAGCAACCCGACTAAGACGCCAATGATGGCAATGACAACAAGAAGTTCTACCAGCGTAAAACCGGGCCGCCGACGTTCGCTACTTGCGAATCTATGGCGGGCAATCAAGAGTCGAGTACGCACAACTAATTCTCCTTGGACCGTTGGGGAGCTTGCCGCCGGGCAACGTTGTTGACCCTCATTATAGTACTCGCGAAACCTTTCTGACTAGCGGAATCTTATCGCGAGCATCAAGCAAAAGCTAAGTCTGCCCATCGAATGATAAGTTATGCGCATTCGGTTCACGCTCTTGCGAAACCACTGCGGCTTGTTTCAAGAAAACATGACTTCAAGCATGAGCGGCAGAGCACGCCGCAGAAGATTCCACCTCAGTTTCTCTTCGTGCTACAGCGGTCTGGATCGCACGACTGCTTCGACACGTCTCAAACAAAAACGACCCCGAGAGCAACGGTCTACTCGCAAGGCTTGCGAATAAACTCGTTTCTCTCGGGGTCCATTTCAAACGGCCATGAGGCCGTCTGCCCCATGTGAGTTCAGTGGGACAAAACCCCAAACTACGAGCGTTGGCTCGCTCGTCGAGGAGCTAGCAAGCCAAGCAATAAGCTCGTCATCAAAAGTGCACTCGTCGGCTCAGGCACTGCACCAGAGGCAACGGTTGCAACGCTTGAACCATAGTTTGTGCCCCAAGCAGTCAAGTCGGCATCGGCCTGCTGCAGGAGCAAGAAGTCGGTTCCATCGACGAAGAGGTCACCGTTCTCGTCACCGTTGTCGCCGGTAGCTCCTGGCAGGAAGCCTGCGATAGCTGCTGCGAGTGTTGGTGCATCGCCAGAACTGGCTGCAGTGACACTTAGGTTGTCATAGATGGCAAAGTTTGCACCTTCAGGGCTGAGAGCAATCGAGCCACCAAAGCGGTCCCAGAATCCGAGAACAACTGAGCCGGCATCGCTGGTGTCGTCGAAGACGGTATCGGCTCCGGGATCGCTGGGGTCGTTGATTTCCTTCTCCATGATCACAACCTCAACGCCGGCTACGGAATCTTCGACGGTGAAGGTAACCACACCATCGATGTAGTACGCACGATGCGTCGCCCATCGATTGTAAACGACACCAGCAGTTCCAAAGCTGTTGGGAAGAAGTTCTTGCGGTGAAGCGAGGTTTGCAGTGACAACCAATGGGTCGTCATGGGTTGGAAACGCTTCTGCAAAGTAACTGCGGTCAACACCAGAGCCATCGCTGAGGAATGAGCCCGAATCAGTTGGATCTGGCGAAAAGTAGAGCGAATCTCCTGAGAATTGATTCAGCTCATTCTCGGGGACTCCTGTTCCAAAGTCGAAGGTACCTACTGCCGCAGCTTCTCCCTGCCATGCTTCATTGATCACGTCGCCAACAAGTCCTGTACGAAGATCTGGATTGTCAGCTTGGCCAGAACGGAAGTTCGAACCGTCGCCCGAAGTGTTGGCACCCAATCCGGCACGGAAACGGTAACCAACGCCACCGTAATGGGGCATGTAATCCTCAGCAGCACCGGTGTCTGCGGTGATTGCAAGAGCGACACCTTGTCCGGTGGTTGCTCCAGCGTTGAGTTCTTGAATACGAACCGTCGTGTTCGTTTGGTTGATGCCTACAAATGAGTAGTTGGTTGTTCCGGTAAAATCGAAGTCGTTAGGATCACCATTGCCTAGGGTATCAATACCGGGGCCGGTACTGTTAAAAACGTCGACCTGCATTACAAAGTTGGGCGTCGCTGTGCCAGCACCAACGTTGACATTTGCCAGTGTTGGAGAGACCGACGAAAACGATTCGGTACCTGATACCGTACTGTCGTTGTTTGCCGAAACGAAAACACCGGTTGTCGCAGCACCTCCCGAGGAGTTGGGTGCTTCAGGTACGTTAACGGTTAGAAACCCATCACCAAAAATGTCGATATTGCTGTAGTCAACGTTAAAGCGAATATCGGTGTTGCCGGTTCCGCTAGTCGTGTAGTCAGCGGCAAGAAAATCGTCATCGGTAAATACTTGAGCGTTGACCAGGGCAGGACTTGAAACAATCAAGCCTACCAGCATGCAGGTCAGGATTTTTGGACGAGTAAACATGGATTAAATTCCCCTTCAGTAGAACTGTTGCCTTTCGAAAGCAACCATCAATCGGACACGCAATGCTCTGCCGTACCGGGCAGAAGATTGCACAACTCACTCAGCCTCTCGCCGCCATCCCAAACAGCTTCTCATCGAAGCTGCAGCCACCAATCGCTGCCGTTAAACTCTTCTTCTCCGTTAATCTCAGATTAACAAGTAGAGTCCTTTGTCTCAAGAAACTTATGGCCAGTTTGATGCGTGTTTCACTGCTTTTCGGCTATCAACACAAAGCCCAGCCATGCTTTTGCGCATGCCTCACACGGCTTTGCGCAGGGTCGGGTTTATCGATTGTTATGTAACGCGTTACGGTTCTTGCCTGGGAATGGATAACCAAGTTCAGAAAGCGATTCTGATCGAGGCTACCTGCTTTGAGCTTTAGAGTTGATCAAAGTCGATGACCTCGCCGTCTTGTCGATCACCGAGGTTGTCGAATACTTGCACATCGATGTCGTAACTAATGGTATGGACCGACCCATCCGCAAACACTGTGTTGAGTCCTCCTGGATGCGCGGATCCAAAATTTACAACATCGGCGTTAAAGCCGTAGAGGTTTTCTAAGGAACCGCCCGACGTGCCGGCCAGGGTATCCTGCAAAGGTTTGAAGCAAGTGGAACGCATCGTGTCGGGGTCCCAGCCATCGGTCCATCCTTTGTCGTCTGATGCGCTACCGCCCTCATACAAATCAGGTCGCAAAAACTTCTCGCCGATCAGCATGGTGTTGCTTGTTCCGTCGGTGATTTGTTCCATTCTTACTGGCAATTCAGTGCCCGCAACCCGACGACGAATAAAACCTGTGCGTGCTGAATTCGTAAAGCCAATTGGGGTTCGCGTAATCACGCCCATGTAGACTTCGTCTGGGGGAATTTGAAGGATAAAGGTTGATCCGGGTCCTCCAAAAAATCTCTCTCTTCGGCTTGCATTTTCGTCTGGCCGGAGACGCACCGTTGACGTGGCATTTTCAAACCCGCAAGGAATCACACCGACGTAATCGGACAGCGTAACCTGCAGTGCGGGACTTAAGACATCTTGTGTGGCGAAAGGTGCCCGACGTGAAGGGCAAATATAATCGGCCACGATCGTCGATTGGAGCTGGGCTTGCGTCGTGATATTCGCCAAATTCTCTTTCTCTAGATAATCGAGTATTTGATAGCCCCAGCCCAAACCTTGCTTTTCGTGGCCAACAGGTCTGCCGCCATCTACGTAATTGCTGATTTCAGGGAAGATAAAGCTGCCACCAGTTGGAAAACTTTCTTTCGCGGAAACAAAGTTTTGGCAGGCGAGCCCGATTTGCTTCAATTGATTCAAGCATTGCGTCCGACGAGCCGCTTCCCGGGCTGCTTGTACGGCAGGAAGCAACAAACCCACGAGCACACCGATAATGGCAATCACCACAAGCAGTTCGACAAGCGTAAAACCGCTTTTGTGCCTAGCTTGAAACGAGATCTGTCGCGACCGAGAACTTGGGGGGTCGTAGCTGATTGACATAGAAATCACTCTCTTCACGGGAACATTTGCTGCACTTGTTGAGCATCCAAAAGCTCAACATCGCCTCGAATATTGATCGCTCGCTGCTGTCCGCCATCTCCTGCCTGTTCGTGAGCCATCCAAAGGGAACCGTCTGTGTTGTGCTTTGAAAACTGATCTCCGTAAAAGATCACGAAGGGTTTCTTGTTGAATGGTGAAATGAGTAGTTCCTCAGCACTACCGACGATTTTCTCCCAGCTCGGACGATTCGCATTCAGGTACGCGAGCAACTCTTTCTCATTCTTAGGAGCTTGCCCGCGGCTGGAACTCATGAACTTACCGTACATGATTCCCAGCACCTTGAGGTGAGCCTGCTCGACAGTCGTTGGTTCTCTCTTCTGGGTCGGTCCGCAACCAGAGGCCAATGTTAGGAAGACGCCTAACATCAACAACAAGCCCGCGAAACGTTTATTCATATCAACTAACCAATTCCTGCAACCCATCAAGCAACATTTTGCTTCGAGATATTTGCCATCGCTCAGTATTGCACAACTTTCAATCACTTTGAAAGCGAATCTCGCGGAAAGTGGAGCTTTTTAAGTGCTTTTGCGCAACACTTGGAATCCCGTGCGCGTTTTCGTGTTGAGGCAAACCGCAGACGGGCAAAGGCTAGCGATCAAGTGGATTCAGACTCCGAACAATCCGAGCACCTGAAGCCAGGCAACAACAAGGACGGCCAGCCTTAAGCCACATGATCTACTTCGTACGACGACCACTTTTTGAACTTTGTCGGAAACGAAGCACCTGCTTATGGTGTCTGGCGCACGACCGCATATGCAATCCGATGTTAGACGGATGATCAATTTACACCTGCGCAAAACCGCGTAAAAACTGCGCTCAAATCAGCCAAAAGGTTTTACAATCGGCAACGGTTTGAATATTGTAAAGGATGGCGGTTGGTCGAGTGAGGGACATCGGTTTTGCGGCGCGCAAACCTTTTCGTTAACGCCAACCTCAGATGAGCACTAAGCAGCCTTGGGCTAACTAGTGTCGTGAGAGTCGTAACACGAGTCCGGCAACTCAATTGTTTTCTTTTTCAGTTTTTTGAGGGGAGTATGTACTAATGAAGCGTACAACATGGATTAGCTACTGTATGGGCTTAGCGCTGCTAGGCTTTACAAGCCAGGCCTTGGGCCAAGTCACCTTGATCACCGACGACTTCGAAGTCGATTCCTCGGCAATGTACACGGTGGTTGATGAGAGCAATGCCGCTTCGGGTGATGGCACCCCCGACAGCACCGTTGCTTTTGCTTTTGATTATGTCGGTGCTGGCATTCCGCTCGCCCCGAACTCGACTGCGGGTGACATCGGTGGCCTCCGATTTGCTGCTAATGAAACCGGCAACGACGCCGGGGCAGCCGATCACATCACGGCGTTTAACAACATTAACGTCGATGCCATTGCCTACGAGCTGCAAGTCGACTTCTACATGGGTGTCGAAAGTGCAGGGGGCTCGACAGAGTTCGCACACATCGGTGTCGGTGGTGATAGCTCTGACTTTCTTTCCATTTTCACTCCAGTCGTCCTCAACGGCCACACACTAGCCATGACCGGTGAAGGTGGTTCGGCATCCGACTACCGTCACTCGACCCCAACAGGCATCTTAAATGACGGTGATGCCTCGTACCTGAATTCCGACAACACTACCAACGCCACTGGCGATACTTACCAGGCGATTTTCCCGGGTGCCACTAGCGATTTTGCTGGTTCCCCTGGTAACCAATGGGCAACTTTGTCCATCTTCGTCACTCCGAATATTGTTCGGTACTCGCTGAATGGCACGCCGATTATCCAGACCAGCAACGACGGGTCTGACGGCCTCGTTAGCCTTGGTTACGCGGACGTTTTCTCCTCGGTTGGACCTCACTTTATCGTTTACGATAACCTCAACGTGACGACGATTCCTGGAATCCCTGAGCCAAGCTCGCTCATGCTACTTAGTTTGAGTAGTCTGGCTCTGGTGCGCCGCCGCCGCTAAGACTAGGCGACATATTCGACACCTGGCGGCTCAGGCTCAGCTTCATAGCAGAGCCTGAGCCGTTTTTCATGGTCTAGCAGCTACCGCAGTTTGGCGGGACAAACCGCAAGGTTTTGCGCATAGAAATGAAACGATTGCGCTTAATTTCCGTTGTCGGTTTTGTGAGTTCTACCAAGAATAGCTATAGTGGCTGAACTACGTCGCCAGCCCCAGACTTGAGCAACCCCGTGTAGACTAGAGACACTCGCATGAAGAATTCTCGTAAGCCAAAACAATCTGGTTTCACCCTCGTTGAACTCTTGGTAGTGATCGCGATCATCGGCGTGCTAGTCGGGTTACTACTCCCGGCGGTGCAAGCCGCCCGAGAGGCAGCGCGACGCTCTCAGTGCCTGAACAACCTGAAGCAGATGGGATTGGCAGCGCTCAATCATGAAAGCGCCCAAGGTTTCTACCCTACCGGAGGCTGGAGCTACGATTGGGGTCCAGATCCTGATCGCGGCTTTGGTAAGAAGCAACCTGCAGGTTGGGCATATAGCTTGCTTCCCTTCATGGAACAGCAAACCTTGCGGGAACTTGGAAGGGGCTTACCTTACGGCTCCGCAGAAAGACAGGCAGCACTGACACAGCTTTTGCAGACACCAGTACCTGCTTACCGCTGCCCTACGCGGGGAACTCCGAACTTGGTGCTCACGGTCTGGAACAATCCCGTCAAGAATCTAGGAAGTTGGGTGCAACCATTGGCTACTTCCGAGGGGCTCTTTCGGCTTGATTATGCAGCAAGCTCGGGAACCGCTATCCTCCACGATGGTGCTACTTGGTTCAACAATGCGGCTGCTCCTCCAGCACTGGATGGCGACTACTCAGCGGTCGACGCCCACATCGAAGCCCAGTTCGCAAGCAAACCTATTAACATTTGCGAGCCGGCAACAAGAAGCAATCGAAATATAGTAATTCGTTGCCAAGATGGCGTATCGTTTGTTGCAAGCGAGGTTGAAGTCCAACAAATCGAAGACGGAACTTCGAATACCTATTTATTCGGCGAAAAGAATATTAACCCGAATGAATATGCAGGTGGCACAAATCTTAGCTCGGATAGTGTCTCATTTAACACCAATCAAGCGGCTTATTGCGGATATGAATGGGATAATCAGAAAGTCGCTTGGAGCTTTCTCAATAGCACAGTCGACCAGCAAGAAGAAGCGCAGCCAGCACCAGATAGACCGCTCGTCACAAATCCGAAAATCTTTGGCAGCGCACATCCCGGAGGATTCAACATGGTTTACTGTGACGGGTCAGTACAAACCATTAGCTACGACGTCGATCCCTTTACGCACAGTTACTCCGCAAGCCGCAATGATGGCCAAGTGATTTCTCAATAGAACGTTTGATTAGCTAGGGTCGCTTAGCTTGTCGAACTCATTTAGTCTTGAGTTCAAATCGAACTTGTTTGTTGTTGATCGCCCAGTCGTCCTTGGCGACTTCTTGGCCCAGTATCGATTCGGTGTTGTACTTGGCAGGAATCATCTCTTTTCCATCTCTAGTCTTGGAAATTCGCACGACATAGGCACCGGCTTGCATTCCTGGTGGGAAGTCGGCTGTAGGCCGCTTCTCTTTTGGAATCTTTGGGCTCGTTCTTCCCATAATGTTCGTGGTTGAAACTGCCTCAATGATGACATCGCCAAGGAATTCGGCTGGTTCGAACGTGACCTTTGCACCCTCTAGCGGCTGTCCATTGAGAAGGACTGTGCAATCGAATATCGTGGCACCGATTTGAGAGCGATCCCAGGCTTTGACCCGCTCTACTATTTCTTCTTCAGAAACTTGACCATTGTTGTCTGTGTCCAATGTCTTGAGAGCCGCTTTTAAGGCAGGCGCTTTCTTTAGTTCTTCGGCATCAATCGAACCGTCTCCGTTCGCATCGTGCAGTTCCATAGCACTCGCTGCCGCACCCTCCGGATCGAACTTTGGCGCTGGCACAGCGGAAGGCCCCCCGCAGCCAAGCACGGTTCCAAGAGCCGAAAGAACTACCAACTGCTTCAAGTTGCCGAGTTGAGCAAAAATCATAAATACTTTCCTGACAAACAATGTTATTGATTCCCTTCTACGTTATTCAACCTAGCCTGGGCACGGAAGCGAACTGAGCGCATGGGGTTCATCGTTTCGCGCATCCATTACAAGGTTCTTTGCTACTCTTTTCCAGCCAACAGTTTGTTCGCACCGCCGATTACCCGTTCCCAATCAAACGCCGGCCCGGGGTCTGTTTTGTTCAGTTGCACATGGTAGTGCCCTAGCACGCCTTGGAAATCGCGCCATCGGTCGTCGGGCAGCTTCTTGGGAACGAGCTTGCCCTCGTCATCCTGGGGATAGACGCAATCGAGCTTCGGGAAAACCCGGCAGAGTGTCGCTGTGAGCTTGATCAGCGAGTCGTACTGCTCGGGCGTGAAATCGTACTGGTAGAGCTCGACGCCCTGGATCGTCCCCACGACGGGCTTCGGTCGTGCAGGCATGGCCTTGAAGGGTTCTCGACGCAGCCCCAAGTGGCCCAAGCTGCGTGGCGGATGCAGGATCGTGCCGTCGGCTTTTTCTGTGTACCAACGCTCTAGAACAGCCTTCTTGTCCTCGGGATACGCGCCGATGCTGGCGATCTCGATTCCAATCGACCTAGTGTTAGAAATCGTCGCGTGCCAGGCGCGTTCCTTCAGATCAAGCGTTTGGTAAATCGTACCGTCGATGTCCAGCATGAAATGCACGCTCAGCCCTCGACCGTCATGCAGCACTTTGAAGCACTGCTGGCTCACACCGCAGACGTCGTAATGCATCACGAACTGATCGACGACCTCTCGCAGCAACGGCAACGTCCAACCGCCGCCGCGAACTTGCTCGATCTGGTCTTTCGTCAAAGTATCCTTCCTCAGGTTGTAACGATTCGGTGTGTCGAGAAACGGATTCGCCTGCTTCGATTGCTCCCAAGAAGAGGTCTCAAACTCACTGAACCGACGCTCGACGCGGTAGGCATCATAGCCCTTGGGGTCTGTCCACAGCACCACCGGCGCAGTCGTGTGGAAGAGCTGCCCACAGACCATAATCTCGTCACCCGATCGTTCGAGCTGCTCACCAACCTCAACGGCCTGAGAACTGAAGGAAAGGACAAAAACGGCTAGTGTGGAGAGCAAAACTCGACAGAAAAGCCGAGCCCGAATAGCTCTTGAATGCTCACTTCTGACAGACATCGCGTTACCTGATATAAAAGTGCTTTTGACAACAACTATGAGTCTAACAGACTGACAGAAAGGTCAAGCAAGAACTTGAGCGCGACCACACAACCTTTGAATTCGATTGAATCTCTTCGTGAAGCCTGCGCGGGAGTCACGCCACTAACAGCTCGGCTTGAGCCCTGGCAGGAAGAACTGTTAGGCGATCCAGCGAGCCTTAACCGGCTGGTCGATCAGTATGGCTCGCCGCTCAATCTGCTTCAGCCTGAGCTGCTCCATCGCAACCTCGGCGAACTTAATAACATCGCGCAGCAGCACAACCTGAACTTACAGGTCTTCTTTGCTCGCAAAGCGAACAAATGCGTCTCACTTGTTGAGGCGGCGCTAGCAGCGGGCATTGGCCTCGACGTGGCGAGCCACGAGGAGCTTCGCCAAAGCCTTGCACTCGGGGCTCAACCAGGCAAGCTAATCCTCACCGCGGCGATCAAGGATCAGAAGCTGATCGAGCTAGCGGTTTCCAATAACGTCTGCATCGCGATCGACAATGCTGACGAGGCACAATTAGTGCGCGAAGTCGCCCAAGCACTCGACACCAGAGCGATTGTTGCCCTCCGGCTTAGCGGCTTCCAGTTTCACGGCGAGAAGCTCTTTTCCCGATTCGGTGTGGACATCGATCAATTCGAGAAGTTCGTAGAACGCGACCTCGATAGTACTTTCGAAGAGAATCCGCTGCTGTTGAAAGGTCTGCATTTCCACCTCGATGGCTACGACTATCGCCAACGAGTTGCCGCGCTGGAACAGTGCCTAGAAGTCTCAGATCGCCTGAAACAATTCGGCCACTCGCTCGAATTCATCGACATGGGCGGAGGCTTTCCGATGAGCTATCTCGACTCTGCTGCGCAGTGGGAAGCGTTCTGGGGTGAGCTTCACCGAGCCTTGCTGGGCGAGAGGGAGCCGATCACCTATCAGAATCACGCTTTGGGTCTGGGGGTGAACGCGGGGAAGATTGTCGGCACGCCGAACGTCTATCCTAGTGTTCATCAGCACGATACCTCGCAATGGCTGGCAAATGTCTTCAAGTCTCAAGCCTTTGACGGCAAGGAAACCATTGCCCAAGCGATAACCGCCCGCGGGTTACAACTCCGCTGCGAACCGGGAAGAGCCATGCTCAACGGCTCTGGAATGACGGTCGCTAGAGTCGCCTACGTGAAGCAGCATCCGGCAGGGCACCACCTGATCGGTCTCTCGATGAATAACACCCAGTGCCGAACGATGCACGATGACTTTCTTATTGACCCGCTTTTGGTGCGCGTGAGTGAATCAGGAAAGCCTAATGGAGAGCCCATTTCGGGATATCTGACCGGTGCCTACTGCACCGAGAGCGAACTGCTGACTTGGCGGCGGTTGAATTTCCCTCTTGGGATCTCGCCAGGTGATCTCGTTGTGTGGCCCAACACGGCAGGCTATTTCATGCACTTTCGGGAGAGCCGCTCTCACCAATTCCCGCTCGCTAAAAACCTTGTCATAGAAGAACAGGAGTTTGAGCTGGACCTGATCGATAGGCCAGAATCATTGAGGTAAGCCACGAAGAGAGTTGATGTGGCGAATGATACGCGAATCAGAAACGTGACAGACGAAATAGCCCCCTACAACGAGAAAGAACCATGAACCGACGACAAGCTCTTCAGACCGCTGCCCTATCCGTTGGGGCGGCCACTCTTGCGAACAACTCGACAGCGACAGAACCGGAAGCGAGCGACCCTATCAAGCTCAGCGAAGGCGATGTCATTCTCTTCCAGGGTGACTCGATCACCGATGTGCGTCGCAATCGCAAAGCGGAACAGAAGCCCAACACAGCAGACACGCTAGGCAATGGTTACCCCGCACTCATCGGAGCCAGCCTGCTGGCTGAGTATCAGAAACTCAACTTGAAGGTCTTCAACCGCGGCATTAGCGGCAATAAGGTCCCCGCTCTCCATAAGCGGTGGCAGAAGGATTGCCTTGATCTCAAACCGGCTGTGCTAAGCATCCTGATCGGAGTGAACGACATCTGGCACAAGATCAACGGCAAGTATGAAGGCACGGTCGCCACTTACCAAAACGGACTCACCGAGTTGCTGGTGAAGACTCGACTAACCCTTCCCGAAACAAAGATCGTCGTCTGCGAACCATTCGCCTTACGCTGCGGTGCGGTAAATGATTCCTGGTTTCCTGAGTTCGACAAGAGGCGTACTGCGGCAAAGAGCGTTGCGGAAAAGGCTGGAGCCATTTGGGTTCCTTTTCAAACGATGTTTGATGAAGCGATCTCCGCAGGAACAAAACCCGAATACTGGGCCGCTGATGGTGTGCACCCAACCCTCGCCGGACATGCGCTTATGGCGCAAACTTGGCGTCGTATGGTTGGGATTTGAAAGCGAATTCTTAAACGCGAAAGCAAAAGAGACCGCACAAAACGTGCGGTCTCTTTCGTTATCCAAACCATTTGTGGCTTAGCCGGCTAAGCCGCAAGCGGCTACTTGATTTCAACACGCTTCGGTTGGACTTCAGGCAGCTTCGCGATGCTCAAGCTTAGCACTCCGTTGTCGAACCGTGCTTCGATCGAATCCGCATCCACCGAGTCAGGAAGCGTGACACTTCTTTCGACTTTTCCATAGACGCGCTCTTCGACCAAACCCTTTCGTACTGGTGTGTCCGAGTCAGAGTCGGTTTCTGTGTGGAAAGCCTTCCGCTCGGCGGCGATCTTCAGTTCGCCCTTATCGAAGGTAATTTCCACATCCTCGCGAGCCACTCCAGGAAGGTCGACTTCGACGTGGTAGGCATCCTCCCCTTCCCAAAAGCTAGCCGGTGCGAGTGGCGAACGTCCCGTGCTGACGGACTTCACGCCTGCGTAGGTCGGGCCAAAAAAGTGGCCCAGGAGGGTGTCGACATCGCTCCAGTTATTGGGAAGGAACTCACGGACTCGATTCTTGCTGACGGCATTACTCATGGCTGTTCTCCTTTGTGAAAACGGCAATTAGCACTGGCTCGCGTTTTCGGCCTCGGCTACCTAGCTGAGCGAGTTCCGCGAGATTGAATTCATGGGAGGAGAAGTTGCAAGCTCCGTACCAAAACTCGACCACAAGTTATAGGAATCCGTAAACCATTGCCATAAATATACTTACGATCAATTCTGGCAGGGTAAACAGTGGCGGATTGAGCCAATATGGCAGCCGCTAACTTGGCAGCCGAACAGAAATGCCCCGACTGTGAGTGCCATTTTGGCACTCGCTTTAGGGCCCGCCAGGCGGCTCATGGACGTCGCTAGTCTTGGACGACGTAAGAGCCCGTGAAAGTGACAAATGGGCCGTCATCGTCCGCGATTTCGACCGACACATCGATCTTGGAGCGGTTCTTGCTTTCCATCAGCTCAAAGAAGTATTTCAAGCAGTCGCTTTCCAGGGGCAAGCCTCGGGCCACGAACTTTCGCTCTACGACGGGGCGTCGATAGCGAATTGTGCTGCGCCGGATCACGATGTTGCCGTCATAGCCCTTCTGCTTGAGCAACATAAATACCGTACCCCAGCCGGTGATCGTGCAAAGAGCGCTAAGACTGCCCGCAAAGGCGGAATACTGATGGTTACGGTTCGGCTCCAGCGGCATGCTCATCGCGAGCCGCTCACCATCCCACCCTTCGACACCCAACTCCATAGCCGTGCAGATCGGCATGTGCTTGGCCAGCGTGGCCTCAAGTTCGGCAAGCAGGGCGTCGTCCATCGGCAGCGTCTCAAGAACATGAACTGGGCCGTCACTAAAGCGTGACGCCCTAATTGCTCTATCTTACCGAACTTTGGAGGCGGTCACTACCCGCTGGATTAATCGGAGTTACCCTACAGTCCCCAAATCAAGAGCATCGCGTAGTCGAAGTTGTTCGGATCGCGACCGTTGGGCGTGCTGTCATAACGATCGACGATCGAGAATTTCAAGCTCACATTCTCCGGCTTGTCGAGATCGATCTCCCAGCCAGCATCGGTCACGACTCGATAACGCGAGAAGTCGCCAAACTCAGGATAGTAGTCGACCGTTGCAACGAGTCGCTGTGTCTTCGTAATGCGATGTTCGTAGTCGAGACCGAACAAAGCATTCGGTGCCCACTCGTTGTCTGGACCACCGAACTCCCGTGTTGTACCGGCACCAAAGCGCCCGAGCAGATCGAGCGTTTCCGTATCGAAGATCTGGTAACCCACACCACCTGTTAGCGAAAGCTGCAAGTCAAAGGCTTGGAACTCATCATAGATTACATTCTTCAAGAAAAACAACGTCCAAGGCGAGTCACCTAAGATGCGATCAAGCCGGACATCAAGCTTAGCATCGTTTTGCGTTTCGATACTGTTGGCAACGTTCTTGTTGTATTGCAGGTCGCTATCAAACTTCCACCGCTTGGTATCACGTTTCAGGTGACCCCCAGCGCGCATGCTCAAGACGTCGTTGTTGCCCTGGCTGCCGTTGAGGCCTAACTCAACATGCCCTTCCCAAGGATCAGGCCCTAGCCAGTAACCCAACTGATACCAGTGTGGCGTCGGCGTAATCACCAAATCCATCGGCGTGGGCTGCGTGACGACCGTGGGATCGATCAGCGGCGCTGCCGAGAGTGTTTGACTCGTGTCCGCAGCGGGCGGCTGAAGATAGCTAGGCGGGGTGACGGGCTGTCCGTAGCGATTACCGGCGGAGTCCGAAGGTATCCCCTCGACGGGCATTCCTGGAATCTCCGGCAGACTTGTATCTGGCCCTCGTAATGCCGGCCCGCCGATGCTTGGTGGTGGCAGAACACCCGGACCATCGCCTCCTTGCTGCGCGAGTAAATCCCTACCAATCAAGCACACCACGCAGCCGATCAGCGTGTATAAGAATAGACTTAGACGATTCATAGTTGTCAGTTCAGCTCAAGCTTGCGACCGTCAGATAAGCAGCGCTAGAAGTATTGATCTAGCGACTCATCCGCATGCAGAGGGCTTAATTAGCAAATCCGCTTGCTCTGGGGCAAGGCGATTTCACTACCGCCAAGTTGCTAGCAAAGCCCAGCGCATGAAAAAACCGAGAGCCGGCTGCCTTTTCAGGCGACCGGCTCTCGGGCGATTAGCGTCTTTCGTTAGAGCAGCAAGTGCTGCTCTTATCGAACTCAGTTGCAGCCGCAAGCAGCTGGGGCGGCAGCTGCTGGAGCAGCACCACATCCACATCCGCTAGCAGCAGGAGCTGGAACAGCAACTTGCTGCTCTTGAGCTACCATCTTGCAAACCTGAACTTCAACCTGCTTCTCGACCTGAACTGGAACAGAAACTGTATAAGTTTCGGTCTTTTCTTCAGGTACGCAGTCGTAAGTGGTTACCTCGTAAGATTCTTCCTTTTGAGAAGGAACCATTACGGTGTAAGGCACTTCCTTGGTCTGAGTGTCACAGACCGTCTTGGTGACGGTGTAGTCTTCAGACTTCTGCTCGGTCTTGTACTTAGTCACGTTTACGGTACGTGTCTTTTGGACAGGCACGCAAACGGTGTAAGGTACTTCGCGAGTGCGTTGCTCTTGGACCATCTTGGTAACTTGATAGTCTTGCGAGCGTTGCTCAGTCTTGTACTTCGTTACGTTAACCGTACGAGTCTTCGTCTCAGGGACCATCTTGTTGACGGTGTAAGTACGCTGACGAGTTTCGGTCTTGTAGCTGGTCTGGTTGACCATACGAGTACGAGTTTCAGCAACCATCTTGCAAACGTTGACCGTGCGTTGACGAGTCTCTTGCTTATAAGAGGTCTTGTTCACCATACGAGTACGAGTCTCTGTGTTGTAGCTCGTTGTGTTGTAGGTGTAAGGAACTTGCTCAGTCGTACGTTGGTAGGTCGTGACAGGAACCTGACGGGTTTCCGTCGAAGGTACCCAAACACGATTGCAAACGGTACGAGTAGCAGGAGCACCGCAGGCACCGGCACCAGCAGTTCCACCGCAACCGCAGGCATCGCCGCAGCCACCGCATGAACCACAAGCACTAGCACAACCACCACAAGCGCTGCTTCCGCAGCCACCAGCAGCAGCGCCGCCACCGCAAGCAGCAACTTCGGTCATCTGCGTTTGCCAGCTACCAGTGTTAACCGTTACGGTCTTCATGGTCTGGACAGGAACGCACTTCGAGACCGTGCGATAACCAGTCTGCTGAGTCGTCACAGGGACGCTTACCGTGTACTCTTGAGCGACTTGCTCAGTGACAGGTACGCTTACAGTGTAGTTCTGAACCTGCTGCTCAGTCTTAGGTACCATCACGGTGTAGCTCTGCTCGACCTGGGTCGTGACAGGAACTTGAACCGTGTAGTCCTGAGTCTTAGTTTCAGGAACGCACTTCATCACTGTGTAAGACTGCTCTTGCTGCTCGGTGTAAGGAACCGAAACATTGTAAGTGCGAGTCTTGGTCTCTGTGACAGGAACGCATACGGTGTAGTTTTCCGTGCGGCTGCGTTGCTCTTGTTGCATGACCGTGTAGGTCTGCTCTTGTTGTTCCGTGTAAGGAACTTGAACGCTCCAGGTGCGTGTCTTGGTTTCTTGAACCTGACGAGGCACTTGGTAAGTCACGGTGCGAGTACGCTCTTCAGGCACCATAACGGTTACGGTGCGAGTGCGAGTTTCAGTCTTAGGAACGCGCTTGTACACGGTGTAAGTGCGAGTGCGCTGCTCTTGCTGATACTCGGTAGCGGTTACCGTACGCATTTCGGTAACAGTCGTTGGCACCATAACAGTGCGAGTTTCCATCACGGTTCCGCAAGCAGAACCAGCAGCGGCAACTGCGACGCCGCCACATCCGCTGGCGGCACCGCCGCAAGCAGAAACGCTACCACCACAACCGCAAGCGGCCGCAGGTGCAGCAGCTGCACAACCGCAGTCGGCAGCAGGAGCTTCGCAGCCACAGCTTGGTGCGGCTTCGCAGCAGCTAGAAGCTGCGCAACACTTGTCTTTTTTGAACAAACCGGCATCGGCTTGTTCGGCCACGCTCGCGACCAGCAAAGCAATTGCTGGTAACAAGCACATCACACGACGTAACATAGGGTGCCCTCCAAGGAAGCAATAAAAAAACAGAAAATGAGCAAACTGTGCTCTGATTTACGGTTAAATGCCGTGAAGCACCTAGACAATTTACACAATCTAGGCACTTCGAGATTCTAGTTTAGTGACCGTTTACTGCAACTATTTTCCCGTAGAAATAAGGTAATAATCCGCATTTTTTCTAGTTTCGCTCAAGTTTGCCTTTGAAAACTTGCAACATGCCAATTACCACTCCTGAACTTGTCGTTCGCTGCATCAGGAACATACCGGGGCGGAATCAGCCATTGATATTCCGTGCGCAGCACGACCGAGCACTTCTGGCAGCCTTAAATCCAGCATCGAAAACGGTTTAGAGCGATACTCGAAAAGAGTGGACGGTGAAATACCTTCCTTGAGCAACCGAGCCTGCTGGATCCCCCCATCAGGCTTGGTACAGCACAACGGTTTTCGTCCCTCGTGGCAAGAGTTTGCCCAAATCTAGCGGCTAGAGAAGGATCGAAGGAATGAGCCGGCCTCACAGCACCTCGATCAACTCGAGTTCGAAGACGAGCGTCGAGTGCGGCGGAATCACCTCGCCGAAACCTTGCTCTCCGTAGGCAAGTTCTGACGGGATGAAGATTCGCCAGCGATCACCCGGTTTCATTCTTTGCAGGGCTTCGATCCAGCCCGCAATCACGCCGGGCCTGCCGTCAGGTGGGGTCAGAGCAAACTCAAATGGTGGTCCACCGATTGAACCATCAAATACCGAACCGTCGATCAAGCTCCCTTGATAGTGCACGCGTACGGAATCGGTCGCCTTCGGAGAATCGCCCTTTCCACTGGCGAGTACCTGATACTGCAAGCCGCTCTTTGTGACTTGCACTCCTTTTGCTTGAGCGTTCTTGGCGAGAAACGCCTCGTTCTGTTTCTTCAGGACCGCCATGCGTCGCTTCGCTTTTTCCATCTGCTCGGTCGACAATCGCTGCATCGCAGCGCCAAGGATCTCCTGTGAGTAGCGAGGCTCTGCGCGCTTCAAGCCATCTTTCAGGCCAGCCACAAGACTATCGACGTCTACCTCAATCTCGTCATCGTTCAGGCTTGCCCCCATATTCAACCCGATTGCATAACTATGATGCCGCGCATCGGTCTTCGGCAATTGCCGCTGAGGTGGAAGTCCGTTGGCACCACGAGCTGGCAGCTCTTCATCCTGAGCGACCGACCAACAGGAAAATGCGACTAGCGAAAAAAGGGCCAGTGCCAAAACGGTAATTCGAGATCGGTTCATGGAATTAATTTCGACTAGAATCGAAGGGGGATGTCAGGGCTAATGACCAACACCTGTGGGATGCCGGCAAACGCCAGAGAGAAGAAGTATACGTCGTATCGGGCTCGGAGAGAAACGCCAGTTGTATTGAGCGGGCTGGTTCTACGACTTCTGATGAATCGAACGTAGACCGAGTCCGAATCCGACAACAGCGAGCATTCCTGCTTGCATCACGCGAATTCCCAAGACGTCGCGTTTGTAGAGAGCAGCCTCTAGCTCTTGTTCGATTCGTTCGAAGCGTTGTGTCGTCTCCAGGCTCAACTCACCGTGTTGGTGGTCGTGGTCCGCAGCGTGACGATGAGAGTCATGTTCGGCTGCCTCGTTGGCCAAGCAATGCATCGCTTGAGAGGCTGCCTCATACTCAGCGGCTTGCTCCTCAGTCCACACGTCGGCTGCCTTGGCTTGCCCGTTCCAAGCGAGTCCGCCCAGAATCAGCAAACCACCCAGGACGATACCCGACCAGCAGACGATCTCGCCAGTAGAAAAGCTGCGAGAAGGTTTTGCAGCTTTCGTTTCGCCGGCCAGCCCAAATCTAGCCAAGCTGCGTGAATGGCCAACGTTGCTCATTGCAATCCGTCCTCAATCGAGATCTGTAAAGCCATGGTATGCGGATCAACGTCATCGCTCACGAATCGGACGCTCCCATCAAGAAACCCTGCGTTGACTCCGCCTATGTGCATCGAGCGAGGGGAGGCTGACATATAACCGTTATGTTCTGTGCAGGGCATGCGGTCAATCTGCTCACCCACTTTATCCGGGCACTCGTAAAGGACATCGACCGTTCGAGAATTCGGAGTTTGGAACCCGGTTTTTTGAGTCAGCAGCGGCGAATAGTGCTCAGCGATCTCCTCCGATTCGACGGGGTACTGCACGGGATGAGCATCCACCGAGAGAAGGGTAGATCCCGACCAGGGCAAAGCCCAGAC
The DNA here is from genome assembly GCA_040218535.1 of Lacipirellulaceae bacterium. Classification (NCBI taxonomy): domain Bacteria; kingdom Pseudomonadati; phylum Planctomycetota; class Planctomycetia; order Pirellulales; family Lacipirellulaceae; species Lacipirellulaceae bacterium. The sequence goes on along the minus strand of JAVJRG010000012.1, from coordinate 1,172,921 downwards.
TCCACGTTGGTCGCGATCGTTCTCTCGCGTTCTGACCTCTGCAATCGCGAGCGTATTTGAGAGGCCATCAGTAACCTGCTGCAACTTCACGCCCAGCACATGGACAGCGCCGGGGTTGTAGTAGTCGTCAATATGAAAAGGGCTGGAGTATGCGGCATAATTGCCCTTCCCAAACAATTCAGTGTTTCCCTGGGAGGAGCTCCACTGAAAAGCTCGCCCGATAGCTTGCCCACTTGGACAAAGGAGCGTTGGAGGCTGTACGGCCTGTGGATCGCCGTCGCTTTCGGAGACGTGAGCCTTCAAATCAAACTGCTCATAAAGTGACGTTTGCTCGAGATAAGGCAGTGTTAGAACGATCCAACTATGATTCGTCCCCGATTGCATATCCATGACATGTTGCGATGCCCGACTGCTATATGCCTCTTTCAGCGGTTGTTTTTTTAACTTGCCTGCTGGAGGGAGCTTGCCTCGACTGGACTCATAGTTCGTCAACGCGAGGGCTAGTTGCTTGAGATTGTTGACGCAACTGATTCTTCGCCCCGATTCACGTGATTGCTGCACGGCGGGCAACAGCATCGAGATTAACGTGCCAATAATCGCAATCACGACCAGCAGTTCAACAAGCGTGAAGCCTGGACGACAGGTTCGCGCCTTCTGCGTTTGATACTGGGGCTGGTCCATACGATCTTGCAAAATTGCTGAAGAGAAGAATCGTAATTTTTGCTAGTAGAGTGACACGTGAAAAGATAGCTTTCTGAACGGCCCAGTTTCTCAAATCCTAACGTCAAGTCCTACGCTGCCCGCGTTGAGCCGATAGTAAGAGCATGCTTGCCCAGAAGAGAGCGAAGCTACTCGGCTCAGGCACGCTGGCGAGGAAGGCTGCAAACTGCACCGCACTTACGCTTTCGACTCCCCCAAAGCCCGCATTGATGGCAGCCAAGTCGTCCGCGTCGACATCCCCATCGCCGTCTGCATCACCGTCAGCATGGGTGGCGTTGACCACCTTGCCGAACCCACGCTGAAAGATCAGCAAATCGGCCCCATCAACGAAACCATCGTCGTCGAAATCGGCATTGACCATGTCAGCTAGCGTTTCGGTTCGCCAAGCCAAGCCATAATCGGTTGCTGATGACGCATCGCCAGCAATTCGCAACGTGTAGTCACCTGCAGCAAGGTCTTGCAAGTAGAGGTGCTCAACATTCTCCACAGTACTCGCACTGACCCCAAACACTCCCAGGTGGTCCAGGACGACTTCACCTGAACTGTCGAGCAGTTCTAAATCAAGATTCGCCAACGGCGGCGCGTCGCCTGGGAAACTGCCGTTGTTTCCTCCCGGCGTGTTCCAAGTGAGGATGATCGAGAGCTCTTGGGCCGTGATACCTTCAGCAACGGTGAACGTGTAGAAACGATCTTCGCCTATTCCCACGTTGCCGTAATCCCAACCGTGTGCACCGGCGTTAACCGCGGAGGGGAGATCGGTTCCTCCATCAAACTGACCGCCCAGTTGGATCTTGTAGCTGTTAAAGATGTTCAGCTCACCCGCCCCGTAGGTATCGTCCAGCGAAGTTGTGTAAGTATTCGAGGGGGTATCGACGTCTCGCGACCAATTAAAGGTAAACCGAGTTGAGTCCTTCGTCGCGCCCGCCATCAGAATCGCTTTGATGGGCTCGGATCGGTCGCCGTCGGTGCCTTCAAGCAACCCGCGTAGCACAGCCGCTGCGGAACTAACCGTTGCCGTCGCACGACTTGACGTGGTAGCGTCGGCGACGAGGTCGGGCTTGCTTCTCCCTGGGCCGTAGTTGGACGCGGACGTCATCGTATCAATCGTCAGCCCGGTGCTGTGGTTGCCGTCACTGCGACCGACGGCAATCGCGTTGTAGCTGTGAGCCACCAGCCAAGGGATGCCCTGGCTCGAACCGTTGTTTAGTCCAACGACGGCGGTATAGTCGTCGTCGTTGATATCGCGGTCGAACTGAGCGAGGCGAACGCGATTCGTACTTGCCGGGTCATCAGGCATAGGGTTCGTGCCCCCGGCAAAAGTCCCAACCCAACTGAAGTTTTGCACCTTCGCCAAATCGCCAGAGGTCGTCAGAATCTCGTGGGTGGTGGGATTAGCAACATCGTTGAGCCAATCCACAGTCTCGTAGATGGCTACCTCGTGAGCACCACGCGCCATGGCAAAGTCGGGATTGTTTCCATAGAAACTACGGGCGACAACGTTCGTAGCGTGGTTCGACGTCCCTGTACTTGGATTCGTAGTGAGATCATTGAAGGTGATGTGCGAGAACTCACTCGAGGTGAAGCTCGGCCGGTAGTTGTTGCCCGACTCAATCTGAGCCAAGGGCACCCCCTCCCCCACGGGCACATCGGGCCCCAGGAGATCGAGCAGTTCCTGGTAGCCTGAAGAGGCCAAATTGTCCTGCAAGGCGGACGCCGGGGTTGCGACGAGCAGCGGAAGCAACAGGCAGACACCGTAGGTGATCCAACGGAGAAGCTGCAGACCTTCCGCACGGTCACCACCAAGCCAGGAGCTACGGGGGTGATTGGGGGATAATCTACTCGTGGCCATTACGATATCGATGCGAGATGCCTCATGCGGCCACAACAGGCTGATCGGTCCCCACAGACCCTATCAGCACGTGGCTCGTACGTTCGTCGAAAATAAGAAGTTCTCTGTCCTGGGCTTGCCCAAAGCCCGATCTGGCCCACTACTATTATTCCACGTCGGGGGAGCCTCAGCAAGCAATAAGCACCTCTGAGAACCGTTAGTTTCGCGTGTTCTGTGGGCTGGAATACGAATTTCTGTTGCTCGGACTGCTCGACACTCTCAAGAAACGCTAGCCCGCTAGGCTCAAAGCTAGACGTTGAACCTCACCGGTCGGCAGCCTAGACTAGCTGGTTTGATTGCCACCACCTGCAGGTCTCCTATAACCCTGCCCCTAGAAACCCACCCGCGACGGCTCCCCGCATCTTGCAGCAGCACATCAGCAGCCCCGCATCTGATACCGATACCCTCGGCTGTGCACCACAACCCCTTTCTTCTTTAATTAGTTTAGAGCGATGTCTTCCTACAATCTGACGCACCTCAAGCAGCTCGAAGCTGAGAGCATCCACATCATCCGCGAAGTGGCTGCCGAGTTTGACAATCCGGTCATGCTTTATTCGGTGGGTAAGGACTCCTCGGTGATGGTCCGCCTGGCCGAGAAAGCTTTCTATCCTGCGAAGCCACCGTTCCCGTTGATGCATGTCGACACCACGTGGAAGTTCAAGGAAATGATCGCCTTCCGCGAGAACCTCATTCGCAAGGAACTCGGCTGGGACCTGATGGTTCACATTAACAAGGAGGGCGTTGCCCAAGGCATGGGCCCCTTCACGCACGGCAGTGATGTTCACACGGAAATCATGAAGACCGACGCGCTCAAGCAGGCGCTCAATGAACATCAGTTCGACGCCGCGTTCGGTGGTGCCCGTCGTGACGAAGAAAAATCGCGAGCGAAGGAACGCGTCTACTCCTTCCGCGACAAGAACCACACCTGGGACCCCAAGAACCAGCGCCCTGAACTCTGGAACCTTTACAACGGCAAAGTCCACAAGGGCGAAAGTATCCGCGTCTTTCCGCTCTCAAACTGGACGGAACTCGACGTGTGGCAATACATCCACATCGAGAAGATCCCCATCGTCCCGCTCTATTTCGCCGCCAAGCGTCCCGTCGTAGAGTATGAAGGTGCCCTAATCATGGTCGACGACGACCGCATGCCACCGGAACTTGCCGCGACGGCTGAAGAGAAACTGGTTCGGTTCCGAACACTCGGCTGCTATCCATTGACTGGAGCCGTTGAGTCTAGCGCAACGACATTACCAGAGATCATTCAAGAAATGCTGCTGGCCACGACGAGCGAACGCCAAGGGCGTGTGATCGATCACGACCAGTCAGGCAGTATGGAAGAGAAGAAACGGAAGGGATATTTCTAAGACGATAACCAACGCCAAAATACGCCGAAGGCGTTACCCAACATAGCCCAGGGTTCGACCATCACGAGCCCCAGCGAGTGTGGTCGTACCCTGGGTTAGCAATCAGTTTTTTCCATCGACCGAGCAAAGAGCATTGCCAGCTGTGAAAATTCAATCGAGGTCGAAACATGAGAGGCATTCCTCGGTTTATTGCGACCTCGGTAATGCCCCGCCGGTTTTCAATCCGTTTTCCTCGGTCGCTGTTTTGACGAACAAACAGTACCCAGGGTAGGTCAAAGCTCGCTGAGGCTCGCTGTTGACCAACCCTGGGCTATGATACGAATCCCCTCCGGGGAAAACTCAATTAGCAAACATAAGACTGCGCACTACCCATGTCCCACCAATCCGACCTCATCGCCACTGACATCGACGCCTATCTCGAACAACACGAGAACAAGGAGCTGCTCCGCTTCCTCACCTGCGGTAGCGTCGACGATGGCAAAAGTACGCTCATTGGGCGTTTGCTTTACGATTCGAAGATGATCTACGAAGATCAGCTTGCCGCTTTGGAAAAGGATTCCGCTACTGTGGGCACGACCGGCGGCGGGTTCGACCCGGCGCTGCTGACCGACGGCCTGAAAGCGGAGCGAGAGCAGGGCATCACGATTGATGTCGCGTATCGTTACTTCTCGACAGCCAAGCGGAAGTTCATCATCGCCGACACGCCCGGCCACGAGCAGTACACCCGCAATATGGCCACCGGCGCCAGCACCTGCGATCTGGCCATCATTCTCGTCGACGCACGTCACGGTGTGATGACCCAGACCAAGCGACATTCGTTCATCGTTTCGCTCCTGGGCATCAAGCACGTCATCATCGCCATCAACAAGATGGACTTGGTCGACTACTCTGAGGAGACCTACAACCAAATCAAGAAGGATTACACGGACTTCTCCAGCTCGCTCGACGGCATGGGCGACTTGCACTTTATCCCCATGTCGGCCCTCGACGGAGACAACGTCGTCGACAAAAGCGAGAACATGCCGTGGTACGATGGCTCGACGCTGATGCACATGCTGGAGAACGTGCATATCGCGTCGGACCGCAACCTGATTGACTTCCGCTTCCCCGTGCAATTCGTCAATCGCCCGCACCTCGACTTCCGCGGATTCTGCGGCACAATCGCTTCAGGACGTGTTCGCCAGGGGGACGAAGTGATGGTCCTGCCTTCGCGGAAGAAGAGCCGCGTGAAGGAAATCGTCACCTACGACGGCAACGTCGAGGAAGCCTTCACCCCACAGTCGGTAACCCTCACGTTCGAAGACGAGATCGACTGCAGTCGTGGCGACATGATCGTCCGTCCGAACAACGTGCCCAAGAGTACCGACTCGTTCGACGCCACGATCGTCTGGATGAGCGAAGACGCCCTCACCCCCGGCAAGCAGTACGTCTTCAAGCAGACCACCCGCACGGCGACAGGCAGCATCAGCAAGTTGCGTTATCGCATCGACGTGAACACGCTGCACAGCAACGAAGCCGATAAGCTCGACCTCAACGAAATCGGTCGCTGCGAGGTCCGTCTCAACCGTGCTGTCGCGATGGACGGCTACAAACGCAACAAGGGGACCGGTGCGTTCATCGTGATCGACCGCGTGACGAACGTTACCGTCGGCGCGGGAATGATTCTCGACCGCAGTTCCTCCGACAAAGCAGACCACTGGGAACAAGAAGCCGACGAGCACCTCACCGGCAGCGTCAGCGAAGTGACCGCCGTCGAGCGGGCTGGCCGCTACGGCCAGCAACCGGCAACCGTGCTGTTCACGGGGCTGGCCGGTTCAGGCAAAACAACGCTGGTGCAGGCCCTGGAACGCAAACTGTTCGACCAAGGCCGGGCAGTCTGTGCCCTCGATGGCCAAAACATGCGAAAGGGAATCAGCCGCGATCTGGGCTTCACCGCCGCCGACCGCAGCGAAAACTTGCGCCGCAGTGCCGAAGTCGCCAAACTCATGAACGACTCCGGCCTGATTTGCCTCGGCGCGTTCATCGCCCCCAGCGAAGAGGTCCGCCAAAAAGCCGCCGACGTGGTCGGTCGCGACAAGTTCCTCGTCATCCACTGCGACGCCCCCATCGAAGTCTGCCGCGAACGCGACACCGAAGGCCACTACAAAGCGGCCGACGCGGGCGACATCGCCAACATGCCTGGCGTGACCAGTGAGTACGAAGTGCCCACGGCACCTGACTTAACTCTCAAAACGGCTGAGCAGTCGGTTGAGGAATGTGTCGAGGCAGTACTAGAATTGCTGGCGAAGCGGAGCGTGGTGGGGTAAGCACAATACTTGCTAGCCCGCGAGCTACGCCTCGCCCGGAGTTTACAGCATGGTTGAATACTCGTTTCCAATCGATTCAGAACACTACAAAGCATTTTTTTCAAGGTACCGTCGGCAAAGTTCCAGAGCTCGCTTCGCTTTGGTGATAATGGCCATTATCGCTGCATTGCTCCTTCTATTGTCATTTGTTTACTACAAGCAAAATGAACAAGGAGCTGCGCTGGCCATGCTTCTGCTTGCGTGCTTTGTGGCCTGCGTCATACCACTCCAAACAAAAGTGCAAATCCATCGCAGTAGCAAGCACCCAAGCTTTGGAAAGACATGCAGATGGCAACTTACTCGGATAGGCACTGAGGCTGAAGCTGGAACTTCGAAGTCGTCTCACGAATGGTCAGCGTTCACTGAAGCAGCCATCTACAAAGACGGCATCCTCTTGATGCAAGGACCTAATCATCCCTTCTGGCTACCTGACAATCGCATCGTTTCGGGTACCCGAGAGCAAGCGCGCGAGTTAGTCTTGGACCACATCATTTCAACCAGTGATTCAACCGGGCCTGTAATGACGGGCAATGCACTGGCTTATCGCAGTCTTGATGAGTGATGTGTTTCTCAAACTCACCTCAACAGCGCCACAAACCCCGCCTCCTCAAAGTGCCGGTACGCTGAAAGCAATGTCCTAACCTGGCACCCGCTCCTTCACGGTTAGCTCGTCAACTACATGACTTGGCCAACGCTTGAGGAACTCCTGCGCCCATCGCCAGACGGCATAGAATTCGGTGGGGTGCCAGTTTCTTCCGATAAAGTAACAGCGTCCTGCCTTGAGCAAAACATCCGGTCCAGGATTCTGCATAAGAAACTCCATCATCCTGGGATCGACGAGGTGTGAGGCGAATCTCTTGTCTGACGATCTCACCTCACAGCGTCGGTTAAACGCGTCGGATTCGAATTTAATCCTCGGGCAACCCAGCAGAGTCACATTTCCCGGGATGCGACCTTCGGATTCGATTTCCAGGTTCAATTCTTGGGGCAAAGGTAAGTCGAACATCAAATAGCAGATAAAACTGTCGGTCGCCGGGCCTGAGTCGTTTCCTACTTCGCACACCTCGCTCATCATGGCAAGACGATCTTTCCCTGCGAACTCCTGTGTTCCTGTTAGGGTATGGTAGGCGTAGTAACGGTAACTGAAATAGGAATTCGTTACATAAAAGTTCTGATCGAGGCGATATCGCTTCGTTTCCAACTTCCAATTGAGTTTGCGTGCAAGCTGGTTCATCAAAGAACGCTTTTCACTACGTCTCTGATGGTTCAGGAAGGCGAGGAGTCCTACGACCGCTGCTGTGAGTGTTCCCATAAGGACGAGAATCGCGGTTATTTCATCCATAAAGGAAACCCCACAATCTCATACCAACAATGCCACAAACCCAGCCTGCTCGAAGTGCAGATACTCGGTAGGAAAGTCATCTATTCCGCTCAATATAAGCCTCCGCCTTCTTCTGATACCCCTCAGAGCGCAACCCCGCCGTCTTCGCTTCTTCGAGAGCCTCCTCAATCCCCAGACCACCGTCGAGTACCCGGTGTGTCATCCACACCGCCCCCACGCGATTCGACGAGCCACAATGGAGCAGCACTGGCTGTTGCTCTTTGTCCTTGAGAACAGCCCGCACTTCGTCGAAGACCTCATCGGTGAGTTGCTCTTCTCCCTTGAAAGGAATGTTCACGAACTTCATGCCCGCGCCTTCAACAGCAGCCTTCTCATCCCAGGGAATCTCTCCTTCGGTCCGCAGATTCACAATCGTCTTGATACCTTTCGACTTAAGCTGCGGCATGTCCGCTTCGCTCGGTTGGCCCGCTAAATAAACTTGACCGACCACATGGGCCGGCTCAGCCGCACCGAGATCGACAGGCTTGAGCTCAGCAGAACGTTCGCTCGACGCGACTTCTTGCTTGGTTTCTTCCTCCTCAACGACGGCTTTCCCGCTGCAACCCAGGAAGATCAACAAAGACGAGACAGTAAGTGAGGCGGCAAAAAATCGAAACACAAGGAACTCCTAGTAACGGTACCAATGGGAAGCAGCATTCGTTACGGTTACAATCAACCGCAAACTCGTATCCACATGATAACAGGTTTCGCGATTGAACTCTTAACTAAGGGCAAGAACGCAACATGGATCGCATCGGCATTTCGTTCTATTCACCGCGTACACCTGATGAGGTACGCGAGTCCTTCGTTCGCCCGCTACGGGCAGCCTTGGAAGAGCAGCGCGGCGGGATTTTCAGTAATTACTTGCACCAAGACCAAGAAGACCCCGAGCAACCGGCCGAACATCTGCTAGTCTTCGAAGTCGGAGATTTCCGAGAATCGCTACGGCTACTGCGAACAAAGCTGCAAGAACTAGGCACCCCATTCGAGGTTCAATTTCATAACCTGAATCCGAGCGATTTGCCGTATTGAACGTAGCCCTACCGCTCCGCGGTAGGAAAGCGAGCCCCGAGGCAAGCCTCGACTTCGCGTGCGGCCAAACAAGTGCTTCGATATTGCAATTCCTGTCGCGGAGCGACAGGGCTACGTTCAGATATACCACATCGGCGGGCCACTCGCCGTCGCGCTTTCAGCGAGATCAGACAGCGTCGTCCCTTTAAGACGCTCACGCAGCGACGACTGGAGTTCGCAACACAGTTCTAACACGGCTGGCGCGAACGGAGATTCCGGCGCAGCACATGCCTCGGGAAGCTGCAGCGGCTCGAACAGATCGACCACTTCTGCCAACGTGACTCGGTCGGGCTTCGATTGGAGCCGGTAACCACCATTCGCACCGCGGGTGCTGCTGACGAGCCCAGCACGTTTCAGCTCGTGCATAATCTGCACAAGAAAAGTCTGCGAGATCCCATGCCGCTCGGCAATGCGACAAACCTGGACCGGCTCACCCGAGTCGTACTCACCCGCCAAGTGCATCATGGCGAGACAGGCATATTGAGTTTTTGAGGAAAGCATGGGACTTAGTTTTCAGTTGGAAGTGTTCAGTTTTCAGTCTCAGATGGCATAAGTTATCGCAGAAACAGTCTCTTGCGGATTTTTTACCGAACACCGTCGAAGCTCAACGTCATTGCATGTCGAGGCTGAACACTGAAAACTGGCAACTGAAAACTTCTTTCAAATTCCACTACCATCTTGCTCAGCAATCGAGTGTAATCCGCACTCGGTTTTTCCGGTGCCGCTCCAGCGACCAGCGCGTTCGTCGGTTTCACCCGCGGCAACTGCCCGCGTGCACGGCCAGCAGCCGATGCTGGTGTAACCTTGGTCGAACAGCGGATTGTACGGCACATCGTTTTTCATGATGTGGTTCCAAACTTCTTTGTTCGTCCAGTTCGCCAGCGGCGCGATCTTCACTAAGTTGAACTTCTTATCCCAGCCCACGATCGGAGCCTGCGCGCGATCGGCACTCTGGTCACGGCGGATGCCGCTCATCCACGCGTGCTTGCCAGCAGCGCCGCGGTGAAGCAGCTTAATCTTGCGGTCGAAGCAGCATTGATTGGGGTTGGTCTTATAGAGCGGACCGCCGTGCTTCGCTTCGTACTCAGGCACGGTGAGTTCCGGCTTGAGTAAATCGACTTCGATGCCATACTTCTCGGCCATGCGATCACGCAAATCGAGCGTCTGCTGGAACTGGTAACCCGTGTCGAGATTGAACACGTAGGTCTGTGGCGCGATCTCCGCCAGGATTGACAGGATCGTACAGCCTTCGAGCCCAAACGCGGTAGCCATCGTCAGTTTGTCACCGAAGCGTTTGACCGCCCAGGAAACGATTTCCTGAGGCGTGGCCGCTTCCAGCCGTCCGCTGACTTCGGCCAGTTCGGCCAGTAATTCGGGGGTGGCGACGAGCTGTTCGCTCTCACCAACTTCCTCCGCAGCAATCTTGAGCTGCGGGACATCAGTAGCAGGCATTTCAGTGGTCTCAATTCGCTTGTTTTCTAGTCTGACAGCAGCACTCACGGCTCAATCCTATGCAACTTGACCTGAATAGTCAACATTACGCCTCCGGTAATAGAAAGTTCGGCAAAATCGCTAGAAATCTCCAGGAGAAACCCTGGGTGAACGCCAAGCAGCTCACTCACTCGGCTGCTTGCAGCTTAGCCGCCAAGCTAGCTCTTATAAATCTTATGCTGGGGCCGCCCGGCAAGGATCTGTTCCTTGCCCCAATTCGTCACCGCGCGAAAAGCATCGCTCTGAATGAATGCGGTGAAAGCCTCCTGGTCCGACCATTCGCTCGTGATGAGGTAGCTCGCCCCATCGGCGGTATCTTTCCATAAAGTCGACGAATCATGCCCCTCAGCAGCGTTGAGCGCGTCAATCACTCCGGCAAACTTATCCTCGAAATCCTGCTGCTTCCCCTCAATTACCTTGTAGTTCATGCCGACCGTGATCATCGCTTTCAGGCTCCAATATTGTATGAGTTAATCGATCGCTCGATTGTAACCCGCAGGTAGTCGGATCGTCTAACGGGGTCAGCAGGGATTCGCGAAAGCATTCACCGCAACGACGCTCGATTCGACTCCGATCACTTCCCGTCCAATAGCGGTGATCGCCTGAATACGGTGGCTGAGCAAATCAGTCCGAGAGCGAACAGGAGGCAACTTGGCTCGGGTACTTGTGCGGAGGAAACCGAGGCGGAAGCCGCACCGAACTCGTCTTGCCAAACGGACAGGTCGAAACGGCTAAGCGGCACTGGCGAATCGCCGCTTTGCCACTCCAGAAAATCAGAGCCCTCGACAAAGCCGTCCCCATCGTAGTCTGCATCCAGTAGCCGCGCGTCGGGGTTAATCAACACGGACAACGAAGCGGTACTCCCTTGATTACTCGTCAAGAGAACGCTGCCAGGGACGTACCCCACGAATTCAGAGATATCCAGGATCCCCGAGGTCTCTGTCGCTGGGCTGATGCCGGTCGTATCTGCCACCAAAGTCAGCCCGTCGCCATCGGGCGTGTTGACCCAGACTTCGCCGTTGGAGTTGTCTTCGTTGACGAATATCAACCCCTCCTCGTACTCAGTGTCGCCTAACGCTGTCGCGGCCGTCCAGTCAACGTTGTCTTGGTCGCCAATCGCATTGAGCGTGTTCGAGGTGTCGTTTTGAATCTTCTCGATTGAGAAGCTTGAAGAATTCGCATCGAAGCTGCCGCTACTAAAATCCAAGTCAAAGTCCAACGTAAAGAGACCGAAATTCTGATTTCCTAAAACCGCGCGGTGCGGCTGACTGGGACTCGTATCGACATCTTCGTGCTTACTTGCATTCAGAGCTCCCGAGGCCGTTGTATCAAACGTTCCGTCATTCGAGCTACCAACCGCAGGCAAAACATCATTGAGGAAGTAGTAGCTGCCATAGGCGAGGCCATTGCGGGCGAGGAAGTCGTTTGAACTGCTTCCATCGAATCCTTTTCCTTTTTCGCCGATATAGATTTTCATGTCTTGCGTACCGCCGTCGGGAGAAAGCAACAATGCCACGTGGTCGGTCTCGCCCGTATCAAGGAGTGCTGCGTTCTCCCAAGAATCAAAGGGCATTCCGCCCAGCCCCCCGGTTGCTTCGCCGGTTACGCCGCTCAATTGGTAAAAGTCTCGATTCTCTAAATCGAGCGCGAAGAGTCTCTGAAAGGAGGTATTACTGAAGCTCTCCTCCCCAGTGATATAAATCGGGTCGACGAATCCCCGATCCTCGCCAAAGGTATGTGGGGCATAGGACTGGCCAGAACAGAAATTGAAAAAGCTCGTGTTGCTGGTGCTGTTGGTGTTTACCCAAGTGGTTCCCCCATCATCGCTCCAACGACTGTAGGCCTGTCGTGCCGAGTCAACAAAACGCCCACCGCCTGTGGAACTTGTATCAATGGTATTGCTGATCGCTGTTGTGAAAGCCTCAAGATCAAGATTCACTTCGCTAATCGTCGCATCACCTGTTTCGTGATTCACCTGCAAGCGGAGTGTCGTTTCGTCGACGATTCGCGCACCGATCCCGTCAAAATCATCCAGCATCGACCAAGAGAAGCCGTCACCAGTGGGGTCATCTCCCTCGGTAATCACCTCAAAACCTTGCCAACCGTTTCGGTAATTGATGAGTAGCGTCCCGCCATCGATCGCAGAAACTGTCTGTGCCGATACCAGTGTGAACACAATCGCGATGACCGCGCCTGCAAGGATTCGTGATTTCATGCTGTGCACTCGAGACTAGCGTTACTTACCCAGAAAATGGTGGCCGGACATCAACGCAGGTTCAGTAATTAATCACTCTTGAATCCGCAGAGTCGCTACGCTTGGGCAACATGAATTCTCCCAAGGTGCATCTCCTTCGATGAGCCCGCCTTCCAACTAATTGAAAATGATAAACGGACCACCAACGAAAATCACGCCGGCAAACGAAATACCGACAAGAATGCGGTTTCTTGCTAGAAGTTCGCCCAAACCGTAGAACTGCCCTACAATCAAAGAGTGATTACTCAACCCGCGGTTTTCTGTTTATGAGATCGTTGCTTCTCCTACCGATTGCACTGCTCGCGCTGTGTTGCCACGCGGCTGAGACGTGCCATGCCCAAACCGGCGGACAACCGGTTCGTGTCCAACTCCCCACTTGGCATGTCTTTGGCGCTTCGACCACCGTACTCGTTCCTGATCGCGGCACGCTGGTGCTGGGTGGAGTGAACCGTGGGAGCCGTGGAGCACAGAGCTTCGGGCCTGGCCTAGGAAATCGCAGCTTCAGTGGGAGCTCAGCATCCGGTTCGAATTCCGTGAGTGCCACCATTATTGACCACGCCGAGATGGACCGGGCGTTGCTCGCCGAAGCCGCCCGCCGTCGCGGGGCGACGCACGACGTGCTGGGTCGCCCAGTAACTTCGGCCAAGAGTGCAACAACCGACGCGACCCGACAAGTCCCCAAGCCTGCGAAGCCACGCTGGCAGGCATTGTGGAAAGCGAAGAACTAGCTCACGCGAATAAGTGGGTTCGCAAATGGTAACCCGAAGCGTAAGCGAGGGGCTACGCTTGAAAGGTTTTTCCCTCGCTTACGCTTCGGGTTACGAGAGCCGATCGCTATAATCGTTCTTCGCTTGCCGCTAACGAAACGGATTCTCCGGCGACTCGACGGAAAGTTGCCCTTTGACCTCATCAGACGAGCTTCCTACTTCGATTGGCTCGCTCGCCACGCTCAGTGTCAGCTTGGGATCGATCAACTCGGCCGCATCGGGATCGGTTGTCGGGTCGCCCCCCTCCGCTTCGTTCGGCTTCGTGGGCAATGGTTCTGCGGGCGCTGGAATGGAAGGGGCACCGGGGATGGGAACCGCTTCGTCGGGGCTTACCTCCTCGGTATAGCCTGCCGGCGTGAGGCCCGACTGGCTGGTCTTTCCGCCACTCACGACGAAAGCTCGCGACACGTAATCGAGCACATCGGTACGACGTTTCCGTCGCAACCTTGCTTCCTGATACGCTGCCTTGGGTGAAGCACTCTCGGCGAGTCGCACGTCGTTGAACTCAAGCACGGTCCCTTTCTCGAAGTGGACGTTCTTGATCGCCAACGCATACTCCACGCGCGCCTGTTGGTAGCGAATACGACTATCGACCAATTGCCGTTGTGCTTCCAGCAAGATGTCTGTCACCTCGTTGCCACGCTCGACTTCCTTGAGGAAAGTTGTTACCTGATCCTTCGCAGCTCTCAGGCGATTATCCTGAGCCTGCAGGATGAGAAAAGCTCGCTCCACCTCACCGAACGCGTTACTCAAACCGAACAGCACATTCCGTTCTTGCTCTTTGAGCAGAGTTGTTTCTCGCACTAGTTGCAACTCCGCGTTCCGAACGGCAGCGTGCCCGCGGCGAAAGCCGAGGGGGACGTCCAGCTCGACGCCCAATCGCCACTCATCATTCTTGCCATCCGCCAACGCGCCCCAAGCACTTGCGTAGGTGGGAGCTCCCGTGGCGTTGCTTTGCGAGATAAGATCCTTCCCAAAGCCGCGCCAGCGATAACGCCCCACCAGATCGAGCCTTGGGGTGAGAAAGTTCTTACTGGCAATCAGTTCAAGCTCTCGCTGCTTCACCCGCCACCGCTGACGTCGCAGTTCGGTCCGATGTGCCAGAGCCTCGGCTGCACACGACGCCCAGTCGAACTGCACCGGCGCGTCGGGTGGAGTCGTGACCGGCTTGATCAACTGGGTGCTGTTGACCGGCATTCCCATGATTAGCCGCAAACGTCGCTCAGCCACCCGGACGCCGCCCGGATTGCGGAACGAGCCCGCCGAACTGCCGTTGTTCGTGCTGGTCCGATCAACCAAAGTTCCGTTGTAGGCGTCGATCACCGCAGACTCGAATCGCCAATACTGCTCAAGCGCTTGGTCCACTTCACTGCGCTTGGCATCGCCGTTGTCGAACAGCACCTTCTTCGAGTTCCACAGTGCTAAAGCTTCATCACGGGCAAGCTTCTTGGCGTCCAAATCGTAGTAAGCGAAGTACAGATCCCAGTAAGCGTTCTCGACGTTGCTAATCAGGTTGCGCACGCCGACTTCGAAATCTGCCAAGCTGATGTCCGTGCGGATTCGGGCGATCAACACGCCATTCATCACGCCGGCTTGATTACTCGGGCCGGCGATCTGATTGAATCGGATGCCTCCGCCTTGCAGCAAAGGCTGACGAATCTCGGCGTCGAAATAGGTCTGCCAAGAACTGCCGAACTGATTGCCCACGAAGTTGTTCGCGTCGTACTCGGTGATATGGCGCACCGCCATTTGCGAACCCGTAGCCGCCCGTTTGGTCAGCTCCAACGTGTAGAGACCCAAGTCTTGATCGAGGACGCCCGTATCGCCAACAAAAGTGCTGTTGGCAACGCGATCGTTTTTGTCCCAGAACATCGAGGCACCAAAGCTGGTGTCAAACGCACTGAGAGCCGCTTCCTCACCAAACTGCGGATCGCTGAACGCCGCTGCCGGATCGTAAACCGACTGGATCCCCGCAGGATTCCTGAGGACGGTTCCCCCCAGGTCGCGTAACGCGGGTGACTTTTGCAGCGCCATCGTAATGGCCTGTTCGAGAGTGAGATTGAAGAATCCAACTTCATCGTTGGTGCCCACTTCATTGGGACCCACGGGAATTGGCGTCTCGTCGGCCAAGCAACCCGAACGGCAAGGCTCGTCGATCTCCAACTGAGCAGGGCAGCAACCGGGAGCTAAGGGCTCTTCACATTTCTTGCAGTCGAAGTCCCACTCATCCGGCTTACTGATCGAGCAACCAGCCATGCCAAGTCCAAGAACCACTGCGAAGAGCAGAGGTAGCAGAGCCCGGAGTTGTTGGAGCTTCTTGGTTGTCATCAGTGCGAAAGCGAAGTCGGAAAAGGGACCTTCCGCCGATTCCCCTCGTGAATGCAGAGAACCAGCGCGATCAGACCTACGGGGTCCTGCTCGTATCAATCGTCACTGCCAATTGTTCCAGTTAAGCAGAACTGGCAAGATTTGCGGGCCAGGGAATTTATTCCGCGTGGCAGCCAACGAAACGCGGTACTTGTGCTAGCAACGGATGCACTAGTGGCAAGAGCAAAGAGAACTTCAACGCTGGAACTCGAAGTAAAACACCCTGCGTAGCGAACGTAGCAGTTCACGCCCGAGGGTGCTTTCCGCCAGGACCACTTTCGCCCTGCCCACAGAATCGGGGAGCACTCCCGCAGGTTGCTGTTCGAATTCGACCGTTGCATAGTAGTGCGTATCCGTGGGGCGAGCGTCCCCTGACGGATCGATCCGCATGGAGATCGAGCCCTCGGCAAGGATCGCCGGCGGGATCTCCTCGACTGGGTTTCGCGCAACCTGACGAACTGTTCCCGTCCACAGCTTATCGGGGGCGTGCTCCAAGCGCATCTCGACGAGGCTGCCGGGGGCAATCTGTTCGACGTCTTCTTGGCTCAGCAGCACGATCGCCTCGAGATCGTCAGACTTGCCAACCAATGCCAAGGTGTCCCCCGCCTCGAGGTAACATTCAAGGTTCTCTCGTTCCAGTGGTGAACCTTGCCAAGAGGGAAGCTGCGTCGAGTCCGCAACCGCCAATCGATAGCGATCCGGAAACAGCGCCCCGTCGCGAGGACTTCTGACGGACAGCTTCTCGTAGTCACTCTTGGCCACTTCCCATTGCTGCCGCGTTTGCTCCAAAGCGGCTTCCGTCGCCTTGATCTCTGCCGCCAACTGCGGAGCTTGGACAACCTGAATCTTCAAACTGGCGAGCTGCTGACTCAATTCCGCCTGGCGACCTTCGAATTCAAGAACACGCCGCCGAAGTGTCTCATTCTCGAGACTGGCAACAATCTGCCCCTGCGTCACTTGTTCACCAAGCTCGACATGCGAAACCAGCCGACCCGGCGACCCAGCGTAAAGTCGAGCCGAGTCCTGCAACCGCACAACAACGGGCGCTCTCACCACGCGGTTCCAGGGGCAACTGAGTATCCCGAAGCCAATCACCGCAAGCCCTGCCGCAATCACGGCAAGGCGAACTTTTCTCAACGATTTTCGAAGCATCGGATGTCGCATGATTCTTACGCAACCTAACACTGCAGGAATCACCAAGCCGATCAACAGCAGGGCGACTAACAGGTCCGCCAGTGGAGCTAAGTTGACCATCGCGAGCACCTGGTAAACCGTCCAGGCGATGATTCCTATCGTAAACAAACGATACGCGAAAGCGAGCAGACCGAAGCTGGCCAAACCAAAACGGTTTCCATCGTATCGAGGTGAAGTCATCTTCCCAGGCAACAGCCAAGCCTTGATCGGGTGCAGCAGGGCAACTTTCGACTGGGCGTGCAGATTCGGTACTTCCAGCCAATCGCTCAGCATGTAGTAGCCATCGAACCGCAACAAAGGATTCCCGTTGAACAACACGGTGTTGATCGAACAAAGAATGACGAGATTCAATGCCAGGCTGTTCAGCAGGCCCGGTTCGCTGAAGTACCACAGGTACATGCTCAAGGTTGCGATAATCAGCTCAACATACATCCCCGCTGCTGAGACAATCATGCGCTGCCATTTGCTCGGCATCATCCACGCGTCGGAAACATTGCAGTAAGCAAACGGAAAGAAAACGATCAACTGCACCCCAAACTCGTGGCATTCACCCCCGAAGCGACGGCATGCTAAGCCGTGCCCCAGTTCGTGCAGAAGCTTGACGACAATCCACGAGAGCCCCAACAACCAGAGGTTCGATTGGCTGAAAAAATCTCCAAAGCTCGGCAACATCTCGGCGATTCGACCGGCCCTTCCAACGCCCAGCGCGATCGCCACCAACATGGCCAAGCCAATGAGTAGGGCAAACCCTTTCGAAAAGAGAACACGCCCCACGGGTCGCAGGAAGTCCAGGATCCCTTGCGCATCTCCAAAGGTGAATCGCATCCCCAAGAGCGAAAGCGGACTGAAGAGGACTCGCTGCTTCAAGGAAGCGTGACGTCGCTCAAGTAGCGAGTCCGCTTGGTTGCGTCCCTCGCTGTCGATCAACCCCGACTGGTAAGCCTCGGTATAGAACTGCTGAAGCACCGGCAGGGTAATCACTTGTGGCGCATAACGGCTGTCGTAGTTCTCGCGGATCTCTTCGAGGGTCCGCACACCGTCGAGTTGCTGCAGCAGAAACCACTCGTCCTCGGTAAACTCGAAGTGGTTCAGTGCGACGGGATCTTTCACCATCCAGCGTCGGGTAAAGCCAGACGCCCGCTCCTTCGCGGTCAAGTCGGGTCGCAGCTTCATGCGGACGGCATCTGGATTGAGCCTTTGTAAGCTAGTCATTCTTTTTCCGCGGTTGGATAGAAATGACACCACTCAAGCCAGGCCGCAACGCGGTTTTCGCACGATCGAACTCCGCCCAAATCCGCACCATGCCGTTCACAGGGTTCGCCTCGGGACTGACAAAGGTCACCTCACCGGCGACCTTGATCGTCTTTCCGCCGGGGACCTCCACCGTGAGCTCTGCCGGTTGGCCAATCAGTCCCATCTTCGCCTGCGGTGCCTTCAAAAAACCTTCCGCACGAATTCGATCAATCCGCACGATGCGTGCCAGCGAATCACCGGGCTCGATCCACTCACCAACCCGTTTCTCGATGCTCACGACCATCCCGTCAATCGGCGCTTTGCTCCGATGCTGAGCGAGCTCCAGCTCCGCCATCTTGACCGCCGATTCATGCAGGGCAACCTTCGTATCTGAAAGCTGATGCGCCTTCTCCGCACGCTCGATTTCCAGTTTTGATCGTTCGACGGCCAAACGTAAAAAGTCAACCTCACGATCCGGGATCGTTCCCGGCAAGGCTTGATTCACCGAAACAGCACGTTCGAACTCATTCTCCGCCTGCTCACGTGTCTTGCGAGCATAGCGTATGTCCACATCGTTGGCCGCTGTCTGCTCGGCCATCTTCAACTCCAAACGAGCCTCTTCGACAGCCAGTTGCGCTTGCTCGCTACGCAACTCCGCGACGAACTCACCCGCAGCCACCAACTCTCCTTCCCGCACGAGCAGCTTGTCCAAGGTTCCCCCACGTGCAGCAGAAACCTCAGCACTCTCGACCACAGTAAGCAGCGCATTTGGGATCGAAAGCTCTTCCGCAGCACGAACTTGCTCGCACACGCTCCAGGCAAGTAGCAGTGCGAACCAAGTCAGGACGCGATGGCGAAAAAAACTATGGTTATTCATATGCTCTAGGTCATGGTGACGATTGACTGCAGATCGCATAACGAGACTCATCAATTATTGATTCGGTAGACAGTTCAGAAAAAGCGGCGGTTGAACTCTTCCAATAGCTCGTGCAGCCAAACATATCCCAGCGACCGTTTTCCACAGTGAACTCGCCCGACGACGGTAGCGTTGGAACGCAGTCCGGCAGCTGCGGCTTTGTCGAACGCCACCTCGACAATCACCCCGTTGGTTTCGCTCGTCGGATCCACTTGCGAAACGCTGCTGAGCGACTGAATTTTCCCTTCGATCACGACCCCAGGATCGGACACCGCAACGAAGCTCACCTTTAAGTCAGCATTTTGCTCCGCTTGAGCCTGCAACAGATGGGCAATCGACTCGTCAGGCACGTGCAGTCGCACGATCCATGGACCTTCGACATCAGCCACCGTTAGCAAGCGATCACCCCGGCGGATTGGCCTTTTCAGGAGTTCTCCCTCGACATCCCAGGTAAGAATCTTACCGTCTAGCGGACTATTCAGTTTTAGCTCAGCGCGCTGCTTCTCAAGGATTTCAAGTTGCGCGGTTAAATTCTCCAGCCGTTCGCCCAAAGCCAGCTCACGAGCAGACAGGTTGCGTAGCTGGTCGGCGGTGTTCGCATCGAATCCGGTCGCTTGCAGTTGCTCAGTACGCAGCGCTGCCAGTTCGGTTCGAGCGACTTCCATTTCGCCGGTCACACGCTGAAGTTCCAAGTCAAGCGAAGTGGAGGACATCTCGACGACGACATCCCCCTCTTCAACCGTCTGGTCGCCCGCAACATGGACGGCTTCAACCGTGCCATCTTGCGCGGCGAAAACGTGCCTCTGCACGGCAGGAACGAACTCGCCACGGACTTGAATGTCAAAGTCGGTCTGAATCAGCGCTAACAGGGCGATAACAAGTCCAAGACACCCGGCTACCATCGCCCAGATCGGCCACATTTGCAGTCGCAGCCAGGAGAACAGGCGTGAATGTTGAGCCAAGAAACCCAACAGCGGAACGCTTCGCACCTTAGTCGCTCGACTCAACGCTAAACTGGCATGTTGGTTAAACGCCTGCAGCACCTCAACGGGCAGATCCAGATCGCTACTGCGGAACTGCTCGCAAATGGTTGCTCCGAAAGGTGCTCCCGGCTGCTCCTCCTCTTCCCGAGCGTGAAACAATGGAACAATGGCGAGACTACGCGTCGCCCCTTCGTCGAGATACTCCTTCAGAAGTTTCTCAATCTGCGGAGGGTACTCGAGCTTCTGATCACCCACGATCAACGGTTGCCGTGATCGAATGACGGCTTTGGTAAGATTCTCCAGTTTGCGAACCAAATTCGCATGACGATGCACGGCATCAATGCCTGAAACGGCCAGCAACTTGCAACGCCGCCCAAGGAGCGTCGCCACAGAAACTCGATCGCAACCAACGTACCGCCGCCCTTCGTTCGCCACCTCAAAGGCCACCTGCTTGAGCGACCAACTCCGATGCACGGCCAGAGAATAGTCAGCGTAGCCTTGCCATTGATCTCGACCTTCCTGCCAAGAAACGATCTGCTGCCGCTGCTCGTGCCCCGCCGCAATGCGAGCCACCTCAGACACGAAACGCAGGAAGCCCTCCTGCACCGACGCGGGCATCTCTTCATCAAAGTAGACCGTCAGTAAGCCCCAGGTCCGCTGTTCGACTTGCACCGGAGCGGCAATGACCCAGTGGCTCAAACCCGCTTCCTCATCAGCCGCCAACCAAGTCGGTTGAGAAGAGGCTAACACCGACCGCAACCGGTCCTTCTCTCGCGCGTAAACGTTTCCGGCACGGCGACTCGTCAGTTGCGACAAACCATGGCGATAAGCAAGCGAGATTTCGTCCGCAGAACCGACAGTCCAGATGCCGGCCCCCGTGCCATGCAAAACGAACTGCGTTCGTTCCAACAGTTGCGCGTAGAACTGCTGCGGGGCGACGTCCGAGCGCGCAAGTTCCGCTAATTCCGAGACGATCATGTCGATCTCGTGCAGAATTTCGCTCGCACCTGAAGGCGCATCGGAAGACGAGGTGGCCATACTTCCGATTATAGTGGGACGGCCCAAAATCCCCAGAAAACTGCAGCGACCAGAGTACTATTCGCCCAGCGGAAGCCACTGCGTAGCCTTCCTCATTGGCACCATCGCTACAGCCCGCCTCGACGACGCCAGTTCTTACCGCCGCCAACTCTTAAACACCTGACGGGTCCAAGCTTCCCGCCACTGTTTCCCACGCTCGCTCCCTTGATACTTAGCCATCACCAATGAACCGGCAACGAGCGAAGCCGCCGTCGAAAAGTTCTCCAGTCGCTCGCGTGATTGTGAATCACCTGCCTCTGTATCTAGCAAAACCGCTCCTCGCACTCTTTCTTGCTCATTCATCGCGCGGCGATTGTCCAACTGCTCAATCGCCCGACGATGTCGCTCGCGGCTTGTTTCATTCGCAACCTGGCTGTCGACCGTTTTTCGATCCGTCTGGTTTGTCGAACCGTCTGAATCCGCGTTCGGTCGATCCGCTCCCCAAAGACTCCAAGCATCCGTCCACGAATCCTCTGCAGCAGCATCGGGAAGCGACATCTGAGCTTCGTTAGGATTCGCTCCTGGACGCATGGTCGAGCTGTTCAGGTCGAAGCCCGGCACGGGGACTTGATCCTCGATGTCCGGCTGGCCGTCGCCCGATTGGTCGGCGGTTTTCTTGAACCGAATCTCTTCGACCTCACCACCCTCGGTGCGTTGCACCTTGATGACGTAATCGCCCAGTGGGAAATCGATCAGGTTGCCGTCGCGGACGGTTGCCTTAATGTCCTGAATGAACGATTCCGTCACGCCGTCGGGCCAAGTTTCACTATCAATCTCATCCAGCTCTTCGTCTTCACCTAAGTACCCGTACTTGACTAGCCCCTCCTGTGGATCAACCACACGCGGCGGATCGAAATCTGTCTTCTCAAGCGCGAAGGGCCGATCTTCAGAGACAATGATCACCGGCGTGTAGATCGGCGGTGTCAGTGGGATGAAAACCTGCTGGAAATCGGGAGGCACGCCGATGATTCGCTGCACCGGAGAAACAAAATTGTCATCTCGCGCCGGGCGGACAGCCGTATCAGGAATTCCATCACCGTTGCTATCCACCGGCTCGCTTTCATCTTCGGTGGAAATCGCCCGATTCAGATTGCGTTCACCGCCGCGTTCGAAAAGATTAATGCTCGACGCGTTGAACAACCGGATTTCGGTCGGCAATCGAGGGAAGTTCGGATTCGCTGCCTCCCCGACGAAGAACGACTCTTGAAACACGTGTTCAAAGTCAGCGTTCTCCGTGCTGGTGAACTCGGTTGCTTCCAAATCGCGAACAATAAAATTGCCGCTGTCGTCGAGCACAGGATTGCCTGCCGCGTCCTTCTCGAGACTCGCCAGGAAAAGATTCTCGCGCTCGCCCACGATATCCAGATCGATCCGATTGCGCGGGCCCGGCTCTGGGACAAAACCATTCACCTCGTCGGCCCACAAGACATCGCCGAAGAGTCCCTTCTCCCCGGCAGTGCCCACATCAATCTGCACACGTTGCAGGATCCTACCGTCGGGGTTGCGGCCGACTTCCATCGAAGTGGGTGCTCCGAAACCCGACTCTGGGGCAGTGATCACGAAACGAGGTCCCGCTTTTTCATCGTCCCCTTCGAGCCGTCCATCGAATGTTTGGAAAGGAGTGTGAACATCCTTAACGACACCGACCTCGGAGCCCGCTGCATCGACGCTCACCAACTTCGTACCCGGGTCGATCGTCAAGTCTTCGGACGAAACCGCGGTAAACACGGAGTCAGAATGCACCATCACCGCAATGTCTTGCGAGTTCGCACCGACGGCCGAGAAGAAAATATCCTTACTGCCCCCCAAGTAAGCGTTACCGGCCAGTGTTTGCACGCCTTGTAGACTCTGTACCGAACTAGTGGCCGGATCGAACAGGCGATCTCCAATGTTGAGTTCGAGCTCGTTCTTGCCAACAAACAGGGCGTACTGGCTGCCTACCTCGCGATCTCCGATCTCGCCGGTCGCTTTCTGCTCCGCCGGTTGAAGGGCGATTTCCGGATCGCTCACCTCGGGACGTCCAATCGTGGTGGCATCCAATGCTACTAGCACTTCGGCAATGTTCGGCAGCCCAACCGTCGCCAAATCGTGAGTTCCCCCAGCGTGCAAAGCGAGGTCGACAAACGAAGTGTTGCGCAGGATCACCGCGCCTTGCTTCGCATCAAACGCGGCCTGAGTCGCCGTCAGTAAGCTGTTCGCCGCAATCGGTGTCGCGTCGCCCGGTTGCCGAATGTCTTGCAGAATGTCGCCCGTTTCGCTGGCGACGTAGAGATTCGCATCAACCAAGACTTCCTCCAGCGTGAGTCCATTCTGCTCGACGAGCGAAACGTTCGTCGTTAGGCTCGGGATCTCCAGCCGATTCAAGTCGAGCCTGGCTCCTTGGTCGCCCAGAAAGATATTCGCCGGCGTGATCGGAATGAGCGTCGCCAGCGAGTCCACCGTCAACGCGGCTGACGAATCGTCGGTAATCGAGCCGCGTGACCAGAGGTGCAACAAACCGGCCTGACTGGTTCTGGCGAATATCGTGCTATCGTCCTCTTCGATCGTCACGTCCCCGGCGGCCCGAACCTGCAAGGTCCCTGCCTCAAATTGACCGGCGTTGCCGATCGAGATCGAGCTTCCGTCGAAAGCGGCATGGGAACCGACAGTCAACTCGTCAAATGCATTCTCATTCAGCCCTATAGCCGCACCTGCAACGAAGCTGGCATCGGTTACCACATGAACCGTCGTCGCCGGATTGTCCGTGATACCAGCGTCGGATCGCAACTCCAGGCGACCGGCTGTGTTGGCAGCCGTTAACAACATGCCATCCGGGTCTTGCCCAGGGACGGCATCCTCACTAATGCGGACCGTGCCGCCAGTGCTAACACCGTCACCGCTTTCAAAGGTGAGCGTCCCAAATGCCGTCTCGGCGAGCGCATCGCTACTGCCGATTGAGCCAACCTGAATATCTTGATTCCCGGTGGACTCGAATTTCGCGTTACCTTTGACCAAGAGTTTATTGTCTGAGGTATTCGCTTCAGCTAGGGTAATTATCCCACCAGCTTGGAAGTGTGCGGTCGTTTCAACTCGGATGTCAGAACTGCCAAGCAGATTCACCGCAGCATCGGTGATTTCCGCCATGGCATTCACTTGGAGCTGATTGACGCTCATGCTGTCCAGCTCGATTCGGCGATTCGCCTCGGTCGTGCTGAGCGTTACATTGCCGCCCCGATTCACTTCATCGGCGACACCATCTTCAGCAAAGTCTCCAAGAACGATCGTCAAGTTGTGATCTTCCGCGATGCGGACACGTCCGGAGATCGTTTCAAAGCTGGTTCCTTCAAGGTAGAGGTACCCATCGGCAGCCGTCCCGTCGGCGAGGACCCCCACATCAATCGTTCCGCCCGAGTTCGAAACAAACATCGTGTGCTCAAAGCTCGAAAACGTGTTGGAACCTCCGTGATGATCCACAAGGGTGATATTGTTCTGGGCACGGAACTCCGCGGTCCCCAGTGGGGCGGCACCGTTGGCAACCAGCAGATCCATGTCCGCGGCATCCTCGATATTCTCACCCGAGCGCAGCAACAGTTCTCCCGCGTTGTTCGCTCCTTCCAGCAACATCCCCGTGCTTACCGCGTCGTCACCGGCAACAACATCCTCACTGATTCGGACCAGACCTGAGAAGCTGTTGAAGTTGAGCGACCCAAAAGCCGTCTGAGACGCCGCATCTCTCCCGTCTGCGGAAGTCCCCGAAGTATTCACCCCCACATCAATCCTGCCACCGATCGACGTAGCGAATCGAGCATTGCCACCGACGACCAGTAAGTTGCCCGCACTCTCTTGATCCGTGAGGATGATGCTCGTGTTAGGGACACGAGAAAACTCCACCCCGGCGACAAACTCTGCATCGTTGACCACGCGCGTTTGAGTGTCATTCTCGTCGGAGATGTCTGCTGCAGAACGGAGGATCAACGACCCCGCCATGTTGTCGCCCGCGAGGTCAGACGAGTCGTCTTCACTGATTCTTACATCCCCCCCCGTGACCATTCCGTCACCGGTTCGGAATGTCAGCGAGCCAAAGCGCGTTTCCGCGTTGGCATCGCGCGAGTCACCCCGATGCCCGACGTCGATCGTTCCGCTCGCCGCCGCTTGGAACAGGGCGTTTCCACCGACGACAAGCCGGTTAGGTGTCCCAACGGTATCGTTTCGCGCTAGGTCAATACTGCCGGTGGTTGCAATGAACATACTTGAGTCGCGAACGTCGATGTTCGCTCTCGAGTCATTCGTGATGTCGTTCGTGAGAGCAGTTACCGAAAGATCGCCGACGACGATGCTGCGAAGATCGTCGCGGAAATTGACTCCCACCGTGTTGACTAACACGGCATCACCACCGTCGGTCGTCACGGCCAAATCGCCAGTGCCGCTCGCTGACGTATCGATCACGAGATCTGGCAGATGGATACTCCGCTCACCCGCAGCATCTTGGCCCTCAATGGCGTGGAACTGAGCGAATCGACCAACACGAACCGCTGCCGTACTCCCAATCGCCAGGCCCATTGGGTTGGTCGTCACGTCAGGGCTGCGCCCCCCAATGACCACTAGATCGCGAGCAATATCAACAGCCGTTCCATCAGGTACCGCATTGGTATCCTCGAAAACGACCGCCGTTTCGTCGAAGAGTGTCAGATCCTGAATCTGTCCAAGCGTACTCGTCTCGAACACAAGCTGCGACTCAAGCCCTGAGTTGTCATTAAAGAAACGGTTGTCGGTCGTCGCTCGATGACTCGGGTCGTCAAGCTCTGCTGTCGAGGTCCCGATATCTGCCAGAAGAATCGAAGCCCCGGCAGGCACCGTGAACTTCGCCTGCACAACATCGACATCGACTTTCGCCCGCATCGCCGGGTCGGCGATGATCTCCTGATCGAGGGTCCCACGAGCGGTGAGGTCGAGGTTCAGTCCGTCGAAACTTCCTTGATCAAGAATAGTGATTCCAGCAATGGTCTCCTGGGACGCCGGTGCGTTCGGGCCATTGAACGTGAGCGTACTGATCGTCAACGCCAAGTCCGCTGCGAAGACAAGGCTTCCATCGGTAATATTGGCGGCTACCAAGGGCACACGATTCGCTTCGGGTAGCGTCACATCACCACCGGCAGTCAGCAAAAGTTCGGCCGCATGCACCAAAATGCCCGCGTCCTGGTCGATCGTCTCGTCGGCTTCTAGGAAGACCCGTTCTCCCTCAACCGCCTGCTCAAGCCGCAACGTGCGATCCCCCATTGGGCCATTTGCTTCCAGCTTCACTTCGCGATCGGTTGGCGGGGTCAACACCGGCGTGACGAAGCCATCGGTCGTGTCGCCATCGGAGCTAACACCCGTGACGGTCATCCGGTCGACAACCGCCGGTCCAGTGACGATCGTCACTTGACCCACAACCAAATCGGTGATCGTGCGGAAGTAGAGACTGTCATCAACGTCGGCGGCGATCTCCTCAACTTGATTGTCCTGCTGCAGAATCACGTCACCGCCGCTCATCACGAGCAGTTCAGGCGTAATGACAACTCCCGCGGCGTTCTGTGTGATATCGTGGGTTGTTGCGACTCCCGCAACAAGCCCCACTTGGCCAGCCGTGACGGAGGCTTGTAAGTCTAGGCTTCCAGCCGTGATAACTTTCGCGAAGCCACTGGCAGTGATCCCATTGACTGTCATGCCGTCGATCGTATCGCTCACTACATTCAGATCGGCTGTTGAATTGACCAGCACGTTCCCAGTCGTCGACTGTGCGGCAAAGTTCTCAACATGATTCGCTAGTTCGAGGGTAATCGAATCGCCAGAATCCACCAGCAATGTCGAAGCAATAACGATGCCTGGACTCACTTGATCGACCGAAGTCCCTGCCATCAGGAAAACTTCATCGGCTTCGATCGCTTGGTTGAGAGTGATGGCATCGGCCGAGATGAGCTTTACCTCAGCACTTCGATTCGCTGGGCCGAAGTTCGCATTAGCGTCCGCAGAGATCCCGGCAACTTGCATTCCGTCAACGGCAACGTCACCAACGGTCAGATTGGTTGCCGAGCGAAACCGCAAGGCACCATCAACATCACCGGCGACTTCCGCGACAACATTATCAGCCTGTTCAAGCAGCACATCAGTTTCCGCCATGACCAAGAGGCCGTCACTGAAGAGATTCGTGCCCGTCGTCAAAATACCTTGGGAAGTCTGCGCGATACTGCTTCCAGAAACCAAACCAACTCGATTCGCCTGGATCGCGTTCTCGACTAACAAATCTTGATCGGTCCCCTCGACCGTCAGCTTCACCTCGCCGACGAGCGTTGAAGTGCCATCGTTCGCATCGAAATCAGCCGAGATGCCGGTGATCATCATCCCGTCGACCGTGACGCTTCCGATGGTCGTAGTCACGACGCTCCGTAGACGGAAGGCACTCGTGCCGCTGTTCAAGGCCGTCCCCACGTTGGCCGCTACTTTTTCCACGGCATTATCTGCCACGTCGAGCAGGGCTGAATCATCCGCCATCACCAGCAGCTCGGGCGTGGTGACGATACCGTTTGCGTCTTGGGTAATACTCGTCCCAGCAATTAGTCCGACCTGGGCACCGCTCACAGGCGATTGAAGAGCAATCGCATCGTCGCTGGCAAGCTTGGCAAAATCACTCGCACGCACACCTAAGTCATTGACGAGAATCTCACCCGCAGCCGTGACGTGAATCGAGCCATCCGCCGTCTCCAAATCATCCAGGGTAAGAGCACCCAATCCCCTCAGTCCCAAATCTCCCTGTTCTGTGGACGATGCCGTCACGATGGCGCTGGGCGAAAGTTCAATCTTTCCGTCGGCAGAGCCACCAGGCCCGGCACCGGCAATGTGATTCTTCGCGACCAGGTGAATGCGAACCGCACTCAAATCCTGCACAGGAGCTGCTTCGTCGTTGGCCAGCTCAAGAATCGATCCGTCGAGCGACACAAGTGACAACTCATTGCCAACGGTCACTTCGCCAAGCTGTAAATCGCCAGATCGGGTCGTGATCGACAGGTTGATCGACGCGTCGATTTCATTGACGATCAGATCATCGCCACTGTCAGAAACATCGAAAACAAAGTTGGGGTCGCCGGAAACATTTAAGTGGTATTCGTCAACCCCACCACTGGGATCAACGTCAACAGTAACTTCGGTGAGGTCGTTGTCGCTGACCACGGTGAAACTTCCGCCCGTGACCAGTTCGATCGAACCAATCTGCACGTTTGCTAAAGCACCTTGCGAAGGATCAGCCGCGCCGTCCTCAACACCGACGCGAATGTCGCCATTGCTTGATGCAAATCTCGCGGTTCCGCCGACGATCAACTCGTTGGCAGCGCTATTCTCATTTGCCAGCGTTACATTGTCAGTCGCAGAGAAACGGGCATCGCCTGTAACCTGAATCCCCGCATCCGTCGCGTCGGTGAGGTTCAACACGTTCTCGACCGTCAGATCGCCGACAAGCGTTAGCGACGAAAGTTCAAGATCGCCTCCGTCCCCGTCCAGCGTGAGCGTATCGAAGCCCATCGGCGCAAGCCCTGTCTGACTCACGGGGCCGACGCCCTGCAACTCCAACGTCTCGCCAGCGAAATTCGGATCGTCAAGCAACACGCCAAAATCGACGGCACTGCCCGCATCATTGACCAGCATCGCCAACACCTCGTCGGGGGCAACCGTCAGCGTGTCAGTTCCTTCGCCAGTGAAACTATTGGCGTCGCTCCCTGCAGCTTCGCTCCAGACGCCATCGGAAAGCGTAAAGGTGTAGTCCCCACTGCCATCGCTGGCGATCGTCAAGTCGTTGACGTTGTTCTGGAAGTTCTCCAGCGTCAGCGTCGAGCCATCCAATGCAAACTCGGCATTGAGAACACGCCGTTGCTCAAGTCGACGAATCGAAGGTCGTGCCTGAAACCGACGCGCATAGCTTTCCGCTTCTGCCTGACGAAAGGCCTTCAGCGATCTCCGGAGTTTGTCGCTAATGTTCCACATAGGGAAGTTCAACTTCAGGCAAAAGGTGGACTCAACGGAGTGTTATTCAAGGGAACGCCCACTACTGTGTTGCTAGGCAATCGCTGGCTATCTGTCAATTTTCTGGTCAAACGGTTCCAATAAAATCGCTGGGAAACTCGCCGTAGAAAACGCCTTCTTGGTAGACCCCGTCCTCGAAGAGACCGACGTTAGGTCCAAGTCACCGGGTTCTGCTTCCGCACCGCCATCAGGTTGCTGCGTGGGCCAAATCTTAGCCTCGCCGCGCCGGCTGGTGCTCATCAAATGTTTTCCGTCGGCGGAGAATTCCACCGAAAGCACTTCTTGGGAATGGCCCCGCCACCGAAAGAGTTCGCGCAAGCTAAACAGATCTGAACCGTCCTCCTCAGCATCCTCGCCAAAAGCCTGATCCGCCTGCTGCAGCTCGGCCTCAACGCTCTCGGGCCAATTTACTTGCATGACACTCAAGCTGCCGAAGGCATCGCCAACAATCAGACGACGATTCGGCTGGCCGAACAGTGCCCCACTGAAAGCCATCGCAGAAACGTCGGGCAGCTCTAGCTCGGAATCGTTCCGCTTGGCGAAGTAAGGCTTCTGCCAGGTTGCTCCATCTTTCGGATCGATTCGCCACAGGGCAATATCGCGGCCCGTCTTGCTGTGTTGAAGATAGCAAGCCACCGCTTGCCCGTCGCGCGACATCCTCACGCTCTTGGCAGCCCTCTCTTCGTTCACTGGTTCCCCGGGAAGCCACTCAAGCTGTCCGCCCAAACCTTGGCCGACCATTACCCGCCCGTCGCCAAACAGCACGGCCAGATTCGTGACGGAACAATCCGCGTCGACAACGTAGCTGCCCTCGAGTTGAACCGACTGCGAAGTCCCCGCTTCGATATCCAGAATGGCAGCCTCGCCCAGCACATCTACGACAACGGCAAACTTGCCACTGGGAGAAATCGATGCCGCGCTCAAATTGTAAATGTCCGGAGCAAACATCTGCCGCTCCAGTCGCGGCCGTTCAGTATCAGCACGATCCCAAACATAAAGGACCCCATTCTCCGCCACCGAAACAACCCGACGCCCCCCGTCTAAAATCTGAGTACCCAGGACGGCACTGCCCGAGGTCATCCGCGCGAGCTCCTGTTGGTTGGCAAGGTCCCAGACGTGGGCAGCATACTTCCCGTTGTGGTTGATACCGTAGGTCAGCAAACGATCTTCGTCGAGCAACGCCAGCGCACTCGGATTGGTTCTGGCGATCGTTTGCGATAGCGGGTGCACTTCGGACAACGCCAAGTCATCTTGCCAAATCTCCAGAGAGGTCTCCTGCTCAGCATCACGTAGATCCTCACGTATTCCCTCAGGCCGTTTGGTCAGGGTTACCACGGTTTTTCCACTAGGGGAGATTGCCGCGCTGAGAAAGCGTCCCTGAACGGATCGCAAACTCTCCAAACTGTCTTGCTCAAGTTGAACGAGTGTCAAGTCAGACCCCGCGGCCCCAGGTTCCAACCCGCTAGGGTGCGCTGCCACGATCGCGCGGTTCGCATCGTCTCCTTTGGCAACGTCCAAAAGAAACGAAGCACCGTCGGTCAGGTCGAGTTTCGTGACACTTCGGCCCGCCTTGAGGTCAGACATCACCAGTCGACCCAACTGCTGCGACTCAATCTGTGTGGTGACCTGTTTATCTTGAACCGTCAGCAGCCGATCCCCCTGCGGGGTAAACGCCGCACCGATCATGTTCTTGGGCAGATACTTCTCTGTCATCTGACTCTCGCCCTCAACGGCGACCAGCTTTCCGCGTTGGTTGGTCATGCCGAGAAACAACTCTCGCGAACCGGGAACGAATGCAGCAGTACGGGCGTTCTCTTTGGACGACTCGCGGAAACTGCGGATCATGAGTTCAGGCTGCCCGACGACACGAAGATAATCGACCCGCTGCGGTTCGACGCGCTGGCCGATCACCATCAGCGGGAGATCAGAGCTCGCGTCAAAGTACTCTCCGGCATTCACGGTTTGTTCATGCAAACATCGACCCGTAGCGAGTTCCCAAATGGCCAGTGAAGCGGGTTGCGACTCCCCTTTGACAGGTTTCTTCGTCAGATAAGTCACCAGCCCCTCGCCCCCGCCACCAGGCAAAGGCATGACGCGGGCGTGGAAGGAAATCCCTTGTCCGGTGAGGGCCGGATGTCCAACTCGCAAAGCCTGTCCTGACATCGCTTTGCCGACACCCGCGCGACTGGGACCATGCCAGAGCTTCACACTGCCGTCTCGTCCTGCCGTCGACACCATGTTGGCCTGGGCGTCAAAGGTTGCTTGCGGGCAAGGGGCACGATTATCCGTCGCCGCGATCTCGATCTGGTCGAAATAGCTCTGATAGTCCCAGATCTTCGTCTTCCCTTTATTGTCCAAGGAGAGAATCGACTTCTCATCCAGGAAGAGGCACTGCACGATAGGCCCCTCGTGGCCACGTAGATAAGGCGTCGTCTCGAGAGGAGTCCAGCTTAGTCCGCTTTCTTTCGATGTGCTGCCTGGCTCTCCGGCAGTTGAATCCCGCTGCCAAATCTTCAGGAGGTTGTCCCGCGAACCACTGACAAGGCTCGCCCCATCAGGACTGAAAGCGATCGCGTTGACGGCCCGCTCGTGGCCCTCAAGCTGATAAGGCTCGATCTCGTCGTGGCTCCAATTCCAAAAGCGAACGACCCCACGCTCATCCGAGAAAACAACGATCTCAGGGTCGTTTGGTGGAAAAGTCACGCGATGGTACTCGCCACTTGGCGACTCGACAGGACTCCCCGCCGATTGATTGCCTTTCAACTTCCAAACGAAAATCTTGCGATGCTTTGCGACATCGGTCTCCGGCACGACAGCGACGGCAGTTCCATTGCTGTTGAACCGAGCCTCCTCCAAGCGGGTCCAGTGCGGTAGTTTCTCGACCACCTGCCACTCACCCGAAGTTGAGCGCTTATAAAGAAGTGCGTGAGGAGCGTAACCGGCAATCAATAGGGTATCGTTTCTCACGGGGTGAAAGTCGACGCTCTTCACCGCCGGAGGCGACTTCGCCAGACTCGTGTCGCCACCTGCTTTCCAGTACTCGCTGGCCGGCATTTGAAACTCTGGCTGGTCGCTCTCTGAGTTGAAGTCAAAGACCATTAAGACGGGTCGACCGCGATCACCACCAGATTGACCGCCTGCGGCAAGTCGGTCGCCTGCCTTCGAAAATGCCAAGCTGTCGACTTTCATCTGCGAAGTTTGCAGGGTTCGCACTTCAACGATTCCTTTGTCCGATCGTCGATAAAGTTGCAAAACGCCCCCACGACGTGCCGCTGCAATCGTCTTTCCGTCCTGCGTGGCGGCAATCGCAGTCACTTCGGCAGGAGCTTCTCCGGCGGCCAGTCCGCGAGGCGACGGAAGGGAGGCAACTTCGGGGTGCGTCAGAAAATGCAGCCGTTCCCATTCCCAGTCACGCAGCTTTCCTAAGATTTCGCTGTTTGCCAAATTATCGAGTTGCACGCGAGGGCGGCTGAACTCGTTCTCGTCGATCAGCGATTTCGTCAACGCGACCTGAGAAATAAACTGGCCCTGGATCGCCGCTTGCTCGCCTCGCTCGGCTCGGAGCTGTTCGCTGATTGCCTTGGCGGTGGCGACTTCTAGTTTTTCATTCTTGTCGATCAGATCAGCCTGCTGCCCGGCGATCGTTGTATTCGCTTTGACAAGCCGCTCTCGCTCTTCGTCTAGCTCAACGTTCTTCTGATTCAAATCAACGATCGTTTCGTCAAGCTGCTCGTTCGTCTCGTTAAGTTTCTCGTTGGTCTCGTTGAGCTGTGAATTCGTTTGCTGGAGCTGTTGGTTCTGCGTCGTAATGGTCCCTTGTTTCTCCGCAATCGTGTTGGCGTCGCTACGAAACTTCAGGCTGGCGGCGGTAGCACCGATTAGCAAAGCAGATAGCAATGCCACGGCGGAACGCCGCGCAACCTTCAGACGCCGAGCCCGCTGGGCACGGTCCTTCTTGCCTTTCTCTAACTTGCTGAGCAGCGCCTGGTTGCGCTCGTCGCTTGCGTCGAGTTGTGCGATGCCAAGCTCGAAGTTCTCAGCCTTCAAAGCCGCTTCTGCGTAGGCGTGTTTCGCTTCATGCAGGCCGGAGTAGGCCCGCGTGTTGTCTGACCAAAGTTCGATCGCGTCTTGGAATCCAAAGACACTTCGCGCATACGATTCCAGCTCGCCCGTCTCACGTGCCTCAGCCAGTTCGTTTTCAGCACGGCTAAGGATTGCCAAACTTTCCGTGTGGGTTTGATACTCTCGCACCGCCTCCTTGAAGGCCTCGACAGTTGGATAGCGCCGGGCGGGGAGCGTTGCCATCGCACGGCGGGCGATGGTGAGTAGCTCGTCCTGAATGTCGGTTTCGACGATATTATTCGCCGCTGCGTGGACCAACACTTGATTGGTACTGTCAGACAAATGATGCGGCGCTTTCCCGACAACGATTTCGAACAGCATCGCACCCAGCAGATAGATGTCGCTATGCGTCCCGAGCGCTTCGGGTGGCCCCGAGGCCATCTCCGGAGCCATGTAAGCCGGCGTGCCCGCCAGGCCGAAGTTCCGTTCGCGATCAAGATGCACCGCGACGCCCCAATCCGCCACGAGAACTTCACCGAAGCTGCCCAGCATGATGTTCTCAGGCTTGAGATCGCGGTGAATCACTTGCTTCGAGTGCGCATAGGCCACAGCATCAGAAACACGCAGCAAGATGTCGAGGTTCTCGGCACGCGTGTTCGTCTTGATTTCCGACTGCCAGCTTTGCCCACGGACCATCTTCATCGAGTAGAAGAGCTGCCCGTCCTGACTGACCCCCAGATCGTGTACGGGGACGATGTTTGGATGATCGAGTACCCCCGTGACCGACGCTTCGGCTAAGAATTTCTTACGGTAACTCGATTTCTTCGCGAGTTCATCCTTCAGTTGCTTAATCGCAACGATGCGCTGCACAGAATTCTGACGCGCGAGAAACACCTGCCCCATGCTGCCTTCAGCCGCATAGCTGATGATCTCGTAGTCGGGATCTTCCGCTTCGGAATTGTCCTTCGACTTGAGCGTCCGCTCAGGCGTGATGGATTCGACTTTGGGCTCGTCGACTTGGTACTTCGACTGGATCGTGATGGTTGGCGTTGTGTCTTCGGCGCTCACCGACATCCAGTGCGTGCCAAGTGCCCGCGCGATTTCGCTCTCCTGATCGATCTGACCTGCTTGCGAATCGAAATCAATCGTTGCATCGCCAGCAGCAGAAGCCGTCCGATGGGACGCATCTTCGTCCGATAGGCTCTCCACCTCTGCAGAAGGTTCCGTGTCACTCTTGACCGTCTCGGCGAGGACTTCTTCCAAGTCGAAGTCACCTTCGTCGGCCTCCTCGGCACCACTCTTGACCGTTGCATTAGGATCCGTCGAGGAGACTGTTGTTCCCAGCTGATCCTGAATCAGCGGCTCCACTGGATCAGAATCGTCTGGGTCGGCAAGTTTTGGGTCGACATCGTCGTTGTAAATGAGCTCCAACACTTCCTGCTCATCGCGTTCCTGATCAACAGAACCATCAATGTCGATCGTTTCTAACGACTCGGCTGTGTCCGCGATATCATCGACGGTCGCATCGGCCCCTTGCTGAACTTCGGACAGATCGATGGTTTCTAAGGTTTCAACGTCACTCTGCTCAGACGCCTTCAATGGGCTGCCTTCCCAGGGCTGATTGCAACTGGAGCAGCGTTGCGCTAGCAGTTCCTCCTGCGTAAGCAATGACTGACATTTTGGGCAGACGAACATGAAAGAAGGTGTCCTCAGTGCTTTGGCGTTCGGTCAGGCCACAAAGAAAGAGCCAAAAATGCGCGGGAAATGCCTGCAAATCGCCAAATTGCATAATAGTTGGGAAGTTCGTGAGAAGGAACAATCGGACAGAGAACGGCCATTTCGCACTCGCCGGAAGAACGGTTCATGCAGGTTTTGAGGCCATTGCACGTTAGGCGAACCAGCCTCAGATACCATCAGCCGCAGGCGTTAGCCCCCGGTTCCCTGAGTAAGGGCAGCCTTCACCTTGGTCTTGGATGCAAGAGCAGAACACTCGAGTCGCGACTTTTTGGCCACTGAACACGCTATAATGAACCCTTTTCAGCAGGCACAGTAGCTTGATCGCGTTGCACTGAGCTTCGCCACCCAAGCCACAGAACAGCATCAATCCGACAGGCTAAATGCCCCAATTCGGACATAACGATCGAGTGCCGAGGATAACTCCCAAAGCAAAAGTCGCTGCTCGTTATCGCTGGTTATTTGCTATAAACTCCAACCACAATGAGACTTACGATCAATCCGCCGCCACCTCTAAGAGCGACTTTTGCACGCTGAAACACGACTTCTGTGCAAAAGTGCAAAAGCAGGCTCAGCGAAAGCGAACCGCTAATTAGAATAGAAAATACCGCGCACGCCCTCAGGCAATTTATCCGCGTGTTGCGTTCGAAGCTCTTGAAAATCGGAACAGAAATCCCATGCCCTCTTCGCAGAACATTTTAGCCCTCCGCTATCTCGCTCTGACCCTTGCTGGGTTTTGCGTCTCGCAAGCCGCCCATGCCCAACTCGGCACCAGCCCCTTGGTCCCGCGAACCGCGGCTGCGCAGGTTGGGCTCGAGCGCGCTTGGTTTGCCCAAATCGGAGCGGATCCTGCGTTCAGTGAAGTCACCGCTTGGACTTTGCATCACGATCGAATTTTTGGCGTCTCGAATACCGGCACAGCTTTCGCGCTCGACACGGAGACCGGCGAACGGCTCTGGATTCGCCAAGTTGGTAAACGGGGCTATCGTGCCTTTGGCCCTGGAGCGAACTCGAAATCGGTCGCTATTGTTAGCGGCTCGAAGATCTACGTCCTTGATCGCGATGACGGACGCATTCTCTTTTCACGCGATCTGGGCAGTGCCCCTGGCGCGGGACCTGCGCTCACTGAGGACTATGCCTTCGTCGTCTTGATGACCGGACGTGTCGAAGGCTATCGACTCGATGATCCGAAAGCACAGCCTTGGTACTACAATTCACGGGGCCGAGCTTTCCTACGGCCCGTCACCACGGGAGGAGTCGTCAGTTGGCCGACCAATGCTGGTCTGCTTTACGTCAGCAGTGCCACAGACCCAGGCCTGCTGTATCGCATTCAAACCAATGACGAAATCATTGCTCCGCCGGCAGAACTCGATGGGAACTTATTCATCGCCTCCTTGGATGGTTACCTCTATTCGATTGACGGGCTTACCGGCAACGAGCAGTGGCGGTTTGCGGCCGGTTGGCCCATCGAGTCGCAGCCAGCAGTGGTTGGCGACATGGCTTTTGTTTCGTCAATCGAACCAGCTATCCACGCCATCGAGACCAGCACCGGCAACGAGCTCTGGGACATCCCAGGAGCGAGCCAGTTCGTTTCCGAAGGAAAGAACCGTGTCTATGCGGCCGATCCCATGGGCAATCTTTTGGTACTCGACATGAAAACGGGGGCAACGCTAGGAACGCTGGCGACGGCAGAGGGGCTTTATCCGCTAGTTAACGATCAGACGGATCGCATTTTCCTGGTCAACAAGCATGGACTCGTCCAATGCCTCCACGAGATTGGTGTCAGTCAGCCGATCGAACATCGCAAGATGAAGACCGCGGCACCGAAGAAAAAAGATGAGGGCGACGAAGACATCTTCGGCGTCAATGAAGATGCTGCGGATGATGAGCCAGCAGAAGGGGGCGGTCTGTTTGACGACGCCGTCGAAGAACCCGATGACCAACCCGCCGTCGAAGACGAACCCGAGGACGAGCCAGCCACGGAACCACAAGGCGATCTCTTCGACGATATTGATTTGTTTGAGTAAGTGAAAAGAATAGGGGTTAAGGAGCAGACCTCATCACCATTTCTCTTGCCCGGTAAGCGCTTGGACGCTGATCCAAAGTTCACCCTCGGGTGAGAGTTGCTTCACGGCTCCAACGCTGACTGAGAGTGGCACATGGATCAGGTGGTTGTGCCACAACCCAACGAACATGTCCGTCTTACCGGCCATGCCCGCGTGAACGGCGGCGCGGGCAAATTGTTCGCACAGCAGACTGTCAACTGGTGCCGCTGGGAGACTGCGGATGTGATAGCTCGGGTCGAAGTACTTCACCCGTACTGGCAATTTCTCCTTCGCGAAAAAATCAATGATTTGCTGCTTCAGGAAAATACCCGAATCATTGAACTTGCGATTCCCTGAAGCGTCGCAGGCGTCGGACTCAGGAAACCAGTGTTGTCCGGCCCCCTCAGCAATAACGACAACCGCATGCTCTCGCGCCGCGAGACGACGTTTGAGTTTTTCGAGAAAGGAGTCAATTTCAACAGGCACTTCAGGGATGAGACAGAAGTTCGCCTCACCACTGGCGACCGTGGCTGCGGCGGCAATATAACCCGCTTCGCGTCCCATCAGTTTGACAAGCCCGACGCCATTGAGGACCGACTTTGCTTCAACGTGCGCACGATCGATCACTTGCTCAGCTTCGGCAACTGCGGTGTAGAAGCCAAATGTTCGATAGCAAAACTTAATGTCGTTGTCGATCGTCTTGGGAACACAAACAATCGCAATGGAAAGTCCGCGTTGCTGGATTTCGGCTGCCATCGCGTGAGCACCGCGTTGCGTCCCATCGCCACCGATGCAAAACAGCAGATTAATCCCTTCGCTTTCGAGAAAGTCCACGGTGACTTTCGGATCTTGATGTCCACGCGAAGTACCGAGAATCGTTCCTCCCTGATGATGAATCGGTCCGACGAAATCACAAGTCAGAGGAATTGGAGGCCGAGCAACCGCAGGGTTGAGACCATGATATCCGTAGCGGATACCAAGTACTTGTTCGACGCCGTAATTGTGAATCAGCTCAAAGGTAAGCGTACGAATGACGTTATTCAGTCCGGGGCAAAGGCCTCCGCAGGTAACGATCGCCGCCTTGACCTCCTTGGGTTCAAAGAACAAGTGCTGACGAGCTCCAGCGCGTTCAAACGCCAAATCGGGAGGCTGTTCTCCCTCCAGAAAACGAGGCTCGTACAACAATCTCGCTTCGTCGGGCGTGAAGTTACCTATTCCGTCGCCAGGTGCGGCCGACATTGGCAAAGGGGATAAAACCTCGCAGCTGCCTAGCGTTGATATCGCTAGTTCTGAAGGATCGTAATTGGGCTGATGAACCATGTCGCTGAAGGCCCTCGGAGTGAAACGCTTACCAGCCCAATTTAGCCGTAGAACGCGCTCCGCGTGAACCGGCGGAAACTATTTACCGGAGGTCTATAACCAACCATGTTCCCGATACCACAAGACTGTCTCAGCAAATCGGTCTTCCAACGGCGCGGCCTGCTGGTATCCGAGTTCGTCACGAATTTTTCGGTCGCTACAAACCCACCCTTTGGAAAGGGCCTCGCGAATCTTGTCGAAATTCAAGAGGCACGCCCTGCGACGGGCACGCCCGACGACCTCTCCGATCCCGCCCGCAATCCAAAATGCAGCGGGCGGCAACGGCAACACGAACGCCGACCAGCCAGCAGCGGCACCCGCCATTTTACCGAAGTCCGCGTAAGAGAGTGCTCGCTCAGCCGCTACGTAGTAGGTTCCCGCCTGACGATCAACCTGACCATTCGCGCCCACCCGTTGTCCCCGCTCTGCGACTTGAATCATGGCTTCGCAAAGATCGCTCACATGAACCAGTGAGACCGGAAATTCTCGAAATCCAGGACGAGGGTGAATCCGCATTGTGCGAATCGAGTTGTAGAGACTCAGTCCGGCCCGATCACCGGGTCCGAAAAT
This sequence comes from Lacipirellulaceae bacterium, assembly GCA_040218535.1. Lineage (NCBI taxonomy): Bacteria > Pseudomonadati > Planctomycetota > Planctomycetia > Pirellulales > Lacipirellulaceae > Lacipirellulaceae bacterium. Next base: position 1,134,069 of record JAVJRG010000012.1, on the reverse strand, counting down.
GATAGGAGGTCGAATAATCGAAAGAGGCAACTCGCTAGCAAACTGAGCAGCGGCCTGCTCCCCAGCCAACTTACTTCGACCATACTCTGAGACGGGTTCGTCCGGATCCGCTTCTTTGCGTGGTCGCTGAAATGTTCCCGGTCCTCCTGCCGCAAGCGAACTCACTAACAGAAAAGACGGCGGTGACTGTTGTCGAGCACAGACCTCGACAAGCCGCTCAACGCCTCTGACATTGGTATCCTCAAGCTCTTTCGCTTTCAGTGCATTCGTTCGACCAGCAACATGAAAGACATGATCGACCTGAGCAACTGCTTCTTTTAGCCCTTCCCCAGATTCCAAAGAGGAGGTGACAAGTTCGACACCAAGGGTTTCAAGCTGAGTAACATCCGAACTCGGTCGCACGGAACAGCGCACAGCCCATCCCCGCTGAAGCAAATGTTCAACGAGGTTCCTCCCCACAAACCCTGTCGCACCGGTTACTAAGCAGCTTGCCATAGCAAGTTACTAATTCTCTAAAGATCAACCTGATTCGTCCGAGACAATCGCCTCAAACCTCTATTCCCTTGCCACCCAAGCATGAAAAGCCAACCTTCGAAAGTCAAGTGTGAGCCAGCTGCTTGATGCTTGACCCCAGACAAGTGCGCGGTTTACAGTAACGTCTCTCCGCAATTGCTCGTCAGCAGCTCTCACCCGAATCGGCCGATGCCTCACCTTGAAGTCATTCCTGTAGAATCAAGAAGCGATCGGAAACGCTTCTTTAACCTCCCTTGGGATTTATATGCCGATGACGAGAATTGGATACCGCCGATTCGTCTCGTTCAGAAAGAGCTACTGAACTTTAAGAAGCATCCCTTTTACGATACCGCAGAAGTCCGCCATTTTCTTGCCCTCAAGGATGGCAAACCTGCGGGGCGTGTCGCAGCGATTGTGAACCATGCTCACAACGATCGTTACGAGGAAAAACGGGGATTCTTTGGTTTCTTCGAATGTGTTGACGATCAGGAGGTGGCGGGGGGGCTATTTGATGCGGCGCGAGCTTGGTTCGCAGAGCAGGGCATCGAAAAAATCCGGGGGCCGATTAATCCTTCACTCAATTACGAGGTGGGATTATTGATTGATGGTTTTCACGAGCCTCCTTGGTTCATGATGACATACAACAAGCCATACTATCAACGGCTCATTGAAGACTATGGCTTCCGCAAGTCTCAAGACTTGGCCGCCTTTTGGGGCCATGTCGATATGCTGGAAGAAGTGTCGAAGAAGCTGCACTCATTGGGGCATAGTGTCATCGATCGCTTCGAGTTGAAGCTACGCAGGATGAACGTCAAAAATTTCAAGGAAGAGATCAACACGTTTCTTGATATCTACAACAAGTCATTGGTCTCGACCTGGGGATTTGTCCCAATGTCGGATGCCGAGGTACGCAAGCAAGCCGCCGGGATGCGACAGATGATTATCCCGGAACTCACGACCGTTGCAGAAGTCGAAGGCAAACCGATTGGCACAATGTTTGGCTTGCTCGACTACAATCCGCGGATCAAAGAAATGGATGGTAAACTCTTCCCGTTTGGTTTTTTGAAGCTGCTGACCAACCGCAAGGCACTCAAGAAGGTTCGGTTGATCAGCACGAATGTTTTGCCGGAGTACCAAAGCTGGGGCGTTGGCATCGCTTTGGTTTCCAGACTTGTCCCGGATGCTCTCGCTTGGGGTTTAGAACAGGCTGAGTTCTCCTGGGTGCTGGAGAGTAACCACCTCAGCTATCGGACCCTAGCCAAGAGTGGTGCGAAGATTAGCAAGAAGTATCGCATCTTCGACTACGGCCCACCTGACACGACAATCAATGCGAAATTCATGCCTGAGCAGCCAGCCACTTAGCTATGTGCCGGCTACCGCACTTGCTGGGTAGCCAGCATATGGCAGTTCAACTATTGCTCGTATTCTTTCAAGAAACCAAGGAATTCCCGGCGATGCTCCTCCTCGTCAGCGAGGGCGGCAATGCAAAGGTCTTGGGTAACGTAATCCTCGCCATCGCAAATAGCAATTAGCTTTTTGTACTGAGCAATTGCACCCTCTTCGGCATCGATCACTCCCTTAATGACGGAAACAACGTCCGTCGTGTCGTCTAATGGTTGAAGCGTCTTTTGCGCTGCGGCAAAGTCCATACTCCCGGGAACTGTGCCACCAATCGTTTTGATGCGACGGGCAAGAGTTTGAGCGTGTCCAAGCTCCTCTGCGATATCGGCGGAAAGTGCTTTCTTGATTTCTTCCGCTCGGACACCATCAAGGTTGGTTGACTGGGTGATGTAGTTCATGACGGTCTCCATTTCCATCCAGTAGGAAACGGAGAGTTCTTTGATGATTTCTGCTTCTTTCGACATGATAGCTCTCCATGTTTAATGATCGTTCGTTCGGAATTTCATTAACCGCAGAAAAGCCTAGGTTGGCAACGGCATTGCAATCATTGCCTAGCTTCGATTCTTGTTGAGAGCAAGACTCAATTTAAGAATGGACGCCCTGACTCTCAATTAAGGCGTTGAGGAAACATTAGCAATTTAGCTCGCGAGAAACTTCGCCAATCGCTTCACTGATGATCTCCAATCCGCAAAGCAAAGCAGGTTCGTCCATAACGATGGGCGGAGTCAGCCTCAGAATATGGCCTGCTGGCACCAAAGCAACGCCGCGAGAAAATATTCGCTCGTAGACTTGCCGCCCGGCTTCCAGGAATGGCTCTTTGGTTTGGCGATCCTTGACGAACTCAATCCCCATCAGGCAACCGACTGCTCGAACGTCACCGATAATCGGGTGTTGCTGCTTCATCTGCTCCATGCGATTGAGGGCTACTTCGCTTAAGTGCTTGGAGTAAGCAAGCAGTTGTTCTTGCTCGATAGTCCGCGAAACAGCAAGCGCCGCGGCACAGGCGACGGGATTGCCCCCGGTGCTGGTTGAGGCTTTAAGGCCGTCTAAGGCGTCGCGATGTTTTTCATGGACTGCCAAGCAACTAACCGGGAATCCGTTGCCCAGTGACTTTCCGATGACGGCAACATCGGGGGTCGTATCCCAACGATTGAGACAAAGCCACTCGCCAGTCCGCCCCCAGCCGGTGAGCACTTCATCAGCCATCAGGATCAAGTCACGCTCGTCGCAAAATTGCCGTAGCTTTGGAAAGAAGTCATCAGGTGGAATGATCGTACCGGCCCAACCTTGAATGGGCTCAAGGACAATTCCAGCGATACTCTTAGCAGGCCGCTGGTCTAAGTACGTGGCATAGTGCTCCAAGTACGCGTTGGTATCGATCTGACCTTCGTCGGTCATCCAGCAGGGGCGGTAGACATTGGGTCGCGGTAGAAGGTGCGTAGCAACTTCTGCGGGAAACGACTCTTGTTCTGTTCCAGATAGGGATGAGGTTAAAAAGGTTCTCCCGTGATAGTCATCCTGACACGAGAGCAACCCGGCTCGCCCGGTCACCGCACGCATCAACCTCAATGCTGCTTCGATTGCCGTCGCACCAGAATCATAGAACTGAAAGCAGTTCAGTTCGCTTGGCAATAATCTGGCTAGTGTCTCAACCAGCTCAGCTTTGACACGCGTCGAAAAATCATGACAGTTTGAGAGCTGTCGCGTCTGTCGACTAATGGCCTGGGCAACTTTGGGATGTCCATGCCCCAAGGTCGCCACACAGATGCCTGAGGAGAAATCGAGAAAACGATTTCCATCGGCATCAGTAAGAACACAGCCCTCGCCAGACTCGAAGGCAACAGGAAACAGGCGGGTATGGCTGGAGAGTCCGTAGAAATGCTTCGTGCAGCGTTCGTGTATTACCTGGGACTGCTTGCCGGGAACGCTTGCGTGAATGTGCGGTACCCTCAGCAGATCAATCGTCGCCCAACTGCGACTGCAGAATCGATCCTGCGATTTCGTCAACTGAGCGGTCACTTGCTAGCGATCCCTGTTACTTTTGGTGAGCTGACACCATCCTATCACTTTCGTCGCCTGTGAGAACGATGCTAGAATAAGGGACAGGCCGAAGCACTCCAGCTCAAGCCCGACCAGCGTAAAAAACATCAACACATCGAAGATCAAGAATGTCCAAGCAAGTTCTCGACGTCGGCAACTGCGTGCCCGATCACACGGCCATCAAGCACTTTTTCACCAGCAACTTCGACTGTGAGGTCTCGCAGACACATGGCCCGGAAGACACGGTCGCTTTGCTGAAGAAGCAGCCTTTCGACTTAGTAGTGATCAACCGCAAGCTCGATCACGACTATACCGACGGGACCGATACGCTGAAGGCAATTAAAGCGGACCCTGCAATCGCTAACGTACCAGTGATGATTATCACGAACTACGAAGAGCACCAAGATGCCGCGGTCAAGCTCGGTGCCGAGCGTGGATTCGGCAAGCTGGAATACGACAAGCCCGAAACGCTTGAAAAGTTGCAACCGATTCTCGGCTAAGTGACAAGTCGCCCGGTTCTTAGCAACCTACCTTATTCGTCAATCAGCTCTTTCACCGGCTGCACAAAGTGGGGCGTCTTCTTGCTCAGTTCTTGAGCCTTTTTCTCGGCTTGCTTGCGCTCGTTGTGCTCGAAGAGTTCAACACGTTTGAGCGACTGATTAAACACGCCCCAGTAGGCTTTCAGCCTAACGACCTTGGCAGTGCGTTTCCGCTTGGCGGCCTTCTTCTTTTTCTTGACGGGCTTGTCGTCGTCGGCTGCCTTTTTCTTGGCCTTTTTCTTGGTTGCCGCTTTTTTGGCCGTCTTCTTCTTGGCCGGAGCCTTTTTGGTGGCTTTCTTGGCGGGGGTCTTTTTCTTAGCGGTCTTCTTGGCCATCGACAACGTTTCCAGGAGAAAGAAGCCGCTTGAAGACGCGGCTAGGTCAGTAATCGTAGGCTACGCATCTTAACAAACAGGCCAGAACACGCCTAGTGGCGGCCCGCAGCAACTAAATGCCATGGAAACCGCTTCACCCAGGCGAAGCTACTGCTGACAAGGCTTCATTCGGTGATGTGTCTGTTGGCTAGAGCAAAACACCAAGTCGCCGCGCCTGGAGAGTCAGAGCAGGCTGAAAATAAACCATAGGACGCAGCTTGTGAGCCCCTGGGCGGGTCTTCGAACGCTGGCGTGCCCAGAGGAATGTGCTGTCCACCAAGCGGCGTGGTAGCCGACCTTGAGCAACGGCTAGCACAACGGTGTCAACGAATTGAATGTCCGACTTGGTGCGAGCCTTTAGTCCAACTCGCAATTGGTCTCTCAGTGCTACCTGACGACCTGCCTGCCCTCGGGCACCCGCTTGACTGATCGTGACTCCGCGAGACTGCTGGGCACGCAGTAAGGGAGTCGCAGCCAGTAAAAAAATTCCGGCGAAGATCGCGAAAAAAATCCACTGTCCTAACGCAGAATGTCTTCCTCGAAAATCTATGCCCATGTGTTGGTTTCCTTACCCGTGTACTGGTCCGTTGCGGGTTGTAGGAAAAACCCGAACGCTACCGCAAGGCGACTTTCACGAGGAATGCTTGGACCGACAAGCGGCACGCGTTTTGCTCCACCGCTTGAGATCGGAGAAAAACCAGCCGACAGCTATTTCGCGAGGTAGAATTGTGGTGTAAAGTTTCGCTCCCTCGCGGTATGACGTTGAAGCCGTTTGACCGGCGTGCCGATCTGGTTAGTATCGGAGGGTCGAACAACCATACAAACATCACCTTGCAGGCTTGCACTGCGAGGACACAAGCCAAACTTCCTGGTCACATCCGTCGGGAGGACCTAAATATTGGATTGGCCTGCTTCGGCAATATGGCAGCGCGCAGCGCTGTTCGAGGCACGCCTTTCTTCCAGCGACTCTTCCCTGTCGCAATGAGACCGGAGGTTTGTTTATAAAAGCCGCGTGCGTCGCCTAGAGCTTCGCACGCGGCTTTTTTCTTGGGCATCGAGAGGTTGTTGGTCAACGAAATTCACGAATCACAAAAATCGATCTTGAATTCTGCCAAACCTGAGTCACTAACCTCGCCGAATTGCGGATTCAAAAAATCCGTCTTCCTGGCACGCTTCTGGGCAACACCTATTTGTTTCTCGACGACGTAGGCATCTCTTCCCTATTCTGCAACTATTTATCTATACTTCGTGTGATTCGTGAAATTCGTTGACGACTTAAGACAGTCCTCACAGCGATCGCTTTTTCTCTTCTGCATACATTATGATCCTGCATTTCTATCAACGAACAAACTTGACTGTGTTGATCACGATCGCAGTCTGTTGCGGCTGCGGCTTTAGCATCGAGCGGGTGAAGCCAGCCAATGAGAACACTCGTGACATTGTCCGGTACGAATCACCACAGGATTGCTACGATGCCATGACCATCGCAGCTAGCCAGGACGACTTCGAAGCCGCTCTCGACTGCATGACGGTGGAAACACAGCAACAGCTAGGTGGACTTCTCCTTTATCGGGGGCACCTCAACCGGGTCGCGGCTGATTACGCGATGTTTCGTGGCGACAAACGCGGAGAAGGAACCCAGGCGGCCATCACCGCCATGAACGAGATCTTCGATCGCTACAAAATCGACGCAAAGGTGCTTAATAACCTTCCTCCATTTACTGCCCAGACACTTTCCGACACGGTGGCAATGAGACAACTTGGAAAGCGGATCAATGACATCCACGGCTTCACCTCGGCAATGCTGTCGTTATTGGCGAAGCTGAATCCCGGGAAAGCTCCGCTGCAGGTTCTCGACGGTGAGCTTACCATTGACGAGTCGAGTGAAGACACCGCCAAAGGGACGATCGTTTCAGGGGATGCGACTGAGCAAGTTCAGTTTCGCCGCATCGAAGGTGGCTGGCAGATCGTTCTTGAGGTCTCTGGCCTTACCCAACAGAGTCGACCTGCGACTTCAAAAGAGCCTAGCAGAACTCCTGGCCCGGATGCGTTGGACAATCTGGAATAAACGCCTTTTTGGCTAAGCGACAAGTCGCATTCCTAAGTCCAAGAGCGTAACCAAGTCGATGGCGTTGTGCAGTAAGATCGAATCCATCTCGCGCTCGAATCCTGTGCGGACATACTGCTCATAAGCCGCCGGGATTTGGCTGCCAGGAATATCATCCGTCCGCAGCCGTCCGCAAACGTTTCGTTCTAGCGTTTGAAGTTTGCAATCAGCAAACTGCCCGCGCCAGCGACGGCGGGCCAAATGGAGGAAATCAACGTGAACTGGCCGCGGGGGTTGCTCGCCAATGAATAGGCGATGGCGAATCGTCCGATCTTGCACCATCGGCCAGTCGAAACTCTTGCCGTTGTACGTTGCCAGGACTGTCTCGGGAGTGATCCGTTGCCAGAGACTCTTCAGCACCGCGGCTTCTTCCGAATAGTCGCGCGCCAAGAGCAGTTCAACCGCCAACTGTCCTTCTACTTCGCGTAACAGACCTACCAGGAACAGTGGGCAGCCGGAAAGCCCGCAGGTTTCTAGGTCGAGCAGCAACTGGTTGCTGGGAAAGCCCGCAGCGAATGCCTCTTCAGTTCCACCATCAGAAAGGTGGGCTGCTCGCCGACGGACGAGTTGCTCACCGCCGGGCCAAAGTGTCTCTAAAGGAATCTGAATGAGAAGATGCTCGCCGCATTCGTTGGAAACCGCTTCCCCTCGACGGACCAAGCCGGGAAGAGGTGGTACTTGCCCTGGACGAGTCGCTCGCTGAGTGGCCGATCTGCGCTTCGCTTTCGGCGAAGCTTTCGATGAGGCTTTCGATGAGGCTTTTAATGGCGCTCGCGGTTTCGCCACGGAAGCCGTCACCTTCGGAGCAGGCAGCGGTCCGCGGTTAAGTGCTTCCAGTCGAAGGCGCAACGAATCGTTCATCAAGGACTTCTAACAGACGCGGAGCAAGCTCAGCGGCTAAACGCTGATCGTTGAGGGGATGTCAGCTTCTCCGATCATTTCACACGTTTGTTCAGCACAAAGCAATTCCAATAATTTCATGGTCGCCTGCTTGTTCGGCATGGGGTGGCCACGCTTCAGATCGGGGTCGCTGTGGACGCCGCTGCCCTGGTCGGCCAGCCCGACGCAACTGGGGCAACCTGCCTCGCACGGGCACTCGGAGACTAGCTGCTGGCATAGGGAGAGAAGCTGATCGAGGTGACGGCGTCCTTGTTCGCAATAGCCAAGCCCACCTGGATAACGATCGTAGAGAATCATCGTCGGGCGACCTAGGTTTTGGCTTTCGACTACGCCACCGATATCGCGGGCGTCGCACATGGCGATCATCGGGAGCGTCACGACAGCCAGGTTTCGCAATCCGACTAGGCCTTCGTTCGGCTTGAGGCCAGCCGCCTTGAGTTCTGCCCGCACGGAATCGTCAGGCGCGAGCCACAACGCGGTCGTCGAAAGCTGCTGTGATGGAATATCGACCGGACCCATGCCGATGTTTTCTTTCGTTCCGAATTTGATCTTCTTGAAAGCAACGGTTTGCCAAGTCACGTCGACATCGCCGTAGCCGACGGTGGCTTTCTGCTCGACTTCGTCCGGGGTCGGGACGACCCGGCTCTCGTCAGTTACGAGTTCGCGCGTTTCGACGATCACAACGTTCTGCTCAAGCACGGCTTGCGTGTAGTAGTCCGTCTCGCGTCGTTCGACGTAAGCGATTTTTCCTTGCAAGTCGAGTTCGCGGACCAAATGTGTTTGCCCGTTGTGCAAGTAAATGGCCTCGGGGTAGACCAACTCGGGCGCACTGATCGAGTCGACATTGGCAAGCACGACGTGACTGGTTTCGCCATGCCTGGTGGCGGCCAAGCCGGCGTGGGGCTTCTCCGACGTGCGATGCGGCTGCATGCCTGCTTCGTGACGACCCAGGTTATCAATCGTTGGGCCTGGTTGCTTTTTGTAGTCGCTCCCGCCAATGAGAACGATGTTCACCATGTTGTCGCTCATGTTGCGAAGCGACACGGCTACAGCCGGATTCGAGCCCCCCGGATGATAAAACTGCCCCCGAACTTCGGCCAGTTTTTCTTCCTCGCAAAGAACGTCAACGATCGGCTCTGACAAGGGACCAAACGAGGTGAAGTCTTCTTCGGTGAGCGGCAATTCGAAGGCCGCACAAGGGAGGTGACGGGCCAGGACATAGGGATTGTTCGCATCAACGACGGCATGCTCAGGTGATTGGGCGAAGAAGTACTCAGGGTGTCGCAACAGGTACTGGTCGACCGGGTCGTTTCCTGCAAGCAATACGGCAAGACTCTCTTCTGTGGTCCTGCCGCTGCGACCAGCTTGCTGCCAGCAACTGGCGATCGTCCCCGGATAGTTGACCATCAGCGCAACGTCTAACGAGCCGATGTCGATGCCGAGTTCCAGGGCGTTCGTCGTCGCGACGCCGCGCAGCGTGCCGGAGAACAAATCATGTTCGATCTGCCGGCGTTCATTCGGAAGATAACCGCCGCGATAAGCGCGCACTTTCTGGGCGTGGGGTGATTGCTGATCGGTGAGGCGCTCGCGTGCGTACCGCTGGACTAGTTCTGCCGCTTGCCGCGTTCGCGTGAAGGCGAGTGCCTGTCCCTCAGCGTCAATCGCCTCGGTCATCCAAGTAACGGCATCGTCGGCAGCGCTGCGCCGTGCGAGGGAATCTTCTCCCAATGGCGCTGGATTCCAGAGTGCGAAGTACTTCCGTCCTCGCGGAGAGCCGTCTTCGTCGATGACCTTCACCTCGCGATCCAAGAGCTTTCCAGCTAGCTCACCCGGATTGGCAATGGTGGCGCTGGTTGCCAGGAACGTCGGGTCGCTGCCGTAATGCTTGCAGATGCGCATAAGCCTCCGCAGAACGGCTGACACATGGGCCCCAAGGATCCCACGGTAGGTGTGGACTTCGTCGATCACCACGAACTGAAGCGTGCTGAAGAACTCCGCCCACTTGGGATGGTAGGGCAAGATGGCCGCGTGCAGCATGTCGGGGTTGGAGAGGACGAGTGAAGCTTCATTGCGAATCCGCTTCCGCTGGGCGATCGGGGTATCGCCATCGAACACGCCTGGTCTGACGGCAGAGGCTAATTGATCGTCGTCAGCCACCAGTTCCAAGATGCCTTTCAGTTGATCCTGAGCGAGCGCCTTCGTGGGATACAAACACAACGCGCGAGCGTCACCAGAGAGGATCGATTCAAAGATCGGCAACTGATAGCAAAGCGTTTTTCCACTTGCCGTGCCCGTGACAGTGACCCAATCTTCGCGCGCACGGGCGGCTTCTAAGGCTGCGGTCTGATGCGAATAGAGTTGCTCGATCCCACGCTTGTTGAGGACTCGCTCAATGGCTTCTGGAAGCGGCTGGTCCGGGCTGGCGAACTGCCCCGGCCTTTCGGGAAGGACTTCGAGATGTTCGAGTTGTCCGGCATAGTCACGCCTTGTTTGGATTCGCTGAATGAGTGCTTGCACATCCATGCTTGTGGCTCTCCTTGGCCCCTGACTGAACGCCTGAGCTGTAGTTGACGTGTGTTTAGTATAGAGTTCGGCCATCCGAGCCGACAAGGCAAGGTTCTTCTAGCGCCGATTTGTCAAACGATCGGAGAGTGCTAGCAACCGTATTAACGCTGCCCTATGGCTCGTCGGCGGTGTTTACTACGCTCCGTCGCTCAACCACCCGCGTTCCTGAGGATGCTCTGATCATGTGCTCCGCACTACTCGCCTTACAAGAATTCAACACCTCCCAAGGTATTGTCCTTGATGATTCCGCTCAGCAAATCGTCAACGATGTGCTAGTCTGGATTGGCTTTGGAACCGTCGTCGGTTTATTGGCCAAGGGCATCATGCCAGGGCGTGACCCGGGCGGGGCGATTGCTACGGTGCTGATGGGTGTCGGCGGAACGATCCTGGGTTGCGGCGTTGCCAGTTACTTCCGCGGAGGTGAACGCGTCATCCCGATCAGTCCGATGGGCATGCTTGTGGGTATCGCCGGGACGCTGCTCATACTGTTCTTCTATAAGATGCTTGGCGGATATTACTTTGTCGAAGGCGAGTACGTCACGCGTTCGCACCGTCGGCGACGTGGGTACGGTCGACGTCGCCGGTTCGACTCCGCAGCGTATGAAGACTAGGCGTTTAGGCTGCAGGAATTAGGCTTTAGGGTTGGCATAAGAAACCGCTCTCCAATGGTGCCCTAAAGCCTACAGCCTGAATCCCTAGAGCCTCTACCGTACGATAGCTGGTAGCGCCTCCGCGCGGCCCAGGACACGGCAACCGCGTTTCAACGCCACCAGCTATCTGGGGCAGAGGTAGGTTCCTTTAGTTTGGTAACAGGCGGAAGGCGGGGGGATGAAAGTGGACGGTGGGAGGGCTGCCACGCATTCCACCTTCAACCCCGCCGCCAACAGCCTCTATTCAGCGGTTAACTCGAATACCAACTTCGGTGGTGGAACCTTCGCCGCGATTTGGCGGAAGGCATCTAGCAGATCCTCCTCCATCGCTGCGACGGTCGTACCGCCTGGGACGTCGATGTACTGGCCGCCACCGGCAAAGGCGATGGCCCGCATGAGGTCGCGATCCGCTCCCGCACCCACCGCCATGGTGTGCAAGGTGATCCCTCGCTTGGCAGCTTCGGTGGCTTCCCAGAAGGCATACTGCTTCTTCCAGTTGCTCGTGGAGTAGTCGGCCGTACCGTCGCCATCGTAGTCGGTCCAGTCAGCCCATTGGAAGCTTTGCGGCATGCTCCACCCCGACGGGCCTTGGTTGGTTTGACCATCAGTCATGATTAGCATCGTGGGACGAGCACCATAGCGAACGTGGCCGTCATCATCGGGGTCGCTAGGACTACCGATCAATAGCTCGTGCGCCTTGAGGATTCCGTCACCCATGCCCGTCCAGCCATCGTAGTCACCCGCCTGGTGACGACGCTGGATAAGGTCGATCGTGGCGTAATCATTCGTGATGGGATCTTCACTGATGTCGACGTCCACCTCCCCGTCGTAGTGACTCCATTCCTTGACTGCCCAGGCACCGTAGCTCACCAAACCAAGCTGGTCACCGAAGTCGAGGTCCGTGAGGAAGTCGCAGAACAAGGAAGCACCATTCTTAATCGCATTGAACGGATAGTGAGGCATCCGCCACATGTCTTCGCTGCTAGTTCGGCTGTAGCGTCGCTCCTGCAAGTAATCCATCATTGTGCGGTACCCGTACTTTTTGCGGTACGGTCCGCTCATGCGGCGTGTGTGATAGATGTAATCTTTCCAGAGAGCGTCGCTGTAGCTGGCGCTAGGTTGCGGACGAGGCGTACCGTCGCTGTAGCGGCCTGACTGAGGGAACGGGTATTTCGGGGTTCCATCTGAGTTGCGGTCGCCCAGATTCAAGTAGTTAAAAATCGTGTTGGTGTCACTGCTGCTGTAGTAAACGCCTTCGTAGGAATTGATTCTCCCGTAGGCGGACAAGATCTTCGGATTCCCCGTATCAGGCCAATGCAGATCGGCATCCACGAGCGAATCCCACATTGCGTCGAGCGAATCTTCGACCTGTGATTGGCCGAGCGAGTTGATGCTTTTCAGTGAACTGTCGTCGTTCATCGAAGCTGAGAAGTCGAGAACGGTCACGATGTCACGAGCTTCAACAAACGCCGTCGCTGAGGCTTGGATGGGCACCTTCGAGCGACCCACTGCCCAACCGAAGGCCAGGGGCAGTTGGCCATCGGGGGCAGTGGTGTCTTCGTTGGTTCTGCGGGCGACGACCTGCACGACGTTGTAAGGCGACTCGTCCCAGACGATCGGCCAGGTGCCGTTCGCCTCGTTGTAGGAACGCTTCCCGAAGCGGACGTCGGTTGCCGGATCGATGTAAACGCCGTTAGCAGCGGCGACTTGTTCAGCCATGCTGCGAGCTGCAGCAGCGGCAATGGAGTTCGCATCGAGATTCACCGAGCTGTTGTTTGCACCGGCGGCATGAACCGCGGCGGTGATCTCTTGTGCCGCAGCCAGCGCTGCAGCGTCAACTCCATTCTGCATGTTGGTTTCCGTCAAAACCATACGGCCCGTATCGACCGACATGGCGACAAACGCAAACACCACGCAAAGGCAGAAGCCGGTCAGCACCACCGCGATACCCCGACGGTCGTCAGGTCGGCGTCCATAAACGAGGGGTAGTTTCGATTGAGTATTCATAAGTGCCTCCAACGGCGAGGGGGAGAACTCTGAGTTTTGCGAAGTCCTGGAGTTTTGATTGTGATTCGCGGTCCGAATCTCGACTTTCTGCTAATCCGAATACGTCAGTCTTCCATTACGGAAGGTGATCGAAGCGGTTAGGGTATAGTCGTTGTTCTCCGGAACTGGCGTATAACTCACCGAGGAGTACGGGGCTTCGATGGTCACGTCGAACAACTTGAGGTCGTTCGCTGGATCGTCGAGGTTGAAGGTTTGATCAGGGTTGTCGTGGTCGAGGATTTGAACATCAATCGAATCGCGATCCATTCCCGTTGAAGCCAAGTAGTTCTTCACGTCGTTCTCTAGCTTCGCGTTGGCCGTTTCGCCATCGCTGAGCATGCCGGCCCGATCCATCGATGCAAAACGGGCTCCCTCGCGAGCTGCGGTCTGCAATAAGTTCTGGGCGTTGTAGACGCGGCTGAGCTCGATCAGCCCGACAACGATCGCCAACAGCACGGGGGCAACGACGGCGAATTCGACCGCCACGGCTCCCAACCTTGCCGGACACCGCCGTGACGATGGTCGGCACGTGTGCCTCTTCTTTCTGTCTCTTAGTAGCGTCATGGTGTTTCTCCAACTTTGGGGAACGTGGCGGTTAGGTGTTTGGATAGGTAAGCGGAAAGTGTTAGGTGCTTCGGTGGAACGTCACGGAGGGCGTTCCCTAAGAAAAACGATTTACTCGTGCCTCATAAACGATTGCCCACCGAGGATCACTCCGTTCATGAAAGGCATGGGAACCAGGGCGATGTCGTTGTAGGGAATCGTTGCCCTCACGACGAACAACTGACGTGGCTCGGCATCCTGAACTTCTAAGGCAGGCATGGACTCGATTTGCTCGACGGTCTGCTCACCTGCAGTTGGGTTATCCATGCTGCTGGCATCGTTAACGAAAATGTTCAGCGACGAGGTATCGACAGCCGAACCGATGGTGTCGATCACACGCTGATTCACTTGAGCAGAAGAGATACCTTCGGTGGAACCCAAACGGGCTCCGCTCCGGGCAGCGCTTTGCATCAGATTGGCCACCATCTGAGCGTGACCGAACTCGATGATCGCAAAGACTAAAAAGAAGAGGACTGGCAACACGAAGGCTGCTTCTACCACCGTGGTTCCACGGCGATTGGGCGAACGATCAGTTTTTCGAGAGCATAGCATGGCAACGGTCGCTTGCAGCGCGCTCTACAGTCGTGCCCCTGTAGAGTGACCTTAGGGAGAGGAGTTGTGCAAAAGTTACGATACGTCGTTTCACTTCAATGCTGGGGAAGCGTATCGCTAGGGAGTTGAAAAGTGATTTGTGAAAAGAAAGTGATTAGCTTCTATTCAAACTTAGGTCATGAAATGTCGAGGCGTCTGATAATTCTTGCGGTTTTTCACATTTCTGCTTCAGTCTTCTGACGACATTCAGAAGCCTTCTTTACGCATCACGGAAGACGCCTGTAAAGACACTCCTCCCATAAACCAAGGCGAAGGCATCCAACTGACGTTCGCAAAGTCGACCGATACGTGAACGGTAATCTCGTCGCCAGGGTCCGTGGCGGCAGGGTCTGGGCTGACGGTCACTGTGACGCCCGGAACGCCGGTGTTAGTGGCATAATCTTCAACCCTGGTGATCGTGTTCGACTGGGTCCCTGACAGCGTGATGGCCTTCCTAGCTCCCACGCGTGAGGCATTGGTAATCACCTGTTGGACCATGAGCGCCCGTCCTACTTCGATCATGCCCAAAACGAGCATGAAGAAGATGGGAGCGACCAAGGCGAATTCAACCACGGAAGCTCCCCGTCGTTCCGCTGCTCGATAGCCACGAAGCGAAGATCGTTGGATCCTCCCTGAGGCGTCACGAGTGCGTCGATTAGTGAGAAATCTCATTTCAATAACCCCAATTCGGTAGTAATGTTCAATCGGTGTGCCCTCAACTAGGTGGGTGACCCACTCTAGTTCACGAGGACGACTGGCGAGTAGACGTAGTCGCTCTCGTCGTCCTTACCAGGAATGACTCCTTCAACAACCATAGGGGCAGGTTGGACAATCACTCTTTTCTTGTTCATCGGACCGGTAAGCTTGACGTCCAAGATACGGATGCCGGCCCACTTGACGATGGTGTACTGAGCGTTGTTGCCCGGTCCGTGAACGCGAGAGAAAATGGGGATGATACGTGGCTGGCCTTTGATGGCCTTCAATTCGTCTTTGACACCCGCACTAATGCCGGTGTCACCATTGAGCTCCAGTTCTCCGTTGGCATCAAACTCTAGCACACCATTGTGGTGGGCCATATCGGTTGGAGAAACTCCGTAGAGAATCTGTCGGGCGATGTCGTTGGTGCTGTTGTTACTGCCGCCGATA
Source organism: Lacipirellulaceae bacterium (assembly GCA_040218535.1). NCBI lineage: Bacteria > Pseudomonadati > Planctomycetota > Planctomycetia > Pirellulales > Lacipirellulaceae > Lacipirellulaceae bacterium. Next base: position 1,118,594 of record JAVJRG010000012.1, on the reverse strand, counting down.
TCTACGGTACCTCGATTGCCAGGTGAACCCGTCCCTTGCGGATACAGGTTCACTTCGAGAATGCCATCAGAACCGCTGGAGATCGCACCTGTTTCGGCATCCCATGCCCAATTATCGGGAGCATAGCCGGCCAGCAAATCGTTCCAGGTGTCTTCATCGAGCGCGAAGGGAAGCAGGTCGATATTGCCGCCATGCCCAGGCACGGAAAGCCCGGAAATGCCTGCGGTATAGGCAGCTGTGGCTTCACCGCGAATCTCCTGACCAGAGAGGCCGAAGATCTTAGCAAAGAACAAGGGGACTTTGCCGTTGATGTTCTCGTTCTTCCGAATCCTTACTGTGACTGCATTGAAGTCCTTCGTGCTATACGTATCGACCGTCGGATCAGCAGTGTAGAGATCATCGATTCGACCGTAAGTGATGTCTCCAGACGTACTGTTGCTGAGGTTCGGATCAATCTGCGTTGCAGCACCGCCGATTCGATTCAAGCCCGCATACTGGGCGGCTACAAGGCGTCCCGCATTGATCGAATCGTACTGATTGTTGTCGTGCGCTCGATTCTTAGCATACTCCCAGCAAGCGGCCAGCGCTGCAGAATCTGCGGTGCGTTGTAATTCCTGTTCGCTAGAAAGGATATAGCCCACGTCAACCGTGAAGGCGACCATTGCCAACATGCAAACGGTCATTAGCGCTGCGAGGACGGTAATCGCGCCCTTGCGTTGCCCCCTGCTAGTTCGAAGAAAGCTTGGCTTGCCAGTGTTCATTTGAAAACTCACTGATGGAAGGTTTGCTTAATGGAAAGTGAAACACTCCTCAGGCTTAAGGATCAATGTCTGCATCGACGTCGATCGGAGCTTCCATCTCGTACATGTTCCCCTCGGCATCCCACCATCGAATTTTGGTGAGGATGAGTGACTTGACGCGATTGCCCCCGAAGTTGACACCTGAGCCGGTAATGGAAACTGCGGGACGATAGTTGTTGAGGTTCGCGAGCGTCGAATTGATCGTGAATCGCATGTAGCCTTGGTTGCCGAACGCACCCCAGGATTCCGAAGTTCCGTTATTAACATCAAACGTCAGGCTATTGTTGGCGGTATCGAGTTCCAATCGCTGAACCCAAGTGACCGTCTCATCGGTATAGTGAAGCATTCCGTTGGGAGAGCCATTGCGGCTATCCTCAAAGTCTTCTCCGTACCAACGCTGCACCTGCATGCCACCCGCAGTAAAGTCGGGGTCGCTGCGATAGTTCAGCGTATAGACGAAAAAGTCGTGATCGATGTCATTCGTAGGCGACATAATCATCGTCACTTGTGGACCACTGACGCCGCCATCAGGCTGGCCGACTTTGAGTTCCCAGTGTTCTTCAATAGCGACCACTTCAAGGGCTTGGGTCTGTGCCGTTAATCCAATAAAGACTACGACAGCAACTGACCAGGCGACGGCAATTGTTTTGAATTTTTGAAGTATCATTTTTGAGGCTCCAGAAAAGAGTTTGCTTTGAAAAGTAGTGGCTGTTGTGACGTATCACTTCGCCGATGCGCAGCAGCCTTCACTCCGACGCCAGCCGAGCCAAAGCTCGACCTGGGGAAGCAGCTTTCTTGTTGAAAGCCTTCATTTGTGAGAACGCACGAACCGCTCAGGGAACACTCGCTCTACTTCTTACGAAACTTGGAAGATGAGTTTGGGGGACAGCCGGGCTGCCCATCGACGCCTATATGGTTGCAGCTAGGGGCAATGCTGCATAAGAAAAGTGGTGAAGCGGGCCTGCCTATCGCTGACTTCGCTCCTAGTAAAAACATAGTTCACGAAAACTTAACGAGTCGCAAAACAAGCGAAGAAACTCGAAATAGGCATGAATATCAATGTCCGTCATTGTTTGTGTTGTCTATTGGCAACTCGTGGCTTTCGATTGAGTCACAGGTGCAACGCCGATGTGGTTGTTCCACGTCGTTTTTGGGCGCCTGATATGAAAAGGAACAATCGAAGAATGTTTTCTACAGTGCCATCTGAGTAACGGTTTTTGGATCAACCTCGGAAGATCGGACCCTGGAAATCGGGATCTGTGTCTAACCATGCTCATCAGTGGTTGATAAGGGAAGTCTGAGGATTCGCGAAGCCGCAACTTTACTTGCTCCCAGCCCCAGGGCGTGTTATAAGCGCTGTAGGGCGAGGGCAAATTCGGGACAGTTAGGCAAGACTTCCTGCGAGCGAGAGGCGACCGAAACAAAGTGGCTGACGGCGGAATCACGTTACGTGTTCTCGATGGGGCGGATCGAGGCGACGTTTACTCGGACCTGGAAACCCCTATCACGATCGGTCGTGAAGAAGGGAACACCGTCCAGTTGCACGACGAGCGGATCAGCCGCTTCCATCTGAAGATTCAGGAGGACCGCGACAAGCTGGTCCTCACCGATCTGGAAAGCACCAACGGCACCCGCGTTAATGGCGAGGATACGCATCTCAGGATCCTTCGCTATGGCGATGTCATCACCTTGGGGCGTTCGGTCGTCCTGTTCGGCACCCGCGAACAGATCGCCGCTCGCTTAGAGGAACTGCGTGAAGGCCTGGGCGACACCAACGAGCTGGCCGCGGACGAAATTGCTAAGCGTGCGAACGATTCGCAGTCGCTCAGCTTCGAGTTTAAGCTTGGCGCTTCGGAAGACCTGCAAAGCACGCTCCACATCCCCGGCCCACCCGATCTGCCGGAGAACCTCAGCCCGGGGCAAGCAGCTCAAGTTTCTGAGTTGCTGGAGTATCTGCACCTCCGCGCCCGGCAGCTCTTGCAAAATGCCGTTGTGGAAGAGGAATCCAGCCGCGTCGAAATTCCGCTGGTCTACTGGCAGGACTTGCTGGAAATGCAATCACAGTTGGCCGAGTACCTGCGGTCGATTGGCGAGCCGGGCGGTGCTTAAGTTTGGACAGGATAACAGGATTTTCAGGATCAACGAGATAAGCTTAGAAGTTTTCTTCTGTCTTACTGCAAACTCGATTGAAATCCTCGCGTTTGCATCGCAAATCGTTTTCTTCATCCCGTCGATCTCGCCCATCCCGTTATCCGGTCATTCCTTAGCGCTCTTGGCGTCCTTGGCGGTTCAAAATGTAGTAGGCCGGTAACAGTCTCGCAGAGCAGTCGGTACAATCACGGTCAGCACAAGTGACTGCCCACTGCCCACTGCCTACTGCCCACTATGCCGTCTGCTCCTTCATTCGTTCATCTTCACTGTCACAGCCACTATAGCCTGCTTGATGGGGCTAGCCCGATTAAGGGGCTTGTCGGCCGGGCCAAAGAGCTGGGGATGAATGCGCTGGCGCTCACCGACCACGGGAATCTCTACGGCTCGCTGCAGTTTTACCAGGCCGCCAAGGACGCGGGGATCAATCCGGTCCTCGGGTACGAGGCCTACGTTGCTCCCGGCAGCCGGCTGGACCACAGTGGTGCGGCTTCGAGCAAGGCGGCCAGTTACCACCTCACGTTGCTCGCCAAGAACGCCACAGGCTTTCGCAACCTCGTGAAAATGGCCAGCAGCGCCTATCTGGAAGGGTTCTATCACAAGCCGCGGATCGATCGCGAGCTGCTGGAGCAATACAACGAAGGGATTATCTGCCTCTCAGGGTGCGTCTCCGGTGAATTCTCGCGGGCGCTGCTCAATGGCAGCGAGCCGCCGTTGGAAGAACAGATCGTCAATGCGACCGAGATCGCTACTTGGTTCCATGAAGTCTTCGGCGACCGCTACTTTATCGAAGTGCAGGACAACGGCGTCGAGATCCAACGCCTTGCCAAAGAGGCCGCAGTGATCGTCGCCAATCGGATGGGCCTGCCGTTGGTCGCGACCAGTGATGCGCATTACGTGAATCAGGAGGATGCCGAAGCTCAGGACGTGCTGCTCTGCATCAATACTGGTAAATTCCGCACCGACACGAACCGCATGAAGATGGAGGGGGATCAGTTTTTCCTTCGCAGTGCGGAACAGATGTTCGAAGCGCTGCCCGACATGGAGGAAGCCCTCGGTCGCTCGCAAGAAATTGCCAATTCGGTGGACATCGACCTAGAGCTAGGCAAACGGCATTTCCCGACGTTCCAACCGCCCCCCAATCCTGACAACACCGAGAAAAGCTCGAAAGAGTATCTCTATGAGCTTTGTCTCGAAGGTCTGAAAGAACGCTACGCCAAGGTGCCACATCGTTGGACGAATGACGATCCGGGCACTGAGCAGCTATCCCAGGAGGTTCACGACCGGCTTGATCGCGAACTGGGCGTCATCAACAAGCTCGGCTTCCCGGACTACTTCTTGATCGTCTGGGACTTTGTGCGTTTTGCCGTCGAAGAAGACATTCCCTGTACGGCCCGTGGCTCCGGTGTGGGTTCGCTCGTCTGCTACGCCCTCAAGATGAGCCACGTCTGCCCGCTGGAGTACGACCTGCTGTTCGAACGGTTCCTCGACGAGAATCGCCTCGAAGCGCCCGATATCGATATCGACTTCTGTAAGGAACGTCGCGGCGAAGTCATTCAGTACGTGAAGGACAAGTACGGCGAGGCCAACGTCGCTCAAATCGGCACATTCGGAACGCTTGCCGCGCGGGCGGCCATCCGTGACGTGGGCCGGACGATGAGCATCCCCATCTACCGTGTCGATCAAATCGTCGGCATGGTGCCCGATAAACTGGGAATCTCGCTCGACGAGGCGCTCGAAACCTCCGACGAGCTGAAGAAGACGTACGAAGCCGATCCGGAGATTCGCGAACTACTGGACCTCGCTCGCAAGATTGAAGGTCTCGCGCGCAACGTTGGCACGCACGCCGCGGCAGTGGTGATCTCCGAGAAGCCCGTCGATGAGTACGTCCCACTCCAACGCGTTAAAGGCAAGACAGAAATCATCACCCAATGGGCGATGAAAGATGTTGAGGACGCGGGCCTGTTGAAAATGGATTTTCTGGGCCTCCGCAACCTGACGATCCTCGCCCGCACGGTCGATTTGATTGAGCAGTCGCAAGGTAAGCGAATCGATCCGCATGAGTTCCCTTTGGACGACAAGGAAAGCTTCGCGGTCCTTTGCCGTGGGGAGACGAAAGGCATCTTCCAGCTCGAATCGGGCGGTATTCGCGATTTGCTGCAACGGATGAAGCCTGACCACTTCCGCGACATCATCGCCACCGCCGCCCTCTACCGGCCGGGGCCGCTTGAAGGCGGCATGGTCGATCAGTACATCGAAGTGAAGCATGGCCGTAAGGAGGCCGAGTATCCTCATCCGGTGATGGAGGAAGTCCTCACTGAGACCCACGGCGTGATGGTCTATCAAGAGCAGGTCATGCGGATTCTCAACCGTCTGGGCGGCATCCAACTTTCCAACGCGTACACGTGCATCAAAGCGATCAGCAAGAAAAAGCTGCCGATGATCGCCAAGTACCGAGAGGAGTTCATTCAAGGGGCAAGCGATCAGGGGCTCGACAAGAAAAAAGCCGTTGAGCTGTTCGAGATGATCGAAAAGTTCGCCGGTTACGGCTTCAACAAGAGCCATTCGACCGCCTACGCACTGATCGCCTACCAAACGGCCTACTTGAAGGCACACTTTCCGGTCGAGTTCATGGCCGCGCTGCTTTCCTGCGACATCCCCGGGCGGAACTTCAAGAGTAAGGACTCACTTGTTGAGCATCTGGAAGACTGCCGCCGGATGGAGATCGATGTTGTCGCGCCGAACGTCAATCACGGAGAGCCCGAGTTCAAAGTCGAAGGCGAGAAGATCCACTTCGGGCTCAGTGCCGTAAAAGCATGTGGAGGCTCGGCGGCAGAATCGATTCAGGCGGAGCGTGAGGCGAACGGACCCTACAAGAGCATTTTCGATTTCTGCGAACGACTTGACGCGACCGATTGCAATCGAGCGGCGATTGAAGCGCTAGTCAAAAGCGGCGCGTTCGACGAGCTGGGCGGCCACCGGGCACAGTACCTAGCCGCTCTTGATCGAGCGATGCAAGCCGGTCAAGCAGCCGCTGCTAATCGCAAGAGTGGGCAGAAGGGGCTTTTCGACGAAGTGGAAGAGGAGGAAACCACCTCCGACGCCGCGCTGGACCTTCCAGCCATCACCGCTTGGCCAGAGAAGGAACAGTTAGTGCTGGAGAAAGAAGTGCTGGGGTTCTATCTCAGCAGTCATCCGCTGGCGGAATACGAGCAGACTCTTCGAGCTTTCTGCACGCACACCAGCAAGTCGCTTGTGTCGCTGCAACACCGGGATGAGGTCTTGATGGGAGGCATGCTCGCGGCGATCAAAATGTCGCACACGAAGAATCCCCGCCCTGGTCAGGTTCACACGAAGTACGCCATGTGGGATCTCGAAGACCTCGATGGCATTACCCGCTGCATCATGTGGCCAGAGCAATTTGCCGAATACGGCGAGCATGTCGCGGGCGACGCGATCCTGGCGATCAAAGGTAAGGTCGATCGACGCCCGGGGGCAGAAGAGGTGAACCTGATCGTCGACGAGTTGATCCCGATTGCCGAGTTACCTGAGCGATACAGCAGCGGGGTGGTGATTCGCGTCGAAGAGGCTAAGCACGGCCAGGATTCACTCAAACAGCTCCGTGAGATCCTCCGCGGGTATCCCGGACGGAAGAAACTCAAACTGCGACTCGACTTGGCCGGCGGCGGCCAAGTTTGGCTCGATAGCCAGTGGGGCGGCGTTGATCTGACCGCCGAATGCCGCAGCCGGGTTGATAATCTGCTGGGCGAGGGCAACCTGCACCTGCAGACTTCCCGGCCCCAGATGAGCCAACGCAATGGTGGCCGAAAGAATCGGCAAAATGGGCGTGGCTGATGAGGTTCTTCCAACTATGATGGAGAACCTTTACCGCTGTTAGTCGCCGACCTTGGTCGACGCTCGGCTGACACACAAAACACGCGCCGACCAATGTCGGCGGCTAACTTTCTTTGAAAATTCTATGTCACTGATTAAACGCATTCTTGTCACCGGCGGCGCCGGGTTTTTGGGCTCGCATCTTTGCGAGCGGCTCGTTGCCGAAGGGCACGACGTGTTGTGTCTCGACAATTTCTTCACGAGTCAGAAGTCGAACGTCGACCATCTGCTGGATAGCCATAATTTCGAGCTGATCCGGCACGACATCACGCAGCCGATTTTCTTGGAAGTGGACGAGATCTACAACTTCGCCTGTCCAGCGGCTCCCGGGCATTATCAGTACAATCCGATTAAGACGATGAAGACGTCGGTCCTCGGCGCGATTCACACGCTCGGCCTCGCCAAGCGTTGCAACGCGAAGGTGCTGCAAGCTTCGACGAGCGAAGTCTATGGCGACCCCGAAGTTCATCCGCAAGTCGAGAGCTACCGGGGGTGCGTGAACCCCGTTGGCACACGTGCTTGTTACGACGAAGGAAAGCGAGCGGCGGAGACTCTTTATTGCGATTACCATCGCCACAACGGCGTCAACGTGCGGATCGTGCGGATCTTCAACACGTATGGACCGCGAATGCACCCCTACGATGGGCGCGTTGTTTCAAACTTCATTCGTCAGGCTCTGAATAACGAGGATATCACGATTTTTGGCGATGGCAGCCAGACGCGCTCGTTCTGCTACCGCGACGATCTAATCGAAGGGATCGTCCGCATGATGAACGGGCCGGACGATTTCATCGGGCCGGTAAACATTGGCAACCCGGGCGAGTTCACGATTCGCGACTTGGCAGAGCTTACGATCGAGTTGACCGGCTCCAAGTCAAAGTTGGTCGAAATGCCGCTCCCTTCGGACGACCCGACACGCCGGCGACCCGACATTACGCTGGCGAAAAAAAAGCTCGACTGGGAACCCCAGGTTGCACTCAAAGACGGGCTGGCGAAGACGATCGAATGGTTCCGGTCGATTGACCTTTCGGATTATCGCCCACCAACACCGAACTTTATTTAGGCTCGCTGCCGGCTACATCATCTAGGCTCGCTGCCGCTCGCGGCTTAGCCATTGGTACATCAGCCCGCGGCACATCCGAAAGGCAACGAGCCCGAGAATGATCCCCACAACATCGGCTAGCCAGTCGTGCATATCCCCCGTGCGACCGACGGGGATTTGGGTCGCTTCGTCGACCATTCCATAAACGGTACCGACGAGCCAGACCGCAAAATAGTGCTTCGCCTGCAGTGGTGTTCGGATAGTGAGTTCCCACCCAACAAGCACAACCAACGTTAGCAGCGCATAGAGCCCCAAGTGGACGAACTTGTCCGCATGGTCCATCAGGCCAAGAGAGTTGGAGGGCAAGTTAACATCCAACGGGATGTGCGTCGCTGTGAAAATCGCCACCAAATAGACCACCGCCAACGTCCGCGCACGAAGCGCCAATCGCTTAAGACGCTCTGAAGGTAAACGATCCAACGGTGACATAACCGTAGTTGCGGAGGAGCCGGTGAGGGGGGAGGGTGGTTGCATGGGCAGTTCATCTTCCGATAGTCTTCAATTCTACCCGCGCACAAGACACGTGCTGTGTAAATATGATGAGATTGGCTGAGTAAGCATTGTCCCTACGATCCCAGCAGGCTCATGGTTCACTCGACTCTTCCTTGGAATGTATGAATCCTCCCCCAACTGAAACGCCGTCCGACGAGCTAGAGCACCTGCGGTATATGCAGCAGGCTTATGGTATGGCTGAAGAAGCCCTCAACCATGAGGAGGTGCCTGTCGGGGCGGTGATTGTTTCCGCTGGAAAGGTTATCGCAGCAGCCCACAACCAACGTGAAACGTTGCGCGATCCGACGGCCCACGCTGAGATGATCGCCATCACCCAAGCGTCTGAGTCCTTGGGAAGTTGGCGGCTTACCGACTGTACCCTCTACGTTACGCTGGAGCCGTGCCCGATGTGTGCTGGAGCGATCGTGCAAGCACGCATTCCGAAGCTCGTCTTCGGAGCACTCGACCCCAAGGCGGGTGCCGTCGAGAGCCTCTACGAGGTACTCTCCGATTCGCGACTGAATCACCAGACTGAAATCATCTCAGGCGTGATGGCGGAACCCTGCGGTGAGATCCTCAGCAGTTTTTTTCGTCAACGCCGCAAGAACTGAAGAGCCTGTCAGTTTCTTACGCGAACGTCTTGCAGTGACTATCATGCAAGGATGCCAGAAATTGCTGCGACTAACGACTCAGATTGCGTACTCATCACCGGTGGAGCAGGGTTCATCGGCAGTGAGCTTGTTCGTCAGTGGCTAAACGAAGAGTCTGACCTTGTCGTCAATTACGACAAGCTGACTTATGCGGGACTAGAAGCCTCCGTGGAAGGGCTCGAGGAGGATCCTCGTTACACGTTTGTTCAGGGCGATGTGGCAGATCCGCAGCAGGTGGCAGCAACGCTCCACGAGCAGCTGCCACGCACAATCATTCATCTCGCGGCGGAATCTCACGTTGACCGCTCTATTGTAGAGCCACCGTTGTTCGCGCAGACCAACGTGTTGGGAACATGCGTGATGTTGGATGCCGCCAAGAATTACTGGCAAACGCTTCCGAATGATCGCCGTCGTGATTTTCGTTTTGTGCTCATTTCCACTGATGAAGTATTCGGCTCCGCACAACCTGCAGAGTATTTCACCGCGGAAAGTCCGCTCCGGCCCAGTTCACCGTACTCCGCTTCGAAGGCCGCTGCTGAACATCTAGCCCAATCGTTTGCCCGCACCTACGGACTGCCAATTAATATCATTAACTCGACGAACAACTACGGCCCTCGTCAGCTACCTGAGAAACTCATCCCAAAGATGATTCTCTCTGCGTTCCGAAGCATACCGCTCACGGTTTATGGCAACGGTCTCCACGAGCGCGACTGGCTTCACGTGGAAGATTGCTGCCGAGGAATTCGTGCGGTCGTTCGAAATGGAATCGTGGGGAGACGTTATCTCCTAGGGAGCGGGCGGAGCCGAACAAATCTCGAAGTCGTGAACACCATTTGCGAAGTGACTGACCAAGCCCGCTCAACGGGTTCTTCAACTCGTGACCTGATTCAGCACATCGAAGATCGCCCCGGTCATGACCAGCGGTATGCCGTCGGTGCACCGGCAGAGGAGTTGCAATGGGAACCGAGGACATCATTCGATGAGGGGATTGCAAGAACTGTCGAGTGGTACGGGGATAATCCCCAGTGGATCGCTACGGCCAGGGAATCGCTACAAAAGGCCTCTACGACCCGATCATGAGGGCTGTGAGGGTTAATCGAAGCGGGGAATCCTCGCCTGCCCACCGAAATCTTTGGCCCTTTTGGTCGGGGTTGATAAAATGGAGACTGACCTTTGTTGTTGTAACTTTCATGGCAACTATTGAGATCGCATAGGGTTTTCCCACGAGGAACACGGATCATGAGCATCAAACGCACATCAATCGCCATTCTCGCTATGGCTCTTATTCTTGGGGCTATGCAGACTGAGGCTTCTGCCCAGAGAAATCTCTTTAGTTCTCCAACGTCGGACTTCTATAAAAACACGGCCTCAGTGAATCGCTTCACGACAAGACGCCAAACCCAAAATATCTTCAATAATGCCCTTCCCGTAAATCTACGTAACTCGAGTCGAGATATTTTCGCTACCTCTCCCTTAGGCAGTCAACGTTCGAAGCCGTTTTCGAATGTGACTCAGAGTTCAAATCTCTCGCCTTACCTGAATATCGGCGGCCTACCAACAGGAGCCGTTCCGAATTACCACACGCAGGTCAGGCCACAGCTCGAGCAGCAACAGCAACAGGCACAGCAGAGACGTACTGCTCAACGGAATCAGCAAGTCCAAGCGACGGCTGCGAGGGCACCCTACGAACTGCGTGGTGCTTCGGACATCATGCCGACTGGTCACGCAGCGACCTATCAGAATCTCTCCGGTAGATTCATGAACTACGGTGGCTACTACCGCCTGCGATAAAGCTCTCTTAGCTTGCTATGGTTTAGGTTGCCCGGCGACTCTGGCGGAAATATTTCCAACCGGGAACTAGGAAGCAAGCCGCCACCACCAAGCCGAAGACGGTTGTTCCGTAGGGCCAGCCAACTCGTTGCATCCATGCCATCGTTAGCGCGCAGAGAAATAAAGCTGCTCCGTTGACATAGAAGCTGCCGGCCAGAATTCCTGCCTTGATGACAAACACCATGCCGCTGATCAATCCCAAGATGGGTGAAAGCGTCAACACTGGCATTTCTAGCAGCGACTCGATCACGAACAACAGAATCACAGCAATAATACTGCCACCCCAGACATGGGCGATTTGACGTTCAACGGCAGTCACTGGTCCAGCTCGACTTCGGACTGCCCAGAAGATCGGAGCCCAGATAGCCAACCCTCCGCCCCACAATGCCACGTAAGGCCAAGTGGTTTGCATCTGAGGCCAGTCGAATCGCTTTAGGTGGAGCCAGTTGGTCACCGCGCACAGCACCACCAAAACCGCGGCATGCCACATCCACAGAAGCCCCCAATTTTCCAACACCGTGGCATGGTGTGTCTCGCCGAAAAGTCGAGCGACGACCTGCGTCAGTTGCCCACTTCGTGCTGCGATCGGTTCTCCAGCCAGGTAGGCGTTTAAGTCCTCGGCCATCTCGTGCGCCGTTGCGTAACGCAACTCGGGTGGCTTCTGAAGGCAGTGCAACACGATCATCTCCAGATCGCGATCGACTTTCTTATTGAGAAGCCGCGGCGGTAAGGGATCTTGCTCCAGAACCATCAGGACCGTATCGACGGGTGTTGACCCCTGAAAAGGAGGGCGACCTGTCAGCAACGCATAGAGAATGGTACCAAGACTGTAAATGTCACAGGCGGGGCCTACCGTACCTCGACCGCCGGCGGCTTGTTCGGGAGCCATGTAAGAGGGTGTGCCCAGGATGGCTCCGGTCGTTGTCAAGGTATGGTCGGTTTGACTTCGTTTGGCGAGCCCGAAGTCAGAGACATTTGGCGTCCCCTCAGTGTTTATCAAGATGTTGGCCGGTTTGAGGTCGCGATGCACGACACCGCGCGTGTGGGCGTAGTGGATCGCACGTGCCACCTGCATCACCAGTCGCGCTGCCTCGCGTTGCGGCATCGGTCCGGCCGCGATTCGTTGCGCTAACGTATCTCCGGTAATCAGCTTCATGCCGAAGTAGCGCCAGCCCGATTCGGTACCCGTTTCGTAGATCGGGACAATCCGTGGATGATCAAGGCGAGCGACAGCTTCGGCTTCAGACCGAAATCTTGCCTGATCGTCGGCTGAAGCAGAAGCTCCACCCAACATGACTTTCACCGCAACCTCACGGTCCAGGCTCACCTGCTGAGCCCTGTAGACCACGCCCATGCCACCGCGACCGATTTCCTCGAGCAGTTCGAAATCTCCTAACCGCTTGGGGGGATGGGCGCCACCGCTGGCTGAGTCTTCACCCAGGGAAGCCAAGTTGACGGTCTCCGGTAAGTCCGGCTTCCCGACTTGGCTGCTATTGGCTGCCACCGCATCCACCACCATCACGGCCCCCCACAACTCGCGTAGGTCTTCCGCTAAGTCGGGGTGCTCGCGAATAAGATCATCGAGATGCGGACGATCTGCGGAATTGGCGTCGGTTACTTCTTGCAGAATCGCCGCCAGGCGCTCGTCGCGTTCAGTGGTTTCTTGCATGGGAGATGACGCCGCCTACGACTCTTGAGACTCCTCGTCCCCGGCAAGGTTGGTATCGGTTCGATCTGGATCGTCTCCCTCCATGAGTTTTCTCAACCGTCGCATGGCACGTAAGTAACGCATGCTAGTAGCCTGGGGCGTAAGCTTTAGCGCTTCGGCGGCGTCGCTGTTGGACATGTGCTCGAAGTGCCGCATGAAGACAATCTCTTGATCCATGTCATCCAGTCGGCGACACGCATCTTCGAAACGCGCTTGCAGCTCATGCCAAGTTGCAGCAGCCGCGGGAGTGAGTTCCTGATCGCTGAGCTGCCCGATGAGATCGACCGAGGATTCGTTCCCTGCCGCTGAGACAAGCGGTTGCTCGCGATCCATACTGCGTCGGGCGGTCTGGCGATGACGGCGATGGGCGTCGATCAGTCGGTCTTTCGCCATCTGGCGGAGCCATAAATGAAAGGGCATCACCGGATTGGCAAGGTAGTCTTGCAGCCGACGATTCGCGTCGATCATGACCTCTTGCACGATATCGCTAGCATCGACACGTCGCTTGAGGACCTGATCCATCCGCAGGTCGATCATTCTGCGCACCGCATTGCGGTGGCGCTCCAGCAATTGATTCACAGCTACTGCGTCGCCACCACGGGCGTTGCTCAGTAGCTTTTCCGTCTTGTCAGATTCTGGCCACATGGCTCTTGTTGTCGCTTGGCGGCATTGTCTGCCTACTTTTCTGGACGTGCCCCTATGCTGCCGTGAGAAGCATAACAGCGTGCATTATCCACTGACTCTTGTCTGATAGCAATGTTCCAACCGCGTGCTTCCGTCGGGTATCCGGAAAAAATGACCTTGCCCAAACATCGCGTCATTTGCTAATTGTCCCGCCGCATACCGCGAAAGCACCAAAAACCGGATCGCGATATGCACATGAGATGAGTCCATGAGCGCTAAGACCTTACGCGGGATTGGGGTCCAAAGCGTCTTCCCGGAAAACATTGGATGAACACTATGAGTAAGCTCTCTTGTCGTCGGTTTTTAACTGCCTTCGCAGTTTTGCTCCTTGCCGTTGAAGTCACTGAAGTCAGTGCCCAGACCTCATCTTCCGACCGCAATGCGATGCAAAGACGGGCTGACCGTCGTCGGCTCCGTGGCGAGGCACTTCGCAGCGGCGAAACGGACCAAGCCGCAGGGAAATTCATCGATTCGATCTTCGCCGATAAAGCCCCCAGCGATCCGCTTTCCTCGAAGAGAAAACGCACTTCGGCCACACTCAATGGAAAACAGAGTATCGCAGCGCGAACCGCTCCTTGGCGTGGCAAGCTTGTGAACAATCCAGACACAAGCGACGGAAGCCCGCCCTACGCATTGCTTGATCGCTACGGCAAGGTGAAACGCTACGTGGAGTCAAGCGAGAGTGTTGATCTTGACCCCTATCTCGGTGAAACCGTCACCGTGCGCCGTGATACAGGGACAACCTTGCTCGCCAGTCAACTCATTTTGCCCCAAAGCGGCAGCGGTGCCGATGAGATCGACAACGCATTGCAACTTGCTCAGTACGAACAAGCAATGGTACCACAGTCGGACGCACTGTACTTAGATGGTCCCTCGGACGGCCTCGACTTTGGCTTACCGATGGGCGGTTGCGTGGGCTGTGGCGACCCCGTCTGCTCGAAGCCTGGTTGCGGGTTTGGCTCGCGACCGATCTTCTACGCTCGCGGTGAATACCTGCAGTGGTGGCTTGAAGGTATGAATACGCCACCACTGGTGATTCAAGATACGATGCCCATCGTTAATCCTGGCGTTGGGGACGACGTGGAATTTCAGGACCCGGGAACTGATTTTATCTACGGCGGCAATCGAATTCTTGAAGAAGGTCGCGATGGATACCGTATCACGCTTGGATATTGGTTCGACGACTACGGCAACTGGGGCATCGAAGGCGACTATCTTGACCTAGAGCAAATCTCGGAACAATTCTCCGCGGGTCAACTTGACGGTGTCGTTCCCGATACGGTGATTGGGCGTCCCTTTATCGCAGTTGCCATCTTGGATCGAGATGGGGATGGGGTGATTGATCCTGAAGATCTGAATATCGGTCGAGCCGTCCAAGAAGTGGATACAGAAGACCTTGATGGTAACGTCACGGTCCGATCCCGTAGTGATTTTTCGACTGCCGGAATTCGTTTTATGCACGGACTCTGCTGCCGAGAATCCTGCGACATTGGCTGTGGCGATTGCGTGGGGGGGTGCGATAGTTGCACGGGCTGTGGCAGCGGCGTCGGCGGCGGGGCGGGTTGGTTGCCAGGGGTGCGCCGCACCGATTTCCTCTGGGGCATACGCTGGGCCGATCTTGATGAGCAACTTTGGATTCGAGAAGATCTGATCGAGCGAGGTACTGCTCCTGACGCTTTCATTGTCAACGACATGTTCGACACCACCAACCAGTTCACAGGCGCTGAGGTCGGCTTTCGCTGGCAGTGGGAACGGCAACGTTGGTCGCTTGATCTCCTCTCGAAAATTGCGCTCGGCAACACCGAGCAAACTGTCCGAATCAACGGCAGTACAACGCGCACTCCTGACGGCGGAGCCCCCGAGACCGTTCCCGGCGGACTACTTGCTCTTCCAGCTGGAAGTACGACACCAAACGTTCCCGGTAACATCGGCGTGTACGAACGGGATCAATTCAGCGTCATGCCTGAACTCGGGATTAAGCTGGGCTACATGTTTACCGATCGGCTACGCCTTTCCGCGGGCTATACCTTCCTGTACTGGAGCAACGTTGTTCGACCGGGCGACCAAATTACGCTACAGATCGACCCCAACAAGGTCCCACGCTTCGACGGTAACGAAACAGGCATCGCACCGGAATTCCGCATGATTGAGACAGGAATGTGGGCTCAAGGACTTGACTTTGGTGCGGAATACCGCTGGTAGCATCGTACCTCCACGCTCCGCTTGGAAAAGCAAACCAACGTTCTATCACTCGCTTGAGTGAGTAAAAACTTATGACAATTCTTCTCATTAGCCCAAGCCTTGCTAGCTAAAGAAGCGAAACCTAAGTTCCAAACCACGCGGAGCGTGGTGGTACGGTGGTGCTAGCACTTCTTCTATTTGGGCAAAACCTTTCGGCCTGACGATTCAGACCGAACTCCATTCGGCCTCGCAACCGATATCAGGGCTACGGCGTGTTCTATCACCATGGTCTTTTCCCTGTCTGCGAGGTGCGTAAATGGCGCCCAAAGCATCGAAGTCGAGCGTTTCCTTTCCCAGCTTCTTCCGCAATCGCAAGTCGGATCCTTCAGCCACAACGAAACTAGGATTCGAAACCCTAGAATCGCGTGAGCTGCTAGCCGCCGATATGGCAGACATCGTCGGGACGCTCTACGCAAACCTGGCGGGCGACAACGACCCTACAAACGACTTGGTGGTTTCTGGCGCTTCCGCGGCCCTCTATCGGGATGGCGGCAACGGACAGTTCGATGGTGCCGGCAGCGGCGACGACACGCGCATTGGCTCCACCATCACGACCGACAGCAACGGCCAGTACCGCTTTGAAAGTCTCGGCCCCGGTCGTTATTTCGTCAAAATCACTCCACCTGAAGGGATGCACTTTCAAGAGGGTGAGGACGTCCGCGAAGTCGTGATCACGGACCAGGAAGCGGAGTTTGCCGAAGGACCAGCGATCGACTCGTTCGAATCCGAACAGCGCGTCTCGGCCTCGCCGCCGTTGCCTTCGAGCGACCCCTCGCGCATGGCGGATAGCACCGTCCTTGGCGGTGAACGCGATCTCTATGTGACACTCACTGAGGGGACGGATCGTTTCTCTGCCGTGTCACTGACTTCCGGCGATGGGCTCATCCGACTCGCTAGTGACACGACCGTCACTGGCGACGCAAAAATTGTGTGGGACGGATTCGACAACAGTGCCTCGGGCGTCAATGCCACAGGTCTTGGTGGCGTCGATTTGACCGAAGGCGACGGCAGTCGCATGACGGGCATCGCGCTGACCGTCGGTGCAGACCATCCGAACTCGGTCGTGAAGATGAAGATCTACACCGACGCTAACAACTGGAGTGAGTTCACAACGGTTGTCCCCGAGACACAGGGCGGGAGAGCAACGCAGTACTTGGTTTTCGGCTTTGAGGATACGCCAGACAGCCGCGCAGGAAACGGGGCAGACTTCACCAACGTCGGGGCGATCGAAGTCACCTTCGAAGGTGTTTCGGCCGTGGATGGTCAAGTCTCGCTGATTGGTCTCGTAGGAAGGACCACCAAGCAGCTTGACTTCGTTGTCGAGCCGGAACTTTGCCTCGGCGATCACGTTTGGGCAGATGAGAACAACAACGGCCAGTTCGACCCCGGCGAGCAGGGCATCGCTGGCGTTCAAGTAAACCTCTATGAGGACACCGACGGCAACAACGAGTACACCGCGGGCGTTGATGCCTTCCTGGGCAGTGATGTGACCGATGTGACGGGACGGTACAAGTTCGCCGACCTCTTCCCGGGCAAGTACGTTGTTCAGGTCGATGAAGACAACTTCAATGAAGGTTTGCCGCTGGCTGGGCTTGTCAGCAGCACTGGTAACGACCCCGCTTCCGATCCCGACGACAATATCAACGAGGACGACAACGGTACGCGTGTCGTTGGTGCCGGCGTCGTGAGTAAGGCGATCATGCTCACCGGCGAAGCAGAGCCAACCAACGATGGGGACAACGATCCGAACACCAACCTTACTGTCGACTTTGGCTTCTACGGGTTCGATCTCGAGCTCGACAAGGACATTGACGCCGGTGACGGCAATCGTGTGAACCCCGAGGATCGTTTGGTCTACACGATCGACATCTTCAACAACGGACCCTCAACTGCCTTTGATGCTCGTCTCGAAGATACACTCGCCGCGAATACGCAGTTTGTTTCAGCCAGCAGTTCCAACGGAGCTCAAGTCAATCATTCCAATGGTGAGTTGACTTCGAACCTGGGAGACATTGCTCCCGGTGAAACCGTGACGATCACGGTCACCGTCGACATCGACTCGGATGCCACCGGGATGATTATAAACACCGCTACGGTGATCGCACCCAACGAAATCGACCTGAGCAACAACTCCGACAAGGTGACCAACTCGGTCGATCCGATCATCGATCTCACGATCGAGAAGACCGACAGTGACGACCCGGTCAAGCCTGGACAAGAGTTCGATTACATTCTCCGGGCCACCAACAACGGACCTTCGGATGCCACCGGCGTGCAAGTGGTTGACACATTGCCTGATGAAGTGCAATTCGTCTCCGCTTCCCAGACGCCGGTGAGCAACTCCGGCGGTGTGGTCCGATTTAACGTCGGCAACCTAGCGGCAGGAGCTTCGCGCACGATCAACATCACGGTCCGTGTTGACGAAGGCTTCGTCGGAACGCTTCTAAACGTCGCAGAAGTCAGTGGCAACGAAGAGGAATCCAACTACAACAATAACGAAGATGACGAGCCAACGGTCGTCGATCCGGTCATCGATCTGCAAATCGTCAAGACCGACAGTGAAGATCCGGTCAGCCCCGGGGAAGGCTTTACCTACACCCTAGAAATCCGCAACAACGGCCCTTCTGAAGCCACCGGCGTGACGATCGTTGATACGCTCCCTGAGACCGGCATTGAGTTCCAGGGTGCCTCAGTGGCAAACTCTCGCGATGGTCGCGACGTCACCTTCCAGATCGGTGACTTAGCGAGCGGCGAATCGCGCACCGTAGAAGTGCAAGTGGTCGTGGACCAAGCATTCGTCGGCACTTTGCTCAACCGAGCGGAAGTCAGTGGCAATGAAGAGGAAACCACCTACGCAAATAATGTCGATACGGAAGAGACCGTCGTCGTGGCCGAACCGGCCAGCATCAGTGGTAAGGTGTACGTCGATCGCAACGATAACGGCATCTTCGAATCGAACGAGCGTCCCATCGCGGGAGTGACCGTGATTCTCACGGGTAACGATTTCCAAGGAAATCCAGTCCGACGCGAAACCGTCACCGATGCCGGCGGCATGTATATGTTCACTGACTTGCAGCCGGGCCAATACAACATTACCGAGCAACAACCGACTCGATATAGAGATGGCCAAGAAACGGTCGGCAATAATGGCGACCCCTCGGGATCCGCACCACAGGGACTTGCCGCCTTGGATCAATTTGATAGCGACGGCGACGTCATCAGCAGCGGCTTTGGCGGCATCCAACTGGTCGCTGGAGCGGATGGCTTTGATTATAACTTTGGAGAGCTTGCCAACGGCAACGGTTCCAAGCAGGACTATCTCGTCAACTCGACTTGGTAAACGCGTAATACCCAACAGATTTACTCCGTGAATCGAGGTAGCGAAATGGCAGGCACGATTCGCGGAGCGAATCGAGACTAACCCGCTACCGGTGGAGGCGTGCCGCGTCCGTCGCTCACGTAATCGCTTCGTTCCGATGCATATTGCTCAGGCGAGGGAAGTTCCACTTCCTGAGCATTCCCTGCTTGAGCCGCCTCGAAAAGTCGCTCCAAAAACGGACGGCACCAACCGCAGCCGGTGCCGGCTCCGTAGCAATCGGCCAGTTGGCCCACGCGTCGCGGCTTCTCGAGACGAATGTAATTCTCGACTTTCCGTCGCGTGACGTGAAAGCAGAGGCAGAGTTCGTCGCTGGGTTGCATGATAGACCCTCCAGCTCGTACAGCGGAATTCTGGGGCTACGTCGCGGTCGCTAAACGCAAGGCGACTCGCACCGCGTGCATATATTCGTCAAGGTTGACCCACTCGTCGACGGTGTGGATCTCATTCTGACCACAGCCAAGGGAAACAGTGGGGATACCACGGGCTGACAGCCAATTCGCGTCAAGCCCGCCGTTGGCAATTGCGAAGTCAGCTTCTAAGGACTCCGCCCCCACCGCCTCGCGGGCGGCTTGCACACAGGGCTCTGTCTCCTGCAAGCGAAACGATTCGTAATCGAGTTGCCCGTCGATCATCACGCTGCCTGCTTGCTTATCGATGTTCTTCACTTTCTTTGCTGCTCGGTGAAAGGCTTTCTCGATTTCGTTAACGATCTTCAAACGGAATTTCGGATCGTGGCTGCGAGCTTCGGCGCGGAGTTCGACATGGTCGGTCACCACGTTGGTGGCTTGCCCGCCGCTGATGACGCCAACGTTACTGGTGCCTTGGTTACGGCCCTTCGCTATCAGCCCGTGCCAACCTTTCTCGACAAGGTCAGAAATCGCCAATGAAGCGATCGAGATAGCGCTCACGCCCCGCTCAGGATGTCCCCCCGCGTGGCTGGCGACGCCCTTGATAATGATCTTCATCCGATACCCGCCAGTCGCTCCGACGATTAGGCGGTTCACGTGACTTCCATCGAAATTGAAAGCTAGCTTGGGGCGTCCTAACAACGAGAGTTTCGCATTGCGTGCACCATGCAAACCGACTTCCTCTTGAACAGTCCAAAGAAAAGTCAGCGGAGGATGCGGCAGACCTCGGCGGAAGATTTCCAAAGCCGTTGTCAGAAGGACGCCACAACCAGTACGGTCGTCTCCACCCAAACCGGTATGCTCATCTGCGGAGTCAATCCGGCGACCTTCGCGTACGGGTCGAGCACCTTGGCAAATCGGCACCGTATCCATGTGAGCTGTGAGCATCCTGCGAGGTCCGCGTATCGTGCCTGGCAACTTCAACACGAGGTTTCCCGTATGGCCCCCCATCGCCGAACGATGATGCGCATCGTCAAGCGTCAGCGCGGCAGCAGGCACTCCCGCCTTCTGTAACTCTTTGCTAATGAACTTCACAACGGCGCGTTCATCACCACTGGGCCCCTTCAACGCGAGCAGTCGCATCAAGAGGTTCGAAGCTCGCCGCTCTAGCGATTTATCCTTCGTCGAAACGGACGAGAACTCTTTGGTTGGCAGAGAACCTTTGGACATAGCGAACAGACATACAGAAATGGTATGGGAGTGGTGATGCTAGCAGCCTAACTCTCGCAGCACAGCCTTGCAATCAGTCGTCAACGGGTCATCCCGCAGGAAAGTGCTAGCAATTCTGCTCGTCTATGGCTCGATCTGCTGTCTCGAAGGAGTTTTCGCACAGACTATCCCGATTGCGGCAACCAGTACGCAAGCTATCGCTCTCGAATGGCCGATCATATCGATAAGTGCGCTTATGCCGTGCAGCGATTGTACCGGCAGCCTGATTCCTCTGGTCGCTTCGCCCCAGGCACCAGTCCGTCACCGAAGCGTTGTTCCCGTGGATATCGTCCCGAGGATTTTGGAGAGTTTTCAGCGATGCAATGGAAACGCAGAAGAACCATCTGGCCACCGATTATCGCGTTGGTCTGTTTGCTGATTATTACACTGGCTGCACCTCGCATTTGGCGTAACTATCGAGAACAGCTACGCCAAAACGCGCTTACGCAAGCTTCTTCAGAATCCGAACTTGCAACCGAAAATCGCGCCGAAAGTAAGCCTGAGGAGTCCGTCACCTCGACTGACGCCATCGAAGAACCCGCGTCAACGCTTCCTCCGCCACTACCTCCGGTTGTTAGGCAGGGAGCCCGTCATAACCAGCCCGACGCGTCGCTCGTGGCCCCGGTGGTGAACCCGATTCTCAGCAATGGCGACTATGACGACTACGGTGATGAATCGTTCGAGGACTACACGGTTGTCGACGAACTCTCCGAAACTCGCTCAGCACCGCTCAGCCTGAGGCCGATTACTACGGCCCTTTCCGAAGGAGTGGTTGCCGCCCCTGTGCACCTTCAGGAGTTTAGTCTCAATACTTTGCTGCAAATGCAAGGTGCCTACGAGTCGCTTCTGGAGACGGCCCAACAACGACGCGAGCGGGTCGAAGCGGAAGCTCGGAAACCGTCGCAACCACTCGTGCGTGTTGAAAGCGCGAACGACCGTTTGGCGATGCTTCCACCTGAGCGTTCGATCCTTGTTAGCCCTCGACCTGTCGACAACCTACCGTTGATGAGCCCAGCGATTACGGAGCCGCGATTGGCTCTTGTCCCAAACCAGGTCGAGTCAGAACACGTCGAACCGCAAGAAGAGATCGAAGAGGTTCCCACGAAAGTAACGCCTGCTCAGCCGGCTCTCTATTCGCGACCCAATACGCTTATCAAAGACCTAACTGAGCTCTCAAAACTTCCGCTGACTCATGACTGGGCAGAGCAGACGCTCATGCGGCTTGAGCCTCTAACTTCGCTACCCGCGGGGTCAGACGTTCAAGAAAGACTAGGCGAACTCTCCGAATTGGCCGTGAAGGGTCGCCAGCAAGGCCTAGAAACGACCGAACTTGATGCTCGGACCGCGCTGCTGCGTACGACTGCCAGTCTCCAACGTAGGTTACCTATTTGGCAGGCGATGCTCGACGAAGCACTAGCAGCCGAAGCTGAACGCGAGAGCTATCCCATTGATCGTGGCCAAATTACCCCCGTCCTACACGAGATTGCTGCGCTGCTCGCAGGTAACGAGGCTGGGGCTCAGTGGCGTGAGTATTTGCGAATGGACGACGTTGCGCAACTGGCCACCTCGCAGGATGCGGAAGGGTATCAGTCGCCAACGATTCGTGCCTCGCAGAGAGAACTCGCTCAGAACGTACTTGCCCGCATGACGGACACACGGCTTTCATCGCAGCAGAAGAGCTTTCTCAGCCAAGAACCATTCGTCGCAATACAGAACGAACTGGAGAAGTGGACCGCTGGACCGGTTCGGCTATCGAGGCTGGCTGATGTGATTGAGAGCTACGAAACCGAGCCAACGATGCGCTACGCCCGGGCGATCGCCGAATTCCGCCAACGCATGCGATGGTCGCGAGCGCCTGAACTTCGCAAACTAGCAAAGCATCTTGATCAAGTTTACCGTAGTCCGAACTTGCGGATGGCTGTCACCGGCGACTTGTTGAATCGATTGACGCCCCAGACGGAGCCGGTTGTCTCTCCCGTGCGCGATCGGGTAGCGGGAGCTGATATTCGCGGGCGTGCGAAAACGACCACCAACGTTAGCGTTCGGCTGATGCCTGACCCTAACGCTTGGCGGATCGCTCTCGAAGCTGACGGTAAGGTTCGCTCCAACACCTACTCTGACACTTGGCCGGCCCGGGTTCGCAATTCCGGAAATATGAAATTCGAGGCCGAGAAGGAAATCGTCATCACTCGCGAAGGACTGAAGACGGCTCCCACCGAAGCCACTGCCAGTGGCAGAAATCGTCTGGTGGGTGTCGACAGCAGCTTTGAACCCGTGCCGCTGTTAGGTCCGCTGGTTGAAGGGATCGCCCGACAGAAGCATAGCCGCTCAAGTCGCTCGGCCATGTCGCGCGTGAAACGAAAAGTCGTTCGCGAGGCCGAAACGCGGATCGATCGCGTCGCGGACTCGCGAATGAAGGAAATCGAGCAAGGTTTTGAAAAGTACGTGCTGGGCCCCATCGAGACGCTGGCCCTGGCGGCTGAGCCGGTTGATCTTTACACCACGGAGAAACGGGCCGTAATGCGTCTACGCATGGCTAATGAAACACAGCTTGGTGCTTACACCCCGCGGCCTTCGGCACCCTCGGATAGTTTGGCGAGCCTGCAGCTCCACGAGTCGGCACTCAACAATGCCGTCCGTGGGCTAGGACTTGATGGGCGACGAATGACCGCAGGGGAACTCCACGCGTTGCTTTCCTTAAAACTGACCGGCTCGGTTGGCGAACTGCCTGAGGATTTACCCGCTCGCGCAAAGATCGAGTTTGCAAAGAGTGACGCGGTACGAGTCCGCTGCGAGGGAGATCGCCTAGAGGTTTGCCTCGCCTTGGCGGAACTAGCACGTGGTCGCGACCGGATTCGCAACTTCGAGGTTCATACCTTCTTCAAACCAAAGCTCGAAGGCTTGCAAGTGAAACTCGTCCGCGATGGGACCTTGCAATTCTCAGGACCTCGTCTGCGCACCGGCCCACGGGTGATTCTGCACAGCGTTTTCGGTCGTTTGCTACAAAACGCCCAGGAAGTGCCACTGCTGGCAGAGCGGCTTGAGACGGACTCGCGCTTCGAGGGGTTGATGGTCACGCAGTTGGTGATCGAGGATGGCTGGATCGCCCTTGCGATGGGGCCCTTTCATCCGCAACGGGTGGCGTGGCGAACTCGTGAAGTTCGTAGCACGCGGGTTGCCGATCAGATTCAGCCAGAGGGTCGCATCGTGCGGTAGAGATGGGTTTCTAGCGATCGTAGCCACCGTCGCCAGACGGTGGACGAAACGGGGCGCATCCACGCTCTGGCGAGCGTGGCTACGCATCTCGCACCAACCGCTCGCCCGCATGGCGGAGCATCACCAGCATTAGCAAAATCGCTAGTGCCGCATCCGCGGTCAGAGCCAACCGCCAAGGTAGCGAGGCCGTCCGCAGTGAAATCTGCATTTGCGCTGCCACAGCGAGGACGCCCAACGGCGTGTAGAGGACGAGAGCCAGAACCAGGCTCGGCACCCGCTTCACGACAACGACACCGCCAAGCGCGATCAATGCAATCGCCGCTGCGATGGGCACTCCCTTGAGCGCGAAAGCAATCATCACGATGCTCACGCCGAGAAGCATCAACTTGGGGGCGGCGCGTGGAAGGAAGTCTTCGGTCGAGGCAACAGGAGCTTTTGTTTTCTGAGCATTGGCCATCGCTCCAGTATGATTGGAGCTACCATGTTTTCAACGTGCCACGTAGCCCACGGCAGAGCCGTGGGCTACGGGTTATGATGGTTGTATGAAGCAATGCTCGTTCATTACGACAACCAGCTTTGGAACATGGCTCCCTGGCGATGCACGTGGCTATGTGCAAAAAGGGCAACTCCTACCTCCCGCACCCAAGTTGGAAAAGTTTCTCTCGGAACGATTGAGTTCCCCACCAATAACCTTCAACACCGAAGAGCAATGTCAGTTATTTGAATCGCTGTGTCAGGCCGCTCAGGAATTCAACTACGACCTCACCGATGTGAGTGTTGAATCATGGCACTTGCACTGGATTGTCACTCACAACGATGGCGTGAGGGCAATGGTCGGAAGGCTCAAGAATCGGATGAGACAAGCGATAGGTCGAGGAAGAATCTGGACGAAGGGCTTCCACTTCCGCACGCTCGACGACGATGCGGAACTCTACGCAGCACGCAATTATATCGGTCGCCACAACGGAGTCCGCATGATCAACGTCCAGCTAATCCCACGAAAACCAATCACGTAGCCCACGCCTCTGGCGTGGGATGGGTCGGCGGACTGGTTCCCCGTGACAATACGCGCAACGACTTGGCTCAGGGCCGACCCTAAAACGACGGAACACGACCACCAGCGGAAAACCATCCCACGGCAGAGCCGTGGGCTACGAGCCTGACGCTTCGCTCTCGCCGGCACTTTGCTCTTCGTCAGCCTTGGCGCGTTTCGGCTCGGCATCGGTTCCAGGGACCACCCTGGGTCCGCCGCCGTGTTCTTCCATGATCTCGCGGAACTCGTCCCCTTCGATCGTTTCCTGCTCGATCAGGATGTTGGTGATTGCGTCGAGCGTGCCTCGGCGTTCCTCGAGAATGCGTCGTACTTTCTCGAGGCCTTCCTCAATGTACTTATTGACTTCCTCGTCGATCTCACGGGCGGTCTGTTCACTGTGGCCTTGCGAGCCGCCAAACTCTCCTCCGCCGAGGAATTGGTTCCGTTGGTTCTCGCGGAATTTCACGCGACCCAGCGGACTCATACCAAAATCCATCACCATACTACGGGCAATGTTGGTGGCACGCTCCAAGTCGCTGGTGGCACCATTGCCGATGTCGCCGTCGTAGACGATCTCTTCAGCGACGGTACCGCCGAGACAGACTTGGATCTGACTCTTGAGCTGGTCTCGCGTCATCATGAACCGGTCGTGCTCGGGACGCTGCATCATGTAGCCCAAGGCACCAAATCCTCGAGGAATGATCGAAACCTTGTGCACGGGATCCGTATTCGGCAAGGCGTAAGCGACAAGTGCGTGCCCCGCTTCGTGGTAAGCGAGACGTTGCTTCTCGTCCTCCTGCATGATGCGGCTTTTCTTTTCCAAGCCAGCAGCGGAGCGTTCGACCGCCTCGTTAAGCTCATCCATGCCGACCGCTTTCTTGCCATTGCGGGCAGCCAGCAGAGCCGCTTCGTTGACAAGATTCGCGAGATCCGCACCGACGAATCCGCTTGTGATCGCGGCGATCCGCTTCACGTCAACTTTTTCATCGACCTTGATGTTTTGAAGATGCACTTCGAGGATCTCTTCGCGCCCGGCAACGTCGGGACGATCGACCAACACATGGCGATCGAAACGACCGGGGCGGAGCAGGGCGGGGTCGAGCGTTTCGGGGCGGTTGGTGGCGCCCATGACGATCACACCGCTGTTGGTTCCGAAGCCGTCCATTTCTACCAACAAAGCATTGAGTGTTTGCTCACGCTCATCGTGCCCACCCATTTGACCACTGCCACGGGTTTTGCCGAGGGCATCAAGCTCATCAATAAAGATAATGCAAGGAGAGCGCTGTTCCGCTTGGCCGAACATGTCGCGAACCCGGGCCGCACCGACGCCGACAAACATTTCGACGAAGTCGCTACCTGAGAGACTGTAAAACGGCACTTCCGCTTCGCCTGCGACAGCCTTAGCCAGTAGTGTCTTTCCGGTACCTGGAGGTCCAACGAGTAGGACACCCTTGGGAATGCGGCCACCAAGACGATGGTAACGCTCGGGGTTCTTTAAGAAGTCAACCACTTCGCGAAGCTCATCGACGGCCTCTTCAATGCCAGCCACATCGTCGAACGAAACGTCGAGATCGTCCTGCGCCATCAACTTCCCTTTGCTGCGGCCAAATGCCATGGGCGAACCGGCACCGCCCATCCGTCGCAGCATGATGATCATCAACAGGACGAACATGCCGGTCAGCATCAGGACCGGCAGCAGGCCCAACCACTGGCTAGGCGTCTGTTCGTATTTCCATCCCTCAATGTTGTTCTCAGCCAGGATATCGACGATGCGGGTTTCGGTCGGCAAGCGATCGACGCGGAACTTGACGGGGTCTTTGTCTTCGTTGAACGCGCTGTTCGCCTTGCCTGGGTCGCCTAAGACTGACTCTGTCTCACCACCAGCTAGTTCGCGTGTGAACTGGCGAACCCGCCCCGTCACCGAGGTCGCTCCAACGACAATATCCTGAGGATCGCTTAGCTTGAGTTGGACTGGTTTCTTAAGATCTTTTCGATCGATCAGGATGAATTGAGGCGAATCGGTATTCTCGGGGTTGCTGGCGACAAGCAACTGCTCCAGCTCACTCATCTTGAGCGTGAGCGCATTGTTGCTGTTGAAGATCGTACCCAGCAGCAGCAGGATGATGAAAATGCCGAGGAAGTACCAAACGAGGTTGCCTCCCTGGGGGGCTGGCTTCTTCTCGCCACGCTTGTCAGCCGATTGCTTTTTCTCGTCGCTGGAGGGTTCCATAAATGGCTCGATTCTCTTCTCGAATGATCTCTATCACTGTCACTGAAGTTTCGCTGCGGGCCTCGGCCCGCACTCAAAACTCAAGCGAGCGCCGAGCAAGCTCGGCGGCTAAACTTCCGGCAAAACATGCTACCTATCTAGGGTAGATTAGCACTCTTGGGGCCTCAACGCTTCTTGGTGCGTCACCCCGCACAACTCGGGTAGCGGTTGTCGATGATTCCGACGAAACCTAGAATACCGGTTGTAACGCTGCCCAATTCTTCCGTGTGGGTAATTCTAACGCCTCATGAGGAATCGAGTAGCGTCGTTTAGGCGATATTCGTCCTCGGTTGTCGAATACCATCACTACGAAGCTCACCGCATCCTGGTGCGACGCTTAAACAGTCTTGGCAAGTTCTGGCCGCAGGTTCGGTTGGCCAATTCATCCGAGTTTTCCCACATCTTGTTCAAGAGTCGCCTCTTTAGGCCCGTTGATCTGCCATGCCTGTCGCCAAATCCATCGCCGTTTTCGGCTCGACAGGCAGCATTGGCAAAAACGCTCTCGAAGTGATTGCTAGCAGTGGCGGACAGTTGTCTGCGGTAGCGTTATCGGCTCACTCGAAGTGCGAGTTACTGCTCGAACAAGCCCAGCAGCTTCGCCCGCGGTGGGTGATCGTCACCGACAGCGAAGCAGCCCGGCAGTTCGACTGGAAGTATCTGCCCGTCGATTGCGAGCTGCTGATTGGCCCCGAATCACTCAATCGAATCGCGTCCGAACCCGACGTTGATGTCGTGCTGGCGGCCATTGTGGGCAGCGCGGGCTTACAAAGCACCTGGACGGCGTTGGAAAATGGCAAAACCGTCGCCCTCGCCAACAAAGAGACGCTCGTCATGGCCGGCCGCCTGATGATGGAGCTCGCTCGCGAGAACGACGGCCAGCTTGTTCCGGTCGACAGCGAGCACAGCGCCCTGTTCCAGGCATTGCAGGCGGGAAAGACCAGCGAAGTCGACAAGCTGATCATCACCGGCAGTGGCGGTCCGTTTCGGCATGCGACCCCTGTCGAACTTCAACAAGTGACCGTTGCCGAGGCGCTCGATCATCCCACCTGGAACATGGGTCCCAAGAATACGATTGATTCAGCGACGTTGATGAACAAGGCGCTAGAGATCATTGAAGCACGCTGGTTGTTCGATATTCCGGCGGAGAAAATTTCGGTAGCGATTCATCCGCAGTCGATTGTGCATTCGCTGGTCGAGTTCATTGACGGATCGATCCTGGCTCAGATGAGCCCCCCCGACATGAAGATGCCTATCCAGTACGCTCTGAACTACCCGGATCGACAGCCCGCTGTGGCTGAACGCTTGGATTGGACGCAGGCGTTTCACCTGGAGTTCGAGCCCCCCAACCCTGAGCGATTCCCGGCACTTTTGCTGGGGGCCGAGTGTGCTAAAAGGGGCGGAACCAGCGGAGCGGTGCTGAGTGCAGCCAACGAAGCTGCTGTTGGGGGCTTCCTTGACGGTGAGCTACACTTTACGGAAATCGTCCCCGCCTGCCGAAGCATCCTGGGGGCCCACCATTTTGAACCAAATCCTTCGTTGGAACGCCTCGTCGAACTCGACCGTTGGGCCCGCGAAGAAGTTAGCCGTTGGGTATGTGCATGATTGAGAGTTTTTTAACAAGTTCTTGGCCTGAAATCTCGCTGTCGGGTTCCTCACTCCTGGGACACCTCGACGCAGGCCTGATGCTGCTGGCTCGACTCGACCTCAACCAGTGGAGCGACTGGCTTCTCGCTGCCGTTTATGTGGCACTCGGCCTCGGCTTTGTCATCTTCGTGCACGAGCTCGGCCACTTTGCCGTGGCGAAGGCCTGTGGCGTGAAGTGTGAGAAGTTTATGGTCGGCTTCGACATCGGTGGCTACAAACTTAGCAAACAGTGGGGCGAAACCACCTACGGCATCGGCATTCTTCCGCTAGGTGGGTACGTCAAGATGCTCGGTCAAGACGACAACCCTGCAAACATTGCCGAGCAAGTAAAAGAGTCGCAAGAATCCGCAAGCGCGGAGCAGGTTCCCACGACAACGATCACGGGGCCAGACGGCGAAAAGTACGAAGTCGATAGTCGCAGCTATCTGGCGAAGAGCGTGCCTCAGCGGATGGCCATTATTTCCGCCGGCGTCATCATGAATGTCATCTTTGCGTTCATCTTCGCGGTGATTGCTTTCGGCTTGGGAGTGCCTTACGAACCGAGCATCGTCTCGTTCACCGCCCCGGGCTCGCCCGCTTGGGAAGCCGGTATTCGCCCAGGCGATGAGATTATGCAGATCGGTGAGGTCAAGAATCCTTCGTTCGATGAGCTCCGCAGCGCGGTCACGCTTGCTGATCTTGAGCAGGGGATCGACATGCAAATCCGCCGAGATGGCGAAGTCCGCTCATTAAATCTCAAGCCACGCCAGATCGATGGCAAATTGGCAAAGATCGGCGTGGGACCTCCGTTTTCCGTTAGGGTGAACGATGTCTCGGGGATTCCCGTCGCGAGAAGTGGATTCCCCGCTGCCAACGCCGAGCCTGCCTTTGAAGCAGGCGATAAAGTCATTGCCGTCGACGGCGAATCGGTCGACTCTTATTCCCAGTACGTTTCCCTGCTGTCGGAACGACCCGAGAAAACCATCACGGTAACTGTCATGCGAGGCGGCAAGCCTCCCGAGGACGATCCCAAGGGTGACCTCACCGGCGGTGAAGAAGTCAAAATCGAAATAGACGCCAATCCCATGCGCGAGCTGGGGCTCGTCATGGAAATGGGCCGCATCGTCGCCGTGCAGCAAGACTCGCCTGCCGCTAAGAAAGGGATCGAGCCGGGTGATTTTCTGGCCGATGTCACCGACGCCTCGGGGAATGCTCTTTCCACGGTGTCAGAAGCGAACACTGGTGAGTGGGACCCGGTCACGCTGCCAGAAACTTTGCGACAGTTAGCAGCGGCAGGTCAGGTCGAAGTCGGGCTGAAAATCCGCCGCGATGCCGCCGAGAGCGAAGGCCGTCAACCGACCGAGTCGAAGATCGTCTCACTGCGATCTGCCTCTTGGCTAGAAGAAGCCAATAGCGCGAACGATCCTGTCGCCGTTCCTTCCTTAGGAATCGCTTACCGGGTGCTCAATCGGGTCGCCGTGGTTCGCCCAGGCAGTCCCGCGGAAGCCGCTGAACTTCAAGAGGGCGACACCATCCTAGCCGCTGAGTTCGTCTACCCTGAATCGCTTCCGAAAGAGGAGCGACCCGAACTCGATCCGCTGAAGTTCAATGACAAAGATGGGCACAACTGGCCCGCCCTCCTCAACACTCTGCAATTGCAACCTGAGGGGACCAAGGTCAAGCTGACTTTCAAACGTGGGGACCAGGAGCTCACCAAGACTCTCGAACCGGTGCCTTCGGAGACTCATTTCAATCCGTCACGGGGCATCATCTTTGAGACCGTCCAACGCATTCGCAAAGCAGAAACCTTCGGCGAACAAGTCCGTCGTGGCTGGGATGAAACCATTGGCGCGTTGGGCATGGTCTACCGTTTTCTCAACAAGCTCATCAGTGGGCAAGTCCCGATGGGAGCCCTCGGCGGCCCCGTCACGATTGCCAAGGCAGCCGGTTACTCGGCCGCCGATGGTATCGGAAAACTGCTAGTGTTCCTGACGATGCTTAGCGCGAACCTGGCCGTAATCAACTTCCTACCGATTCCGTTGTTGGATGGCGGGCACATGGTGTTTCTCGGCTACGAAGGCTTGCGTGGTCGCCCGGCGGGTGAGAAGTTCGTCGTTGCCATGCATACCGCTGGCTTCGTCGCGATTATCTCGCTGATGGCTTATGTTTTGTCGCTCGACTTTGGGCTGATCGAGCGTGGTTTGTAAGGCGAACATAAGACCGGATAACTGGATCGGCGAGATCGACAGGATAACAAAAGATTCATCCTGTTGATCCTGACAATCCCGCTACCTGTCTAAATAAAGCTGACAACTTCTACAAAGTTAATAACTCAACTTCAGCGCCAGCTTCTGTGACGTAATCCCCTGGCTCGAAAACAGCCAGTCCCTGGGCTCGCGTAAGCGTCGCAAGATCGGCTGAGCCGCGCCAATCAAGCGGCGTCACCAATGGCAACTCTCTTTCACCCTTTGCTTCAACCCGTGACGGAAAATACGTCTGCCTTTTTCCTTTGTGTGTAAAAGCATCAGTCAGAGCGCCCCGATGTTGCTGTGGTGGAGCAAAGGGCTCGCCGCTCAAAGTCCGCAGCAAGGGCAGAGCAAATAGATGAAACGCCACCAGTGCGCTCACAGGGTTTCCCGGGAGTCCAAAAACGTAAGTCCTGCTCTCGCCGCCTTCGGTAACGCCGAACCACACCGGCTTGCCGGGCTTCATTCGCACTTTGTGGAAGACTTCGCGAACGCCCATGCCCTTCAATAACCCAGGAGCGAGGTCAAGCACACCAGCGGACACACCCCCAGTCACCAGCAGTACGTCGGCCTGCATTCCTGCGGTGAACTTCGCTTCCAGGTCAGCCGGATCGTCGCGTCCGATGCTGAGTTGATCGCCCGCAAAACCGGCCCGCTCGAGCGAAGCCAACAGCATCGGGCCATTGCTATTGCGGATCTGTCCGGCATCGAGCGGCTCGCCTGGTTCAACCAGCTCATTACCTGTTGGTAACACCGTGACCTTTGGCGTGGGAACAGCGCTCGCTGAGGTGCGCCCGATTTCCGCTAACAGGGCAATATCGAGCGGGCCAAGCACTTTGCCCGCTGCAAGAACTTCCTCATCACGCGCAAATGAAGCGCCCCGCTGCATGACGCCACTGCCAGCTTCGGGGAGTTGATCGGGCAGAACGACCGATTCGCCGACCGCAGCTCCGTCGTTCTTGCATTCTTCTCGCTTGACAACCGCGTTGGCACCGACCGGCAATTGTGTCCCGGTCATAACACGGATGACTTCGCCAGTGCCGATCGTAGACTTCGGCACGTTGCCAGCGGTAACTTCCTCGACGACGCGTCTTTGGGTCGTCGCATCGCTCACATTGATCGCGTAGCCGTCGAACAACGACTTCGCGAAGGGTGGCGAATCAACATCGCTCACTATGGATTCGGCCAAGCGAAGATTCAGCAGATTACCAAGTTCTATAGTCCGTGGTGCGAGCGACGCGACTTCCTGAGCCAGTAATTGATGCGCCTCGTCAACCGAAATCATCTCAAACCCCCACGGTTTCCACCGCCAGGAAGTTTCGCAACAAGTCGGTCCCGTCGTACGTCAGGAAACTTTCGGGGTGAAATTGCAATCCGTAAACAGGCAGTTCTTTGTGCGCGATGGCCATGATCTCACGACTGCCGGTTTCGGGGTTGTCACTCCAAGCGGTGACTTCGAATTCGTCCGAGAGGGTCTCAGGCTGAATCACCAGCGAGTGGTAGCGCGTCGCCTGCATGGGATTCTCCAGCCCGGCAAACAGGCCATCACCTGTGTGATGTATCCGATCCGTTTTGCCGTGCATCAGACGGTCTGCTCTCACAATCGTTCCACCAAAGGCTTGGCCGATGGACTGGTGTCCGAGGCAAACCCCCAATAGCGGCAGCTTGCCAGCAAGCTGAGTCACGCACGGTACCGAAATCCCCGCTTCATTGGGTGTGCAAGGTCCTGGAGAAATAATTAGTCTCTCTGGCCGACGAGCGAGAATCTCTTCAACGGTGATCTCATCGTTGCGATCGACTCGGATTTCCAACGAGCCATCAATCTCCCCCAGTCGCTGGACAAGGTTGTAGGTGAAGGAATCGTAGTTGTCGATGATTTGAATCATGCTATTCGCTGGTCAAAAGCTTATCTGTAAGGCAATAGTTTAACGAGCACTGCGGTCGAAATATACTAGCCACAGATCACAGAGAGATACGGATCGGAAATTCATGCTTTCCAGCCAAGCTCTAGCCACTAAAATCCTTAACATAAGTCTGTGCCATCCGTGCGATCCGTGGCCTAAATTTCGCGTCGCCCCTGAGCCAAGTCATGAACCTTATCGCCATCGCCCTCGGAGGCGCTCTCGGTGCTGTTTGTCGCCACGGGGTGAACGTCCTCTGCCGATTGTGGCTCGGTGCGGGCTTCGCTTACGGGACGCTGATCGTCAACGTCCTCGGCTGTTTTCTCCTAGGGTTGTTCATAACGTTAGGTACAGCGACGACTGCTGAAGGAGCCCAGCGTTGGAGCTCAACGATGCACTCCGCACTAACTATCGGCTTCCTAGGAGCACTGACAACCTTCAGCACCTTTGGGTTCGAGACAGCCAGTCATATGCGCGACGCCGAGCATCACTTAGCGCTCACAAATGTCGCACTTAATGTCGTGTTAGGCTTGGCAGCCGTATTTGCCGGCTGGTGGCTGGGGAAGACGTGGGCTGGTTGAACCTCGTGGCTTCTCCGCGGTGCTTGCACAACGCTAAGTTACTATCGATTGGCCACTATCGACAGCCCGCGATCGACAGCGTCGTCGATCCTACCGTCCCAAACGCTCACCCGGTGGTGCATCCGCCGGATCGAGAAACGTCTGTCCCCTTTCCCCGCGGATGAAATTCCGAGGATCGCTCCGCGACAGGTCGCCCGGCAGACTCAACGCCGCCCCAACACGGCGAGCATAGCCCCGGGGCGTCGAAGGGTCGATCACTACCTCAAAGGGGTCATAACGCCGTCGCGTAAGGTCCCAGTAAAGAAGCTGATCGGACGTTGGGCAATCCCGGCAGGCTGATGCGTCTTGACGCGCGCGCTCCTCCGCTTCGAAGCGAGCTTGCAGGGCGTGATTCGCTTTCAAAGTTGCTGCCGTGAGACCCGGCTGCTGTTGTCCGACAATACGAACCAGCGAGCGATCAATCGCCTGCTGACGAGCTCCTGCCGAAACCTCTCGCCCGCGCTGGCGGGCCTGCTGCCCCGCCTCGTACCGCTCGAGCCAATCTTTCATCTCGATGAGAGGTAACTTCGATAAGCGATTTAGGAACTGCTCGCCTTCTTTCGGGCTGGTCTTGGCTGAGAACCGGCAAAACTGCATCACGGCTTGCCGAGCTGCTTTCATGCGGTCGCTATTCCAAAGCTCAACTCGCTTGGCTTCCCTTGTTTCAACCGACCCTTCCTCGACAGGCATGCTTGCTTCTTCTGGCCAGGGAGGCAATGCAGCGTCGTTACCTATGCCCCGGCTAGGACGCGTCGCCTGCTGAGTACGTCCCGTATTGATCTGTCTGGGTTTTTCCAGTGAAGGAATCGGTGAACTCCTCACTTGATCGGGGGGAATGCCAAACGCCGGGCTCACTGTGAGAAGCCCCAAGACAGATATTCCAAGGACTGAAGATCGCACCATTTGACCATCCTTCAAGAAGGGAATTCGCTACGTGAAGATCATGGCTAGTCTCTATCGACAGTATTTTACCTGGTTTGCCCGATCCAGACAAAAACTCTCGCTTGGCGAGGGTTTTGTGCATTGCAAAATACCTGCTCCTCCACCACAACTAGAAAGCAAATCATCTGCTACCCTGACGAGCCACAGAATAGGACCAAGAATTATGAGTGAACGAATCATCATGCGGACCGGCGAATGCTTAGTGGGCGGTGGACCTCCTTTTACCGCGGCTGAGCCGGAAGTTGTGATTGGCGAGCTAGACGGTCCGGTGGGAACCGCGATTGCCACGCTCACGGGGGATCAATCGGCTGGACACTCCAAGGTGTTTGCCATCCTCAACACTGACGTTCAGGTCAGACCGGTCACGCTGATGGTCAGCAAAGTCACGGTGAAGAGCAACGCCTACACGAACATCCTGATGGGCACCGTTCAAGCGGCGATTGCCAACGGCGTGCTGGATGCGGTCAGGGCAGGGGACCTCCCTAAAGAAAAAGCCAACGACCTCGGGATCATCTGCTCCGTGTGGCTCAACCCTGGTGCGGCTACCGATGAGAACCTCGACCACAAAGCGCTATTCGAAATTCATCGCAAAGCCATGGCCGGAGCGATCCACAAAGCCATGCACAACGAGCCCTCGATCGACTGGCTGCTAGAGCACCAGGAAGAGATCACCCATAAATACTATCAGCGC
This sequence comes from Lacipirellulaceae bacterium, assembly GCA_040218535.1. NCBI lineage: Bacteria > Pseudomonadati > Planctomycetota > Planctomycetia > Pirellulales > Lacipirellulaceae > Lacipirellulaceae bacterium. The sequence goes on along the minus strand of JAVJRG010000012.1, from coordinate 1,083,509 downwards.
GGTCTGGATGGGGAGCTGTAAAACTGCTCGCGGAGTAACCGCGCATGAAAAACACCCACCGGTCGCTGCCCCACGAACCGGCGGGTGTCGTCGATGAACTCGCGATTGAAACCCTTAGCAGGAACGACGGCGTGAGCTTGCCAATGCGGCGACTCCGCCCAATAGGCAGAGCACCAAAGAGGTTGGCTCGGGAACTGCTGAAATCGCAGGCGCCATGGTGCCGTAGTTGTCATTCCAATCAACCAAGTCCTGAGCGTCGGTCTCGAGAATCGGATTGAATGGTGGTGGGTTCATGAAGCGCTGTTGCCACAGAATGAAGTCGGTGCCGTCGACATTTTCATCGGAGTTAAAGTCGCCGATGCTCTCCTCGCCCGCTGTGATGAGGATGTTATCGACGTAGAGCGCGACCCCTGTGCCGTCGGCATTAGCGGGACTGCCTCCAAAGCCACCATCGACAATCAATCCGAAAGCTAAAAACTCAGTAGCAGTTGCGGGGATTGTGCCTGAAACCGTGGCAGTCTGCCAACCTGTTCCGGCAGCCCCTTCTCCGACAAAACCAGCTGAACCTGAGTTCACACCGTCGAAATTGATTTGGATATAGAACAGGTCAGCGCTTTCGCCGGTAGGATTATCCAAAGTGGTATCGTTGGGAACGAAATAGTCTATCGAATACGTGAAGTTAGAACCTTGCAGAGAAGGATCGAGCGGCAGGGTTGTCGAGTTGAAGTTTTGGAACAACTGGGCAGTTGCGCCAGTGTTGTCGGGCATCGTTACCCCACCGACGATGGCACGCGAGGCATCTCCTGTCACAGTATTCCCGTCGAATTCAGTAATCGTCAGACCAAAGTCAGGCAGCGAAACATCCGAAGGGACGGTGAATTCGCCGTTCGTACGGGTACCCATGCCGTCGTCCATGTAACCGGGGTCATCATCTTGCCAGATGACAGTTTGAGCGAAGCCTGTACTCGCCAGCGTAGCAGCGGCCATAAAGGCGACAGCAAAGCAGATGCGATTGATAAGGGTTGAATACTTCATTGAATAAGCTCCTCAGCTTTGAAACTGGTGCTTACCAGTTTCCGATTGCGAAATTGTGGTAAAAAACTATTTTTGGCTGCCTGCTAAACTCGCCCACCAGATGGCAGTCAATCTGTTCGGAAAAATTAGGGCGGGCTACTTTCGTTGTCGATTCTGAATGTGCTGTGGTTGTCTCTGCCCCGAGAAAACCGTAGTTCAAGCTGCTGTACTCTCTGCCAATCAATTCTCTAGGCACTTCGCGAACAACTGCCTCCGCCAGCCGAACACCGTTTGATGTCGGCTGGCGGTGCGCAGTGAGGGTCTCTTTGACTAGCGTCGGCGACGTGCTACTAGTCCCAAAGCACCAAGGCCAAACAGGGCTAGCGAGGTGGGCTCTGGTACCAGGTCGATGCGGAAATTGTCCACATAGTAGGCAAGGCCGCCAGGGAAATCGTTACCCGGACCAAATCCATTGTCAGCAAGGATCAGGAATGCTGAGATGTCATTAGTTCCAGCGGGAATGAGTGGGCCATTCGTTGGGTCACCACCGGGGAAGTTCAGATTCGTGAGAGTAAAGGTACTCCAAACATCTTTTGGGGCACCGCTTGGATCGATGAAACCAACGGATCCTCGATTCCCTCCGTTAAGGTTGACCTGAAGATACAGAAGGTCGCCTTGGTTTAACTCAGTGTTTGAAGGAATCAGATAATCAACAGTGATGGAGAAAGGCTTGCCAATCGCAACAGCAGGAACGGGGACAGTCGGCGTGGCAACGCTGCTGAACTTGGCTGCAAGATCGGTAACCTCACCAGCCGTACCCGGCAAAACGGGATCGGCAACGTTGGTAAGTGTTAGGCTGTTTGCCAAGCTCCCGCCCGCTGGCGGATTCTCGTCAAGAAAAACGGTGGCTGCTTGTGCAGCAGTTGAAGTTACCGCGAAAGCGGCCGCAACAGCGACAACGGCAAGTGCACGTCGCTGAAGCGATACTAATCTCGTACTCATTAGATCTCCTCCCAAGAAAGAAAACTAGAAACGCAAAAGGGTTGTTGCAGCCAAGCAGTCGAGACAACTCCCTGACTGGCCTCATCGAAAAGTTCGTTCAAAAGTGAAAAGAGGGCGCTGGCCCCAATTAGCTCCGCATCGGAAAGTTATCCTAACTTGCCGAAACATAATTGTCTACAATATCCTGGTTTTTTTTGAGGCGAGGGAGCGCAGATACTCCAACCCTCTCGAAAAGCGTGGGAAAGCGTCGATTGAACCCATCTCCACAAGCCCACAGACATTGAGAATATGAGTGCAAGGCGGCTTTTTGGCGTTCCTACCGCGGCTAGAAGATAGGGGCCAGCGACGCCTACCCGGCAGGTGGGTTGAGGCTCTCAAGAGATCAAGCGGGTGCCAAGGCGTTCCTCTCGGGTGGATTCAGCCAAGTTAGTAGCGGTCCAGGTCGACGCCGGATTCGCGGATCTCCATGAAAGTCCTATAGGGCTATTCGGACTAACGAACAGCCACGTGGCTCTTACAGGCGGATTTGCATGAAAGTTGAAGCGAGCAGCCCCGCTTCGAGACCAATAACTCGAGCCGCACTTATTGGATATTTGCCGTCAATGCAGCAATGGCAGCTTCGCGATCTTTAGCACGGATCGCTTTGACGATCTCTTCGTGCTCGCGATACGACTCCATCATGTCAACGTGGCGACTGTAGTGGAGCATCATGCGGCTGACGATGGGCAGCCAGATTGCAATCAAATCGCTACTGCCGGCAGTCTCAAGAATGTAGCGATGCAGGGCCATGTCGTAATGCACGACTTGCGAGAGGTCTTGAGTTTCGCACGCTTTTCGTAGGCCTTCGACCGTTGCATCCAGCTTGTCGCAGTCTTCGTCGGTAAGCCGGTCGAAGACCAACTCGAGAGCGAAAATCTCTGTCTCGCGCCGTAGGCCCACGATCAGCGGCTGCAATTCTTCAGCGGCTGCTGAACCAACGCGCACGCCGCAGTTCGGCTTCGCTTCCAGAAGCCCCTCTTGCGTGAGTTGCAAAAGTGCGTCGCGAATGGGGGCACGGCTCACGCCGTACTGCTTGGCCAACGATTGTTCGCGCAAGTTGGAGCCCTTTTCGAGCCGCCCCGAAAGCACATCCGAACGAATCCGGTCCGCAATCTGCTCACGGAGTGTCCTAGCTAACGGCTTGTTGCTCATAGGCTGCGGCTTTCTAAGGGCGAATCAATCATTTTAGTATAGGTACGGGTTGAAGTCATGGGAACCAAGAGTCGTAAAAAACCTGGTCGTCGAGTCACCCTGTCCACATTTTAAGCAAACAGCTTCCCACAGTCCGTCAAACCCTCCAGGCCACGTTCCTTCTCACTAAAGTTTGCACTACTTTCCACTATTCGCATATAACAGTACGGAGCGATGAAAGTCGTCTTTTTTAGGACAAGAGCCTCACTTTTTCGGAACAGGGAGTCTCGCAATGCATCAGACATCTGCGTGGAAAATAGGTCTCCGCGATCTGTCGCTAGTTCTTGTTGTATACAATCTTGCTGCACTTCAGGGGAAAGCGGCCAATCCCCCGCAAGTGTTGGCTGCTTCCCGTGAAAGCCATCTTCGCGAAGCGGCGCTCGACTATGCGAAAGAAGAGGGCAAGGACGAACTCTTGAAGTGGTATACCGGCGAACTCAACTTTCAAGGGAAATGGGTTAAACCCACTAAGGCAGAGGCTACTGCCGCAAGTGACGAACGACTTAGGGAGTACCGCGAACTACGCGGGGCGATGGTAGACGATGGTCGTAGTCATCAGCGTATCGCCCGCTGGTGCGAACGCTCAGAACTCGCGGAACATGCCAAAGTCCATTGGTTACACGTGCTGCGCTTCGACGCAAAGCATAAACACGCACTTGAAGCGTTAGATCTTGTCTGGCACCGCGGAATTCTGATGGACCGAGATGAGCAGGCTCGCTTTCAGATTCAAGAAGAGATTGAGCGAGAGCGAGCGGAAACGTTCCGACCTAAAATCAAACGGCTGCGTCGCGAGCTTGACGGCCCCGATCTCAAACAACGTCGCGAAGCGGCGCGTGAGCTTCGAAATCTGAATGACCCGGCCGCCGCTGCTGTGATGGTAAAGGAGTTGGCCGAACCAGGAGACAACGAACAGCAAACTCGACGTCGCCAGGAGGCATTAGTCGACGTGATGGCCAAAGTTGACGACCCCCGGGCAAGCTATGAGTTGGTGCAGATAGCGCTTCACTCCCCCTGGGACTCGATCCGCTACGCGGCGACCACGGCTTTGAAAGATCGACCGCTGGAGCAGTATGTGCCAGAGATTCTCTCACACATGCAGTTGCCAGTGACTGGCTCAATGAGCCTGACCGAGCAAGGGAACTACCTTGTGAGCAACTACCGTCTGGAGCAGGAAGCACCCGGTGGCAAGACGCTCGAGAAAAACTATCGCACATCCCAGCGTATCGCAGCGCAGAAGTATAGCCATGCAACAGTCAACTATGGACGGAAAACAGCCGACAGCTACACCCGACCAGGCTATACGAAACGTGTTGCACAGAGAAAGCTCCGAGGAAACGTCCAACTGCCACTCAATGTCCTTTACTGCAGTAGTGCGCAGAGTCGTATCTACGAAACCACCTACGTCGATGTCGACGTGCCCCCAGAAGTGGTACCTGCACAGTATGAATACATTGGCAGTCGATATCTTGTTGGTGGTGAGCTTCCCGGCTTCAATCAGCAACGGCAAAACGCCAAACAGCGCGCGAATGTTCAGGCCGACCAAGTGGCGAGACAAGTTGACCACGTGAATGCTCGCATCCATGAGCACAACGAGCATCTCACCGGGCTGCTTCATGAAGTCACCGGCCAAACGCTGAAGGCTTATCCACGCTCCTGGTGGAATTGGTGGCGCGATCATGTCGAAGCGCACCCAGAAATGGCTCTCGGTGGCGGACAGCATCGGCTTGAGCAGGCCATCCTGGAACAACAGCCGCGGGCCTTAGCGCGTGGCGTCGCGGTCTGGACCCTTCAAGGACAACGACCAGTAGAGAAACTACGGATTGGCGACTTTGTGCTTTCTCAAGACGTGCGCACCGGGGAGCTTGCCTACAAGCCGATCCTCGCTATGAACGCCTATCCCGAAATGGAGATGCAACGCGTGCAGTTACGAACCAACCAGAAAGCCGACGACGCCATTCCACAAGAAATCGTGAGCGGTGAAGGGCAGGTTTTCTTCCGAGCCGGACAAGGCTGGCGACGCATGAGCGACCTCACGAGCGATTCCGAATTGCACGGGCTCACAAAGGCAGTGACTTTTCAGTCTTCCGAAGAAACCTACGCTATGGACGCCTACAACATCGTCGTCGCAGATTTCCACACGCTGTTTATTGGGAGCCAAGGACTGCTGACCCATGACGGAACCCCTGTGGGAGCAACCGCTCAGGCGCAACCTGGTTTTCCACGGGCGCTCGCTGGAAGGGCGAAGCAAGTAGCTCAGGCGAAGTAAGGCTCCTTCTGCTAGGATGGTCGGTCAAACTGTCCGATGCCCTGCGAAAGCAGGGAGCCCCCTTTGCCTCAAGCTAGTTATGCCCAACCACCTCGCCGACGAATCCTCTCCCTATCTTCTCCAACACAAGAACAACCCTGTGGATTGGTATCCGTGGGGTGAGGAGGCGTTGGCCAAATCGAAAGAGGAAAACAAGCCGATCTTTCTCTCGATCGGGTACTCAGCGTGCCACTGGTGCCACGTAATGGAGCACGAATCGTTTGAGGACGAGGAGATTGCCAAGTACGTCAACGAGCATTTCATCGCCGTAAAGGTTGATCGCGAAGAACGGCCGGACATCGACCAGATCTACATGAATGCCGTGCAGATGATGACTGGTCGCGGCGGCTGGCCGATGACCGTATTTCTCACTCCCGATCTCAAGCCGTTTTTCGCGGGCACCTATTTCCCTCCCAAACGAAGAGGCCAGCACGCTGGCTTCGACGAGGTCCTCCGTGCCGTCAACGACGCTTGGACCAACCGGCAAGAGCAAGTCGTTGAGGGAGCCGACAAGATCACGGAGCAGTTGCAATCGCAAGATACCGCTTCGGGCGAATTGTCCCGAGATTTGATTCACGAAGCCGCGAAGAGCCTACAGCATTCTCACGACCCAACCTGGGGCGGCTTTGGCCAGGCACCGAAGTTCCCTCACACGATGGATCTGCAATTGCTGCTGCGTCATTGGTTCCGCACCGGAGACAATGCTTCGCTCGCCGCGGTCCAGACGACGCTCGACCGTATGGCCGCTGGTGGTATCTATGATCATTTGGGGGGTGGTTTCGCGCGCTACTCAGTCGACGCACGTTGGCTCGTGCCGCACTTTGAGAAGATGCTCTACGACAACGCCCTGCTGACATTGATCTATCTTGATGCGTTTTTGGTCACTGGCGATGTTAATTACAAGCTAGTTATTCAAGAAACGCTTGACTACATCCTCCGCGACATGACCGATGAGGCGGGTGCCTTTTACAGCACCGAAGATGCTGATAGCGAGGGAGAGGAAGGAAAGTTTTACATTTGGACGCTTTCGCAGCTTGAGGAAGTCCTTGGAGCTGAAGCGGCCGAAACTTTCGCCCGCGTCTATGACGTTACTGAGCAGGGCAACTTTGAAGATCCGCATCATCCCAAGCCAGCAGACGCTGAAAAGACGAGTATTCTCAACCTACCCAAGACCATCACCCAAGCAGCCAACGTGTTGGGACGCGATGAAACGGAACTGAGAAAAGAACTCGATACCAGTCGTGCCAAGCTGTTTGCCGCTCGCGAAAAACGTGTCCACCCTGGCAAGGATGACAAAGTGATCGTCGCCTGGAATGGCCTAATGATTGACGCGATGGCCCGTGCGGGGGTGGCTCTTGATGAACCGCGGTACGTCGATGCCGCGAGAAAGTGTGCAGACTTCCTATTAGAAAATCTCCGGCGCGAAGATGGTCGCCTGCTTCACACTTGGCGGCATGGCAAGGCGAAGCTTGATGCTTACCTCGACGATTATTCTGCGCTAGCCAATTCTTTGGTCACGCTTTACGAGACCACGTTCGAGGGAAAGTACCTGGAGTCGGCGGTTGAACTAACCGGCATGATGGAAGAGCACTTCTCCGATCCCGATGCCGGTGGTTACTTCTACACAGCGGATGATCACGAGCAGCTGATTACTCGCAACAAAGACTTCATGGACAACGCCACGCCGTGTGGCAACTCGCTAGCAGCCACGCTGCTGGTGCGGCTGGCAAAGCTCACCGGGGATAGCAAATTCAGCGACGCCGCGGAATCGACGCTCCGCGCCGCAGCAGGGATCATGGAAAAGTATCCCAGTGCTGCGGGGCAAATGCTGATCGCCTTGGATCTGCACATGGGGCCTACGTTTGAGTTGGTTCTCTCAGGTTTGCCTGAGGACCAAAGAACGAGCGAATCGCTCGGAGAAATTCGAGAGCGGTTCTTGCCTCACGTTGTTCTGGCTGGTGCCGTGGGTGCTGAAGCACCCCGGCCACTTGAGAGTTTGCTGGCTGGAAAAGAACCTGAGGAGGGGCAAGATCCGACGCTTTATGTCTGCGAGGATTTCATGTGCCGCGCACCCGTAAAGGGCCTTCAGGGAATTCGAGATGCGCTTGAGAAGTTAGGGCGAACCGATACGATTCTTCAGTAGGTTTTGCTAAGCGAATCGCTTGCTTTCCTCTTGGGCCTCGCGCAACTCCGCCAAGAGTTGCTCCATCCGCTCGATTTGCCCGCTGCTCGTCTCGATCAGTTGTTCGAGCATGACGATCTTTGACGTGAGTTGACCGTTGGCGTCGCGGGCCATTTCGTGCAGTTCAACTTTCTCACGCTGAATGTGGGCGCTAGCGTCTCGATACGCGCCATCCCAGGCGTCGGCGGGGCGGGGTTGTGATTCGATGGCGGGGCCACGGCCCCCGGTGAGTTTTGCTCGACCGCGGCCTATGCGCCGGTAAGTCTTGCGAACCAACATAATGGTGATCAACGCCACCCCGGCGAGAAACATCAACGAACCACGAAGCTCGGGGCTGAGGTTGTCGAGTAAGGCGACTGGCAGGGGAACATCCATGATTCAAACCGACGGTGTTGTCTTCATCTTCTCTGAGCCGTGAAGCGTTAGCTCTCGGGTCGGAGCTCTCCCAAGTACAACCCGAGAGCTTACGCTGCTCGGCTCAGGAGGTTTATTTCTAGTACGCTTCTCGCGCTTCCTGTTGAACTTTGGCGAGTGGCACTTTGTGTGATTCAGCCGCCGCCGCCGCATCATCATGCTCGGGGGAGAACTTTTCGCTTCCATCGGGCAACTGAGCCACCATTCCACGAAGTGGCCCATACCTAGTATCGACCGTCACCGCCCGTCGCGGCAGAACAAGTCGTTCGACGATCGTTCTTCTCAGCCCTAGCGTACTCGTTTCGCGGAAAATGATCTCCGCCAGTTTCTCAGCAATCTCGCCGCGGCACTGAACTGCTAGCAGTGTCCCAGGACGGCCCTTTTTCATCTGCAACGGCGAAAGCGCCACGTCGAGCGCTCCAGCCTGCCAAAGTTGCTCGACACAATAGCTGAGCGACTCTCCCGTCAGATCATCGAGATTGGTCTCCAAGAGGACAACGGAATCGGTATCTGGAGAAGCGGCTGGTTCTTCAGCCGCGGCTTCGCCAACCAGGAGCCGCAGCAAATTCGGATGGGAGAAATCCTTCTGACCGGCGCCGTATCCGATCGTTTCGATCTTCATTGCCGGTATGGGGCCGAACTCGTCGACCATCGCTGCCACGATCGCAGCCCCGGTTGGCGTGGTCAGCTCACCTTCAATGTTGCTTGCTGCTAGAGGCACTCGTTGGAGTAGTTCAGCCGTTGCCGGCGCTGGAATCGAGCACCTGCCGTGAGCAATCTCCACGAAACCCGTCCCTGTGGGAACTGGGGCACAGACAATTCGATCGACGCCCAGCAGATCCCAAGCGATCGCGGAGCCCACAATGTCCGCGATTGAATCGACCGCACCGACTTCGTGGAAATGCACTTTCTCGATCGTCGAACCGTGGACCTTGGCTTCCGCTTGGGCGAGCTTGTGGAAAATCTTAAGCGCTAACTCGCGCTGCCGGGGCGAGAGCCCGCTCCCTTCGATCATCGCTTCGATATGGTGCAAATGCCGATGGGCGTGCTCGGGCTCGTGTTCGACCGTGAGTTGCAACGCGCGAAAGGCTTGCTTCTTTACTTCTTCGGTTTTGAGCGAACAACTGGGCAGTCCGAGAGAGTCGATCCCCGTTTGCACCGTGGCGAGCTTCACACCGGCATCGACCAGGGCACCAAGCATCATATCGCCGCTGACTCCGCTGGCGCAATCCAAGTAGGCAATTCTCATCTATCTATTCTTCGCGAGTTGATTCAAGGTTCGTGCGGTTCGTAGTTCCGCCTTTATGCGGTTTCACAATCAAACATTTCGCAATTTTGTTTAGCCGCATAAAGGCGGAACTACGAACTAATCTACCTGCCAGGACGTAGCTGCGTAATGCCCGCGGCTTGCGCCGGGGGCTAGGAGAACGCCTGCTATAGCGCTATGATGCTTCACCACTATCATCTGGCCCCAAACCCCTCGCCTCTCTGATGAGCGATTCCTCTACCACCGTCCAGGAACTACGCCAACTTGTTGGTAACTTCATTGAAGAACGTGATTGGCGACAATTTCACGCGCCGAAGAATCTCTCGATGGCGCTGGCAATTGAGGCGGCTGAACTGATGGAGCACTTCCAGTGGATTGGCGTCAACGACTCCCGCGATGTCCCCGCCGATAAGGAAAAGCTCGCTGAGGTTGGCGAGGAACTGGCGGACGTGATCGCCTACGCATTAGCACTTGCCAACGAGCTGGAAATCGACCTCTCCAATACCCTCCGGGCGAAAATGGCGAAGAATGTCGAGAAGTACCCGGTTGAGGAATTCCGCGATACGTTGCCGGCCCACGATCACGGTCGTGAAAAGTGATGCGTCGCCTGGCCATCCTTGGGGCGAGTGCGAGAGCCGCAGCTTTCTCAGCCATGCGTGCGGGCTACGAAGTCGTCACTTGTGATCTGTTTGCAGATGCGGATTTACGGGCTTGCGGCGTGGAAGCTCATCAGGTGGAAAGCTATCCCGAGGGGTTCTTGGGGTGGCTTAGCCGCGAGCGGTTTCAGGGGTGGCTCTACACCGGAGGGCTCGAGAACTATCCCACGCTTGTAGAGAGAATGGCATCTCAGTGCGATCTTTTGGGAATGTCGGGCAAGATCCTGCGGGAAGTCCGTTCGCCGTTGAAACTTTCGCGCTGGCTGGGCGACCACTTTCCAGAAACTCAGACCACTCCAAAAGGCCTACCCACCGATGGAAGCTGGCTGGTGAAAAGTTACCGTGGTGCGGGCGGTTCAGGAGTGCGCTCTTTAACCGAGAGTGAGCTCGACAGCACTGCCAAGAGCCCCAAGCGGTACTATCAGCGCCGAGTGGAGGGCCTGCCAGCGTCTGCGGTATTCGTCGGCGACGGCGAGCAGACCGTCTTGCTAGGAATCTCTGAACAGCTTGTGGGCGAGGCGTGGACAGGGGCCTCGCCCTTTGACTATTGCGGCTCGATTGCAGGCATCAACTTGCCAGAGGCAGTGAGGCGTGCGATCAAGCAAATCGGTCAAAAGCTGACCGCACGATTTCAGCTACAGGGACTCTTCGGCATCGACTTCATGATCGATGACACGCAGGTTTGGGTTCTTGAGGTCAATCCACGCTGGACGGCCTCTGTGGAACTGATTGAACAGACTTACCGCTTCAATGCGATTGAATATCACTTAGCAGCCTGTCTGGAGGGAAAGCTACCAAAGCCGCCAGCCATCGAGAGTTTCGGCAGAATACTTGGCAAAGCCATCGTTTTCGCCAGTCAGCCCGCAACGGCAAGTAAGAAGTTCACTTCAGATTGCCTCGCACAGCGTGGCTCCCTCGATTCCCCAGAGCTTGCTGACATTCCCAACTTCGGAACAAGTCTTGAGCAGGGAAATCCTGTCTGCACGGTATTTGCCTCAGGCGTAGATCGCGAGACCGTCGTGAATCAATTACGGGAAAAGACGAATGCTGTCCTAGACAAGCTGAGCGATCCAACACACGCTTAATTGCTCGGTTTCTCTGCAATTGGATCTAACACTATGCGACTAGGCATCGTCAGCGACTCCCACGGTCACACGGAATTCGTCATTCCGGCGATCCGCATGCTCGAGTCTCTGGAAGTTGATCGTGTGTTGCACTGCGGCGACATCGGCTCGCCGGAAGTTGTCGAACTGTTCAAGCCTTGGCCCACGGACTTTGTCTTTGGAAATTGCGACAGCAATCAGGGAGAGCTCACCCAGGCGATTGCTGCTGCCGGACTGACCTGCCATCAGCTCTTCGGAGAGTTGGAAATCGAAGGCAAGCGGATCGCGCTTCTTCATAGCCACGATCGGGTCCGCTTTCGTGAGACGCTGGAAAGCGGGCAGTGGGACCTCGTCTGCTACGGACACTCCCACGTCGCCTCGATTGACCAGCATGGGCCAACCGTCGCCCTAAACCCCGGGGCTCTCTATCGGGCGAATCCGCACTCGTTGGCGATTGTCGACCTGCCGGAATTGCAGGCACAGATTGTCGCTCTGTGAAGCAGCCGCTTCGAATCCTCGCAAAAACTTCGGATTTCTCGGAATCCATAGGCTCACGTTCTGGCGAGGAAAACATCTATTATTAGGCAGTTTGACCAAAGACACCGCTTTCCGGCGCTGGTGAAGTGCTGGCACGGGAGCGAACTCATGTTGCGTCAAACCGCTCATTATCGTAGATCGGCATACAACTTGCTGCTTCTGTCCTAAAGGATTTGCCGAGAGGCGAGGCAGCAGGCTAGCCGATGAGACTGTTGTGGAGTTCCTTCAAAGAACTCTCACATGAGCTTCATCAAAAGTTGGTTGTTTCGATCTACTTTGGCAGTGCGTCAAATATGGCGTCCTTCCCCAACACTGGGAGGAACCGATCCAGGTTCTGACCAGCCCGCCTTTAGGCACCCGCCTAACGTGCGAGGTCGTACAACCTACCGACTTCGCCTTCTTTGGAGTGAGAAAGATGAGTGAAAAGAAACCGGCCTCAGAGCCATCGCCACCAACTGATGGCCTTGAAGCCAACAGCAGCGCCCTCCTGGACGAAGCTGAACAAATGATTTGGGCCTTGCTCGATGATGAAATCGCTGAGCAGGATGTCAAGAAGCTGGAGACAATGCTTGCGGATAACGAAGCTGTCCGGCAACGTTACATCGAGTGCACACAGTTGCATGTCGATCTGAAAGAGCATTTTGCCCCGACATCCTCAACAAATGTGCCTGAGCCGGATGGCAGTGGGATTATCAGCAAACTGATTGCTGAGCACATGCCAACACCCGGGATCAACCCACCGGTTACCGACTAGCATCGTCGGTGACCATTTGGGGCAGCAACACAGCAGCCGTCGTTCACTGAACGTGCGGCTGCTGTGTTTTTTCATGCGCTGTGGCTGTGTTTACCGCTACGCTGTGTTAATGAGCTCCGCTCTGGTAAGTTATTGTATTCATTCCAAGCACCATCAAGTCGAGGACAGTCCAACGGGCAAGAAGAATAAAAAGAAGGCGGCCAAGGAAGAAAATAAGAATGAGAAGGCCATCGCCAACAATCGCAAGGCTAGGCACAACTACGAAGTGCTCGACACGCTCGAGTGCGGGATCAAGCTAGTCGGCAGCGAAGTGAAAAGCCTGCGCGCAGGGGAGGTTTCCATTGAGGAGGCCTACGCGCGAGTCATCAAAGGCGAGGTCTACCTCATCCAGTGCGACATTGCCGAGTACAAATACAGCAATACTCAGAACCACCAGCCCCGCCGCCAACGCAAATTACTGATGCACCGCCACGAGATCGCCAAGTTCGCCAGTAGTGCCTACGAGAAGAATCTGACTCTGGTGCCCCTGAAGCTCTACTTCAAACGTGGCCGCGTGAAAGTCTTGCTGGGAATCTGCCGCGGGAAGAAGACGTTCGACAAGCGGGAGTCGCTCAAGAAGAAGGACATGCAGCGGGATATTGATCGGGCGATGCGGGGGCGGTGAGCGTCGTCATTGGCTCTTCGTGCCTGTTTCAATTACGAAGCCTCAATCACCAACGCCACCGCCTGCCCCGTTGAGCGATGGTTGAGTGCGATTACTGTATTCTTTTCACTCGCCGGCATCTCACTCACGACGTTTACTGGGCAGGTCGCATCGGGTGTGTCGTAGTTCAGTGTGGGCGGAATCTTGCCGCGTTGCATCGCTAGAAGGCTAATCGCCAGTTCAATCGCACCGCTGCCTGCACCGAGGTGGCCGAAATAGCTCTTCGGCGCTGTCACTGGAACATCTCCAAGAGTTTCGCGAATCGCTTGCGCTTCGATCTGGTCATCGTATTGGGTACTTAAACCATGCGCGTTGACGTGACCGATATCCACTTTGGCGAGGCCTGAGCGCTCGATCGCTGTTTCGATTGCCTGATGTATCGCCTTGCCGCTTGGCTTTTGAGAGAACGCGGTCGCTTCGCTGCGACGACCGTAGCCGCTGACTTTGCCAAGAATCTTCGCGCCGCGTGCTTCGGCATGTTGGCGACTCTCCAAGATGAACATCGCCGCACCTTCACCGCTCACCGTACCATCGCGATCGGCATCAAAGGGACGAACGATTGAGCCTGGATCTTCAAGCCGTTCTGTCAGCCCCAACGAGCCGTGCCACATGAGGTCCATCCAATTCAGGCGTGAACTGTTCCCGCCAGCAATCATGAGGTCTGCATGGCCACGCTCGATGACGTTCGTGGCCTCGATGATTGCCGAAAGCCCAGAGACCTCGCCCGCGACGATTGAATTTGTCGGGCCGCGAGCATCGTGGAAAATCCCGATGTGGCAGGGGGTCATATTGGGCAGGAACTTCAGCAGCCAAAGCGGCTGAATCTCTGGCATGCCCTCGGGGCCCCAGCGAGAAAAGTCGAACTTGCCGCCGGTGTCGCAAGCATGGATTGCCGCGGCTAGCTCTAAGGTTTCTGGGGCAAACATATTAGCGCCGTTGATCGCGCCAAAGCGTTCTGGGTCGATGCTGGCGTCGTCGAGCCCCGATTCATGCCAGGCGATCTCGGCGGCAGCAAACCCAAGCTGCGTTTCGCGCGACATCACTTTGAGGCTCTTCCGCGGCTTGACGAAGCGTTTTGCCTCAAAATCGACCACCGTGCCGCAGATGGGGACTGGCAACTCCGCCTCGACCAATTCAGGAACATGACGGACGCCGCTGGTACGATTCTCGATCGAGGACCAAACCTCGTCGTTGCCCACGCCGATTGGCGAGACGATTCCCACGGCGGTGATGACGACTTCGTTCACTTGATCGAAAGGCTCGAGAATTCCCAGCAAAAAGCGTAATTAGCAACATCAGCAGAGCAGGTCAGTTTATCCACGCCTGGGGCGGCTCACAACCAGACCAGGCCCTGCGCTCGCTGGCCAGCCGGTTACGGGCAGGATAGACTTGCGTGTAGTAACGCTGAGACTGGTTGTACGCTTTGACACTCAGGGCACGAGCCCTGGATGACCCACGATTGAAGGTATGAAGAGACTGTGAGTGAGACTTCCCAAACCCTTGAGACAAGCCCCAATGGTGAGTTCTCGCTGTCGCAAGCGAGAAGCATCGTCGGCGAATTTTTCAAACCGAATCCGTGGATCTTCTGGCCCGATTTTCTGATTAGTTGGACAGTCGGTCTGATCTGTTTTGGTCTGGTGCTTCAACCCGAGAAAGTCACCGACAACGTAGCACTCCACTGGCCGCTTTCGATTCTCTTTTTTACCGTTTCCGGGTTGCTCTATTACCGGAGTGTGTTGTTCATTCACGAGTTGGTCCATATCCGTGCGGGAGAGTTCACAGCCTTTCGGATCGTTTGGAATCTGCTCTGTGGAATTCCTTTTCTTGTTCCGACGTTTCTCTACTACACGCATCTCGATCATCATCGCCGGAAGCACTACGGAACGAGCGAAGACGGGGAATACATTCCGCTAGCGCGATTGCCCATCTGGCAGTTGTTCGTTTACCTGGCCCAGATCCCCCTCGTACCGATTCTAGCCGTGATTCGGTTTGGGCTGCTCACGCCCCTGACTTGGATCAGTAGGCCGATTCGTGATTTGGTCCATCGGCGCGCTTCGTCGATGATTATGGACCCGATGTACATCCGCCCGCTACCAACGAAGCGCGTCCTGCGTATCATCCGCATACAAGAAGTCGGTTGCTTTCTGTTCATTTGGTTCATAGGAATCAGGTTCTTCACCAGCTTCGGTTTGCTGGCGACCGAGCCGCTCCCCAAGATGTTGCTCGTTCAGATTTATCTCACGGCGATATTCATCCTCACACTCAATGCATTAAGAACATTGGGCGCACATCGTTGGACGAACAACGGCGAAGAGATGAACTTCGTCGATCAGATGCTCGACTCGGTGAACTATCCGTACAACCCCATCCTCGGTGCGTTGTGGGCTCCCGTGGGATTGAGGTTTCATGCGTTGCATCACATCTTTCCGACGATGCCCTATCACGCCCTCGCCACGGCTCACAAGCGTCTGATGGCGGAACTGCCTGCAGATTCACCTTATCGACGCTGCGAAGCGCGGACCTTGACCGGGGCACTTTGGCTGCTCTGGAAGCGGGCTCGCAATAGTGGGCGAGGCGTACCGCCGACCGAGATCGCTGCTCCAGCGTAGCGAACGCCTGGAGACGGGTCTTCGCGAATTATCTGATTGAGTCGCTTGACCCTCCCGTTGCTGGAGGCTGTAGACTGGTGCTTGTCACACAAGATAGCTCCTCAGACAGTCCGGTCCAGCATGTTCAGCATCGGCGAGTTTTCGAAGATTACCGGCCTTTCGGTGAAGACGCTTCGTTTTTATCACGAAGCGGGGCTGCTTACGCCCTCACACGTCGATCCCCAGACCAACTACCGCTACTACAACGCTGAGAGGGTCGAACTGGCCCGCGTCATCTCCGCACTGAGGGAATTTGACTTCCCACTCAGCGACATCTCCGAAATTCTTTCTTCCTGCGAAGACGAATCAGAAATCCTCGAATACCTGAATCAGCAAAAGGAAGTCATCCAAGAGCGTATGCGGAGCGACCGACGCATCGTGCAATCCTTGACCACCATCGTCAACAAAGAAACGGAGGCGATCACCGCCATGCAGTCTTCAGCCTTTGAAATTGAAAAGAAGCAGATTCAACCCATGCTTGTTGCTGGAGTCCGCATGAAGGGCAAATATAGTGATTGCGGCCAAGGCTTTGCAAAGATTGGACGCAAATATGGCCGTCACATCAACGGCAAACCAATGTTGCTCTGCTACGACAGCGAGTACAAGGCCGAAGACGCCGACTTTGAACCGTGCATGCCTGTTCACAAGGGGGAGAGCAAGGAAGAGATCGTCGTACGCGAACTACCAGGCGGACAAGCGCTGACACTGCTGCATAAGGGACCCTACGACCAACTTGGTCGTTCTTACGAAAAGATTATTCAGCACGCGAAAGACCAAGGGCTTGAATTCAGTAGCCCCACTCGCGAGGTCTACTTGAAAGGCCCGGGAATGATCTTCAAAGGAAACCCGCAGAAGTATCTCACGGAAATTCAGTTGATGCTGAAACAGTAAAACCACACTCCGTGTGGTTAGTAACTGATTAAACGAATACCAACCCAGGAACACTGCGTTCACAGAAGACATCACGAATTCGATGCGCTCACCACGCGGAGCGTGGTGTTACTTTATGCCATCGCGCCACGCACCGCGTCGAGATGCTCAGCCAGGAACTCCGGTAAGTCTCCTTGTTGTAGATCTTCGATTGAAGTGAAGCGGAACTTCACTTGGTCACGGTCGTCGGCTTCCGTTTTGATGATTCGCTGGGAGCCGATCTCGGCGATCCGCCCTGTCGCGAAGGCACCGTTGGGGCCGTTCAGCGCGAGGTCGACGCCGGCGAGCCGCTTCGTGTAGACACTCGCCCACGGTTCGCTGTTGCCAGGGACCATCAGGTGGATCACTTGCTGGTTGTTCCAGAGGAATTGCGGCTCGCCGGTACCTATCGTTTCGTCGGTCGTTTCGTCGGCTGCCTCAGTGGCAGTTTCTGAGAGCAGTTCCAGCAGTTCTTCAAGCAGCTCGGTCGGCCACTCGATCTTCTTCCCCGGCGGGAATCCTTTCCGGGCGAGGTGCCACTTCTTGCCGAGCTTCTTCCACGGCATCACATCCTCGGGCTTTTGCTCAACGCGGTCCGTGAACTTCTTGAACCCCTCAACCGCCTTCTCCACAAATGCCCAGAACGCGGGCGTGTCGATCTCCTCCCAACTGTGAGCGGCGATTTGTACTTCCTGGAAGGGACCACGGAGGTTCTTGCACTTCACGCGTGGGTCGCGTCCGTAGGCCTCGATTTCGGGAATGTCGTTGAGCGGCTTCAGGCCGAGATCGACCACGAGCTCGTCTCGCTGGAAAGTCTTTTTGGCGGTGCGGAACTTCAGCTTCAGCAGCCAGGGCTCGCCGGTAATGGCATGGAAGAACCAACCGTCGGACTTTTTCTCTGCCGCGATTTCTACGACGGTCCGTTTGCTCCAGTCGGTGGCGCTAAACTCTCCAAGCTCTTGGATCCGCTCTTCAAGCGTGTCGAGGATCTTGCCGTCCCAGTGGCAAAGCTCGCCGGCGCGGGTAATGCGGTCTTTGGTGTGCCAACGACGGCCATCGACCTCCCAAGGCATGTCGATCTCCGCGCCGAGCTCGGCGATGTCCATATCGCCCTGCTTGGGTGCCATGGCGGCTTCGAAGTCGAAGATTTCGCGTTTCTCGTGGGGGCCTTCATTGAGAGTCGGGGCTAAGACGCGAGCGGTGTGAGATACTGCTTTCGACTTCTTGCCCTTGGGTGGTTTCGCGAGCTTCGCAATATCTTCTGGTGTGCCGTAAGCAACGACTTGGCCCCCTTCAGCACCGGCCTCGGGGCCGATGTCAATGATCCAGTCGCATTGCTTGATCACATCCAGGTTATGCTCGATCACGACAACCGTGTTGCCCAGATCGACCAGACGATGCAGCACGTCGAGCAGCTTACGGATGTCGTCGAAGTGCAAACCGGTGGTTGGTTCGTCGAGCAAGTAAAGCGTCCGCCCCGTATCGGGCCGGGAAAGCTCGGCAGCCAGTTTTACCCGCTGCGCTTCACCACCCGACAAGGTTGCCGCACTCTGGCCGAGGGCAACGTAGTCGAGCCCCACGTCAACCAGCGTTTGTAGAATCTTGCGAATCTTGGGAATGTTCTCGAACAGCTCGACCGCCTCGCCGCAGGACATCTCCAGCACGTCGGAAATCGAACGACCTCGATATTCAACTTCCAACGTCTCCGGGTTGTAGCGTTTTCCATTGCAAGTATCGCAAGGCACCCACACGTCGGGAAGAAAATGCATCTCGATGCAATTCTGCCCGGCTCCGTCGCACGCATCACAGCGCCCCCCCGGCACGTTGAAGCTGAATCGCCTTGCTGAGTACCCTCGCAGCTTCGCATCGGGAAGTTGAGAAAAGAGTTCCCGGATGTGATCGAACAATCCGGTATAGGTTGCCGGATTGGACGAAGGCGTGTTCCCCAACGGACGCTGATCGACGCGGATCACTTTGTCGATTCTTTCAATTCCCACCAGCCGATCATGAGCCCCAGGGATCGTCTTGGCACGATGCAAGGTTCTCGCAAGTTGAGCGTGTAGCACGTCCTCGACCAGGGAACTCTTCCCGCTCCCCGAAACGCCCGTCACGGCTGTGAGCGTGCCAAGCGGGAAATCAACATCGATGTTCTTCAGGTTGTGATGCCTCGCCCCTTTGACCGTGAGCTTCCCGTCCATCAGGTCCGCATCTCGGCGATTCGTTGGAACGGCGATTCCCTTCTTGCCGCTCAAGTAGGGCCCGGTGACGCTTTTCCGCCGCTTGGCGACTTCGTCGGGCGTACCTCGTGCGACGATCTCGCCACCGAGACGTCCGGCCGCAGGGCCGAAGTCGAGCAAGTTGTCCGCCCCATCGATCACCTCACGGTCGTGTTCGACGACAAGCAACGTGTTGCCCAAATCACGAAGCTTGTGCAGCGCCGCGACCAGTCGGGCGTTATCGCGCGGGTGCAGGCCAATCGTTGGCTCATCGAGCACGTACAGCACTCCAACTAAGCCACTGCCGACCTGGCTCGCTAGGCGAATTCGTTGCGACTCACCACCGGAAAGCGTCGGAGCGGAGCGGCCAATCGTCAAATAATCGAGTCCCACATCCACTAAGAATGTCAGCCGATTGTTGATTTCGCGAACGAGTTCGCCCGCGATCTTTTTCTGGTTCGCCGGCAGCTTCCATTTCTTCACAACCGACAGCAGTTGAGCGAGCGGTGTGCGACAATACTCGGCAATCGTGCGGCCTTGGAATTTCACCGCGGAAGCATCCTCACGCAACCGGCTGCCGCCGCATTCACTACATTCGATCTCGCCGGTGAGATGTTCCAACCGACCTCGCAAACGCGGCGACATGCGTGAGGCTTCTTCAAGTGCGGGATACAGCCCCTTGTATTGGAAATGAAAAGTGACCGAAGCCGATGCCTTCGCCGCTTTCGTCTTCTTCGATGTTTGCTTGCCAGCTACCTTCACTTCGATCCAATCGTCCCCGGTTCCGTACATCACAGTACGACGATGCTTGGGCGGGAGTTGATCAAAGGGCACATCCAGCGGTACGCCGGTCTGTTCCGAGAGGGCTTCCAGCATAGCCCGAAACAGCGGTTGCTCCATCTTCGGCCAGACCAGTACCGCTCCTTCGGCAAGTGTCATGCTCATACTGCGGAATAGCACCGCCGGGTTCGCACCCAAATCCGTACCCAACCCCTCACAGGCGTGACACCAGCCGAGCGTACTGTTGAATGAAAAATGATGGGGCGAGAGGGGCTCGAAACTGCGTCCGCACTCGCCACAAACGAGATGCTGGCTGTGAATGCGTACCGGCCAGCGTTTCTCAGGCGTGTCTTCTTGAACGATTGCCAAGTGGAGAATTCCTTTCCCCAGTGCCAAGGTATTCTCGATACTGTCGGCTAAACGCCCGCGACTGGCTTTCTTGATCGTCACGCGATCAACAATCACCTCGACTTCATGCTTCTTACGACGATCAATCGAGGGCATCGCGTCCAGTTGATGTGTCTCACGATCAACACGAACCCGCTGGTAACCATCGGCTCGCAGTTTCTCCCAGAGGTCTTCGTACTTGTCGCCTTGAGCAAGTGACACGGGTGCCATCAGGTACGCCTTGGTTCCTTCCGGCTCGGAGAGGACTGCGTCGATGACTTCGTCCGAGGATTGCGTGCCGACTTCGCAATCGCAATCGGGACAGTGCATTTGGCCCAGGCGCGAGAGCAAAATACGGAAGTAGTCGTAAATTTCCGTGACGGTCCCCACAGTGGAGCGAGGCGTGTGGCCAGCGCTGCGTTGTTCGATGGCGATCGCCGGGGAAAGCCCTTCGATGTGTTCCAGGGCCGGCTTCTGCATCTGTCCAACGAACTGCCGTGCGTAGGAGCTCAGGCTTTCGACATACCGCCGTTGGCCCTCGGCATAAATCGTATCCATCGCCAGAGACGTCTTGCCCGAACCACTTGGCCCACAAAAAACGGTGAACTCCTCGCGTGGAATTTTCACATCGACATTGCGTAAGTTGTGCTGCTGGGCACCTTGCACGGTAATGTGCGTCGCCTGCTCGATCTGTTTCCGGCGTGTCGCCTTTGCCGCGCCGTTCTGTGCAACGGTACTGTTGAGGTAGGGTGCCAGGGAGTGTCCAGTGTGGGAGACCAAGGGGGAAGGCGGAAGGGGGAGGGGGGAATCCTGGTTGGAGGTTTGGTCCAGAGCTTCCGCCTTTCCCCTTCCGCCTTCCGCCTTTGGCTGCTTCGCAAAAGCCACTACCTCTTCTGGCGTGCCAGCCGTGACGACCCGTCCGCCGTTCTTCCCTCCTTCGGGGCCGATATCGATGATCCAGTCGGCCGTCTTGATCACGTCCAAGTTATGCTCAACAACCAAAACTGTATTTCCGGCATCAACGAAATCGTGCAGCACCTTTAAGAGCAGCTCGATGTCGGCAAAGTGCAGGCCGGTGGTTGGTTCGTCGAGCAAGTAGAGCGTTTTGCCGGTCGATTTTTTTACTAACTCACGAGCGAGCTTGATCCGCTGTGCTTCGCCACCCGAGAGCGTCGGCGAAGGCTGTCCGAGCTTCATGTAGTCGAGACCAACCGCGTGGAGCGTTTCCAGCTTCTCATAAATCTTGGGGATGTTCTCGAAGTGTTTGATCGCTTCTTGGATGTCCATCTCCAACACGTCGGCGATTGACTTGTCGCGATACTTCACCAGCAGCGTTTCGTGATTGAAGCGGTGCCCGTTGCAGACGTTGCACTCGATCCAAACATCGGCCAGGAAGTCCATCTCCAGCTTGTTCGAGCCGTTGCCGCTGCAGGCCTCGCAGCGTCCGCCGACCACATTGAAGCTAAAACGCCCCGGCGGATAGCCGCGACGTTTCGACTCAGGCAGTTGCGTGTAGAGCTTGCGAATCTCGTCGAACACCTTGATGTAAGTGGCTGGGTTGGAACGCGGTGTGCGACCGATGGGTGATTGGTCGATCGCGATCAGCTTGTCGAGGTGCTCCAGCCCCTCAATCGAATCATGTTCGCCGGGCGTTCCCTTGCCGTTGTTCAAATCGCGTCGCAACGCCTCAACGAGAATGTCGTTGACGAGTGAACTCTTCCCGCTCCCTGAAACACCCGTCACGCAGACGAAGGCTCCCAAGGGGATATGAACATCGATGTTCTTGAGGTTGTTGTGTCGGGCACCGCGGATGACGAGTTCGGTTTGCTCACTAGAACCGTTTGAGCGGACATCGATTCGTCTCTTCTTCGGCACCTCGATCTTGCGTCGGCCGGACAGGTACGCCCCGGTGACGCTTTTCTTTTTCTTGGCGACTTGATCGGCGGTCCCTTCACCAACCACTTCGCCACCGCGTACGCCCGGTCCTGGGCCGAAGTCGATGACGTGGTCAGCGGCACGCATGGTGTCTTCGTCATGTTCGACGACGACCACGGTGTTGCCTTGATCGCGCAGTCGTTCAAGCGTCGAAATCAGTCGATCGTTATCACGTGGGTGTAATCCAATCGATGGCTCGTCCAGAATGTAGAGAACGCCGACCAATCCACAGCCGATCTGGCCAGCCAGCCGAATCCGTTGCGTTTCGCCGCCCGAAAGCGTCGGGGCGGTTCGTCCCAGTGAGAGATACTCCAAGCCGACATTTGTGAGAAAACCGAGCCGTCCGCGGATTTCTTTCAGCACTTCCACCGCAATGGTCTGCTGTGTCTTGTCGAGTACCAACCCTGAGAAAAAGTCCGCCGCTTCGCTTAGCGGCAAGCGATTTACCTCGGGAAGTGTTAGGCTCGCCCGGCCTTCAAAAGCCGGATCGGATGTTGTCAGGCGTACCGCGCGGGCCTGCGGGTTCAGCCGCTCACCCTCGCAATCAGGGCAACGGATGACGTTCATGAAGGTCTCGAGCCTCGCGATCAGCGACTTGCGTTTCGCGCCGCGATACTTGTCGAGCAGCTCGGGAATGACACCGTCGAACTCGCCACCGTACTTCTGTCCGCTCTTGCCGGCACGCCAAGTAAACGTGATGTGTTCGTTCCCGGTGCCCCACAGCCAGAGGGATTGCTGCTCTTTGCTCAACTCGCCCCAGGGAGTTTCCAGCAGGTAGCCTTCTTCCAGTCCGAGCTTACGCTCCATTGTTTCGGCAACACCGGCGTAGATGTGCCGTTTCCAACGCCCGAGGTCTTTCCAGGTGCCGATCAGCTCAATCGCACCTTTGGCAAAGGAGAGCGATTCATCCGGTACCAGTTTGTCCGGGTCGAACGAGAACATGTCGCCCAAACCGTCGCACTCGTAGCACATCCCTTGGGGGCTGTTAAAGCTGAACAGTTGGGGCGTGGGCGATTGGAAACTCAACCCGCAAGAGTTGCATGCGTAGTCCGCGGAGAGAAACAGATCGGTCGATTTTTTCTTTTTGCTTGATCGATTTACTTCTCCGTCAACTTCCCCCTCGACAGGGGCGTCCTTAGCAGAAACTTCCGGTGCAACAATGAGATTCCCTTCGCCCAGCTTCAAGCCCAACTCGACCGCTTCAGCTAGGCGACTGCGCACATTAGCGTTAATTGCGAGTCGGTCGATCACCACTTCGATGTCGTGCCGCATCTGCCGATCGAGCGACGGAGCATCGGTGAGCATGACCACTTCGCCATCGACACGGGCACGGACGAAGCCTTTCTTTAGCAAGTCTTCGAAGAGATCGCGGAACTCGCCCTTCTGCCGTCGCACCACGGGCGCAAGGAGCATAAACTTCGTCTTGGCTGGCTGATCGAGAATCCGCGCGATGATCTGCTCGCGCGATTGAGCCGTGATTGGCTGCTGGCACTTGGGGCAATGTCCCTGGCCAACTCTCGCGTAGAGCACGCGAAGGAAATCGTAGATCTCGGTAATCGTCCCCACCGTCGAGCGCGGATTGTTCCCCGAAGACTTCTGGGAAATCGAGATCGACGGACTCAGACCACTAATGTGGTCGACATCCGGCTTGGGCATTTGCCCTAGGAATTGCCGAGCGAACGTCGAAAGACTCTCGACATACCTTCGTTGGCCTTCCGCGTAGAGTGTGTCGAACGCGAGCGAGCTCTTGCCACTGCCGGAAACCCCGGTGAGGCAGATGAGCTTATTGCGCGGCAGAACAAGATCGACATCGCGTAAGTTGTGCTCACGCGCTCGTTTGATAATGATGTCTGAGGCGGGCATTGCGTCCGTGCGGGGGCTCTAAGCGGGGTTGGTCGTGCGATGAAGCGAACCACCCATTATAGTCCTTCAGGGCGAGAGACCAACCGAAGAAATACGTGCATTAAGTGACGCAGCCGCAGGCTAACAGCCTGCCGGGAACCTCTCGAAAATGATCCCTTTTCGAAGACTCTCCGGCGACCTGTTAGGTCGCGGCTACCCGCCTTAAACAAGCCGAGATTGTGATACTACAAACACACATGTTCGAACTTTCCATTCACGACTACGAATTGCTCGATTTCGGCGAGGGGCGAAAGCTAGAGCAATTCGGGCCCTGGAAGCTCGACCGCCCCTGTCCCGCTGCCGACCAGCCACGACAGAACCCGCAACTTTGGAAGCAATCGACTGCGCGCTTCGAGGGAAACCGTGCGGCGGACGGCACTTGGAAGCCCTCGCCGCAGAAATGGGCACACCACGACGTCGAATTGCAAGTCGAGTTGGACAAGTCGGCAAGCTTCAAAATGTTGCTTACCGCATTGCCGTCTGGTCAGGTGGGGATCTTCCCTGAGCAATTTACGAACTGGCAATGGATCGTCGATCAGATCTGTCGGGCACTCAAGCAACAAACCGATGAACCTCTGAAAGTTCTCAACCTTTTCGCTTACACCGGCGGCAGCACACTCGCTGCCGCGGTTGCCGGTGCGGAAGTCACGCACGTTGACGCCGCCAAAAGCATGGTCACCCGCGCCCGCCAAAACGCCACCGCTTGTGGCTTAACCGCGCACCCCGTGCGCTGGATCGTCGAAGACGCCACCAAGTTCTGCCAGCGCGAAGTAAAGCGAGGGAACCACTACGACGCCGTGATCCTTGACCCGCCCAGCTATGGCCACGGCCCAAAGGGTGAGTCATGGTCCATCGGTCGCGATCTGCTGCCATTGTTAAAACTCGTCCGCCAACTGACGAGCAAACGACGGGCCTTCATTCTCACCACGTGCCACACGCCGAGTATCGGCCCCGCGGAATTAGAAGCGATGCTTGCCGAGGGCATCTTCGGGCAATGTGGCCAAGGGGGAAAGACGGGGAAGCTGTTTCTTGAAGCAGCGACGGGGAAGAAGTTGGAGAGCGGAGTCTACGCACGCTGGCCGGGGTAAACACCAAAGCGTGCGAAGAACACGGCAGCCGCAGCCTAACAGGCTGCCGGAGAATCATCGAAACGGTTAACTCGTGAGCATTTTTCCGGCAGTCTGTTAGACTGCGGCTGTGATTGAAAGGCTCTAAACCTGCCCCGCGCGAATCCCCATGAGAATCGCCCCACGCCAACCTTGATCGGTGCTGACACTCCAAACGATTTCGCAATTCCCCTCGCCACGATCAAAGCTCCGCTGGGCATTCGTCTGGTCGTAAGACTGATGCACAACACGAAGGAACCACTCCTTCGCTTGGTCGGAGATCTCCGTCATCCCGCCGCCGATGACCATCAGATCGGGGTGAAACGCGGGTGCCAGACTGGCGAACAACGCCCCGATCATGATCGCCCAGTCTTCAAGAAGCCAGCGGCAAAAGGCGTCCTCATGGGCGTCGGCGAAGGTGCGTACCTCATAAGCGGCACGCTTGGGCGTAACCTCATAAAGTTCTTTCAGCTTCGCGACCGTGTCCGGGTTGAATTCTCGACCCTCGGTTTCGAGTTCGTCTCGGATCAACGCGACTCCCTCGTCTGAGAGCGCCCAAGTCACCCGGCGAATCAACCCCGTAAGCGATGCCCTGGTTTCCACACATTGACTTCCACCGCAACCACACGGTGGGTTCGGCTCCGCCGAGAAGCGATTCGCGTAGGCGTACGGCACGGCAATTTTCATGTGTCCCAGCTCACCCGCCTGACCGATGCCGTAATGCACGCTGCCGTTTACGATGACGCAACCGCCCATACCGGTACCGGTCGTGATGAACAAACTTGTACGCGGGTCTGCACTCAAGCCGTAGCGTACAAAGTCGTCGTCCTGCCCAGCAGCGTTGGCATCGTTGCAGGCGAATACGGGAATCGCGCAGCTCGCCTCTGCCTTGACTGCTTCAGCGAGCAGATCTCCGAAGGGCACTTCCCAGAGGTGCTTCGTCTCCGGCGTGCCAAGATTCGTCACTTCCAGAATCACCCCGTCGGGCGAGCAAGGGCAGGGCACCGTCACAGCAACGGTCGCGACCTGCGACCACGCAGCTCCCAACTCCTCCAGTACGGCATTGATACCGGTGATGATCTGGCTGATGGTCTTCTCAGGACCTTGCTGGGAAAGGCTGGGAAGCTTCACCAACTCTGGTAGCAAGATCATCCCCGCGTCGAGATCGGTAGCACCAAACTTGATGTCACTGCCGCCCATATCGACGCCGATGCGGAGGCTGACTTCACGACCGTTTATGGTTTCGTGCTTGAGGGTTTCAAGAGACACGGCAAACTCGCAATGCAAGACAAGAATGTTGAAATGAGCACGTTCAGAAGCTGTTGCTGAAGCCTAATTCTAAGGCTTTTCTTTCGAACCGCCAGTAATGGATCGCTCACTCCAAAACGTTACGTTCGGATATAAGCGTAGGTAAGCTTTATCGCAGGTGTTACGATTAAAAAGTCTGACCGAAAACACCCAATACGCTGATCACGAATCGAAGAAGATGCCCGAACACCTCACCAGCCGCAACAACCCGAGAGTCAAAGACGCCGTCAAGCTCAAGCAGCGACGGCAGCGTGAGCGGCAAGGGCGATTCTTTATTGATGGCGTTCGTGAAATTGACCGGGCACTTAATGCGGGGCTCGCCATCGTAGAGGCGTTCGTCTGCGAATCGCTTTGCACCGCGGATGAAGCTCAAACTCTGGCGAAGCGGCTAGAAAAGCAAGCCAAAGAATACTTTACGGTCACACCGGATGTGTTTGAGAAGCTCTGCTTCGGCGAACGGACCGACGGCGTGCTAGCCGTTGCCGCGACGCCTAAACACACACTCGAAGACATTGAGCTGCCCGAGCGGCCACTAATTGCCGTGCTCGAAGGCTTAGAAAAACCGGGCAACATTGGTGCGGCGTTGCGTAGCGCTGACGGCGCGGGACTTGATGCCGTGATTGTGGCAAATCCGGGAACCGATCTCTTCAACCCGAACACCGTCCGCGCAAGTCTAGGTACGGTATTCGGGGGCAACATTGCCACTGCTACCAGCGAGGAAGCGATAAGCTGGTTACGTTCACACGAACTTCCCGCCTATGCCGCTCGTCCTGAGGCGAATCATCGCTACGACAGTGTGATTTACCAACACGGTGCGGCCATCGTTCTCGGCAGCGAGGCCGAGGGGCTCACTGACACATGGTACGGGGCAGGCGTCACTGCGATTGGTCTACCAATGCATGGAATCGCCGATAGTCTCAACGTTTCAGCTACTGCAGCAGTTCTCTTCTATGAGGCTCGAAGGCAGTGGGATCGTTCATCTTGAGCAACAGCATTGCCCAAGATAACTCCCATGGCGTTAGGTCCGCTTTCTTCGTAGCAGTGCAAAATTGGCCAACATCCCTGCAAGGAGCAGCGAGCTGGGTTCGGGAACTGCCAAGCTGGAATTGGCCGCAACTGCCTGGGCGAATGCGGGACTGCCGTAAGGAATCCCCAATGAACTGAGTAGCTCGTTAATGTCGGAGGGGGTTGCAGGTGGCAACTCGGTTGGCGTAGAAGTTACCGGCGAGCCGTTTTCATCAATCGTGATTCCTACGCTCGTAAAGAAGTCCTGCAATTCCTCTTCTGTATCGATAATCTCCACAGGCTCAGCAGGGCCGGGATTCTGCGGTGGGATGACTTCTCCAGATGCCGTAATTTCGATTCCTATCATTCGGAAGAACTCGATCTCATCTTCCGAAAGTCCCACAGGCTCGACGACTTCAGGGTCGACCTTGGGCTGCGGATCGGGCTCGACCGGGTTGCTCGTGGGAGGATAGTCTGCAGGGTCCAATCCCAAGATTTCAAAAATATCGATTGGCTCGTTTACAGGTTGGTCCGTGGGCGTTGGCTGCGAACTCGGTGTCTCTGGGACGTCAGCAGCTGGAGTTGCTGCATCGCCGTAAGGAATCCCCAACTGCTCGAAAAGAGCTACAAGCTCTTCGGGCAGGTCCTGAGCTTGTGCGGCAGGAGTCCAAGCCGAGACACAAGCTGCTGCTACCATGCCTGCGATCGTTGTGCGAATTGATAATTTCATGGCGAGCACTTCTCCTGACCTGAAAGGAAAGCTGGCAAGTCGTGGAAGGGCGGTCCCAGAAAACGCTTACCAGCAGAAACCTCTTGGCCCACAATCGAATTTATAGCTACATTTGTAGTTGAACACAAGTTGTTTGCCGAAGTTTTTTCAAACCGCGAAAAAGCCCTAGAGAGCAACTAGCTGCTTGCTTGCCGAGCCGCCGTGAGTGTGTTCACCAGGAGCATCACCCGCGTCAGGGGCCCCACACCGCCAGGAACGGGTGTCAGGCAACTAGCAACTTCACCAACAGCCTTGAAATCGACATCGCCGACAAGTCCTGCCTCGGTGCGATTCACACCAACGTCGATCACCACCGCGCCCGGTTTCACCATGTCGCCCGTGACGAATTCGGGCTTTCCAATCGCGACGATCAGAATGTCTGCCTCCTTTGTGACCGCCGCTAGGTCTTTAGTCCGACTGTGGCAAATCGTCACGGTCGCATCGCCTCCGGGACCACGCAGGGCCATCATCACCGAGAGTGGCTTACCAACAATCTCACTACGCCCTACCACCACAACGTGCTTGCCGGCGGTTTCAATCCCTTCACGAATGAGCAACTGCTGCACGCCGCTGGGGGTACACGGTAGAAAACGCGGTCGGCCCTGGACCATCAGACCGACGTTCGAGGGGTGAAACGCGTCGACATCCTTATCGGGTGAGATCGCATCGAGAATCGCCTGCTCGTTGATCTGCTTCGGCAAGGGAAGCTGAACGAGGATGCCGTGGATTGACGAATCGGCATTCAACTCGTCGACGAGCGTCAATAACTCCGTCTCGCTGGTTGCTTCCGGCAGCCGATGCATCACGCTATGGATGCCCACCTGTTCGCAATCTTTACGTTTCATTCGCACATAGACTTCACTCGCCGGATCGTCGCCAACGAGCACAGCGGCCAGAGAGGGGACGACTTCCGTCTGTTGAATGAACTCGACCACTTCCACGGCGAGTTCTTCGCGAATGGTCTTGGCAAGGGCTTTACCGTCGAGGAGTTTGGCGGGCATGGCTTTTAGGCGATATTTGTAGTCTCGCGCAGAGTCGCAAAGACGCGGAGGGGAACAGTTTTAGGGTTCTAGATTGTTGAGATAGCGGCCAAGAACTACGTTTGCAACATGTTATCGCCTAGCCTTACGTGCCTCTGCGGCTCCGTGTCTCTGCGCGAAGCCTTTACTGTAGGTACTCAAGTGAAAGCGTCGAATCGAGCCAAATTATGGCGTGCAAACTTAGGCAGGCGTACACGGCAGCGACAACGTCATCTGCAACAATACCGATCCCGCCAGACAGTTGCTCAGCCCTCTGACAAGGCGGGGGCTTGGCAATGTCGAAAACGCGAAACAAGAGCCAGCCCAGAAGCAACTTATTCCAGCCCAAGGGTCCAACCCCCAAAAAGGCGATCGGCAGAGCCGCGAATTCGTCGATCACAATTGCTTGGGGATCTTTCGTCCCACCCAAAACTGATGCCGCTCGATCGGCGATAACAATTGCCAAGAGGACTAGCCCCAGTGCAAATACGAGTTGTGACATCGGCTGCTGGAACGAGCCTAGAGCGAGAGCCAAGGGCAAACCCCATAGGCTGCCAAAGGTACCCGGAGCCGGCGAAGCGAGCCCCACGCCTAAACCCGTGGCAAGCCATAATGCGAGGCGATCCTGGAACTTTTTCGTGCCACCGTGTGTCATGGTTGGCATAGTACCGCGAGACGCGTCCTGACACGAGGGCCTGAGCCGCGAGGCGTCAGCCCGCGGGTTGAGCCTCACACCGATTCACCTGCGGGCTTACGCCTCGCGGCTCGGAGGGTGGGTGAGGCTTCGATATGGTCGCTCAAGCCTCTGCGAGCTATGATTAGGGTTCGTTGTCAAAATATCCCTTTTGGGCAAAGAGGGCCAAGATCCCTCCTGCCCGTTTGAGAAGCACTATGTCTGACGTCCTCAAATCCTTGCAAGCCAAGTCCTCAGCCTCCAAATCGAAGGACAAAGAGGCCAAACCGAGTGCCGTTGAGGGCTTCAAGACGGAGAGCAATTACCTTCTGGGTCCCATCCCCGAGGAACTTGTCGACGGGACCGACAAATTCGGCAAGGCGAGCATCCAGCTCCTCAAACACCACGGGACCTACCAGCAGGACAATCGTGATGAGCGGGGTAAGGATGGCAAGAAGTTCAGTTTTATGGTTCGTTCGGCCATTCCCGGGGGAAAGCTCACAAGCGATCAGTTGGTGGCTCAACTTGACCTCTGTGACGAGGTCGGCAACCAGACGCTGCGAATCACAACCCGGCAGGGGCTACAGCTTCACGGCGTCCTCAAGGGCGATCTCAAGACCGTTATTGCGAAGATCAACCAAAGCCAGCTCACAACACTTGCCGCCTGCGGCGATGTCGAACGCAACGTGATGTGTTCTCCTGCACCCTACAAGGGCGACCCTGTTTACGATCAGATGCAGGACCTCGCAGATCGGCTAGCCAAGCACTTACAACCACGCACTCCTGCTTACCACGAGTTGTGGCTGAAAGACGAAGACACTGGCGAAAAGACGTTAGCTGGTGGTGGCCTCGACCCCAACGAAGTGATCGAACCGCTGTACGGGCCGACCTATCTGCCACGGAAGTTCAAGACCGGCATTGGGCTTCCTGGAGACAATGCGGCTGACATTTACTCACAAGACCTGGGTCTGATGGCCATTGCTGAGGACTGGAATGTCGTTGGGTACAACGTACTCGTAGGGGGCGGCTTTGGCACCACGCCAAGCGCCGCGAAGACCTTCCCTGCGATTGCGATGCCCATGTGCTTCGTCTCACCAACACAAGCAATCGACGTTGCCACGGCAATCATCAAAGTTCAGCGTGACTTTGGCAATCGGAGCGACCGCAAAGTCGCCCGGATGAAGTACCTCATCCGCAATTGGGGGCTCGACCGCTTCAAGGAAAAAGTCGAAGAATACTACGGCCAAGAACTCCAACCGCCGCGGGCGATTCACATCAATGCCCACAACGACGGGATGGGCTGGCATGCTCAGGGAGATGGCAGGTTCTTTTACGGACTAAACGTCGAGAACGGCCGCATCAAGGATGAAGGCCCCTACAAGCTGAAAACTGCACTCCGTGAGATCGCCAAGGCACTCAATCCGCCACTTCGACTCACGCCGCATCAGGGAATCATCTTTTGTGATCTTGAAGAATCGGCCCATGCGACCCTCACAGAGATTCTGCGACGCAACGGCGTGCCACTTACTGAGGAAACAAGTGCCGTCCGACGTTGGTCGATGGCTTGCCCCGCGCTTCCTACCTGTGGTTTAGCCATTACTGAGAGCGAGCGGCGACTTCCCAGCATGATGGATGAGCTTGAGGAAGAGCTTTCCAAGCTTGGCCTCGCCGAAGAAGAGTTTACCACTCGGATGACCGGCTGCCCGAACGGTTGTGCCCGGCCTTACAACTCCGACATTGGCCTCGTTGGTAAGACGGCTGGCAAGTACACGGTATTTCTCGGTGGCCGCATTGAAGGTGATCGCCTGAACTTCATCTACAAGGACCTGGTTCCCGACGAGGAAGTTGTCGCCGAACTAGCCAAGGTGTTCCGTTTTTTCCGTGACGAGCGTCAAGGTGAAGAGTCGTTCGGAGATTTCTGCCACCGCATTGGCAAAGAGGGCCTGCTTGCCAAGTGCGACGACTCGGAGGGCTCGCCCGCTTAGCCGTCGTGTCTTGGAATGCGTATCTGGTATAATGGCTGCTAGAAGTTTATGCTATCGCGGCATAGCATCATGCAATCGCAATATTCTCTTCTAACATAGGGCACACGAGATGGAATGGCTATTCGAGCGAACGATCGAGTTGGCGGCTTGGTGTGCTTTCATTCTAGGCTTTGTTTTCTTTGGCGGGGCAGTTTGGAATGTCGTGATGTGGGCAGTAGGCCTAGTTCCTGAAGAAGGGGTTACGTTCACACAGCAGTTAGCTTTCCAACAAGGCTTACTGATCACAGCAGCCAAAGCGGCCATCGGGTTTATCTTGTCCGCGATCGCGCTAGGTGTACTCGCAGTGATTGATCGGTATGTCTTCGACGTGCCTGAGCAGGAATAAAATACCCGCGGCGGACTCTCGCTGGTTGGCTGTAGGCTACTCTCCCACAAGCGCTCGAATCTCTTGACGTCGCATGTAACGACGTCGCTGGTGCTTCATCAAAAGGTAAGTGGCCCGCGTAATGCGGCCGCTTCGCAGCGCTCTGCGCGTCCTGCGATTCATTTGCGAAAGGTCTGCCAACAAGGGCAGATCCTCAGCCAACAACTGTGCGCTACGGTTTGCCTGAGCAATTACGGACTGGGTAACCTGGCTAAGTTCTCTCATCCATTGCATGCTGCTGTTTTCCTTCTCTCGTTTCAAAGTGCGTTAAATCTCGGATGACCAATCGCACGGGTTCGACCAGGTGCGGAAGTATTGTTCACAATCATATTCGTCACGCCAAATCGGGCTGAAATCGCTTGCATGTTTATACATGACGGGATTTCCTTGGAATCAAGAGCTGAAGTGTGTTAAAAGGAGCGCTAGATGACGGCTAACCGTTAGGCTATTCCTTGCTGGGCTTTTGTGACACCTTCTCCAGCAGCTAACACAACGTCCATGAACTTAGACCTTCAATTCACGTCGAAGTTATCACCATCAACAGACCTTCGCTTGATTGTTTCTCAGTATCTCGATGCAGATAAGACGTAATCGTTTTGATTTTCACGGCTGATTGATTACGCTAATGTAACAGAGAAGTGACGTTAGCTAGTGAGCTAAGTTGTTTCAGGATTTGGGCTTCCTCGAATCACTCAACTCATAAGCGACTGTGAGATACAGGACCACGCTCTCGAAAAACTTTGGGGCGTCACTAAAGAAAGAAGTCAGCTCATAGCGACTTCTCAGATAGCTGAGGAGTTTATTTTGGCCAGCAATACCGTAGCCAGCCCACCTCCCACGATCCACATCGTGGATGACGACCCTGTCGGTGTCGAGGCTGTGACTCGATTAGTCCAGTCAATGAATGTGCCGACCCGGAGCTTTGACTCCGCGGAGTCGTTTCTAAGTTTCTACGATGACCAGCCAGGGTGTATCGTCACAGATCATCGATTGGTTGGATACACCGGCCTTGAGCTCCAAGCGCAGTTGCTTGAAAAGGGCTACAACATTCCCATCATTATCGTGACTGCCTTCGCACGCACGGCGATGACCGTGCAGGCTGTGAAGTCCGGTGCCATTACGGTCCTCGACAAACCCTATAGTGATGACGAAATGTGGCAGGCGATACGCTTTGCTCTTGCTGAAGACAAGCGCCAACGCGAAGAGGTAGCTCGCCATGCAGAAGTTGCCCATCGCTTGGCTAGTCTCACGCAGAAGGAAAGGCTCGTCCTTGAAAGGGTTCTCGAAGGGAAGGCGAACAAGGCGATGGCAAGCGAGTTAGAGGTCAGCCTACGAACCATCGAAAACCGTCGACGAAGCATTTTCACAAAACTCGAGGTGAATTCGGTGGCAGAACTCGTAACGCTAGTGCTTCGTTTTGATGGAAGCGAGAGCGCAGCGAAAGGATCGAATTCGGTTTCGCAACCGAACTCGCTACCCCAGTTCTTCAAGGAAACCTAGGGCTGCCATTCGCCTCATCTCGATTCGTCTTGGCACTTCATGCCAACGCCCAAGCCGACAGGAAACCGCAGGCCAGCACTGCCTGTTTCGGCACGGTGGGTTGCCGTATACCTTGGGTGTTTATCTGCTCATGAAGCTGCCTTCTAACAGCCGATAAGACCTACTCGCGGAACGGCTTGTAGGATTTTTCCGTACAAGCACAACCCTTCCAGTAAGCACTCACACGAGCAAGTCTCACGGAAAAGTCTTACCGTACACCCTAAGGAATTCGCCCTGCCTCAATAGAACACTGGGGCAGGAACTCCGCTAGAAGCACAAGTTCGAGCGGAATTCATCTCTTGAGGCAGGGCAATTCTTAGACCGGCAGATCTTGCGGTGAGTTGCTTTGGGGATACCCGTGGCTCTTCTCAGCTACGCATCTGTAGCAATACTGGTCTCTTGGATTCGGGTGTTCAGAATTCCGAATAGAATGCGTCCCTTAGGTTCAAGTTCGAGGCTTATCCGATCATGTCCCCGATCAGTTTTCCACCAAGCACGACACCACTGGGATGGATCGGCACAGGCGTCATGGGGGCAAGCATGTGCCGTCATTTGATGGACGCAGGCTATTCGATGACGCTCACGACGCGTACTCGTGAGAAGGCGGAGCCACTGCTGTCTGCTGGAGCGCAGTGGGCAGACACACCGCGTGAAGTGGCGGAAAAATCTCGCGTTGTCTTTTCGATCGTTGGTCACCCTGCGGATGTCCGCGAAGTGATACTCGGCGAGCAGGGCGCACTCGCGGGCTGTTCAGATCGCAATGTCCTCGTCGACATGACTACCAGCCTGCCGTCGCTAGCTGAAGAAATCGCCGAGAAGGCCTCAAAGCAAAACGTCATCGCCATCGATGCGCCAGTTTCGGGGGGCGATGTGGGCGCACGCAACGGTGCACTCTCGATCATGATTGGAGGCGATAAGGAGACCGTCGAAGCACTCCAGCCTTGCTGGGATGCGATGGGTTCCAAATGGGTCTGGCAAGGGGAAGCTGGTGCCGGGCAACACACGAAGATGGTCAACCAAACACTCGTTGCCGCGGGGATGATTGGTATTTGCGAAGCGTTACTTTATGCCTACAAGGCGGGGCTCGACCTGAATACCGCCTACGAGTCCGTCTCCTCAGGAGCGGCTGGGAGTTGGGCGTTTTCCAATCTCGCCCCCAGAATCATCGACGGTGATGACGCCCCCGGCTTTTTCATCGAGCACTTTATCAAGGACCTGGGGATCGTCCTCTCCGAGGCGAAGGGACTCGAACTGAAGCTGCCCGGGGTCGAGCTGGCTCACCAGCTCTACGAAAAAGCCTCCGCTGCGGGCCACGGCAAGAATGGGACGCAAGCGCTGATCCATGCCCTTGCCGATGTTTCTGGAATTGATTGGAAGACTCGAGACTAAGCCTCTGTAGCCCCGGCCCAACGATCGAAATTCTCTTTATCAAGAACCACGCCCTCCCGGATCAACTCAAAAGCGGCGGGGGTCTCGTCAGCGGCGAAGATGGCAAGCAGTTGGTTGAATACGCTCTTGGGACAACTTCCGCTCAACTCAACTCGATGGAGTTGGTTGTTGAAATCGTAAAGGTGCCCATCGATCTGCCAGCGTTTTCCCTCAGAATCGCCTGAGTAAACAAAAAAACCATCGGGCTCAGCATCCATGCGGGGGAGCTCCTGGAGCTTCTTCAAAGCTTCCTCAAACGTCACCGGCAAGTAAGCGTCGAAAATCGTTTGAGGGCCGGGGCCGCAAAGAGTCTTTAGTTGAAAGCCACGAAGGCTGGTGAACTCTCCCGCGATCAGTGATTCGGGGCGAGCATAAAGGCTGGTTCGAAAGTTCAACATGATTCGGCATTCATGGCGTATCGTTGATAGCTCTACGACTCGTCGGGCAATTCGTGCCCCATTTTGTCTCGCTTCGTGGCCATGTAAGCAGCATTGTGTTCGTTGATCGGCGGAACGATCGGCACTTGATCAACCACTTGGAGGTTAAAGCCTCCGTAGATGAATGCGTCGGTTTTCTTTGGGTTGTTCGTCAGCAAGCGAACTTTTGAGAGGCCCAAATCTTTCAGAAGCTGGATGCCCACGCCATAGTCTCTTGGGTCCGCCTTGAAGCCCAGGGCATGGTTTGCTTCAACGGTGTCGAGTCCCTCATCTTGAAGCGCGTAAGCCTTGATCTTCTCGACAAGGCCGATCCCGCGACCTTCCTGGGGAAGATAAACCAGAACACCGCAACCCTCACGACCGATCATGTCAAGCGCCATGTGCAGTTGATCGCCACAATCACAGCGGAGCGATTCCAAGAGATCTCCGGTGAAACACGAACTATGCAATCGCACCAGTGGAGCCGCCACGCTGGTAGGGTCGCCAATTACATAAACGACTGGCTCTTGGGTCTCGTACTTCACGCCGTAGGCGATGATCGTTCCCTTGCCATACTTGGTTGGCAGCTTCGCCTCCGCCTGGCGGTAGACCAACTTTTCTCGGACGCGGCGATACGCAATGAGTTGCTCGATCGAGATAATCGGCAAATCGAATTCGCGGGAAAGTTCCAACAATCGCGGTCGGCTCGCACGGTCACCTTGCTCATCGAGAATTTCACAGAGAGCCCCCGCGGGCATCAGCCCCGCCATGCGTGCCAGATCAACCGCCGCTTCGGTATGACCAGCCCTCCGCAAAACGCCACCTTCTTTTGCAACGAGGGGGAACAAGTGTCCTGGTCGGTGGAAATCGCTCGGGATGCTCGCCGGGTCGCAGATCGCTTGGATCGTTTTTGCTCGTTCCCCCGCGGTAATGCCCGTCCGAGAGGTCCGATGATCCACCGGCACGGTATAATTGGTGCCAAGCGGAGCCGTATTTGCTTCGACCATCGGAGCCAACTGGAGCCGCTCGCTCACGTCAGGCAGAATCGGCATGCAAAGCTGCCCCCGCCCGTGCGTGATCATGAAGTTGACACTCTCAGGAGTCACTTTTTCGGCCGCGCAGATGAAATCCCCCTCGTTTTCGCGGTCCTCCGCATCAGCGACGATGATCACGCGACCTTGGCCAATCGCCTCGACAGCTTCTTCAATCGTGGAGAATTCGATACTCAAGAGGAAATCACTTTCTGTTTGCGAAATTGGCGAGGAATTAAAAACATCTTCTAACTCCCGTTCATTTCGTAGAATAAGCCTATGCTAGCTTCTCAGATTGACGTTCACAGGATCGTCTACCCGCACGATTATACCTGGGAGAGTTCAAACGAACCACGCGGCAGATAATTCGACTTAGGAACCGATAAACATGAGAAGCTTATTAACGCTTGTGGTTTTTGGGCTTGTGGTCTTTGGGACGCTCCACTCGACGGCAAGAGCTGAGCACGGCGAAGCACCCAAAGCTGCGAAACCCGAGATTGTCGTCAAGTACGGGCAGACCTACACCAAACGCGAGTCGGGCCCGCTCAAGGCCGATGTCTACATGCCTGCCGGCGAAGGCCCTCACCCGGCAGTTCTCGTCGTTCATGGCGGAGCGTGGCGGATGGGGAGTCGAGCTCAGCTCAGCGGAATCGCCCAAAGACTCGCTCGCGAAGGATTCACCGCCGTGGCAATCAGTTACCGCCTTGCCCCGCAACATAAATTTCCTGCTCAAATCGAAGACTGCAAGGCAGCCGTCGAGTGGATGCGGAGGCAAGCCCAGGAGTGGAAGATCGACCCAACGCGAATTGGCGGCTTTGGCTATTCAGCCGGGGCACACTTGGTCGCGCTACTGGGCACAAGCGATGAGCAGGACGGGCTCGAAGATCCCGTGTCTAACAGCAAGGCGAGCACCCGGCTGCAAGCCGTCGCCGGAGGGGGTACTCCCTCAGATTTCCGGGTGATTCCGCCCGACGAGCGTTGGCTCTCTTTCTGGCTTGGAGGGACCCGACGCGAAAAGCCGGAACAATACCGTCGCGCTTCTCCCGTAGTTTACGCGAGCGAAGACGACCCGCCAATGTTCTTATTCCACGGCGAGAAGGATCGGCTCGTTCCCTTGGATAGTTCGAAGCATCTGGTCGATTCGCTAACCAAAGTCGGTGTGCCAGCTGAGCTTTACGTTGCGCCCGAATGCGGACACAGCGTCACTGCTTTTGATCGCACAGCCATCGATAAGTCGGTCGAATTCTTAAAGTCTGAGCTTCAACACGTCCAAGCGACCGCCGGGGCCAGCCCATGAGCGATTCGACCGCAGATCCACTTTCGCCGTTGGATCGCGAAGAGTACGTCGAGCAGCATCATCTCTTCAGCGTCCTTGGCGAACGAATGCGTGAGAATATGCCAGCGCAAGAAGTGCTAGCTGCCGTGCGCGAGGAAGTCCTAGCTACGACCAAACTTCCCTTGGCGATCGACTTCCTACTGAGCGAACTGAAGCACGCGGGTTCCTTCGCGTCAGGGATGAGCCGACTGGGACACTACTTCACACCGTTTCAATGCTACGTGATGAGCGAAGCGGAGAACGATCGTCGCCGTTTCGATTTTCGAGTAGCGCTCGACATTCTCGCAAAAGAAGCCGCCTACCGGGCCCAGGAAGGACACGATCGGGCAACGCGACAGGGCCTGTTTATTTATCAACTGGAAGTCTTGTGCCGGAACCGTTTGGGGTACGACAAAGGCCTCGATGCCGTGGCTGCTGACCCGAGTTATGGCTCGGATTGGTCGGAATGGATCTTCACCGTTCAACGGCAAATTGGCCTCGTTGATCTCGCAGATCTGCTCTACGTGCGAAGTGAATTCGCATTGGAACGGAACCAGAACATTCGGGACCAGGGCTCGCCGGTCCCACTGTTATTCGGAGTCCAAGAGGGTCGCATTGCTTGGGCAAACCGACGGAAAGACCCGCTGCTCCTGTTCGCCGCCTTACACCGGCACCTGGGTTATCCCGAGGTACCCCGTCCGGCAGAACTCGACCCCGAGGAGAGGCTGCTGCCGACGCTCGCTCGACGTGTTGAGCAACTCGAAGCCCGCCTCAAGTTGGTCGAAGAGGAACAACGGGGCGGCATCGATCTGGAGAAGTTCTACGCCAAGCCGTCAGGTACGGGCTCCACGGTGCCGGATGAACAACCATGAACGGTTCATCAACAAAACTCTAGATTGCGCAAACCCGACAGGAAACCGGCACTTTTCCTGTTTTAACGGCTGGAACTACCTGATAAATTAATGCGTTAAGAGACTCCATTGTGTGAATCTCTTCAGCAAGTTGATCGACCCGGGTGTCTGAAGAAGCATCCCCCGAAATAGGCATCCCAAGACTGGGATCGTAGCACCAAAGCCGTGAGCTTTCATCTTAGCCTCAGCGCCGATACGGTTACCGCGGCGTACCCTGACGAGCCCCTGCTGGTCTCTCCCGAAACAACCATTCGCGAGGTCCTGCAGTTAATGCGTACCCAGCGAGGCGGTAGCGTGTTGGTCTGCGACGACTCGGGCGTGATCGGAATCTACACGGAACGTGACGCGCTCGCCTCGATTTCCGCGGCTGCCAACGGTCAGGAAGATAGCAAGCTTGATCGCAGTGTTACCGAGGTGATGACGGCAAGCCCCGTTTCGGTTAGCACCAAAACCACTGTCGAAGAGGCAATTACCAAAATGAGCGAAGGGGGCTATCGCAATTTGCCCGTCCTCTCTGAGACCAACCAACCCGAGGGGGTGATCGCGGTGCGTGGCATCGTTCACTATCTGGTCGATCACTTCCCAAATACCATTTACAACCTTCCGCCTCAGCCTGGTCGTTCGCCTGCTGAGCGCGAAGGTGCCTAGGCACGAAACTACCTATCGCGGCACAAGCGCCGCGGCGAAATTACTGAACACTGAACACTGGCAACTGAAAAACTACTGATGTCTACCGCTACGCCTGAAAAGCAGCTCGCCAACGTTGAAGAGGCCACCGTTCGATTCTGTGGAGACTCCGGCGACGGTATGCAGCTCGCTGGTACCCAGTTCACCAATACGTCAGCGCTCGCGGGCAACGACGTCGCAACCTTCCCGGACTTCCCCGCCGAGATTCGCGCCCCTCGTGGCACCAAGGCCGGTGTCTCGGGTTTCCAGATCCATTTCTCCAGCAACGAGATTTACACGCCAGGCGATACCGTTGATTCGCTCGTCGCCATGAACCCGGCGGCCCTTGCCACGAATCTACAGGACCTCCGCGACGGCGGCATCTTGCTAGTCAACAAAGACGCCTTTGATAAGAAGGGTCTCGAGCAAGCCGGTTACGAGACCAATCCGCTGGAAGATGGCAGCCTTGAGAAATACAAACTGCACTCGGTCGAAATGACCAAGCTCGTTCGGCTCGCCGTTGAGGGGCTCGGACTGAGTCAGAAAGAAGCGGACCGCTGCCGCAACTTCTTCGCGATGGGCCTCGTGTTCTGGCTGTACGACCGTTCGCTCGACCCAACACTACGGTTCATTGAGACCAAATTCGGCAAAAAGCCGGAGATCGCTCAGGCAAACACAGCGGCTCTGAAAGCCGGTTTCAACTACGGCGAGACCGTCGAAGCGATCAATACCCAGTACCATGTTGATCCTGCAGTGCTTCCCCCCGGCAAGTACCGCAACATTATGGGCAACACGGCACTGGCTTGGGGCCTGTTGGCGGCAGCTCAGTTATCGGAGAAGCGACTGTTCCTTGGTGCATACCCGATCACCCCGGCGAGCGACATACTTCACGAGCTTTCCAAGCACAAGCACTACGATGTTTTGACTTTCCAAGCGGAAGACGAAATTGCCGCGGTGACCTCCACGATCGGCGCCTCCTTCGCTGGGGCGATGGCCGTCACCGCTAGTAGCGGCCCAGGAATCGCGCTCAAGGGTGAAGCGCTGGGCTTGGCAGTAATCACCGAACTGCCGATGGTCATTATCAACGTTCAGCGTGGCGGCCCGTCCACGGGCCTTCCCACCAAGACTGAGCAGTCTGACCTGTGGCAAGCTATGTATGGTCGCAATGGCGAGTGCCCCATGTGCGTGATTGCCGCCAGCGGTCCTGCCGATTGCTTCTACGCAGTCCAGGAAGCGTGGCGAATCTCCTCGAAGTACATGATGCCGGTCTTCTTCCTGACCGACGGCTATATCGCCAACGGCTCTGAGCCTTGGCGAATTCCCAAGATGGCCGACCTGCCTAAGATCGAAATCAAGCATCCTGAATCCCGTGACTCTGCGGCTGACGACTTCGAGCAGTTCCAACCCTACACCCGTGATGATCTCTTGGCCCGACC
The DNA here is from genome assembly GCA_040218535.1 of Lacipirellulaceae bacterium. Classification (NCBI taxonomy): domain Bacteria; kingdom Pseudomonadati; phylum Planctomycetota; class Planctomycetia; order Pirellulales; family Lacipirellulaceae; species Lacipirellulaceae bacterium. The sequence goes on along the minus strand of JAVJRG010000012.1, from coordinate 1,042,534 downwards.
GTGGGCAATTCCAGGCACGCCAGGGCTGGAGCATCGCCTCGGCGGCTTGGAAAAAGCCGACGGCACCGGCAATGTGAGCTACGACCCAGCTAACCACCAACACATGACCGACGTGCGACAGAAGAAAGTCGATCTTGTCGCCGATGATATTCCTGAGCAAAAAGTCTTCGGTGAAAAAGAGGGCGATCTCCTCGTACTAAGCTGGGGCGGCACCTACGGTAGCTGTACTACGGCAGTCCGTCACGCGCAGAAGGCGGGCAAAAAGGTCAGCCACTGCCACCTCCGCTACATCAATCCGTTCCCAAAAGATCTGGAAGGAATCCTCCGCGGCTTCAAGCAAGTGCTGATCCCCGAGCTCAATATGGGGCAGCTACGGAGCATCATCCGCGACCGCTACTTGATCGACGCAAAAGGCTTGAACAAGGTGCAAGGAAAGCCATTCAGTGTTGCAGAGATTTCAGAGAAGATTAACGAAATGGTGTAAAAGTTTTCATTAGTCAGTGTTCAGTTTTCAGTCACGAGACAACGACGAATTATCCCTATCTACGAACAGCTAAAAGCTAATAGCTAATTATCATGTCCATCGAAACACCACTTCCCGTTCTCAAGCCGGCTGACTTTGCCAGCGATCAAGATGTCCGTTGGTGCCCCGGCTGCGGCGATTATTCGATCCTTGCTCAGATGAAGAAGGTAATGCCGACGCTCGGCTTGCCGCGAGAGAAAATCGTCTTCATCAGCGGCATCGGTTGCTCGAGTCGGTTCCCTTACTACATGAACACCTACGGCATGCACTCCATCCACGGACGTGCCCCTGCCGTCGCAACGGGCTTAAAGTCGGTTCGTCCCGATCTGCAATGCTGGGTCATTACAGGCGATGGCGATGGCCTTTCGATCGGCGGCAACCACCTCATGCACGCCATCCGACGGAACATGGACTTAAACATTGTTCTGTTCAACAACCGCATCTATGGCCTCACCAAAGGGCAGTACTCGCCGACTTCACCCTTGGGGAAGAAAACAAAGAGCACGCCGATGGGAGCGATCGACAACCCGCTACATCCGCTTTCGATTGCCATCGGTGCTGAAGCGACCTTTGTCGCCCGCTCTATCGACACGAATATCAAGCACCTTGGCGCGATGCTTAGCCGAGCGGCCGAACATCGTGGCACCGCTTTCCTTGAGGTCTACCAGAACTGCAACGTCTTCAATGACGGTGCTTGGCAGTATGCGACGGATCGTCAGAGCAAGACGGAAACGACCCTGGAGCTGCAACATGGTAAGCCGCTGATCTTTGGAAAAGATCGTGATAAAGGGATCCGGCTCAATGGTCTCGATCCCGAAGTGGTTGAACTCGGCAAAGGCATCAAGGAAGACGATCTCCTCTTCCACGACGAGAAGAGCCCCGAGCCAAGCCTCGCTTACCTACTCAGCCGAATGCGTTACGAGGATGGCTTCCCAGAGCCGATCGGCGTGTTCCGTTCTGTGAAAGCACCTCGATACGACGACATGATCAACGATCAAATCGAAGAAGCCCAGAAGCAACACGGCAAGGGCGACCTCGATAAACTCTTCAACTCTGGCGAAACCTGGGACGTCGCATGATCACTTGCCCGTTCTGTGGAAAAGAAAATACCGAAGGTGCCGACCTGTGTGACGACTGTCAGCACTCGCTGACCGACGTCGGCATTGCTGAACCCTTAAACGAAGTTGAAAAAGGGCTCGTTAAGGACCGCATCGCCTCGCTGGAGCCCAACACACCGCTGGCGGTTTCACCACAAGCAACGATTGCCGAGGTGCTGGCAACCATGCTTGAGAAGCGCATTGGCTGCGTGATGATCACCGAAGGGGACAAACTCGCCGGAATTTTCACCGAACGCGACGCCCTCACGAAACTCGGTGCGGATGCTGGCACGCAGGGCAAGCGCCCCATTAGCACCGTCATGACCACCAACCCAGTCACGCTCCAAGCGGAAGACAAAATCGCCTTCGCCCTGCATCACATGAACCTCGGCGGCTTCCGACACCTGCCGGTCATGGAGGGGGAGAAGCTCACCGGAGTGATTTCGATTCGCGACATACTAGGGTATCTCACCCGCCAAGCTGCGTAAGATAGCTCTAATCTGAGAACTGATTGCCGGCCTTTGCTTGCACCGAGTAGCATCCTGCGGAATGCTCATCAGCAGGCATCCATGCTAGCACGCACCAGCCGCTGCGAATTCGACTCTAGCTTGCAGGTCGACTTTGCCGATTGGTCAAGAAGTGCAGGCAGTAGGTCTGCGTTCACTTTCGAGAAGGAGCTTTCCAATGCGTATTGTTGCTGGTGCCTTGACTGTCGCTGTTTGCTTTCTGGCGACTATTGCTCATGCGCAGCAAGGGGCGACCTTCGGGGGCAGATCCTTTGGTGAAGCGACTTTCGGCTCAACGACGGGCCACAGTAATCCCGCGCAGAGGTATTTCGGCACCAGTGGTGCCGTAGCAACACCGCAGACGCCGCGCAGACCGGCTTTCCGTCAGCCACCGGTTACGCGACCAACGACACGAACCATTAGAAAGCCCTTCGAGAATGTGACTCCGCAGTCAAATCTCAGCCCGTACTTGTCGCTCGATCTGCTGGCCTCACCCAACGCGATTCCCAACTATCATGCTTACGTGCGACCACAACTTGAGCAGAGCCACCAGCAGCAAAAGCAGAATGCCCAAATCCAGCGACTCCAGTCGCAAGTCTCTGCAGTCAACCTTCCCGGTGCTCCCGCAGCTACGAATGGGGTGCCCACGACGGGCCATAGCACTCAGTTCATGAACGTAGGCGGCTATTACTCGCAGCCGCAACGCCGCTGATCCGCTGCCTAGTCCCTCGGGGCCAAAACTTGGTATCCCCTATTGGCTTGGGTTAGAATAGATGAATCATTGACGCCGAGCAGTTCTGTCTCGCACTCATCTTGCCCAGATCTTGTGAATGAACACCATGCTGACTAAGCGACTTTCTGCCGCAGTGAGTTATCTTCTCGCTGCAGTGATTCTTGTTGTACTCAACCCCACATCTGACGCCCAAGATCAGAAGCAAGATACCATTTCAACCGCAGCGGATGGCTCTGAAAAAGTGTGTGCAGAGATCGTCGACCCGCAAGGTGCGCGGCTTGAAGAGTTGGAAAAGACCTTGAGCGGTGCCGCACTCGTCGGGCGATTTACCGACAGCAGCAAAGCTGACGGATTGCCGACCCCTGAACGTTATGAACTGGCCGCAGTGAAACACTTGGGCAACAATCAGTGGCTGTTCAAAGCACGAATCCGATACGGCGAGCACGACGTCACCGTGCCGCTTACGCTCCCAATTCTCTGGGCGGGCGATACGCCCGTGATTACGGTGGACAAGGCTCCCGTGATTGGTCTGGGGCAGTTTGACGCCCGGGTGATGATCTTTCGCGATCACTACGCTGGCTACTGGAGTGGAGGAGACCACGGTGGCCACTTGTTCGGGAAAGTCGTCCGTGAACGAAAGGCGGAAGCCGCTGCTCCTGAAAAGGTGAAGCCGGCAGCAAATCCAAAACCGGCTGTCAGCCAGTAATCGCTGAGATGAGTTTCAACGCAGCTGTCTCGACACGAAGAATCCGCGGCCCGAGGTCAACAACTCGCCAGCCGGATCGCTGAGCAATCTCGATTTCTGCCTCGGAGAAACCACCCTCGGGGCCAATCGTTAGCCGGATAGGACCTCCCTGTACTACAATTGCGTTCTCGATGAGTTCACCGCCCGGGTGCGCGATTAGTTGGGTCGTTTTCTCTTCTTGAGAGCTTTGGATCCAAACCTCGAACGAGGTGAGGTTTTCGATCTCCATCAATTGATTCCGCCCGCACTGCTTACTCGCTTCAATCACATAGCGATGCAGTTTCTTGTGCGAATCTCGCTTTGCTTTGACGTCCCAGAATTTGGTGGATAGCGGCACCAACCGACTGACACCTAGCTCAACGCACTTTTCGACCAACCAACGAGAGCGGTCCCCTTTGGGCATCGCCACGCCGAGTTCAAGCAGAAAAGGCAACTCCCGGTTCACTTCATCAAGCGAAAGGACCTCCAGGACTACCTCCGCACGACGGCATTCGGCAACTTCGCACTGGAATTCCTGACCGCTCCCATCGAAAACCGTTAGTGAGTCACCTGTCTGCACTCGCAAGACGTGTAGCAAGTGATGGGCCTCTTGCCCCTCGATGGTCACCGCCCGGTCGACGACGGGTCGTGAGGAGTAGCAGCGGCGAAGTAGTGTTGGCATAGATCCGGAAAGAGCGCTTTTTTTGAGACTGCTAGCACGGAGCAAGCGAAAGTTCCGCTGGCAGAAACGACGATGCTGGTAGAGGGACTCGATAGAATTTACCCTTCAACCTAAGCCTTTCTCTGTAGGTCTTCAATGTCCGTCGAATCGGCCATCCATTCTCCCAACTATTGGAGTTTCTGGGGACTTGAAAGGCCGCCCTTCGCGAGCGGGCTCCAGCCGGCGTTTCATCACGAGACCGCCGGACTCGCTGAGGCTGAAGCTCGACTGAGGTTCTTAGCAAGCGGCACCAGGCAAGCAGCTTTGCTGTTGGGCGAGAGGGGGTCTGGGAAAACGCTCCTGGTGAACCGCTTCGCGCAGACTTCACGGGGTCAGAATCGCTCGGTCGCCGTGGTTGACGCAGCAGGGCTTTCGCCGACTGAGCTGCTCTGGCAAACGTCCTCAGCATTGGCCATCGGGCCTGGAAAACACGAAACTCAGGTCGCTCTCTTTCGTCAACTCGCCGACTTTGCGTTCACGCATGGTACGAACCCGCCGACGATCTTGATCGTCGATAATGCCGACCAAGCCGGACCCGATCTCCAAACGCAGCTCATCCGGCTTATGCGGCTACCTGCTCCAGCCAATTGGTTGGCGTTGGTACTGGTCTCTGAGACTCAGGCGGCTGGCCGACTTCAGGCTTCGCTGTTAGAGGCAGTGGACCTGCAGATCGATCTTGAGAACTGGACCGAGGAAGAAACGATCGGCTACCTACAGATGGCCCTCTTCGAGGCCGGCTGCGACCGTCCCGCGTTTGATCAAGAGGCTTTGGGAGCCCTTCATGCTTTGGCTGAAGGAATCCCCCGCCGCGTGAATCGCCTTGCCGAACAAGCTCTGATTGCTGGTGCCGCGGAGCAAGCGGAACAAGTTCGGGTGGAAACGATTGAAGCTGCTTTCGCGTCACTGAGCTTCGTTGCCGCCAACTAAGTGCCTAGAAGCGTTCTCCTACCCTCACCCTAGCCCTCTCCCGCAAGCAGGAGAGCGGACTTAAGATGGACACTAAGGCTGAGCAACTGCTTCGCCCTCGTCCTCGCCGAGCAGGTCTTTGATGTCACGCATGGCCTCGCTGAGAACATCAATCTGTTTCTCGAGTGCTTTCTGATCGATATCGACACGTTTGATGATATTGTTACTTGACGAGAGAATGGTCTCAGCGGACGTGCGAATCTTATCGAGGTTCTCAGCCCGTTTCTGAATATCGGGAATGGCCTTATCGATGGGTGTCCAATCGATCAAGTCCCGCTTCGGGCTGGCATTGGCCCGCAAGCACATGGCGCGGCTGATTTCCAATGCCGCCTTGAAGTAGGCATCGGTTTGTGGATTCTCAGCGTCCCACACCACGCAGACATCGTTGCCGTACCTGGCAACCGGCTCCAATCCCTCAGGCGCAGTACGCGAGGAGAAAACGAATACCCCTTGCTGGGCATCGCGGTTGGGGCGGGCTTCGGCTAATTCGTCGAGTGCTTTGCGGAGAGCATAACTAGCATCTTCTTTTGCTTCGACGACAATTCTTGCCCCAGCAGCGGCGTGTTCGGGGCCAAGTTGAATGACCGCGTCCCCCTTCTTGCAGTTCTTTTTGAGCCCTGTGCTATTTCCAGTTGCCTCTGCCGTATCGCCGCGTTTTTGAGCCTCGTTCTGGACGAACGTAAACACAGCATCCTCGAACGTGTGCCCGTGAATCGTGCTCCGCTGTTCTTCCTCTCGTTTCGTGCTGAGTTTCTCAAGGGCGATTTTCACTTCTTCTTGAAACTCCGCGTTTGTCTTGACGTGAGCTTCTAGGATTGTCGTTAGCTCGCCCTTCATCCGCTTGAGTGCCGACTGATCGTTATCGAGTGAGAACTCACGCGTGATCGTCTCCTGAGCTTTGCTAACCCGTTGCACGAGCCGATTGAGAGCCGAATCCTCTTTATCCAACGAAAACTCTTTGATCACCTCGTCGATTTTGCCCTGCAGATCCTTCGACAGGCTGCCGTGTTTATTGGTGAGTTGCTCGATCAGGCGTGTCAACGCGCTCTGCGGATTGTCGAGCGAGAATTCTTGAAGAATGCGCTCACGTTGTTTGCCGAGTTCGGTTTCGACGTTATTGCGAAGGGTAGCAAGCAGCCCTTGTGATTGGTCGGGGCTGAGCAGTTTCATCAAGGGGCTCTGCTCGCCGAAGTGCGAGAACAGTGTCTTCGACAACTGCGAATCTTCCCCGTCAAGCGAACTCGCCAACAGTGTCGAGAGTTCTCCATCTTTGCTGGTGAGCTGTTGCACGCGCCGATTGAACTGGCCGCTCTCTGGGTCGAAATAGTGTTTCAGCGCTCCGGCGAGCTTCTCTTGAGCCCCCCGACTATGGTCCTCCAACTGACGACGCATCGTATCCAGCAGGCGATCGGTTTCGCGCTTGATGTAATCTGCGTCGAAAGCGCTCGAGGCACGTCGCAGAGCGAGTACCCCGATTTTCAATGCTTCCAAAGCAAATTCGTCGCGGTCCGCGCCTTCGCGATGCTGAGTCAGCTCGCGAATCGTGTCGGGATCGATCACCTTCAAGTCGAGATGAACGGCGAACGGCAGCGTCGGTTCTTCGTGCTGGGCTTCGGCAGAATAAGACTCAGCGTCTTGCAATACTCGCGACATTCGGGGGATCCTTCCTGATGATGAACAGGCGTCTACCCATCAATATGTCACGCTTTGCCATTTATCGCAAGTCGCCCTCAGATTGCGCACTGCTCTCCCTCAAATCGCATAGCCTGGAGGTCGTCGTAGGCCACCTTCAGTCGCTCGATGTCTTCCTCACGGATAGGCTTGAGGAGATAATCCTTGACGAACTGATAGCTCATCGCGTTGACGCGGTCTTCTTTTTGATCGGAGCTCGTCAGCATCGCCACGACGGGAATTTCTGATGGGCAGAACTTGGAGTATTCCTTCAAGAACTCATGGCCATTCATACGTGGCATGTTGATGTCCAGCAGAATGACGTCGGGAGGGGTTTCAGCTTTCTCTAGAACCTCTAGAGCCTCAACACCATCAAAGGCACTAAGTAGCTCATAGTCACATCTCGTTTTCGCGAAGACACGCTCGCAAAGGTAGTGGAATACCTCATCATCATCAACTACAAGAACAGTCTTCATCTTATGCCCCTAATGATGGAAATGAAATGTCGAATTGAGAACCCTTTTCTAACGCCTTGAACGAAACGTCACCATCCATGGCAGCAGCATTCTTCGATACCAGATACAAGCCTAAGCCCGTTCCAAACGCAGCCCGGGGATGGAATCGCTGAAACATGCCGAAGAGCTTATCGTGGAAAGCCTCGTCGATTCCCAGGCCGTTATCCGCAATGGAAATTTTCACCTCTGCCCCCACTTTGGCAGCGTCGATACTGACCCTTGATTGCTTCTCATCCGGGTCACGGTACTTTAATGCGTTTGAGATAAGATTATCTAAGGATTGTTTGAGATAAACTCGTTTGTTCCGTACCGCTAAGTCTTTCGGGCAGTAGATCTCGAAATCAACTTCTTCGAATCCATCCATGTTTCGTACCGTTTCCATGGATTGCTCAAGTAATTTGGAAACGAAGAATACTTCGGGCTCAGCATCGGTCATCTGGTTTTTAATAAGGCTTACAATGTCTTCAATCGTCCCTGCAACCTTAGCGAGAGAATCGGAGACCCGTTCGAGGCACCCAGTAGTCGTCTCGTGGTCTCCCAAATCAAGCGAATCTCTCGCGATCTCAACGACGCCAGTAGCTGCTACTACCGGCGCTCGGAGATCATGAGAGATTCGATACGAGAACTCCATCAGCTCTGTGTTTGACTGTTCGAGACGCTTCTGGTTCTCGGTGACAAGCTCGATGGTCGGCTTGAAGATTGCAAAGGCCATGACCAGCAGTGCAGCGATCGACAGGAGTGCAAGAACGAGTAAAACGATTTGAAACGTCGAGAGCTTCGAATCGTAGAGGTCTTCCAGTGCTTCAACGTAGGCATCGAGTTTCGCCAACAGATTGCCATCGGCGGCCGTTTCTACGAGATCTTCGATCACCAGAGATGGCTCTGCTGCTGTCTTGTTGATTAACGAACGAGCAAGGTCCAAGTAGCCCAGCACGGACTCATCGATTCCGTCACTTCCAGCGAACAGCGATTGGAGTTCTGGAGCCGCTGTCGCACTCTCCCGCAGACGCTCGTGTGCTGCGCTCATCCGTTTGATAGCGCTGTGCAAATCGATCAGTGTGCTCTGGGCTTCAGTACCTTCACCCGACGCATCTAAGCGGGAGGCAAGCAGGGCGATTCGCTGTGACAGCATCCGCTGACGACCGCTGATATTGATCAGATACCCATCGTGATCACTCTTGTGCAACTGCCAGTGCACCGCCAGAAACGAGCCGACAGTGGTCGCAACCACAATCAGAAGCGCGACCACGAATCGACGGCTAAGTGACCGGCGCATGGCTAAAGAATTAAGGATATGTACGCTCATCGTCTGCCCCTACGCGTAACACGGTGAAACCCAGAGAAATATGCGTTACCCCCTGGCGGAAGCAAGCAGCGAGAGCGAGTTTTTCAGGGCCTAATCGCTATCTCCCGCGCATCTGGAACACGCACGAAACCGAGTGGGTTTATGCCCTAAGGCAAGACGGTGGATAACAACTACGTCTTGCGGTACTGCCCCGAAATTAGCAGAAATGAGCTGACAGCAGCTGCATGTCGCAACAAGCTGACGCGTTAGCTAGGCAGGACGCCATTGTGATACACATCCTGCACATCCTCGCACTCTTCCAGCATTGCCATGAACTTTTCGAACGTGGGCACCTCGTCGGCGGGGATATCAACAGTGTTCAATGAAACGTAGGTGATTTCGGCGACTTCAAACTCCGCTTCGGGCATTGCGTCCGTGAGTGCCTGGCGTGCCTTGTCGAACTCAGTTGCTGGGGCGAAGGCGGTCACCTTTCCTTCTTCGCACTCGACATCGTTCACGTCGACGTCGGCGTTCAGCAAAACTTCAAGAACCGCGTCGCCATCGTCGCCTGGGAATGAGAACACTGCCAGATGCTCGAACACATGGGCAACCGACCCCTGAGCGCCAATCTTACATTTAGCCTTCGTGAAGCAGTTCCGTACATCCGTGATCGTCCGGTTGGCATTGTCCGTGAGGCAATCAACGATTACTGAGCACCCCCCAGGGCCAAAGCCTTCGTACCGCGAGGCGGAGTAGTCCTCGCCGCCCACGCCTTTCGCCTTTTCAATGGCCTTGTCGATGACATGCGCCGGAACCTGATCGCGTTTGGCTTTATCAATCAAATTGCGCAGCGTCAGGTTGTTCTCAGGGTCCGGCCCGCCGCTCTTGGCCGCCACGTAGAGTTGCTTGCCGTACTTCGAGTAGACCTTGGTTTTTGCCGCGGCCGTCTTGGCCATTGAGGATTTGCGGACTTCGAAAGCTCTTCCCATGAGAGTTAATTTCCTCAGTAAGTTCGTTAGTCTGATTCTGAATTCACGCATTAACCGGATTGGTCATTTATGAAACGTTGGAGCTCGGATACGTTTCTCCACCAAGTACGGTGTTTGCGTATCGAGGCCCAACGTTGCTCTTCTTCTTTGACGTGCACTTCGAACTCCTTTGGAGACCATTCATACTTCTCACGGTAGGTTGCCAACCCCACGTAGAGGGCCTCGAAAGGATGCCAGTAGATAAGGTCGCAATCAGAGATGATTGCTGATCGCTTGTTCGCTGTTTGTGGAGTCCACAATCGCATGAAGTCATTACGAATGTCTTCGGAAACGCATGCGACCGACATTAAGGTGCGATTCTGCGATGTTGTTTTATAACGCTCTGTACAATATCGATTCCAATCTGGCCTTCGCTCCAAAGACCACTCTTTGCCACCATTGCTGGTGAAGAGAAAATATTTGCGATGTTCGCATGTTTTAGTTGTTAGAATCTCTCGATCAAGCAAGGAATCAAGGGTGCATTGCAGATTCTCATCACTTAAATCGTGGGAGTAAGGTAAGTTCCATCGGACTCTAAAGCCCGTGTTTCGCAAAGTTTGAAACTCGCATGCACTATCAAATAACGCATCGAGAACAATAAGCTCACTCTCCAGGAGCGAAGTAGCGTTTGATCTAAACGGCAGTTTCATTACTAAACAATAGTGTGTTTCATGCAATTAGCTTTCTTTCCCCGACAACTGCTCTAACAACTCGCTCCAAGAGAGTTGCACTTGTCCAATTCTTCGAGCCAATCGGTCCGAAGAAGAAACGTGACTCATGCGAGAACGGGCCTCGGTGACTTCTTCTTCGAGGGCAGTCAGCCAATCTGGTGCCTCGAATCCGGCGCCGTGAGGTTGGCTGGCAAGTCCGGCGATTTCTTGCTCTAGGGCTGCAAACGCCAAGCGTTTCTCCTCAGCATCTGCACTCATCGCAGGACCGACCAAGGCGCGAACTTGGTCGATCACCAGCGGACGGATAAACCGTTCTTCTAAGCGATCGGAAATCGTCGGCAACTGCATCCCATATTGTTCGCCAAGTTGAATCAGCCGTTGGAGGTGATCTTCAGCGACGTCATTGGTCCGTTCGACGAAGGCCTGCCGCCACATCTCAGCGGCTAATGTGCGACCATGCCTCACAAGGATCTCGTGAGCCCAGACGACGGGCCTTAATTTCCAGGCAACCCGGTCATACTCAGCCCGCAAACGAATGAAATCGACAAAGTTATACAGCAGCTCGCCGTGATCGCTTTGCGTTGTCGTCGTGTTGTAATCCCGATAGGCGCGATAGTTCTCGACAACGATTTCTAGTGTCAGCGTCAGCATTTCGACAACAGCCTGTCGAGGAGCACCGTCGGCGAGGTCGGTCAGTAGCTTGATCTGCTCGATGGCGTCAGGGTTCTCCTCGAGTTGCGCGAGCCAGGCGTCGACCCCCTGGTGCAAAATCCCCCTGAGATTGCCAAGGCTGCCCAGGAACTTCTGCGTGAAGAGTTGCTCTCCATAGGCTTCAACAAACGCTTTGAACTTTTCCCAATCTTCCTCATCCCCAAGTCGCTCGACGACACTCAGACGTAGGGTATGGCTATGATCCAACCAACGGTCAAGCTGCCGTTCGGTAAGCATCTGCAACGCATCGACGAGCATGTGGTCCGCTTGGCGAGCTCGTTCAGGTGGAATGCGGTTGTCCCACGCCTCTGCCGAAGCGACCATCGAGCGGACGATCGCCTGATAACCGTTCTCAAACAGGCGATCGAACTCCGTGACCGCGCTTTCCATGGGAAAGTCTTTCTCTAGTTGCTGGGCTAAATCGAGCAACTGGCAAGTCTCTCGCACCATCCCTAGCTTGGGAAGCCACCCGAGCAAGTCGTGAAGTAATCGTTGCAGTCCGCGTGTCGCGACAATTTTACGAGGCTTCCCTCCCCGTGAGTGAGGCACGTACAGCAGCGGCCGCTTCGAGAGCACCTCCAGAAAGAAAGGCCACACTTCGCGAACGCCTGCGGTATCTCCCGCCAAGACAGATCGCAGCAGGGGTATCGCTACCTGATCAATTTCTGCATCAAACGTCTGTTTCGGTGCTGACTCTTGCTGCACGTCTTTTCCGCGAGAGGCCATTAGCAAGCGGGCGGCGACCGCGGTTTCGACACAAGTACCGATAATCGCTTGAACAAGTTGTTCCTTGATCATTCGCAAACGATCGTATTCGACGAGCGATTCGTGCGAGGGAGAGGGCTTTGCGAAACGATACTCGTGGACCGACTCCAACAGTTCAATCAGGCGTCGATAATTATCCGCAGCTTGGTGCAACCAACTATCGAAGGTCTCGCGGCGATCCTCACCGTTGCCACCCCAAGTGATCGCCGTGTGCTTCCATAATCGAGCAACCGTGTTGAGGAAGCTCAGCCGCTGATCGATGCGGTCGGCTTCATATTCCCACTCGGTGTAAAGCGGGTCGGCTCCATCATCAGCGAGATCTCCCTCGTTGCCATCGTCGGTGCTGTCTCGGTAGACCATCTCCTCATAGGCAGCCCCGAAGACTTCACTTTCTTCCTCATCGTAATCGTATTCGCTGTCGGAGCTCTCCTCGTCATAGGGGTAGTCGTACTCGCCATCGCCCAATTCTCTGTCGAGAGCATCGTCGAGCGCGTCATCGAATTCGTCCGCCAGTGATTCTTCCAAGCCGTCGGTATCGAAGTCCTCGCCGTAGTCGTCATCCTCGCCATCGGGATCGCCAAAAGGAATTTCATCATCGGAGATTCGCCGGGCCGAAGTCGAACCATCCATCGTGAGTTCGGGTGGCTGCCAATACTCCTCGGCATTTGCTTCCAAGTAAGCGAAAAACTTGGCGACTTGAGGCCACCGATCCTTCTCTGAACTCTCTTCGGGAGCCGCATGTTGCTGCGCCTCAACGGTTGCCAGCCAACGGAACGCCAAAGGTCCCAGGTCCGCGTCTCCATCGTCCAAAGGTGTTCGATCTCTCTGATTGACCCACTGCATCATCAAAGCACGCGAGGCAACCGTGTCACCGTGATCGAGCAGCGCTTCGATCACCATCTGAAAAGCTTTGGATGAATCAAACTCTTCGACAAACATCTGCCAAAAGGCGATATCCCCCGAAGCAGCCCCCGCTTTGTGCCAGGCGTTGAGAGCGCCAGAGACGAGGTTGGCCGAGACTTCGATCTCTTTGGCAACGAGTCGGTCGACGCCTTCAACCGTTGCCGTAGCATGCTGGTCCCACCACCGTGTGAGTCTTTGCAAGATTGATTCGAATAGACGTTCATGTTTCGAGTCGTCGACGGCCGCAGCTTCGCTCCAAGCGCGGGCCGCTAGGTCGAGGATTTGTCGGACAAGCTCGATCAGCTCATCAACACGCCAGTCATGGACAGTGTTCTCAAGCGCTGGAAACAAACTAAAGTTGGCGGCAAAACCCACGACGCTCCAGGGGTCGACGAGCGCTCCGCATTCGATCGCACGATGCAATAGGTCTTCAATCTGCAAGAGATCATCGGAAACCAAGTCGAGCTTGCCCGCATCAATCGAATCATGCCCCGAGGTGAGTCGACAATAGAGAGCCGTCAACATCCGTGCTGAAGCGACGCGCACTGAACCCGCCTGCTTCAAGGCTGAGTCTTGGTAACCCATGCGAGCGAACAGTAGCGCGAGGTGAACCCTTTGTAACTGCAAGGCACGTCGCCGCGAAAGTTCGTGATTCAGGTGCTGTCTTGCCGCACCAAACGGCTGCCTCCGCTTTTGCGCATCCTCAAGGAGTCGTTCCCCCAATGCCCCCACGGCACTGGTCAACAATTGTTGATAGAAATCGTCGCGATAAGCAGCGATATGCGGCAGAAGTGTCGAGAGTGTAACCGTTGAGTCGTGGCACCCAGGGGCATCGCCGCTGGTGCCCGACGCCATGAGAATCGTACCGGCGAGCACCGCTGCCGCTTCGTAAAGTCGGTGCTCCTGTTCTTGCGGATCTTCGTTCGCGGCTTCCACGCGCGCGAGCAGTGCGGCAAGCGTCACTTCCTGCATAACAAAACGAGTGTAGTAGCCCGCTCCATCAATGTGGCGAGGATCCCACTGACCGAAATGATGGTTGGGACGACGATTGACGGGATGGTCGAAGTCGTATGCTCGCGGGTCGAGAGCAATCTCCTCAAGGCGATCTAGGTCGAACCAAGCCCGTTGCAGGATCTCTGGATCGGTTTCACGGAGAATCTCCAGTGTACGCGAAAGCAAACGGTCATATCGTCCGGCTGCCACGCCGGCACCACGGACATAGAGGGGAATAGGACGAACGAATTCGTTCGGGTAGGGGTCAGAACGATTCCCCGAGGTCAGCGCCGGTGTCGGACGATAGCCGACGTAGTCGTTCAGCTGGGAAAGAGCCACGGTAACGATCCTGTCCGACTCATCCCAAGACCCACCCTGCCGCAGCAGTGTTTCCCAAGCACGGCCTAAAAAGTAAGGCCGCCACAGGTCTTGTTCTGTCTGATGGTGGAGCAGATCGCGGTGGAATTCTCGATAGGCGGGCAAGAACTCCTTGAACATCAGCTCGACTAATGCAGTCGCTTGTGAGGCATCGCGAAATGCCTTGCCCTCAGCTTGCAGTCGCTGGATCGCACCAGTGAGCCAAACCTTAAGTATTTCCGTCCACTGAGCATCACCGGCAGCGATCGTCTCTGAACCTTCAATCGCTTCAGCAAGCCGGCTCAGATTCTCCAAGAAGTGAGGGTCGCTGTTTCCTGACGAAAAGTTCAGATAACCCACCACCTCGTCCAAGACGGGCTGAAGTTCCACCGCGGGTTGAGGGGATTGCTCACTCACCAATCACTGCCTTCGCTGTTACGTGCCTACCGAACATGTTAAAGCACGCCCAACACAAAGGTCTACCGGTAGGGAACAAGCAGCAATTGCTATCATTCGCGCGATAGTTTTTTAACCACGAATACTCACGAATTACACGAATGGGTTGAGAATTCGTCGATAAAAAATCAATCGATAATTATTCGTGCAATTCGTGGTTCAATTGATCGCGAACCTCAAGGAGTTGCGCCACAATACTCACCGCGATTTCCGCCGGGTGGTTGGAACCAATGGGCAATCCGACTGGGCAGTGGAATTGTACTCGCTCGGCGGAGATGCCCGCCTCAAGAAGTTCTTTGCGAAGGACGGTAGCTTTCGCCTTGCTGCCGATAACTCCTAGGAATGGAAACTGTCGATTCGTCTCGAAGATCGCTTTCAAGACGGGCAGGTCGCTGCTGTGACCGCGCGTCATGCAGAGAACGAAGGTCTCCTCGGGAAGTGTACCGACTTCGTCAGCAGGATTCTCAGTTTCTTTGGTAAGTACACCTTCTGGCAGTTTCGCTAGCCATTCACTCCGAGGATCGATGCACGTGACGCGACAGGCCGGCAAGGTGATGAGCAACCGCGTTAGTGCCTGGGCAACATGACCCGCGCCAAAAACGACAACCTCCCAGCTCGCCACGGCAAAGCTCTGGAAGAAGAGCTTCACTCGACCGCCACAGGTCATTCCCACGTCGGCTTTGAGGCTCCAATCGACGAGAGTCGGCTCGGCCTTCTCTCGCAAGGCGGTTTGAGCTTGCTCGATGGCCTTTGCCTCGATGCGTCCCCCGCCGACGGTTCCGCCTGCCAGCCCTTCTGCCGTGACGAGCATGCGTGCGCCGACGTCCTGTGGCGTTGAGCCTGTGGCTTCCACCAGCGTGACTTGAACGTAGGGCGTTCCTGCGGCAGTAAGCTCTTCACAGCGACTGAGGAAATCTTGATCTCGCATTCCAAGGCACTCACGCAGGAGAGGGCTCTTGAGCAACCGAGGAAGTCATCTCCGTCATGCGCATGAGAAGTTCTTCACCCGTTGCAGGAATTGAGAGCTTCACCGGCTCCTCATTACTAAGAAATGAGAGGGCGTGCTTCGCTGCCATCCAAACACAGACACCAAGCATCAACGGCGGTTCACCTACTGCCTTGCTGCGACGAATGTTCTTCGTGTGTTTCGCGTTTTCAATGAAGTTCACGTTGAACTCACGAGGCAGGTCAGTCACGTTGGGGATTTTATAGGTGGTCGGGCCGGTGGAAAGTAGCCGTCCGTCTTCCTCGTAACGCAGGTCTTCGTTAGTCACCCAGCCGACGCCTTGAATGAAGCCGCCGATCACTTGTCCGCGATCAATGCCTGGATTAATCATCTTGCCGACATCCATCAGCAGATCGGCCCGGTCAAAAACGAGTTCGCCCGTGAAGCGGTCAATCGTGACCTCAGCGATTGCTGCCCCCGTGGTGTAATAGAAGAACGGGTTGCCACGGCCTGTCTCACGGTTGTAATCCACACCAGGCGTTGCGTAGAAGCCACGGGCACCGAGATCGACACGCTCGCGACGGGCACGTGCGCAGAAGTCAGGGAATGCGATCCGACAAGTCGGATCGGGATTACGCGTATCGAAAACATAGCCGCCATCAATGCGAATGTGTGCTGGCGAAGGCGAGTAACCCAGCTCGACATTTGCCAGCAACTCCGCGGCAAACGCCACCATGTTCGCCTTGATCTTCTGACAAGCATCTACTGCCGCGGCACCATTGAGATCCGTTCCCGCGCTGGCAGCAGTGGGCGACGTGTTGTTGTTTTTCTCGGTCGAGGTCACCATCAGTCGTACGTCGTCTGGTGGCAAGCCAAACTCATCGGCGACAACTTGGCGAATCTTGGTGTTCAAGCCTTGCCCCATCTCCGTGCCGCCAGTGGAGACTTGAACGGTACCGTCGGTGTAGACGTTGACCAGGGCATTCGCCTGATTGAGAAACTTCGACGTGAACGAGATGCCAAACTTTACCGCTGAAATGGCGATTCCCTTCAGATGCGTCGGACTCGTCTCGTTAAATTTGTTCACCGCGTCAAGCCGCCGTTGATAATCGGAACTTGCGGCGAGTTGGTCAAACGTTTCCTCCAGAACATGGTCCCGAACAATCTGACCGTAATGGGTCACACTTCGCTCGGGGTCCCCGTCGCGATAGAGATTTTCTCTTCGCACTTCCAAGGCATCGCGTTCGACGACACGAGCGATATCTTGCAGGCAACTTTCAATCACTGCGATTCCCTGCGGTCCGCCAAAGCCACGGAAGGCGGTGTTCGGCGGTAGGTTCGTTCGGCAAACTTGGCCGGTCACGCGCATCTGCGGAATGTGATAAGCGTTTTCCGCGTGAAGCATCGTTCGCTCCAGCACGGCCGTTGAAAGATCGGCAAACGCTCCCCCATTCGAGTAGAACTGAAACTCCGCAGCCAGCAGTCGACCCTGCTTGTTGAAAGCAACGCGATAATCGGAGAGGTACTCGTGCCTTTTACCAGTGATCTGCATATCGACACTGCGTTCTAGGACA
Source organism: Lacipirellulaceae bacterium (assembly GCA_040218535.1). Taxonomy (NCBI): domain Bacteria; kingdom Pseudomonadati; phylum Planctomycetota; class Planctomycetia; order Pirellulales; family Lacipirellulaceae; species Lacipirellulaceae bacterium. Next base: position 1,025,389 of record JAVJRG010000012.1, on the reverse strand, counting down.
AGCCGGGCTGGGCGACCTGTTTGCTGAGCGACCAAAGCAACGGCGACAGCCGTGAGCGCGGACTGCGTCTCCTTACCTCCGAAGCCGCCTCCCATGCGAATGCACTCGCAGACCACTTGGTGGAACTTCAGCCCAAGCGCCTCGGCAACCACCGCTTGCGTCTCGGTGGGGTTCTGCGTCGAGGAAATGACTTTCACATCCTCGGCTTCGCCCGGCTGAGCGATAGCAGCTTGGGTCTCGAAGTAGAACTGCTCTTGCCCTTGAGAGTGAAATTGGCCGCTGAGGGTATGTGGTGCTGATTCGAATGTATCCTCAATCTCTTCTTGACTGACGGTTGCGATCTTCAATTCGGGACCGATGAGAGAATCCGCATCGCGAGCTTGCTCAATCGTGAGAATGGGAGTCGTCGCTTGACATTCGATCTCGACAGCATCTCGGGCTTGTTTGGCAGCCCGCGGATTCTCCGCAGCGACAATCGCTACGGGCTGGCCCAAGTAAGCGATCTCGTCATCAACTAAGAAGGGCTCATCAGGAAAAATCGGTCCAAAGTGGTTTGGTACCTTAAGGTCTTCATGCGTCAGAATACAAACGACGCCGGGAAGCTCGCGTGCCTTCGCGAAATCGATGCTACCGAGCTTGCCTGCTGACACAGGGGCGCCAACCAGCTCAATGCACAACTCTCCAGCTAGCCGCGGCAAATCGTCAATGTAACGAGCCCCACCAGTAACGTGACCAGTAGCAGAATCGTGCGGCAGAGCTTTTCCGACGGATGGCATCCTAGGCAACCTCCACACGAGTCGAAGGCGAAAGATCGTAGTAGCATTTCGCGAACAGGTTCTCGACCAGTTGCAATCGATAGTCCGCACTCCCACGCACGTCGGAGATCGGCGAGATTTCTTCCCGTGCTTTTCGTCCTGCCGAACGCATCGCCTCAAGGTCCAGCGGCTTTCCTTCGATGAGTTCTTCGGCCAGCGGCAATCGGACGACTGTCGGACCAACGCCACCCGTTGCAAGGCAGGCTTCGCGGACCGTATCGCCGTCCATCTCCAACCAAAATGCCAAGGTGACCGTGCTGATGTCCATGTCACGACGTTTTGAGATTTTGTAAAGCTTCAGCCGTATCGTTTCCTTTGGCAAAGGGGTACTGACGCTCACAATCACTTCGTCTGGCTGAAGATCGAGCTGTTTGTAACCTAAGTAGAATTGCTGGATTGGAACTTCCCGTTCGCCACGAACGCTCGCCAAACGGAGCGTTGACTCGGCGACATAGTGGAACGGTATCGAGTCAGCAATCGGCGAAGCATTGGCCAAATTGCCGACCAGCGTGCCCGCGTGGCGAATCTGCGGGCTGCCAAAGCGCGTGATGATGTCGTAGTACTCGGGGAGTTCTTCCCGTGAGAAGGCTTCAATCTCCGCCCAAGTCACCGCAGCACCGATCACGAGGTTGCCGTCGATGACTTCCAACTGGTTCAGCTCGGCGACGCTCTTGGTAAACAGAATATCGCGAGGCGAAATCTTGCCATGGTTGTGCTGCACGCCCAAGTCCGTCGCGCCGCTCACGAGCGTTGCCTCAGGTCGATCCGCGCGGCGAGTGAGAAGCTCCTCAAGCGTTGTTGGCAAGTAGATTTCAGGAGGAGCCTGTCGGATTGCATGACCGTTGGCTTCGACCGACGTCGGCGGATTAACGTGGACTATCTCCGCCCCCAGCGACTTGAATTCTGACAGCATTGATGCCGTGTCGTAACGATCAGCAATACTCTCTACCGTGGAGGGATCAAAGGCCTGTCCCGCGTTGATGATTTGTGAGTACCCCGTACAACGGCAGAGGTTGCCCGAGAGACCAAGCCGAAGCTCATCTTCGGTGAGTTGTCCAGTCACATTGCGTTGTTCTTCGCAGAGGCCATGCATCGTCACGACGAACCCCGGCGTGCAGAATCCGCACTGGCTGCCGTGGCAATCAACCATGGCCGATTGAACTTCCGTCAGTTGGTCATCACGCTGCAAACCTTCAGCGGTAACAATGTGCTTGCGGTCCATCTGGTAGATGAAGGCAATGCAAGCATCAATCGACTGGTAGTCAAACCGCTCATGCGATTCGTCCGGCGAGCCCACAAGAACTGAGCAAGCGCCGCAGTCACCCTCGGCGCAAACGATTTTCGTACCGGTTAGCCGCAGATCGTCGCGAAGGTAATCCGAAAGCGTTAAAGCCGCAGCCTGACCACGAACTTCGTGTCGCGTGCCATTGATGAAAAAAACGAGATGGTCTCGCATGACAGTGGTAAATCCAACTGTTAGGGCCGAACGCCTTCAGGCTTCAAGCACAATAGTTTCTTTGCAATGACCGCCTCAGCTCCCGGATACCATCCGCAGGCCCTGGTAGAGGACACGAAATCCTCTACATTCACCACTATAACCATATCCTAGAAGAATGAAAACTTTGGCAGAGGGGAATCACTGCCGGGTATCTATTCCCTGCACTGAAACTCTGAGAACCACCCATGAGCCCGCAGACCGTTGCCTTAGCCGATCTTGTCATGGCGCGGTGCGATGAACTTGGGCACTGTTCGGAAGAGCCGGGCCAGATCACACGACGATTTCTCTCTAAGCCCATGCATGATGTGCATGATCGACTCGCCGCTTGGATGCGGTCCGCTGGTCTGTCGACGCGCATCGATAATGCGGGGAACCTCATCGGGCGTCTTGAGGGCCAATCAATCACTGCTGGCGAGTCTCCAAGGACTTTGCTGCTCGGATCGCATCTCGATTCAGTGCCCGGGGGTGGTCGCTACGACGGCGTGTTGGGCGTGCTGCTCGGCTTAGCATTGATTGAAGCGCTCGAAGGTGTGAATCTCCCCTTCCATCTCGACATCATTGGATTCAGCGAAGAAGAGGGGGTGCGGTTCAGCAAGCCGTACCTTGGCAGTAGCGCGGTAGCCGGACGCTTTGAGACTGAGTGGCTGGAGCGTGTTGATGCTGAGGGAACCACGCTACGCGAGGCGATTGTTGAGTTTGGCCTCGCACCCGATTGTTTAGGTGACGCGGCTTACAGCACTGAAGAGGTGATCGGGTTCATCGAACCGCATCTGGAACAGGGCCCCCTGTTAGAGTCGTGTGGCTCACCGGTAGGACTGGTAACCGCTATCGCTGGACAAAGCCGACTCCGGTTGGCGTTCACCGGACAGATGGGCCACGCCGGGACGACCCCCATGCAAGGCAGGCACGACGCTCTGGTGAGTAGTGCTGAGTTCATCCGCGCCGTCCGAGAACTTGGCACGCGAGTCGAAGGTCTGAGAGCGACGGTTGGCCGCCTGAAGGTCATGCCCAACGCACCCAATGTCATTCCAGGCCGAGTGGAGCTATCGCTTGACGTTCGTCACGCGGAAGACGAAGTGCGCGAACAGACCGTCACCGAGTTGTTGACCCTTGGAGAGCGTATTGCCAGCGCTGATGGGGTCGAGTTCGAAGTCCTTGAACACACGCCTGAAGCTGCTGTTGCAATGGATTCGCAATTGAGTGACCTGCTAGGCAAAGCGGTAGCCGAGACGGGATATGCCGTTACCGAGTTGCCCAGCGGAGCCGGTCACGATGCCGTGATGATGGCAAAGTGCTTTCCGATTGCTATGCTGTTCTTACGGCATCCTGGAGGCATTAGTCATCATCCTGATGAACGCGTCGAGCGTGACGATGTGGCGGTCGCCTTGGATGTCTTGAGCCACTTCGTCAAACGCCTTGCCCGTTGCGCTGAGTAACCAACTGTAGGGAACGCTCTCCGTGGCGTTCTGTGACCACCGAGCATTACGAAATGAATCAAGTCTTCGGCGAAACACGCACACGAGTTGAACTGAATCACGCTTTGATTGCTCCTGACGGTCATGTCACTTCACCGATCTTCGGATGGGAAGAGGCCGAGGGTGTGGTACTCATCAGCCCCGTCATGGGCACCGGTGCTGGAGGACCGAGGTTCACACAGTATCTGATCAATGGCAAAGGCAAGTCTTCCGGAGCAGCCCCCGGCGTGCAACGATTGATCTATGTTCTCTCTGGAAAAGCCTCATTGGACGGTTCTGCGCTTGGCCCCGAAGAATTCGCTTGGCTTCCGCCAGAGGAGACCTACGAACTCATTTCTGAAGAAGATTCCCAACTCCTGGTCTTTGAAAAACCCTACGAATCACTCGCAGGCCTTGATACTCCCAAGCGAATCGTCGGTCGCCTGAGCGACGCACCGACGGAACCTTTCATGGGGGACCCGGATGCGATGCTCGCCACGCTATTGCCTATCGAGCCAAATTTTGACATGGCGGTCAACGTGTTTACCTACCAGCCGGGAGCAGCCTTGCCCTTCGTCGAAACTCACATCATGGAGCACGGACTCTACATGTGTGCCGGGCAAGGCGTGTACCGTTTGGGCGATTCTTGGTATCCCGTGGCAAAAGGGGATTCGATCTGGATGGCTTCGTACTGTCCGCAATGGTTCGTCGCGATGGGCAAAGAGCCTGCCCAGTACGTTTACTACAAGGACATCCATCGCGATCCGCTGATTGCGAGTCAGGGTGAGCTGGCGTGAGCGCTCCGTCTGTCGAAGTCGATATCGAAAAGCTCGTTGGCGAACTCGAGTCGCTAGCGGCGATTAGCGATTGTCCGGAACCACCGCCAACCGTCACTCGTGTTGTTTTCACCGAAACTGACCTTCGTGCGCGAGAATATCTGAAATCGCTCTACGAGGCGGCAGGGCTGACCGTTCGCGTTGATGCCATTGGTAACACGTATGCTCGCTGGGAAGGTTCCGAGCCCGACCTGCCTGCGGTGGGAACCGGCTCGCATACCGATGCCATTCCCCACGCAGGCATGTATGACGGAACTGTTGGCGTGCTTGGCGGGTTAGAAGCGATTCGCAGCCTGCAGCGTGCTGGCTTCCAGCCGCGACGTTCACTGGAAGTGGTGATGTTCACTTCCGAAGAGCCGACCCGCTTCGGCGTCGGCTGCACAGGAAGCCGCATGATGAGTGGGGCCATGACGCCTGCCGACTTGTGTTCGCTCACTGACGAGCAAGGCGACAATTACGATGTCGTGCGCCAGCGAGCCGGTTTCTCGGGCAAGCTTCAGAGCGTCAGACTTTCCGATGACTACTACAGCGCATTCGTCGAACTACACATCGAGCAAGGTCCCGAGCTGGAAGCCGCCAATCTGCCCATCGGTGTTGTGACCGCGATTGCGGCCCCCGCTACAGCCGAGTTCATCGTCACTGGCGAAGGAGGACACGCGGGGGCCGTTCTGATGCCGAAACGCCGCGATGCTTTGGCCGCAGCAGCCGAGTTGGTTCAAGAGATTGAATCGCAAGCACTAACGAATGAAAGCCCTCATATCGTGGCAACGGTCGGTTGCCTGGATGTGCATCCAGGAGCGATCAATTCGATCCCCAGTCGAATTCGGTTCACGCTCGATCTGCGGGACATTGATGGGGCGAATCGTGATGCGGTGCTTCGTGCGATCGATCGGTCCGTTGCGGAAATCGCGGAGCGACGCGGGGTTTCGGTGAATAGTACGATCTTAAATGCCGACCCGCCCGCTGAAGCTGGCGGGCCGGTTGTGCAGGCTGCGGTGAAGGCGACTGAATCACTGGGGTATGAGTACCAAAAAATGATTAGCCGTGCCTATCACGACTCGCTGTTCATGGCTCGTATCGCGCCGATGGGAATGATTTTCATTCCTTGTCGAGGCGGTGTGTCCCACCGTGGTGACGAATACAGCTCGCCGGAGCAGATCAAAGCGGGGGTGGAAACTTTGGCTTTGACAATGGCTGAGTTGGCTAGCTGACTTGCTCTTTGTGTCATTCCGACCGAGCTTCCAGCGACCGAGGAATCGAGTCCGAACTCTTGTGCATGCCGGATTCCTCGGTCGGCTAGCCTCCCGTCGGAATGACATGCATGGCGGCTTTACTCTCTACCCTCGTTCGATTGTCGCCGAGATGTACCCGAAAGGTTCGTCCGTCACGCAGAACACCTCGTTCTCATTCTCTAAATCAAACGGAGAAAGATCGACCAACAGATGATGCTTATTCGGCATCGTGAGAGTAATCTCTGTCGCTTCACCACAGACGTCCAACGCGGCTTCTGCCATTTTGTAGAGCGTTTCCTGCACGCTACGGCTGTAATGATCCGTGAAGCGGTTCAACAGCGCAGCGAGGACTTTCCCGCGGCATTCAGTGTAGTCGAGTGAGGATCCAGCGTAGCGCCACGAAGCAGAAACTTCGCTCGCCAGGATGCGATCCTCCGTATCGGCAAGCGTTCGGAATCCGCCTTCTTGAAAATCGGTAAACCCACTCTCAGTAGTTTTTGCGATCATGAGATGCTCGAATCCAGCACTCACCGTCGGCTGAGCATCTCGCCGCAACACAACTTCCGCTGTCGGTTTGAGGTTGTCGCACCCGGAGAAACAGTGTGGCGAATCAAGCAACCGCTGCCAAATTCGACCGGATAGACTGATGCGACAACGGCTGACTTGTGGATAAGTCTCCAGAAAGTGCTCTCCGATTGCCACTCCGAACGACTCCAGTGAGTCGAGCGGATGATTTTTCGCAATCGCGTAGACGGTATTCTTACAGGTGTCGGTCGCTATGACTGAGCGATTATCGGCCTCAGTATATGCCGCTTCAAAGTCGCCTTCGAGTTCGATGTTCACAGAAGCCTCAACGAATTCATGAAGCTCTTCGTTGGGTGCCGCTTGGCGAGGACGACGTACCTTGCTGACGCGAACACTGTGTTTTCCGTAGGTTTGACTCTTCAACTTGACAGCCATATTCGGGCTCAACCGTCTCTCGGGATTGTTTCTTTGGGGAAATTTCCTGATAACTTGATGGTATCGACCAAGATAATGGAAACCGCTCGCCGTGACAGCCGATCATTCAAAGAACTCTTCCGACTTTTCCCTCCGCAGCCGCCGCGTGGTGACGCCTGAGGGCGAACGGCCTGCCTCGCTCGTGGTACGAAATGGCTTGATTCACGAAATCGCTGACTACGACGCACCGCCAACCGACGACCCCACGGAAGACCTGGGAAACCTGGCCATCTTGCCGGGGCTCGTTGACCCGCACGTTCATCTAAACGAACCCGGCAGGACCGATTGGGAAGGTTTTCTCACAGGAACCGCCGCTGCTGCTGCCGGTGGCGTGACGACGCTAGTGGACATGCCGCTCAATAGCACGCCGGTCACAACCAACGCGGAGGCTTTGCAGGCAAAGCGGGCTGCCGCTGGGGGCAAGCTGGCAGTCGACGTCGGCTTTCACGGCGGGCTGGTTCCTGGCAACGAAAGTGAGATCGAAGGTTTGGTTGAAGCCGACGTACTCGGGGTGAAAGCATTTCTCTGTCACAGCGGAATCGACGATTTCCCAGCGGCAACCGAGAAAGAACTGCGAGCCGTGATGCCGCTCTTGGCAGAACACGACATTCCGCTACTCGTTCATGCAGAAATCGTCAGTGACGTCTCTCCGATGGCCAACCCGACTCACTACGCCAACTACTTGGCGACCCGACCTCGCAAGTTCGAGCGCGACGCGATTGAACTGATGATCCGCCTCTGTCGAGAAACCGGCTGTCGCACGCATATCGTTCATCTTGCGGACGCAGAGTGTTTGCCGATGCTCGAAGAAGCACGCAACGAAGGCCTGCCTCTGACGGTCGAAACGTGCCCGCATTATCTCACCTTTGCTGCCGAAGAGATTCCCGACGGGGCTACCCAATACAAATGTGCCCCACCAATTCGAGATGCCGCGAACCGTGAAGCGCTCTGGGAAGGGCTAGCTGCGGGCGTGATTGATTTCATCGCCTCGGATCATTCACCCTGTCCGCCGGAGATGAAGAAGCTAGAAGAAGGACGCTTCGACCTGGCTTGGGGCGGCATCAGCTCGTTACAACTTACTTTGCCCATCACTTGGACGGAGACGAGCAAGCGAGGACATGATCTGACAACCGTCGTCAACTGGCTTAGTCGAAAACCAGCGGCTCTTGTAGGATTAGAAAACGGAATCGCCGAAGGAAATGAAGCTGATCTTGTCGTGTTCGATCCGAACAAGGAATTCAAAGTATGTGGTGCAGAACTGAAGCACCGTCATCCAATCACGCCTTATGAAGATCGAACGCTAAGTGGTGCCGTCCTGCGAACCTACTTACGTGGCCAGCTAGCCAGTCAAGGAAAGGGGCGAGCACTGTGAACGAACAAGTTCTTGCAAACCTCAACAGCGTTTCATCCGAAGAAGCGCAGGGCTTACTCCGGCAATGCTGCAGCTCAAAGTGGTGGTGTCAGGAAGTCGCTGCCGCGCGACCCTTTGAAAACGAATCAAAACTTCAAACAGCCGTCGAGCAAGGCTTCGCAGCAATGCCTCGAGAGGCTTGGCTCGAAGCGTTCGCCTGCCACCCGAAGATCGGCGATCTGGAGTCCTTGAAAATGAAGTTCGCCGGAAACCGCCAATGGTCTTCAGGCGAACAAGCAGGAATGGCGGGAGTGGAAGAGGACACACTCCTGAGGTTTGCGCAAGCGAATGAGGAATACGAAAAACGATTTGGTTACATTTTCATTGTGTGTGCAACGGGCAAGTCAGCGGCGGAGATGCTGGCTATGCTGGAAGACCGCCTCCAGAATGACCCTGACACCGAACTTGCCATCGCCAGCGGTGAGCAGAAGAAGATCACCCAACTAAGACTACAAAAAATGAACCTCTGATCAAGAAAACATCATGAGCCCAATCACTACCCATATACTCGATACGGCTCTCGGAAAGCCAGCTGCTGGCATCTCGGTGATTCTCTATTCGGGAGAAACTGAAATTGGCCGAGGCGAGACGAACTCCGATGGTCGTGTCACCGACTTGCTGCCTGAGGGCGATATGAATCCGGGAACCTACCGGATTCGTTTCGAAGTGGCTGAGTATCTCGCGAAAAGTTCGACGGCCGCCTTCTATCCGTTCGTCGACATCACCTTCGAGGTCACGGAGGGAGAAGCGCACTATCACGTGCCCCTATTGCTGTCGCCATTTGGATACTCGACGTACCGAGGGAGCTAGAAAGCCTCGACCGACTGACAGCACTGCTAGCTGTCGATCTCTTTTCTGCACCGTCATCGTTGCACAAGTTAGGTTCTAACTGCCGATGTAACGATTGAAGCTCAGCACTGCCCGATTAATCGCAACGATCGCTGCCTCTTGCCACCAGGAGAGATCGGTATCTGCAGCTCCGAGACGCCTGCGCTCTTCTTTTCGAAACGGTTCATCGATGAAATTGCTTGGCTCGAAATCACGACAGTTGTTAGAAATAGCACTCACTAAATCTAGGTGTGAAAAACGAATTGCCTACGCAGCGCTGCTTACACTTGGAACAGCGTTTTCATGCTGTCAGGTGGTTGCAGCGGGTGAAGCCGAATTCGTCAAAGCAAGTTCTGCTTCTCAAAATAGCATTCTTCTTGTGAATGCGCCGGTAGCAACTCAGGCAAGAACGCAAACAAGTTCGGCAGGTTGGGTGAACAAAGCCCCATTAAACCAGCGTTCTTCAATCAAGTTAAAAACGCCAGAGGCTCCACTGGTAGAGAACCCGTTCCGAACAAGCACGAAGCTCAAGTTTCTGCCGGAAGTCGCTTCGAGCACAGTCCTAGTGGGTGATAATCGCAGCGCAGACATTGGCATCGACCTGAGGATTCCTGAAGGGACTGAGAAGCCGGCTGGATCAACTTCAGCTCTCGTGGTTGAGAATTCATACTTGCAAAATGGGGGCTCCCCACCTTCGTCGACGATTTCGATTGCGGAACCTTTGACTGCCGTGATCAATCCGTTCGTGGCGAATTCTCCGACACCGGTTTCCGCACCTGACAAAGTGACTTCTGTGCCTCCCAAAGAGTATGATTTGGCTGAATGGTTCAATTCCGGCAAAAAGGTCGACCAGATGGATGGGGCGCAACCTGCAGAGCGGCAAATCGCGTCTGAAACAAGTGCCCACTCTCTCGCAGACCCCGAAGCAGGCGAATCGGAAACACCGTCGATTGACATCAGCGAGTTGGCAGTGTCGATGGACGAGACGGCCAATCGTTTTGTCGGAACATTTCAACCGACACCTATTCAAGAGAACTCTACTCCATACAACGCAATCGATGAGGCCCAGGAAGAAACCCAAACAGACACATCCATCGGTGAAGTCGAACTGTCGTTTGCCCCCTCCACACTCATCGAGGGTGAAGAACTGGTACTTGCGGCACCAGCAGAGTCCCTTGGCCGGCCAACTGGCAATGAGAGTGATGAAGGCGGCTCCATTCAACAGACCTCTTGTTCGCTCAACTGTCCGCATGCTTTCATGCAGTCGGTAGATGCGACTCTCATGAACGACATCGATGTCGACTTAAGACCGCAGACACGCAGCAAGAGCAACGATTCGATCATCGAAGGTCCCTACTCCGGAAGGTTGCCCAAAGATCGTGCCCTTGCCGCTCGCGGTTCACTAGACAACGGCCCGCAACTGGGCACCGGCTGTCGCCGCTACTGCAACGGTAACGTCATGCTGTGGGCGGCTCCGCAATTCCATCATCAGCCGCTGTACTTTGAACAGCCGATGCTGGAACGTCATGGACATTACGTTCACGGCAACTGTGTCCAGTCGGTGCTCTCAGCTGCACACTTCTTCGGGAGTATTCCTCTGTTGCCTTACAAGATCGGGGCCCACCCGCCACTGTCCTGCGACTACACTCTCGGGCACTGGCGCCCAGGGAACTGCACCCCGCGGACTCGATTTATCCCCGAAGTCAGCACACGAGGGCTCGTTTACGAGTCGATGTTCGTAACCGGCTCGGTCTTCCTCGTGCCATAGTGGCAAAGCTAGCGTTTGCAACGAGCGCCGGCTAGCTGCCTCTCCTACGCAGCTACGGCCCGTTCGGTGGTTGCTCGATCGCCAAATGCCACTGTTGAATCGCTCGATACCAGCGCCGAATCTGCCCTCCTTTCGCAAAGCTTACGAGGAGGCCCAGCATCAGGAATCCGGTTCCCCAAAGGATCCAACTTCTTCCCGGCAGGTAGCCCAAGATGGTGTGCGAACCAAAGTAGTATTCCGCCAAATGGCATCCCGAGATGCTAACGCAGAGTACGAGCAAAAGAAAATCTCGCAAACTGTGGTTCTTTTTCCAAGCGATGACAATGACTCCAGAAAAGAGCAATGCAACCAATGCATGCCAAGCAATGAGGTGAGAGGGAAATAGAAAACGATATGCCAAAATACTTAGGACAGTGACCGAGCCTAGGAACATGGAAATATTTCGTCGGATCCACTGGCCAAGAGGGTCGTCGTAAATGAATCCCACCAATGCGAGGGAAATCGTTGTTAGGTGGATGGGGACATAGTATTGATCGGCGACAAACTCGGTTTCCGACAGGGCGTAGGTAGCAGCTCCTACCAAACCAACTGTCGCCAGTGCAAGCCTTGCTGTGCTACGTCTGGCTACGGCACTGATGGCAAGCAGCAAGAGCGCAAGCGTCGCCGGCGCAAGTTGAATCTCTGCTAGCATATTTAGGCCGAGCGTCTGACGGTCAACGACCGAGAACACGGCGAGACTCGCCAAGATTCCCCATTCCGCATTCCGCAAGCCGAGAACTAGCAAGAAGACAAAGTAGGCGAGCAACAGCGTTGCCGTTATTTGCACGGGCGACCCAAGAGCCTCTTGCAACAGCTCCAAGTACCTTGCCTGCGAAACAGACTGAGGAGCTCCTGGCAGTGCTAAAGCTATCAAAACCAAGGGAGCCACGACGAATCGCCACCACGATCTACCATCGCCACGACGAACGGTACTGACAGCAAGCAGTAACATCACAGCAAGCAACATCGGCACTAGGAAATACGCCTGGAACCCGCTGGTGAAGCCTTTCGTTGGATCGAAGGAGAACGTTAGGGATACGGAGCGGATCGCCAAGCCGATCCCCAAGATCACGAAGAGGGTCCAAGGGTATAGTGGCCAGCTCCATGGCGTTCCGTTCTCCTTGACTTTGGTTGCACCACTCAGAGCCGCCGGAATCAACAAGACAAGGCTTCCAGCTACCACGGTAGGAAATGCCATCGTCCACCAAGCCAAGGGAGTCAACTGATCCGTCAACGAAAGGTGCCCTAGCCACGCCGGATAACTGAAAAGAATTGCAAGCTGGAGGTACAACACGGCTCGATATCGCCACGGCAGACTTACCTTGACGACTCTCAGCAACACTTCGCACAGTGCCACACTCGCTGCGAGCCCAACCGAAAGGAATCGAAGACCGAGGTACTCGTCATCGAGGCAAACTCGGTCGAAGCTGACCGAGAGAGCAACCATCAAAAGCAGCAACAATAAGAATAGTGTTCGTGCATCTTCCCAAACTTGGCCGAATCGCACGACAAGTATGCCGGTGAGAGCAAGCAACGACATGTAGCCGATGAATAATTGCAGTTGCAGCCAACCTTGAGTGGGATCGATGTTGTCGCGAAAGGAAATGTGCAGACCGTAGAGTGTCAGCAACGCACTTATCACGTAAAAGGGATTATGAGTCGCTAGGAATCTCCACCACCACTTCGTTGTTTGTTGATGGGTAGGCATCATCCCTGCCTCCTCTCTTGAGTTGAGCGCATAATGCGGAAAGCATGGCTCCGAGCTGTCGGAACACTACGCCATAGAAACATGAAATGCTGTCAACGACTCACGCTGCACTAAGAAGGTGCAGCAATGCCAGAAAAGCAACGCATGACGCCCTCCGATCAAAAAGATGAGAGTTGAGTGTCGAATTGACATTCGGAAAAGCGGCCTCGGTGTTCCAATTGCTTCTTATCGTTGAAGCGATCAAAGGGCAAGCGATGAAGATTCGCGTGCCCGTCCTGTTTAGGATCGCTAGTGATTCCTGATAACGCTTTCGTGCTGGAATTGGCGAAAGTACAGCAAAGTGTTCGCTGCCGCTCCCCAACAGCAGCGAAGGCTTCCCTTAGAGACTGCAGAGAGCACGAAAGTTGCGCCGTAAATCGTTACCCGATAATACATTAGGGACTCGGCATCTATTCCAATCTCTCAGTGTCAGGTTCCGCTGCAAGCGTATGCAAATGGTTCTCGAACCTTTGACTCTTGGTTTTCTGGATTTTTATTGGTTGCTTAGGCTTCAGAGGACATTATGTTGATGAACACCTAGCGTCAAATAGACGCAAAAAGAGTGTCTCCTCGCGTACGGTACTGATCTACTGATTTCTTCAAAGAGAACGGCCCTTACCTAAATCGCTTAATGCGATAACAGGTTCTTCTTTCTGGCCAACGTCGCCCTCTTCATCGGGCGATTATCTCGCGTCCAGCCTTAACAAGGTTGATGTACTTTTCTCTCTCCATTATTCCAGTTATCAGTTAAGCGAAAAACGTATGCATGGCTTCATTCGAAATCTCCTAGCACTAGCCATTCTGATCCTAGCCACTTTCCCCTCTCGGGTGGCCTATTCTTTTACCCCTGTGTTTGGCAATACCCACGTGCTTCGTAGCAGTACGCTCAGCGTGGAGGTGATGGACCCTGTTGCCCCGGATCGCCAAGACCGCTTCGTCCGATTCTCGCCGATGGCGTGGGTGATTCAGGCCAACGTGAATGATGTTGATTACTTCTACGCTCCAACGAATCCGACTGCTCCTCCCTGGAACAGTGATCCCAATCGTTATCCCGCCGGCTCACCGATGGAATTTGATTTGGGAGATTTCGATGTGAGGCCCCCAGGCTTCGACGAAATCGCCAATGGTGGAGTCGAACAAGAGTTCATCAAGATCGGAGTTGGCATCCTCCGCAAGACCGTCAGCGGAAACTACCACCAAAGCAACGCTTATGCGTTTGTTGGGGCAGAAACGCATGTCAGCTGGGAAACAGACCGCGCCACTTTTACTCAGTCTCTGCCGCGAGAGTCAGATACCGGATACCGTTACGAGCTCGAAACCAAAATGCGAGTTCACGGCAACCGACTTCTCTTTGACTACGAGCTAACGAACAACGGATCGAAGTCATTTCAAACAGCGCAATACCTGCACAATTTCACAGCCATCGGTGGCGAGCAACCCAGCACCAGTTCCGAGATTGAGGTCCCTTGGTCGTTCACAGCCCAAGGCAACTTATCTGGGGCTCTTACCCAGCAAGGCAACAAACTTGTCTACGTGAACAATCCGCGAGGGCGGAAACCGACGATTCCTGTTGATAACCTCGGGGACTCACCGTACGAGTTCACCGTGCGACAGACGAACCTTAACGAGCAATACATCGCCTCGGCTGAGCTTCCAGACTCGATCCCGGGTGCCGAGGCAAGTCCTTTAGTAATCTCCACTTGGAACGACAACAGCGGGATTCAGTTTTCTCCTGAACAATTTGTTCTGCTCTCGCTCGACCCAGGCAATACGATCGCTTGGTCTCGTACTTACACGTTTGGTGCGATTCCAGAGCCCGCGTCAATCACACTGATCCTCACCGCCGGGCTGTTTCTCTCATCCAGGAGCCGTCGTTCGATGATGAAACGACTCGCTTAACCCTTCTCACATAACCTCTTCTGTAAATCCCGAACTCTTCAACTCAGAGAACCACCTATGCTTTCAACTCAAGTAGCGAAACAATGCCATCACTTCATCGAGACGCGATTTTTCGGAGCGATCGTTTTTCTGACTTTGGTGCTTGGTTGCAGTATGGCAACCGCTCAGACACTGACACCTGCAAATCCTATCTCGGGGACTATTCCAGCGACCACTTTCACCCTGCAACTTGAGGAAGTAATTCAATTGCCTGACAGTGCAGGGGGCAGTAATCGTTTCGCCCGTGTCGAGCAAACGTCGCCCTTAGAGGATGGTTCTGGCCGCATGATCACAGCAGATCAGCGGGGAAGGGTTTACACGTTTACTCCAGGTGATGCCAACCCCACGCTGTTTTTTGACTTTGGTGCGAACATTCCGAACTTCGCCAACGGAAATCAACAGTCGGGTTTGCGAGGCTTCGCCTTCCACCCAAACGCCTTTGGAAGCCCGAATGCTCCAGGGTATCGCAAGATGTATACCGCTCACGAGATTACTGCAACCAACGGAACAGAAAGCCATCGATCAGTGGTGAGCGAATGGACCTTGAACACAGGCGGAACTGGCGTCGAAGCCGGTAGTAAGCGAGATCTGCTCACGCAGTCGCAGCCACGAGGAGATCACAATATCGGGAAGCTGGGTTTCAATCCCAATCTTTCGCCTACCGATGCTGACTATGGTAATCTCTATATCTCGTTTGGCGATGGCGGGAACTACCGCACCGATCGAGGCGATACGACGCTCAATCCCAACGGCCAAAATACTACTAACTTCTTGGGCTCGATACTGAGAATCAACCCGTTGCCGACTAGGGCGGGAGCTTACACGGTGCCAGCGGATAATCCCTTCGTTGGAGAGGCGGGAATCAACCCTGAGATCTGGGCATACGGCCTGAGAAACCCTCACCAATTCAGCTGGGATACAGGCGGGAACGGCGAGATGTTGATCGCCGACATTGGCCAAAGCAACATCGAAGAAGTAAATATCGGCGTGCCGGGAGCCAACTATGGTTGGGCCGTCCGTGAAGGCACCTTCGACATGACAGGCAAACTCCCGGGCAACCCGATTGCCGCCGATGTGTTGCCGGCGAATCATCCGAGCGACCCCTACACGTATCCGGTCGTGCAGTACGATCACGACTTCAACAACAGCGGCCAAGACAATGCGGCAATCGCTGGCGGTTTCGTGTATCGGGGCACACAAGTTTCCGAGCTTCGTGGGAAGTATGTTTTTGGTAATTTTGGATCATCTACGGCCTTTCAAGACATCTATGTTGTTGATGTTGATCAACTTCAACTTCGGGACGATCTCACAAATCTCGCCACGTTCCACGACGAATTCCTAGCACCTATCCAGCGGCTTCAGCTGGTGGACGGCAACGGACAGCCCGTCTCGTTCTTGCAACTTGTGCGGCAGAAGAGTGGGAACTTTGGGCAGAATCGCACCGATATGCGATTCGGAATCGACGAAAACGGCGAAATCTACATCAGCAGCAAGAAGGACGGCACTATCCGACGATTCATAGGCACGCCTATCCCTGAGCCAGCCACTGCCGTGATAATGCTAGGAGCACTCTGTCTTACAGTTGCAAGCCGTCGACGAACTTAGACACTCGTTCAGCTTACGATTTCCCGGGTCGAGCGCAGAAAGCTATCAGCAATGCACTGACAAGCAGCGCAACCGTTGACGGTTCGGGCACCTGAGACGAACTAGCTACTGCTGAAGTGCTTCCGTAGTTATTGCCCCAGATTGTCAAGTCGGCCCCGTCGATCACATCGTCCCCATTGAAGTTGCCGTCGCTCCAGGCGTCACTCGCGCCGTTGCCTTGCTGCCAGGTCAAGAAGTCGCCACCGTTGACTTCACCACCGCGGTCGGTGTCCCCGTCCAGCACCCCAGTCACGGAGACAAGCCGGCGGATGCGCCCGTCGCGTTTGTTCAACACGTAGAACTCGCCGTCCGGGCCGATGTTCAGCCGAATATCTGTGCGACCCAGCCCCTGGTTTCCGCTAGCGTCGCGAATGGCTTGAAGCATCGTTTTCTCGACGCCGCCAAAGGTCAGTCGCAGCTCCTCGTAAGGGGCCAAGTTCCCACCGTCGAGATTGCTCAGGTCTGTGAAGTCCTCACGCTGAACAAGTTCATCAACGTCAACAGCAAAGAGCGGGCCGAATTATTCGCGAAGTCGCCGAAGATGAACATGCCCTTCAACTGTGGAACAGCGGAACCGCGGTAAACTTCGCCACCGGCAATCGCCCCATTGCCTGGTTGTGCAGGGTTGCTGGTTCCTACCGCTTGGTTTTGGTGATCGTATTGGGCAACCGGATAGGTGAAGGCGTCCGTCGTATGATTGGCAGGCAGAGTATCAAGTTGGTTGATGTTGTTAATGAATGGGTCCTTCGTGTCAACGAATGTTCCCTCGCGAACTCCCCAGCCGAAATTCGCACCGTTGGCTCCTAAGTTGACCTCCTCGATGTTCCCCTGCCCGATATCCGAGATATACATCCCCTGCTCGCCACCGGTATCGAAACTGAAGCGATGAGGATTCCGTAGCCCGTAGGCCCAAACCAAGTTGCGTGGATTGGTAATGCTGGTGTTTACATTCAGCGCATTGTCGGTCACGACGGAATAGGGACTACCGCCAGACGCCAACGGGTCGATCCTCAGAATGGATCCGAACACTTCATCAAGGCCCTGACCATGGTTGTTTACGTCCGTTGCAGTCTGCGGAAAGGCATTGCTTCCGCCGTCCCCCATGGTGATGTAGAGATTTCCATAGTCAGCATGGCTGGAGTTGGTGGCGTTAGGGTTAAAGCCAATCTGACCGATGTTGTGATCACCCATCGGTTGAGCGACACGCATGAGTTCACGGTAAGAGCCGGTGTTCACGGTTCCATTTGCATTGGTTGTCCACTCACCGAGCACAGAGTAGTGATTGTTGAATCCAGGGTCAGCAAAAGTGGTTGGATTACCGACAATACCAGTACCAAAAAAACGACTGTGTGATGTATAGAACTTGCGGTACCCGTCGGTGCCCTGGTTATTGAAATCGGGATGGAACGCCAAGCCACGCACCCCCATTTGCCCACCATCTCTAAAGTTAGGCACGGCTGTTGAGACGTCAAAGAAAAGAGAAGAACTTGGGTTACTGGCCGTAGGATCGAAGCTATAGATCTTGCCTCGCTGATCGATCACATAGGCTAGGCCAGCAGCTCCACCACCAGTCATAAATTCCAATCGAGGGCGATTATTGCCTGAACTGTTGGGAATGGTGATCACATCTTCTAGAGCAACCGACCAAGAAGTTGTGCCGATGTCGCCGCTAATCGGGTCAGCGATTGGAAGATTGGCCTGGGAAAGATTTGGACAGAGAGCAAACACCAGCGACAAGCTTGCAAGCAACCAAAGTCGGATTTCTTTGACAAAACGCATGGAATATATCTCGATAGCAAAAATGTGTGAGCAAAAAAAAGAACCCTGCATGTCACCTAGACGACCGCACAGCCCCGCCATAGAGACGAGGCTCCTGCCCCGGAAGTCGTTTGACGCGCAGAGTTCTAGTTCATTACGAACCACTGCAATACTGATTGAACTTCGCCGCAGGCTACCTTGGTAGCCTGCGGCTTCGGTTCAATAATCGAAAGCCTATTTGCGGCGGCGTGCTGCAAGGCTTAGAGCACCCAGAGCGAACAAGACGCAACTGGTTGGCTCCGGCACGGCACCCACAGAAGCTAAGGAATTGCCATAGTTTCCTACCCAATCGGCAATTCCGCCCGCGTCACCGTCCCGCTGGTACTGCAGGAAGTCAGCACCGTCGATGTTGCCATCGCCATTGGCATCGCCAGGCGTCGTTGCTTCGTTGGTGAAGCCCATGATCATCGTAGCACCGGTGGCTCCACCATTCGGAGCGACAAAGAACACCGGATAGGAGTTCTGCCAATCGAAGAATCCATCTTGGAAAGTATTACCACCATCAAAAGTGGGATTCGGAGTGACCGCATTACCGGCATCTCCTGGATCAAAGACTTGGGAGAATTGAATATCGCCGAAGTTAATCGTGAATTTCACTTCTCGAGCCTCTTGCGTTCCAGGAGTCGCGCCTGGATCGTTGAGTTCCATGCCCCAGTTGATTGCCACATCACCATCATAGGCAACGTTCGTATCAAAAGTTGCATTAGCAGGGCCTACGCCCGTGAGGACGTAATTGGTCGAGTCGGCGTTGTCGAGAACTTCAGGATTCTCGGTCCAGGTAGTGCTATTCACCTTAAAGAAACGGTCGCGATCTCGCTCGTCTCTAAGTGAACTTGCTGGAGTGTTACCCGATTGACCCATCAAAGACTGATTGATGTAAACAAACTGGTTGGTATCAGGCGTTGCATTGTTTTGCCATGTGGAAGCGGGGGCTAGTAGCGCCGGTGTGTCGGTTGCTCCTACTTGAGCCTGTAAGTAAATCGTGTCGCTGCCGTGATCAGCAGTCCAGAGATCCCACTCACCAGTGTTGGCGCCCTTACCTGCTTGCCATGCTGATGGGTCCTCAGTGAATCCGAAACGGACATCAAACTGGCGACGTCCAGTGCTGTCGCCATTGTTGGCGTTGCCCGCTTCAGTGTTGCTACGCAAGAAAAGCTGCGAGTCGTCATAGGAGCTTGACGAAGCGGTCTGACCAAAGAACATGCCAGGGTTGCCACAACAAGGGTTGGGACCACCGTGCGTGGCGTTGGTCCAAGTGGCGGTAAGATTGTTGCCGTCATCGGCAGCAACTGGCAAACCAGGAGGTGTCGAAACGCCACCTTTGCGATAGTTGTCGTAGGTACCTGTGTTGCCTACGTCGGAACCAAATTCCCCATACAATGCCTGTCCAGGACCGGCTCCTGGATCAGCTTGAAAGACAACAGCTTGCGAAGACGAGCTAACAAATAGCCCCAACGCAAACGTCGCCGCAGCAAAAGAGATACGACGGGTGTAATGGAAACTCATTTTTCTCAACCTCCCATTGAAAAGAATCTGAAGAGTGTATTGGCCAAAATGATTCATTGCGAAGAACTCACAATGAAGAGAGTATTCCCTGAGTGTCCTCCTGAGTTGGAAGCGATGACGAGAAACTTGGCGTCGGGTCGATGAGGTGGCCAGTTACGAACCTAATGTTTCCGCCTCAAATGATGAGCTGCGGAAAACCTACCACCTGAACGCCTTCTGACTGTCGCGATTCTAGCGGTATTCCTTACCAAACTCAAACATTGCATACAAAAAACAGCGAAAAACTTGGGCTGAAAGCTTGATAAGACGATCCCGCCTGAGTACGACTTCTATCGCTTTCGTGCATGGGAGACCTGCTGAGCCGACACAGACCATGAAGTCGCAAATCAAATGCCTGACTAGGTTTAGAGCATTTGTGCCTTGTGCCGATAGCTGGCCCTATTTCGCCGAAGCCTCAGGAGCTTCCGGCAGCTCAAGTCGAAAAGGCTCACCACGCTTGAATCGCTCAAGCCGCTCTCGAATCGCGTCGGCCAGCCCGCGCTGGGCGGGGTCTTTGCCCACTCGTTGAAGAGCTTCATTTGCCAATCGCTGGGCGGCTTCGAACTCAGCCGCTTCGGCATGGGCTGTGGCTAGGGCGTCGAGCAGTTGAGCCGACTGACGGCCGGTAGCTTCAACTGCCATCGAGGCCAGTTCGACAGCACGCTTGCCATTCCTTACTGAGTCGTCCGGTGCGGTCGCCAGAATCCAAGCAAGGTTGCCAGCAATCGTTGGATCCTTAGGAGCGAGCTCGTGAGTGCGTTCCAGAAACTCAACGGCATCGGCCATCTTGCCACCTTGCATCGCCAGTTGACCCATTCGATACCAAACCTGGGTCGCCTTAGGTTCCAACGCCACAATTTTTTCTAGTCGCGCAACTGCCTCTTCCAATTTGCCTAAGCTAGCCAATGCTTCCGCCGCGTAGGATTGGGCTTGGAGTGATTCTGGCTGAATCTCAAGCAACTCGTCGAATGCCTCCAGTGCCGCTTCTGGTTGTCTAAGTTGAAGGTAGGCCGTTGCCAGATTCATTCGATGCTGCGTGTTCGCAGGCTCCGCTTCTACGGCCTTCGCGAAACTCTGGGCCGCTTCGGAGAACTTCGCTTGCTCCGCTAGTAGTAAACCTAAACCTGAGTGAGCGCTCGCTGATTTGGAGTCGATAAGAAGTGACTGGCGGTATTGCTCCTCTGCCTTCTCTGGCTGCTTTACTTTACGGTAAGCCATCGCCAGATTCAGATGAGCCGCAACCTGGGGTGGATCGATTTGCTCAACCGCGATTTCAAAGTAGCGAATCGCTTGCTGAATCTCTCCTTGCTCTGCGGCTAAGGTTCCTAGCTGCAGAGCCGATTGGCCGTCAGTTTGGCGGATTTCGAGTGCCGAGCGAAGCAGTTTGCTCGCCGCTTCAGTTTGCCCTTTCGCTTGGAAGCGACGGCTAAGTAACCTGAGAACCTTCAGTTTCTCATCGGTTGCCCGTTGGTCGTCAGACCTGGAGATGGGCATCCGACTCGCAAGTTGGACAGCCTCGTCCTCGAATTCCTTCTCCCACATCTGATCCACTAATTGAGCCATGCGGTACGGCCCGGGAAGGCCCATCCAACGACCAGCAAAGGGCAGGGTGGCACGCTCTCGCTCATTGGAGCTTATGGAGAGCATTCTCACGTCCGCAAGGAGACGGTCCACATCGACGCCGCCCTTGTAGACGGCAGCCAGATTGCCTTCGCCATCAATCAATAAGCTAGTTGGAACTGGCAGACGGCGATGGTCGTCACGAAAGATTGCGTTGTTAACCAACTGCAAGATGTCCAATAACTCGGTCGTCGCGGTGCCCGATTCATAAGGAAAACCAAGTCTTTCTAGAACTCGGGCGGGGGCGGCCTGGCTTTTCGATTGGTCTTGAGCAATCGCGTCCACCGAAAGGGCCAAAATATCCAGGCCTGCCGCTTCAAACTCAGACTCGTACTTCGACCATTCTTTGAGTTCCACCAAACAAGGTTGGCACCAAGTCGCCCAGAGATTCACTAACCGTGGCCGGTCCTGCGTCTGCGAGGCGTCCAAGCTTTCACCGTTTGGGGAATCATACCGCAACGGTGGCAGCGGGGCGCTAAGACTCAACAGGACTTGGGTACTCGAGCTTTCCGAAGGAAGTCCCTCTCTTGATTTGGGCGCGTCTACAACATCAAAACGCGGAGGCTCCCATGCAATTGCCTTCTCCTGGCCCTCTACAAGCTTATAGAACCCATCAGCATTGAGTCCTTCGACTCGATCGACGGCTCCCGATGGCCACTGAATCTCTAGCGTTTCTACCTTCTGCTGATCTCCCAATCCGAAGTGCAGCCACTTCGAACCCTGGGCCAAGTAGCCCTCTCCGGCGCGCAAGCTCTTCGTCAGCGGAACCTTATTGCCTGGAAGGTAGAGGCGCACCGTCGCGCCAATGCCGTCACGATTGGACTGCTTGCCAATGAGACGTAGGGCAACGAAGTGGTGTTCGGTCGGTAAGTCGTTCCTCATCCAGCGAAGCTGAGGACCCGTGCGGTTGGCTACCCAAAAGTCAACATCCCCATCGAAATCCCAGTCGCCCGCGGCAATGGCACGTCCATCGTCGGGGAAATCGAGTCCGCTGACCGTCGAAACATTGGCGAACCGCTCGCCACGGGTATTCAAATAAGCGCAGTTGCGCTCCTTACCGCTGAATGAGCGGCCTTCGCGCACCAGACGGTTGAGCTGAGCGGCTCCTTGCGCGTACGGATGCTCAGGCGAGATGCTCGCCGCTTCGGTGGGTGATTGCGACACGACCTGCCGCCAGAAGAAACTTCACAAATCGCCTGTGTCTTCAGTCGTAATGTTGCCGTTCAATACGGCAAGGTCGTCCCAACCATCGTTGTTAAAATCAGCGAACAGAGATCCCCAGGCCCAGCGTCCCATCGTCACGTCTGCCGGCAAGCTGACATCCTGGTACTTTCCTTCGCCCAAGTTGCGAAACAAAGTATTCCCTCGAGCCATTCGTTGCATCTTGCGGACGCCCTCCTCCCCGAAGCGTTCCTCGTACTGGCGTTGGTAGGTCGTGCGGCTGCCTGCTGAAGAGAACATGTTGCTAACGTAAATATCCTCGAGCCCATCATGATCGTAGTCGGAAAGGGTTACGGACATTCCCGAAGCAGAGTCTTCCACACCCGCCTCAGCGGCGACGTTGGTAAACTTGCCTCCTTCGTTTCGATAGAGACAATTGCGACCGAAATCGTTCGCCACATAGAGATCAATCCGTCCATCCTGGTTGAAATCATTCCAAGCTGCGGCCATCGTGTAGCGAGTGTTTTCCTCGTCCAATCCCGTCTGCTTCGTAACGTCTTCAAACTCCAAAGAACCTCGATTGCGGAACAGCAGATTCTTTCCGCCATTCTGGGCGTCGTAATACGGAACAGGAATCGCAATATCCCCACGGCTTTCGCGCGTCGGCCAATAGCGACCGACATAGAGGTCGAGAAGTTTGTCATTATCGTAATCGGCGGCTGTGAGGGAGAAGGCGTTTCGACACTCAGCGAGTATCGTGCGGGGCACGAACTTCCCGGAACCGTCGCCTGAGAAAATGAATCCGCCAGACTCGGTCATCAGCGCCAGATCTTGGTTGCCATCATTATCGAGATCGACAAACAGAGCGCAGGTAGAATCGTCCAGAATGTCCACCCCCGCCTCACGGGCAATATCCCGAGCGGTGCCGTCGGGCTGAGCAACAAACAGTCGGTTCGGCAGCCCCCCCGACTGACACACGTACAGGTCGTCGCGACCATCATTGTTCACGTCGCCCAAGGCGATGCCATTGTGCCCCAGACGGCTCATCCCCAAACGGCCTTCAAGGCGACGCAACCAGTATTCCATGCCGTGTGAAAACTGTTCGCGGTAACTTTTCTCTGCCCTCAGGACGGCTGGTGCACAATCGACGAGCCAAGGTCCTTCACCCACGAGTGAATCAACTTGTTCATAATCAGCGACAGAAAGCTCCTGCAGCTTGGGTTTGCCACCGGACTCCGTTTTCCAGTGACAAGTCCACATCGCTCGCCACTGAGTCAAGCCATCCTCCCCAGGGCCTCCTCCTTCTGCATAGACGCGTGTGGTTACTCGCCCAGCTTCGCGATCAGCATCGACACTGACTACCTTGAACTTGACGTGAAAGCCGCCGGCCGGCTTGGGCTGTGGAAGAGTCTGAATCGCTTGCGAGAGCGCCTTCGACCCTTGCTCGGGCATCGGTGAGAAGTCGTCTGAGTTACTCGCTCGCCGAACCAAGGTCGTCGTGTCGCGAAACGCTTCCACAAGGTTAGCAGGGCACAACCGTGTGGTGTGGAAGTCGTCAGCAACAAGGGAGGAAAGTTCGTCTGCGCTGACCTGCTCGGGCTGTTCAATCGCATGGGCCAAGAGCTTGAGCTGCTTCGAGGCGTAGTCGTTGAAAGCTTCTGATTGCCAACCTACCGACGTTGGATCGAGACCTCGGTGGATAGACTGCAGGTCATCTCGCTGCTGTGCGGTAGCCGGCATGATGACCGGCTTGGTGCCGCTACCGGTTGCGTTAGAAACTTGCGGCAATCGGTCAGTATCGCCTCGCTCCGAAGCGTCTACCCCGCTTAACTCGGTATCGTTGGCTGCGCGCTTCTCCTCCTGGTCAGCTTGATTCGAACTAGCGAACCACCATCCGACCGCCACGATGACGGCAACCGCCAGCAGCACCCAAGGAACTTTCGATGTTGTTTTGACGGCAGAATCTGCCGAACGCTTCGACATGAGAGTCTG
Organism: Lacipirellulaceae bacterium; assembly: GCA_040218535.1. Taxonomy (NCBI): domain Bacteria; kingdom Pseudomonadati; phylum Planctomycetota; class Planctomycetia; order Pirellulales; family Lacipirellulaceae; species Lacipirellulaceae bacterium. The sequence continues at coordinate 1,001,044 of JAVJRG010000012.1, read as the reverse complement.
AGGGTCTACTGGTAAAGAAAACGATCCTGATTTCCAATTCACTATAACAGTTTGTCGCAGCGAGTGTGTAAAGTAGTAATTTCACTGAGGCGAACAGTTCAACATCCAAAGCTATCCTCAAGAGCGCCTACTTACCAAAGCGAAATATGAAACACTTTCAAGCAGTCGTCGCCCTACTCATTTTGTGCCTCTCACAACCTTGCGTAGGCAAAGAGCCTGTCTTTCCGCACAAGATGCCGACCCAAAAGCCGGACATGCCGTTAAGCGCAGCGATTGAGCGGATGTTTGACTATCCTGCACCACGAGTGCAAGACAACGAGCTTTGGTCACAATTCAAGTACACGCGACTGAAAGGATTCGACGACAGCAACGGCGATGGCACCGTTTCTCGAAGAGATCCCTCAAGACCGATCAAAGTCAACGGCAAGTTCTATGTCTGGTACACGAAACGGCAAACGGTAGTTCCCCCCATTGGTTGGAACCGCGCGGATGAGGCCACCGATGATATCCCCTCGACCGATTGGGATCTGTGCGATGTCTGGTACGCAACCAGCGATGACGGTTTTATTTGGGAAGAACAAGGCGTTGCTGTCTCGAGGCCTGCGAAACCCAATCCCGGTTGGCGGTCGGTGTGTACCCCAGACATTTTGGTTTGGAAAGGGAAGTACTATCTCTACTACCAGGCCTTCGAAGAGCCTAGCGGCTTGCGCGGCGACTGGTGCCCGGTGTCTGTCTCTTCCGCAGAATCACCCGATGGGCCGTGGACGCATGGTGGAGATGCCGTGATACCTTTCGGCGAGAAGGGCGAGTGGGACCAGGACGCAACACACGACCCACAGCCCATCGTCTACAAAAGCAAGATCTATCTTTATTACAAGGCTGCCTATAACAAGTGGCCGGACATTCGCGACAAGTATGCCGTCGCTCATGGTCTGGCCATCGCGGACGATCCTCTAGGCCCTTTCAAGAAGCACCCGCTCAATCCTGTGTTAAACTCGGGCCATGAAACGACGTACTTCCCGTTCCAAGACGGGGTAGCTGCCCTAGCAATCAAAGACGGGAACGAACGCAATACCACGCAGTATTCGAAAGATGGCGTCAACTTCGAAATCGCGTCCTGCTTATCACTGCCGCCCATCGCCGCGGCGCCATACTGCGCGGATGCCTTTACGGACTCGAATGACGGCAGAGGATTCACGTGGGGCTTGTCACACTTCACCAACGCGGGAACTCCCAGAAAGAACCATTCCATTATAGCGCGGTTCGATTGCGACTTGAGTCTGGACGCGAATCGACCGCAATTCAAAAAGACTGGAGTGTGGCACAAGCCGGATGTCTATTTCCGCCAGGGACTTGGCAACACCAAACATCCCGAGGGGAGATGAGTCCAGACAGGAACTGGCTGATTCTCACTTCAGCCACTGTTCCTAAAGTGAAGTGCTGTCACCGAGATTACCGTTGTTGAACAGATTAGAATGCTTGCGGCTAAGCTACTTTTCGAGCCTGATTCATCGGAAAGCAAACGAGTAGGCGATCATCGTCGTTGTGGGCTATAATAAATTATTGAGCATCGCAATCGACAACCGATACTACAACGCATCACATGACTTCCCGTAACTCGTATCGATTTCACTCGGCTCGCGGCTTTACGCTCGTCGAGTTGCTGGTTGTCATCGCAATCATCGGCACGCTCATCGGCCTACTGCTCCCCGCGGTTCAGGCAGCCCGCGAAGCAGCGCGTCTTGCGCAATGCGAAAGTCACTTGCGGCAGATCGGTCTGGCGACGCTCAACCTGCATGATGCAACCGAGGCCTTCCCCCCGGCGCGCCTACGTGCCCGCGACGATTACAGCATGTATGCCTGCGAGACGACTCAACCTTCCTGGTTGGTGCGAATTCTTCCTTACCTCGAACAACAGACCTTCGCCTCGCAGTGGGATTTGTACAGCGTCTATTCTTTGCACCGGCCCGAGGTGCGAGAGCATATTCCCTCCGCCTATGTTTGCCCTACGCGACGAAGCCCCAATGAGGCGGTTATTGAGTCAGAACTCATTGAGCAAGAGTACACTTTCCCGTGTGGTTGTAGCTATTCGGAACTCGTTCAAATGATTGGCGGGGCCGTTGGTGACTACGCAGGCAATCATGGCGACTTGACTGGCGGATCGTTCGACGACGAATACGCCTATTGGCGGGGGGGCAATGGTACGGGAGTGATTATTTCCAGTCGGCCGCTCTGCAAGAACAACCAGCCCACAGGCTGGAAAGACAAGATTCGCAACAAGGACCTCGTCGATGGTGCCAGCAACACGGTGTTGGTCGGTGAGATGCATGTTCCTGATGGCCGCTTGGCAAAAGTGCCAGAGAATGGCCCCATCTACAATGGCCAAGACTTAACTGCCTTCGCTCGCGTCGGTGGCGTGGGAATCGGAATCGCCCGTGGCCCTTCGGACTTAAACGTTCCTGTGATCGGTTTCGGAAGTTGGCATCCCGGGGTTTGTCCCTTTGTCATGGCAGACGGATCGCTGCGGTTGGTTGCCAATGAGATTGATACCCAGACGCTGGCGAAACTCTGCCGTCGCGATGACGACTATCAAATCGAGTACAATTACACGCCCACCGAAGACAACAATAGGTGATCGACTCGGTAGTTGACGGGTCTAGCAATGCATCGGATGAGAGCTCGATTTCCCTCTAATGTGCAGATCGTCAGTCACCATTTTTGTGTTGTTCTCTGGCTAATATCTATCAGCACGGGTTGCGGTGACGGGCGACCGGCTCTGTATCCTGTCCACGGAACCATCGCTTACAGAGATGGCCAGCCCGTTCGCCAAGCCAGTGTCGAATTCATTCCAGAATCCCCCGGTCCTTCACCCCGCGGTAAGACTGACACAGAGGGGAAGTTCAAGCTTGGCACTTACGAAAACGCCGACGGCGCTCCAGCAGGCGACTATCGTGTCGTGGTTATTCAAGTGCTACCACCGCGCGGTGCTGAGCACGTGCGCAAGCTAGGTGAGGAACACGCAGCCCACGGCGGGCGGATCGACGTGGTTTCGCTCAAGCACGCCTCACCCGAGACCAGCGAGCTCTCCTGCACCGTTGAAGCGAAAGAGCAAAACGATGTGAAGTTCGTTGTGGATTTCCGATAGGGAGCTCTTCTCGAACCCCTCTGGCATTGCTTCTAGTTCTATTTTGGGGAAGAGTTCACGTGCCACACTTCTCCCAACTAGAGAGGAGCTTCAATCGAAGCCGCCAAGCCCCAAAACTTGACTCGGGGCGACCGACGAGTCACGATCGATAGGATCATGTCCGAAACGACGAAGAATACCGGCAGCGGCTCAACAAGTGCCCTTGGCAAAGACCCTCGTGCAAAGGTGGCTCTTGTTGCAGTTCCTCTCGTTCTGCTGTTGATCGCGATGGCCGTTTGGCTGCCAAAGCTGCGCGGCGACTTGCACGGCATTGAGTCCTCTGAAGAGCAGACACAACTAACCGAAGCGGAAGTTGAGGCAGCGGCACAGGCCGCGCTGGAGAAACGCGACAGCGCTGCCAACGAAAAATCTGCAGAGGCCATCCCAGAAAGCACCACACGAGAAACGGTCCGCTGGGTAAAGACGCTTTCCAGCTTGCCTGATAAGGACTTCGAGCTTGCAACTGCACACGATCAGGCCCGTAAGGATGCGTGCGAAGCGTTGCCTGTTGGAGAAGCCGTTCTGGTCAGCGGCTTTCAACCCTATCTCACACGGCGCGACTATCGGGAGTACGCTGAGGATGTCCCCGCACTTAGCACGCGCCGGCCCATCTTCTCGGTCGGGCTCGACATGTATAGCCTCGACAAGCGCGATCTCCCCACGCTCAGCGGAAGAAAGATCGTTAGCTATATGGACAACCATTACATCTGCCTGCAGGTGCGTATCCAAAAGGAACCTGTTTCGGAAGAGCTCTTCTTGCATCATCGACCAATCGCGTGCGTAGCTAAGTATAAAGGTACGCGGCTAACGCAGGAGCCGACGCAAGGCATTGCCTCCTCTTTAGGAAACTACCGCAGCCTGGGTCTGTTCCTCCCCGAAGGCGAACGCCCAACGCCGAGTAACTTGCGTACGCTCGTTCTCTTGCATCGCGGCGAGAAGAAAGATGACCAAGGCGTAGAAAGGGAAAAATTTGAATTTGTCTTTATCCGAGCTAGACGCGATCGACTCGATCCAGAGAAGCTCGAGTTGCACACTTTCGCCACCACCAATGATCGCACGGTGCTGCATCACTTGAATCTTGACGAGCGACCCAATGACACCGACGACTGCAGCATCAAGACGATGGTTCAGGTGACCGAATATTCGCACGCAGGTCTTTACCCGAGCGAAACCGCAACGCGCGATTCTCAGTTCAACGATAAGGCAGTGTATTCGATGGCTGCCTTAGAGTCTTACGCGGAAAACCAAGCGTGGGAGGGAGGACCGCTGAAGAACTTGAATCTTTTGCTTGACGACCTGATCGACTCCAAGGTTCCAAGCTCGCGTTAAGACGCCGATTCCACAGGTTCGGCGATCGGTAGTTCGATCTTCGAATTCTCTGCTTCAAGTTTTCGTGGGTAATTCGCCTCGTGCTTTGCGAAGTGAATGCTCGCATCAAGTTGCAGCAAGACGTGCTGGGACTGGCGAGCGAAGTGCATGTACATCATCATCGCCGCCTGGGCGTACTTAAAGCGGCCTCGCCCCATAAACGCCGTCTTGAAAGAATTCCGCCAGTAACGGAGACGTGTCTCTCGGTTTCGAGTCATCCACCAGGCGAGCCGAGCTAGCCCCTTAAGATCACGCAGCGTCTCGCGAGGGCCCGTTCGATAGTGGGGCCGTGGCTTCAACCGCTGAGCCGTCGAGAGAACGCGATCCAAGTAAGCGTTGGCATTGTAGACCGTATCGATCACCCCTCGATACTCTTCGTAGATCTCAACTCGATCACGGGTTGTGATAAAGTTCAATCCCATCGACTGATCAGTGCCCTCCGCGTTCGTTCCTGCGGTGACGAGCCTGTAGGGTTCATCTCCTTCTGCTAGTTCAGCCTCGGGCGTGAGAAGACGCTTCTCGTTCTGTAAGCGCCGAGCAAGTTGCGTATTGGGCAGCGCCACCAACAGTCCCACCATCGCTAAAACGATGCCGGTCTCTTCGATGCAACTGGCAAGCATGCGTCCATTGCCGGTCTTTTCGTTATCGAATCCAAGGATAAAACCGGCGGTGATCGCGATGCCATGATCATAGACTTTGTTCACCCGATCGACGATCGGCGTCATCGCGTTGACCCGTTTCTGGGTCAACGCCAGAAGTTCGGGATCGGGCGTCTCAATTCCCATGAACACATAGCGGAACTCGACATCGCTCATCAGCTTGAGCATCTCTTCATCGTCGGCCAAGTTCATTGTCGCTTCGGTCGAGAAAAAGAACGGATGCTTGCGTTCCTGAAGCCACGCTTTCAAGTCGCGCAGCATCGGTTTCACGACTCGCTTATTGCCGACGAAATTGTCGTCCACGATATCCACCCAACCTCGGTAGCCGAGCTCGTAGAGACGGTTGATCTCCGCAAGGAACTGTTCGCTTGTTTTACTTCGAGGCACTCGACCGTAAAGTTCGATGATGTCGCAGAACTCGCAATTGAACGGACAACCACGCGAATACTGCACACCGATGTGAACGTAGTCTTTAAAATCGATCAGATCGAATCGTGGAATCGGTGCGGTCGTAACATCCGGGCGATCCGCATGTTCGAAGAGCCCCGCGGGCTGCCCGGCTCGCCAAGACTCAAGCCACAGCGGGATGACATTTTCCCCCTCTCCAATAATCTGGGCGTCCGCATGCTGGTAAACCTCCGGCTGGCTGGTAGGGTCGGGACCTCCGACAGCCAGAAACTTATCGCTGTCGTTCGCTCGCTGGATTATTTCTAGAATTCCTGCCTGCTGCGGGAGCATCCCCCCCACGCAAACCAAGTCGGCCGCGTCCCATTGCTCATCGGTTAGTTCGCAGACGTTAAGGTCCACGAGCTCGAACGTCCAATGTTGCGGCAAGAGAGCCGCTACCGTGAGCAAACCCAGTGGGGCGGCGGGTGTTTTTGCTCCCAGAGCCTCGGCGACGGTTGTGTAGTTCCAGTAATTGTGCTGAGAAAACTGTGGCTGCACGATCAGGCAGCGGAGCGCTTCTTCAGGCCCTCGCGATGCTAGCGACTTCGAGCCTCTCGGGCCTTCAGAATTCGGATTCCCAGCAATGGAAGTCATAAAAAGGTGGCAGTCGAGACGGATTTTCTGGGGAAAGCCGACCTTGGCCTCTCCTGCCATCCTAGAAGCAGCCACTTCGCACCGCAAGTTTTTTTGTGGGCAGGACTTAGGTCTCGAATAATGAAGCGAATGACTAGGTTTTTCGCATGATACAACGGCATTCTCAACGCCGCACGACCAACGCATGCTGTTCGCGTGACCTTAACAGTTGCGGAGACTTCACCATTCGGTGCCTGAGTCTACCTGAATGGGCTCCCTGTTAAACTTTTCCGATTTCTGGGATTCGACTGAATACTCAGGTCGCTCCGCCTGTCTGGCATTTATCGGTGATTCAGCTCGGCTGAAACCGATCCTAGTGCGTAGCCGCTCTGTATGGAGACGGCTGAAGACGATTATGCCGTCTGTTTGGACCAATCGTGTTCTCATAAAAATTCCCTGCACGCGTTTCGATACGAAGCTATGACATGCAGCTCTTGTGGCTGAAGTGGCACCATCACTGCTCGTAACGACTAGATGACTCCTATGAATAAGCTCCGTATCCTCTGTGCTTTGGTGTGCGTTCAGCTTGCCGGTTGTGCTACGTGCCATGACCTCCAGTACCGAGTTGCAAAGCACTTCAAGACGCATAGCGCCTGGAAATGTAGCGGAGGAACCAGCCCTTGCCACCCGGCACACTACAAAGATGGCTGGAAAGAGGGGTACTACTCAGTTGCAACAGGCGGATGCGGGAAGCTTCCTCCAGTTCCCCCAAAACGATACTGGAAAGCAAGATACCAAACGCCCGGTGGTCGCGACCAAGTCGCTACCTGGTACCGAGGGTATCAGGAGGGTGTCGTGGTTGCTCAAGCAACGTGCGTGAACACATGGAATCCCGTGCCAACTTCCTGCAATGCCGCTCTGCCAACCCAGCCTTGCCAAGAGTGCGCTGGAGTCTATCACGAACCACCAACCGTCCATGCTGTTCAGGATCCTCCTGCTCAGAACCCTGGCGTGGCTCCCTACGTTCCTCAGGCTCCAGAGAATGTCCTTCCACAGGAGACTACTGAGCCCGTACCCGCAGGCAATCCAAAGGCTGAGCCCGCCGAACCGACCGCTCCTCAAGCACCCGAGGTCGAGCAACTTCCTGCAAGCCCAGTTGCCGCGCCCAAAGTTTCCAATGAACAGATTCCCAACCGTCAGTCGCTCGTGCTCGAGCAGTTACCAAGCATCGTCGACCCCGAGCCCTACCAGGAATCTCTCTACCGACTTCCCGCGGTAAGCAAGAATTTCCAAGCCCGTCAGCCCACGCCAGAAGTCGCTGCAAAGAAACCGGCTGCTCCCGTTACAGATAAGCAAGCGATGCAGAAAATCAACGATCAGTTGGAAGCCGCGTTCGTCAAATATGCTCCGATCGAATATCGCGACGCCAGCGTGTCGGTGACGGCACCCTCAACGAAAATCGAGCAGAGCTTACCTGTAGTGAAGCCTGCGGAAGTACGCGTCGCTAAAGTTGAGACTCGCCAAATCAAATTAGAGTCACCAACTACGGAAACCAAGAAGAATACCTTCGCTCAGGCCTTGCCTAACCCCAGCAAGACAACGTTAAAGATCAACCGGCCACAGAAAGCCAGAAAGGTCGTCGCGAAGAAGCGTACGACCAAACCGTTCCGCTTAGAAACAGCCGGGTTGAAGCGTGAAGTCACGGTCGCTTGGCGATCGCTCGAAGCGGTCACTCGCCAAGGGCAGAACGCATGGCAACACGCGGTCAAGGCGGCGGAAGAGGCTCGGCCCGTCGCCCGCCTCGAATCAATCCCTGCCAAGGAAGAGATGCAAGCCCCCTTGGCTAATCGCTCTCAAACGCCTGTCCGTTGGCATGGTGAGAGCAACTCCACTTTTCAACCGACTTCAGCCGGACGCTCGAAACTCGTACTGATGGGTCACGAGCCCGTGGAAAAAATCGTTAGCAATTCACCAACACAATTGAGAATCGTCAAGCGAAAAACGACGACAGAACCGATTCGCGAGGAAGTGATCGTCGAACAAGATCGAGTGAAGCGAAACTATCGCATCTCGTCCGGTCGATCATCGATTCGCCTCCGCTAGAAATTCCCGCTGAACTCAGTGAACGGGCGACTTGAAACACAGCACGGATGCTGTCTCCCACAAGATTCTCCAAATTCGAAGAGCGTACCAAGGATGGCCACGACGCAAAAACTTATCGGAACTCTGCTCGCTGTCTTGACTGCTTGTCATGTCGGTTGCACGACATTCGCTAACAAAGCGGTTCCAGCAGGTCGGGTCCCGGTCAACCTGTTGGGGGAATCAGAAACCGCTAAGGTACCCATCAATCTGGCTGCCCTACGTCAGACTCCGCCGGATCAACATATTGTGGGGGCAGGGGATCATTTAGGCATCTACGTTTTCGGCGTGTTGCCCCCCAATGATGAGCAGACCATCATTCACCCCGAACGGTTCCAATCGAATATCTACTATCCGCCAAATGGTCTTTCGGATTCCCCTTCGACGGGCGTGCCTGTGGAAGTTTCCGCGGATGGAAATCTCTACCTTCCACTGATCGATCCGATCCCCGTAACCGGACTGACGATCCAGCAGACTGCACAAGCCGTGGTCAAAGCCTACGGCGATAAGCAGCTTCTGAAGAAGGGACGTGAGCGAGTCACGATCACCCTTATCAAGCCGCGGGTTGTTCGCGTCCTGGTGATGCGTGGCGACACCCCAGGCCAACCTGTGCTGAAACTCCGTGGGCAGCAAGTGCTTTCCAAGCAGGGAAGCGCTGCCGTGGTCGACCTGCCGGCTTTCCAGAACGATCTGCTCCACGCTCTTTCCACCACCGGGGGTTTGCCGGGTGTGGATGCTCACAACTGCATTTGGATTCTACGAAACCATAAGCCGAATCCCACAGCCTTTACTGAAGCTCAGATGCAAATCGACGGCGGGGCCGACCCGGGTGTCGTACTCGCGAGCTTCAGTCCTGAGTACACGCGTACAAAAATTCCCCTGCGTGTCTGCCCAGGCCAAGCATTGCCTTTCGCTCCTAGCGATGTGGTCCTCAACGAAGGGGATGTCGTCTTCCTCGAACCTCGCGTGAACGATTTCTTCTACACCGGCGGCATGCTTCCTCCTGGTGAGATTCCGCTACCCCGAGATCGCGATATTGACGTTATGGAGGCGATCGCGATCGCCACTGGCGGCGTCGCTTCACCTCTGCAAGGTGGAAACGGCAGCCAGAACTTCTTGCAACGCGGTGCCGGTCCTGGCAATACTTCGATCCCACCAAGTCGCGTCATCATCCTGCGTAAGCTGGCCGATGGTCAGCAGCTACGTATTCAAGTTGACCTGCGAAAAGCGTTGCACGATTCTCGCGAGCGGCTCAAAATTCTGCCCGAGGACTTTGTCATGCTGCAGTACACACCTGGCCAGCAGCTTGCCAACACTCTGACCCACTGGTTTAACTGGAACCTCACCGCCGTTCCTACACAACTGGACTAGCCTGCCACAGTCTCGTTCTCAAGCCAAGCTGTCAGGTCACGGTCGAGCAGCTTGCTGAGCGAGGTTATCTCCTCGGAGTAGAGTTCCGACAGCCGAGCGTAAGCTCGCGAAGACATGGCGGGGCGGGACAGGCTTGCGTTGCGTATCGAGTCACGCATGCTAGGCGGAATGATTGCCTTGAGCATGTTTTTCAGATACCACTGCCGGTAAACAAAGTTGATCGCCCCGCCGATGATCCGGTTCCGGGGCACACCTGATCGGTTGACCTCGGCATTCACGTCGGGTTGAAACGCGGAATCGACTCCCAAAAACTGAAACAGGTCGGATAGCACCTCTGCCGGCTTCGCTTGGAAATCGTCAAACAGAACGATCTTGATTTGCTGGCGGTCAAACTGCTCAAAAAACGCTTCAAGCTGCGAAGTGTAAAAACCCATTTGCGTGTAATGCCAGATGTGGTGCCAATCTTGCTCGATTCGATTGGGTTCCTCATCAAGGGCCTGTTCAAAATCCTCCAGCGGCTCGAACCCACGTGAAGTCGTGTACATGAAGCTCGAGTAGGCACGGTCAATCGGGTTTCGCAGGACGGCTATCAGCTTCGCGGACGAGGCATGCTCCTTGATCGCCGGGATGGATTCTTGGGCGTAATAGAGCGTTGAGACCGACCCCTCACCAATCGCTTTGCAAGGACGATCCGGTAGAAAAAGCTTGCTATATTCATCAACGTCCCGAACGAGGACACGATTCATCATCAGTTCATCGCCGGGACCTTTGAACTCAGTGTCGCTCTTTCCCAATGCCAAGAAGTGTGGCTCTTTCGGATCACAGACAAACACTTCAGGGTGTTGTTCCAAGAATCGAGCGATCGCCGTCGTGCCACTCCTGGCGGCACCGATTAACATGAAATTTGGCTTCGATTCTTGCATAAGATACTAGCTGTTCATCTCGATTGCATAGCAAGTTGGCGATAGAGCGCGAGCGTTTTGTCCACCATCTTGTCGATGGTAAAGTCCGCAGCCCTCAGCCGTGACGCCTTGCCAAACGCTTTTCTTTGTTCGGGGTTTGCGAGCAATTTGGTGATCGCTTCGGCAAGTGACGCCGGATCTTCGCTAGGCACCACCCAACCGTTCTCACCCGATTCAAGTAGCAAGCTGGAACTCGCCAGATCGCTGGCGACAATCGGAAGGCCTGCAAAAACGGCTTCCATCAGAACGTAAGGTAAGCCCTCGTAGCGGCTAGGAAGTGCGAACACATCAAACGCGGGCATGCTGGCAAAACCATCTTGATGACCTAGCCAATCAATGCGATCAGCAACACCCAAGCTTTCCGCCTGCTCACGAAGCTGCGACTCTAACTCTCCCGTGCCGATGATGGCCAGTCGAGCGTCCACATTCTCAGAAACAACTTGGGCAAATCCAGCAACCAACACATCGACAGCTTTCTGCTTGGAGAGTCTACCGATGAATCCGACGATCGGGGCGTCCGCTGGCAAGCCTAGGGTGTTTCTCGCTTCCTCCTTGCTCGGTAGCGCAGTATCGGCGATGCCGTTGGAGATCACCTCGATGTGACAATCCTTGATCCCTAATCCCAACAGATGGTGATGCTCTTCAGGCGAAAGAGCGATTAGTCTCCCCGGCACTCGCGAGAGCTGCCGCTCGATAGTCCCGATCAACCATCGCGCCTTGCGACTGATCAGCGGATTCATCGTCCCAATCGCGTGTGGCGTATAGATGGCGGGGATCTTGAGCCTCCATGCCGCCAGACGTCCCACAGCCCCTGCTTTGCTGCTATGACCGTGAATCACATCGAACGGACCATGCTTTTTGGCATAACGCCGCACATAATTCGCGGCGACGTAATCACTCGGGTGGACGGAACGCCGAATCGGGCACTCCGCTGACGTCACTTGTGGGTGTGCGGTGATGCGGGCAAGCCCTTGTTCGAACAGTCGATCGGTTCGCACTGGGGAATAGATCAGATGAACGTCGCAACCTCGCTCGGCCAGTCCTTCGCACAGATCGAGCGTATGACGTGCCACTCCCGCATTCGCGGACTCAATGATTTGAATCGTCCGCAGCGGATCTGGACCCCGGACACCTTCGCCACTTGATGTAGCGATTTTATCTTCAGTTTGTGACTCAACGGAGGCCATAACTGCCCTAGTGGCTAGTCAAACAAATGTTTTCGGGTTCGGTGCATCATAAACCGTTTTCCCTGAATCGATTCCGTCGCACCGAACCCGAAAATTTTGGCTTGACGCAGGACTAGTCTACCCAGTGCGACAGATCGCGTCCCAGCAGTTCACTCAACTCCATGACGTCGTCGTGAAACTCATTCTTGAGGTATTCCACAAACTCTTCGCGTAGAGGAGGTCGTTTGTGAGACTTAACAAACAGCTTCTTCGCAGCACCAACCGGGCCGGAGTGCTGATTAGCAACGTAGCGACGCACGCGAATCGCGATTGGTTCCAACGGCTTGGGAGGTACGCGAAAGAAACGATGCACAAACTCGAATCGCTTCTTACGCGACTGTTTCAGACGCGGAAACGTCTGCCGATTGTCGTCCGGCAAGCCAAGAAACTCCAAGACCTGCCGATAAGTGCCTGGCGTATCCACGGAGTAGTCGTCAAACAGGAATACGCGTCTCTGTGCTTCGGGGACGAGCTCAAAGAACCGCCGAACCTGGCTCGCATAGCTACCCATCTTGCGATATTGCAGCCACGTCGGTTCGCGGCAAAGCTTAGGAATCGACTCGCCTGCAGCACGACGGGATTGAAGATTCCAAGCCTCCTCGAAATCTTCAACCTCTTCATTCGACGTATAGACCAACTCGCTATGGAACGACCGCATCGCTTCCACCGGATTGCGAAGCATCGCTAAGAAAAGGGCGTCCGGGTTGTAATCCAGGATCTCGCGAACTGCCGTTTGGGAACTTAGGTAAGTCGTCGACCCTTCAGCAACAATCGTTTCTTGCTCTGACACTTCTGAGAATAACGCCTCGTATTCCGCAAGCGTGTGCAGATGCTCCTTGCGACGCAACTCGGGATAATCACTATTCCAGTAGAAGGGTTCTTTCGGGTCGCAGAAGAACAAGTTCGGATGTCCCGACAAGTACAACGCCAAAGAAGTCGTCCCACACTTTGGTGCGCCGATGAGAAAGAAGTTGGGCTTCTTTAGTTGCGGACTGGCGCCGACGGTCACGATGGGCTCAGCGCTTGTTGTAGTTGTCGTCATAGCAATATTAGCCGCAGACTAGGAAGCGGCGGTCAGCTCCAGTTCGCCGGCCATTTTATCTACCAACGTGTGCGCTCTTTGTGCAACCACGTCTGAGATCACATACTCGAAGTTCCCTTGGCGCCCGACAAGGTCGATCCCAAAGTCGCGGAGCGCCTGCTTCTCTCGCTCGATCGCTGGCATTTGGCCGCGACGGTAAATCGGGTAGGCACGTGGCGTGATCTCGCTACCAACATATTCCGGTTCGCCTTCCAAAAGGTTGAACTTCCGCGCGTGTTCCTCAAAGTCGCGGCGAGCCTCATCAACGGCACCCGAGGAAGCATCTTGGGCAGTCACCTCGACGGTGAAGTAATCCTGGCCTTCTTCCATTCCATAAAACTTCGAGAAAACCGTGATCCGTTTCCATTTTCCAGAATAGGTGAAATTAAAGAAAGCTGCCGCCTGATTGACGAACTTTCCGCGGTAGAACAGCGAAATAAGATCGCGATTCTCAATGTTCGTCTCCGGCTCACGTCCGATCAGCCGCGACATCACCGGCATGGGAATCGTGGAGATGATGCGGTCATAACGTTCCTCTTGCCCACCTGAGTGGACGAGGACGAATTCTTCCCCTTCACGGCGAACCGATTCCACTTGGCAGTTTGTGAGTACCTGCACGCCCTGTCGCTCGACGATCTCCAGCATCTTCTCGTAAAGAAACGCCATCCCCTCTTTCGGGCGAACCAAGCGTTGTTGGAACGATTTGGCCGCCTTCTTGCGATAGCCGCGCGAGAAAGCTTTCATCGCAAGCTTCCGCAACGATTGCCGGCTGAGCACGTGCATCCGGCGCTGGGCGAACTTCACGTCCAGCTCCGTATCCGGTGCGTCGTGCAAGCGATTGACGTATTCTTGCAATCCACTGCGACGGTAAATCGTGCCGCCTGTATAATACTTCGCGTAAGCCGGGACGGTATCGCGTCGTCGGTGCAGCAACTTGGACGCTAGCAGATCAAATCCCGACATCACGGCGACCAAAGGACCATTATCTCGCAGATACCCGCCCACGCTCAACGGGTAGCGGTCGTAGCCTCCCTTGGGCGTAATCGAGAGCGGCTTGTACTCCGCTTCGACGTACAGGTCGCGAGTCTCAGGAAAGGTTTCGATCAGGCCGTGCCCTTCGTGAAAAAGGAACGTCCCCACATCGTAGAAGAGGCCATCGAACTCAGGACTCTTATGCATGCCTCCGACGTTTGCTTCTTTCTCGTAGAGGTCAACATCAACGCCTTCGTAGTCGGAAAGTCTCCGCGCAAGCGACAAGCCCCCAGGGCCTGCTCCAAGAATCGCAACTCGAACACTCATGTTGATCTAGAGAACTAAGAAAGATTGCTGATTAAGTCGTCGCTGCTTCGAAACACTGAAGCTCAGCAAACGACTCGGGAGATTCGTACTCATCATAAATCATCGCCTTCACGGCGGCCGTCTGTGCGACGAGGCGCCCCAAACACATGTAGAGTCCTATGGTATAGGGAGGGGAGCTGAAGCACCAATTAACAAACACACCCGCGACGGCTAAGAATGCTAAAGTCGACCAAGTCGCTTTCGAATTCCAGGCCGCATGTTCGTAGCTCTGGTACCAAGGAGGGATCTCTACTTGGTCGTCACTTTCATCAGGAACTTCTTCATAAGGTTCTTCGGAGTCGATAGAAGCGAGCCTCCGATAATCGCGAAAGGCTAGCCAAAATACGGCAGCAAGTAAAAAAGCCCCCACAAAACCAACGTCACACAATAACTGCAAGTAAGTGTTGTGAACGTGTGCTCCGTAGATCCCTTCGCGGCTGTGATGGTAACGCTCCTCGGAAGCGGTCCCCGAGTGTCGCAGCGTAATCAGACCCGGCACAATTGGCTTTCTAACGGCGTGGATTTCCTCAAACCCTCCGGGGCCGATCCCAATGATGGGACTCTGCCGTATCAGACCGACCGCTCGGGTGTAAAGCACGCCGCGATTACTGATGTTGTCGCTATCGATCTGCTCACTTCGATTCACTAAGACGTAGCCGGCCAGAATCACCCCCGCAAACCCGCCACCGATCAGGCAGTTCTTGCGAACCCGCGGGTCAGGAACTCGCCAAATGAGCAATAATCCCGTAGCCAACAGTCCCAGCGTGTAACTACGCGAGAGCGAAGAAGCAAAAGCGATCAGCAAGAAGAAGCCAATGGCCAACGAGAATCGATTGATAAAATTCGGGGTCCGGCCCTCCAAGCGATGGAGCCAGCTCGCCCCGCCTAGAGCAAGTACAGCGCCTAACAACCCAGACATCGTGTTGTGGTTTTCAAAGAACCCGGTGATCGAGCGTTTGGTACTCAGTGGCATCTCGCCAACGGTTATCACGCTTACGAATCGGCTATAGAGTGCCAAAGCGGCGATTCCCGCGGTCACGATAATCAGCGAATAGAAGAGGGGGCGTTCGATGTCGACCGAAGGCTTCAGGTGACTGACGAACAGGAACAGGCACAGCATATAAACAACTCGCCCGTTAGCCCGCAGAAAATCCAACACTCTGTAGTCACCAAGCATGTTGTGCAGGAATAGCAAACCGAACGTGTAGACAACGAATATCGCTGCTACTTGGACTGCCGCGGGGATCTGTCGGTAGAACCTCAAGGCGGGGGCGTGAACAACGACGAACAGCACCATCGAGATCGGCGCCAACATCGGCATCACCGCTTGCAGGTGAGCAGCTACCAGCAGAAAAATCGACCCGTAGCGTATCAGTTTTACGGGATGAGGAATCATGCGGGTTCGCTATTCGCAACCTTGTGTAAGCCAATCCTTTGACGCAAACGGCCGGGTATCTGTAGATGCGACCAGACACCTACGTATTTCTTCACGGCAAGCCAAATCGCTGCGTGGTGCAGGGTAAACACCGCCGCAGAGACGATCGCCAGCCCTTCTGCTCCATAATGTACCGCCGCGTAGGGGCCTGCAAGCCAAAGTACGGCTGATGCAACCGCACTGATCACCGAATGGATACGTTGGAAGCCGGTCATCATGAGCGCAAAACTAGCAACACCGGCAAAAGCGTTAAGGATTCGGCCCAGAACAAGAATCGAGAGCAGGCCACCACCCTCGGGGTACTTCGGTCCGTAGTACAGCGTGAGGATTGGTTGTGCAAAAAAGAAAACAAACAGAATGACTGCCAACGCTGGAATCCCCGCGAGGAATGAACCAGTCCGTAGTACTTTCTCAAGTTGCTCGAACTTCTTTTGGCTGAACAATTCGGGAATCGAAGACAACACCGCCATGTTGATCAAACTCAATGGCAACATCACCATCATCAGCAAGCCACGAGCTGCCACAAAGTCAGCCGCCGACTTCTCGTCGAGGTATTCGGAAAGCCAGACATCAGAATTCCAAATGAGGAAGATGAAGAACTGGGTCACAAGGATCCCGAATGAGACCCTGAGCAGGTCTTTCCAACTCGAACTCGCAGCGTACGAAGTCGGTTCTGCTCCAAGAGATTTGGGCTCACCCTCAGTTGTTTCGTTGGCTGCGAAGCTCGATTCGCGCACACGATGCAGCACCCAGACACTCAACGGTAGGGTTGCAACAACCGACATGAGATTAAGCACGACCACGGCAGACAGGCTCGGATCGACGAAGCCCAGCAGCCAGGCTGCAACGACGAATAGGAGAAACACGAAGTCAGCAACCGGCCCGGCGGCTTGTCCCGCATTTTGGCCTGCAAAGAGCGAAGCTCCACGGATTTCGTGATAACCTCTTAACGCTTCGGTAACGACGCGTTGAAGTGCCCGAAAGACGACCGACGCTGCCAGTCCGACCGCAAGCCATGCGGAGGGCTCCTCGTAAAAGAAGCGTATTGTCACTGCCGTCATCACACCAGCGAACAGGAGCGAACCCAGCAGCGTCGCACCGATTGCCCAACGAAGCGTACTTGCTGCCCTCTCAGGACTTTTCGCCGCCAGCCCCTCGGAAATAAACTTGACGATCGAGCGATTGAGGCCAAGCGTGCCGCAAATACTTAACAGCGAGACAACGTTGAAGACAACGAAAAACGTCTTGAAGTCTTCGCGAGAAAGCCATCGTGCGAGAACCATGTTCGTCAGCACAACCGCGAGCATGTCTGCAAACCGGCCAGCAGCGACCCAGAGGGTGTTTCCGCCCACTCGCTTCAGCACGCTGACTTTCGTGTCACTAACCGCCTGCGCCTCCGCCATCTAATAAGCCCCTTCACCTCGCAACACGACTCGAATGGTTCGCACGAGGATGTACAGGTCCAGCCAAGGTGACCAGTTGCGAATGTAATAGCTATCCAAGCGAATACGCTCGCCATAAGTGGTGAGGTTTCGGCCAGATATCTGCCACATGCCAGTAATTCCAGGAACGACTCGCGTGTACTGTTGGTAGCCTTCGGGATGCTCCTCCAGGTAAGGGCGTCCCTCTTCATTATCAACAATCGGTCGCGGACCAACGAAGCTCATGTCCCCGCGGATCACGTTCCAAAGTTGCGGTAGTTCGTCGAGGCTCGTCTTTCGCAGGATTCGACCAAGCCAAGTCACCCGGGGATCATTCTTCAACTTATGATCACGATCCCACTCTTCTCGTAGTTCTGGGTGCCGATCGAGATAGTCCTGAAGCACCTCGTCAGCATTAGAAACCATGCTGCGGAATTTCCACATCCAAAAAACTTCACCATCGCGACCGAATCGACGCTGCTTATAGAAAATTGGCCCTGGAGAGGTGAGTTTGATCAAGACACAAAAAGTGAGCAACAGCGGCGAGATCAACAACCCGCCTCCGATGCCAAGGACTAGGTCCATCGATCGTTTGAGTACCCGTGGAAGGGGAAGCAGCAGCCGTTCCTGGACCTGGATACCGGGACGCCCCAAACATTCTTGCGTACGATTCCAAAGGCTTGGTAAACCATCAAAGGAATTCAATACGACGACATTCGGCACTGCAGAGGTCACCACGTTGATGGTTCCCCGCGAGACGAAATCCATGACCAAGATGGCCCACAGCACATTATGTTCTTTGACGAGGCCCTCAAGGTCGTCGGGGGGACCCAAATACCATTTGCTGCTGTCCCCGGATTCGTCCCAGTGCTCTTGATAGCTACCGATAATTCCGACGGGCTTCAGCCCCAAAGTCGGTTGGTTCAGATAGCTACGCAACGCACCTTCGGCAGCCGGACCATCACCGATAATCAATAACGGCTGTGGCCACCATTTCTTCTTGCAAACCAATCGCCGAGCCGCCATGCGTGCCAGCGGAACGAGAGCCAATGAGAATGTCCAAGCGAGCCCTAAAGTCCAGAACTCAAACGGCCGCCACATTCCAAGCGTCGAGTTTGCAACAACAACGAGCCCAAAGGTCATCGTCGCTGCCATGATCGATTGTCGAAACTCAACGATCGGATTTAATCCAGCCCCCGGGTACAGCCCGAACAAAGGAAAAACTAACAAGACGATTGCCGAGAGAGCCGCTGTTTGCCGTCCCAAGAATAACAAAGGGAATTCGGGGAGAAAAAAGCTGACTGCCAACAATGCCGTCAGAAATGCGCCTGCCACGGCGAGCAAGTCCGCTGCAAGCAGAGGTGCTGCTGTGCTGGCAGTTTGCGAAATATAACGCCAACCTTTTGATTTTGGTCGTGCTGGCGAAGCTTCTTCGAATCTCTGGTGCGACTCAGTAACAGCAGAGTCGTACAACTGCTCAATCGTTGTTTGGGTAGCTTCCGCTACGCCATGGCCTTGGTCCATGTGCCCATTTCCCCTTCTTCTAGCAAATCCTTAGTTGCAAAAAATGCTCTTCTTCCCGTTCCGTAACGACACAGCACTCGAAGCGCACGCTTATCACGCCAGTCCGAGTGACTTTCAGCTAACAACATCGCAAACCGCCGACGGGCGTCGACAGCGGCGTAACTCTCATGGCTACGCCCACTAGGCCAATACAGGTAGGAGCCTAACTTCCTTGTCGATGTTGGCTTCTCAAATAATTATTTCGTTGCCGCTGCCTCATACGTTGTTGCAGCGGAGGGACAAACTCAACTCTGTCCGTAACTCTTTTCATATCGATACGCATAGCTACCGACGGTCGAAGAACGTCGTGGATCACAACGATTCACAACCGCTCCAAGCATTTCGGCGCCAGCTTCGTCAAGCATTTCTTTCGCATGAACTGCCTGCGGGCGACTATCTTTCGACATTTGCAGCACAAGCATTGCCGCATCAGTTACGGGAGCCACGATGCACGGATCAGAGACTGCCAGCACTGGCGGGCAATCCACTAGCACGAAATCATAACGCTCGCGGGCGTGTGCGATGAATTCGCGGAAACGATCCGAACTCAACAATTCGGCGGGACTCTCTGGAGCTTCACCGCAAGGCAGGGCATACAGCTTGGGAACTTCGGTCTCTTGAATCAAGTCCCAAGGCTCTTCATTGCTGCCAACGATTTGCGAAAGGCCTGCAGCTTTTTTCAGCCCGAGGACTTTCTCAACTCGCGGTCGTCGCATATCCGCGTCGACCAGCAGGACACTACGACCCGATTGAGCAATGCTCACAGCGAGATTGGCCAGCACGGTGGTCTTTCCGTCGCCCTGATGCGGGCTGGTGACCATCAGCGTTTTGATGTCGTCTTCCTTAGCACGGAAGAACAACGACGTGCGCAGACCGCGATAGACTTCCGCCTGACGGGAACGTGGCACGTGCAGTGCTCCCAGCGAAGCATCAATCACTGAACCACTTTCTTGCGAAGCAGCAATTGCTTGCTGCTCGTGTTCGTAATCGATGGCAGGAACTTGTGCGAGCAGTGCCATGCCGAGTGAGTCTTTCACATCATCGGGGGTCGTGAACGAGCGATCACGTGACTCGGCAAACAGCGCCCCGCCACCACCGCACACAATGCCAAGCATCGTTCCCAAAGCCAAGCAGATCGGCAAATTGGGCCATACTTCGAGGCCCGTTTCAGCCGAGGCGATCACTTCGTTAATCACCCCACCGTAGTCTTTAGCGAGGTTAATTTCGCGAAGACGATCCACGACTTCGTCATAGACCTTTTGTTTGCGGTCTACCAAGTCACGAAGCGTCTCGCCTTCGAGTTCATACTTGACAAGCGTTTTGGCAAGCTCTTCCTCTTTGCTCGCGAGCAGTTGCAGCTCGGCCATCCGCTGCACGAGCGTATCTCGGTCGCGGGCAAGCAGCTTCACGTAGGCGGCCTGAAGATCTGCGGGATCGAGTGACGAGTCGGTCCCGGCGATTCCCAGAGCGTTGTCCTTATTGCCGAGAAACTGTTCTGCCAGAGCAATTTGATCGCGAATCGCTTCGACGGCGGGGTGCTTGGGGCCGAATTCCTGAAGCAACTCATTTTGCTTCATTTTCAGGCTCAAAAGCGACTGATACTCGCTGCGAGCGTTTTCCATCCGCTCAGGTTGCATCGATTGAAATTCAGCCGTTTCGACTTCGCCCTTCTGGACAGCAAGCAGGATTCCGACTCGCTCGGCGTTCTTTTCGTCAATGACGACCAGTCGTTCAAGGTCGCTGGCACCGTCTCTGT
Source organism: Lacipirellulaceae bacterium (assembly GCA_040218535.1). Lineage (NCBI taxonomy): Bacteria > Pseudomonadati > Planctomycetota > Planctomycetia > Pirellulales > Lacipirellulaceae > Lacipirellulaceae bacterium. The sequence goes on along the minus strand of JAVJRG010000012.1, from coordinate 980,521 downwards.
TCTGTTGCTCAACAACTTTCTGAACGACCTCAAGCCGAGCTTCCGCCTCATTGAGCTGAATGCTCAGCAGTGAAATTTCTGACTGAAGCTGATCATAGCGGTCGCGATGCACGTTGGTGCTTTCGTCTCCATTCCAGAGCAATGGGGCGTTCTCGCGATATTCTTTGTAAGTATTCTCTGCGGCGATGAGATCTTCGCTCAGTTCACCACGAGCCTGCACAATCAGGTCTGCCGCCTCAACGTTGACGTCCTGGAATTTCTCTTTCTGAAAAGCTTGATACTGGGCAATCACCGCTTCGAGAATTTGCTTCGCTTCTTCAGGATCGGAATGCTGAAAAGCAATGTTCAAAACGTGAGCATCAATCGCTTGACCTTCGCCACCACGTGTCACGTTCAAATTGTCGAGGACATAGTCCGTCGGAGTCTCATCCTCATCCAATACCGCCGTAATCGACTCCAGTTCGTCGAGTCCGTTGAGAGCCAAGGCTTGGTCGATAATTTTACGGCCCTGGATCACTTGCATGTTCGTGGCAAGCAGATCTTCGGAAATCGCCTCGGCATCGCGGGCTCCGCCGACACCATGGGAGGCGAGCTTGGGATCCTTGCGCATCACCAGTAGCTGAGCATTCGACTCAAACGTCGGGGCAACCGCCACAAAGTAGATAGCGGCTAGAATCCATCCACCGACAACCGAACCGAGAACCAAAGGCCAGCGACGTTGTAAGATGGCTCCAATGTCAAGCGTGCTTGGATCAGCAGCCGCTCGTTTCGGAGAGGTTCCAGCCGGAACAGTCCGCTGACGGTAACGGACACTCGGCTTCGTTTGGACGGGGGCTTCAACCACGGACGACATCGACTTCACTCCGCAAACTTCAATGGTGCTTTACTAATAATTGCATCCCTACAGCCGACACTTGTCTGCGACTCTTTTGCGAGTTGCCGACACGGAATTCCACCCCTATTTGCAGGTGAAATTCGATTTTCCGAAGCCTTATAGCGTAATTGCCTGCACTCGCTGCCGTCAACGATTAAGTGCTTTTCCATGCTGAAAACTTCAAGGTCGAGGTCCATTCAGCCTAACAACCCGCAGCCGGAGGATTCACGATTACGGATCGGCATACAACTTTGGCAACGATGGGCTGCAAAACCCGCACCATTTGCCAGCCTCTCCTCAGAAGCCAATCCCTAAGTCGTTACGATTCAATTACTTGGCAATTTCCGATTACGTTAGCGACCGATTGTGAAGTCTTGGAGAAGCGTCGATGCGCGTACTTCCTTAGCAGTGACTTGCTCAGATTTCTCGCAGCGAACCTTCAGCGCTCGCTTGCCAGATTTGCCCCGAAAGAACCTCCATGGCAGTAAGCCACCCACCGCCGTAACAGTAGGTGTCAATGCAAGTTAGGTGCGGCAGTGAGAATATCTCACCACTTCTCTCCGGTGTGTGACCGACGATCGCATGCTTGCCACTGGTGTGGGCCGAAGGCAGTTCTTGGTCGAGAGAAGTCCAGCGAAGTAGGTCCGCGGGCTGCTCAGCAAAAGGCAAGCCAGGGTCGTAGTTGGCATGAACGAAGAAAAAATCTTCGACTTCGAGATAGTCAGAAAACGCTGAGAGAAAATCGAGATGGCTGGGCTCAACAACTGCCAAATCCCCTGAAAACCCGTAGGATTCAAGCGTAGAGGCTCCACCACAGCGAAGCCACATTTCTAACATCTTCGGGTCGTTCATCGCCTGGAGCATCATTTCCTCGTGATTACCCAGTATCGGTCGTAGTTGGCATTCTTGGCCAATTTCAAGCAGCATTTGAATCACTGTCGAGGAACTCGGCCCGCGATCCACGAGGTCACCCAAAGGGATGACGAGGTCATCCTTTACAGGCAAGATAGCCTCAATCAAAGCCGACAATGCTGCGGCGCAGCCGTGAATATCACCGATTGCGATCACACGCTTCGGGTTGCCTTCGATCTTCAAGCGTAGGTACTTTCGAGATTCGGAATGAGAACTGCTTCGATCTGATTGTTGTCGCTGGCTCGATTCGAGTTCTATGTTAGATCAGTTCACGGAAACCTTATAGCCATCAAGAGATGCGTTGCGCTGTCTTCAGGGACTGAGACTGCTCGAGACCAAAACCAAGTTCTTGCCACCTGCTTATTTGATTGGCAAATCAAACGAGCCAGTATTACAATGGCCCCTTAGGCGTAACAAGCTGAGCCGTAAGGACTTCGGTTTTCGACGAGTGCGTTTACCTGAGGAGGGCACCGGTAAACCAAAGCTTGACAACCCACTGGCATTAGGCTGACAGTCCAAAGTTCTGGCAAAGTGATGAGTTATCTGCTGTTAACTGGTTCGACGGGGATGTTAGGGTCGTACCTCCTGCGAGACTTGTTAATTGCCAGGGAACCTGTGGCTGTCATCGTGCGTGATCGGGCCACGGAAACCGCACAAGCGCGGGTCGAAGCGTTACTTCAACATTGGGAGCGAGAACTCCAGCGTTACCTTCCTCGACCAAAGGTGATTGTCGGGAATCTCCATGAACCAAGCTTAGGAGTGAGCGACTCCGATCAAACTTGGCTCGCCGCCAACTGCACGAGAGTGTTACACTCTGCTGCTTGCGTCAGTTTTCAGCCAGAGCCAGCAACCGGCGAGCCTTATCGTTCCAATCTCGAAGGAACGAGGCACGTCCTTCAATTGTGCGAGCAGACGGGGATCAAGAAATTCTATCACGTCTCGACGGCCTACCTTGGCGGCAGCGAAGGTGACAAGCATTTTGAGCAGCCTGTCGATCCGCAAGCTGCAAGCTTTCGCAACGACTACGAGAAGAGCAAAGCCCAGGCTGAGAAGTTAGTTCGAGAGGCATCATTTCTCGATCATCCCACCTTCCTGCGTCCCTCGATCATTGTCGGTGACTCGCAAACCGGCTTTGCAGCCTCTTATCGAGGTATCTACACCGCATTGCGTCTTGGTTATTTACATTTAATTGCAAAGCTGCAGGAGGGCTGGAAGCTCGATTTAGAACTCGTTCGCGAAGTCGTTGAAGGGCAGTTCATCCAACTGCTGGGCTTGGACGGAAGCGAACGCAAGGACCTCGTCCCGGTGGATTGGGTCTCTCAATCTGTGCTTCAACTCATGCATTCTCCTTCGGCGCGTGGCGGAGTCTTTCATCTCACAAGTTCCGATCCCACGAGGATCGACACAATGGCCGAAGCGATGATTGCTGCAGCCTTGGAAAGCCTTGAGTCACAGACCTCAAAAAGAGCAGGAATCCCAACGGCACTGATGGAGAGCGTTGGCTTCCGCGAACACATGGAAACTTATCAGCCCTACTTCAGTGACGACCCGAAATTCGATCGCACTCATTTGCTTCGCGAAGAGGCGGTCCCTTGCCCAACGCTCGACCATGAAACCCTCGTCCGCCTCTGGCGGACTTCGATTGAAGCTGACTTCTCCTGGCGGCCGGCACCAGTGAAGAGCAGCACACTAAACATCGAGAGCAAATTGGCATCTCTGCCAAGCCAACTCCGAGACGATTCCCAAGTACAATGGACCGACGGGCTCGCCCTCGAATTGAGCGGTGCTGGAGGCGGCAGTTGGCATGTCGCGTTTGCTGGCATGGAACCAACCGCTGCCAGAAGTCGCGGTAGTTTGCCTGAGAAGAAAACGACGCCCTGGCAACCCGATGTCTACGCTTCTTCAGAAACCTTCCAAACACTCGTAGAACAATCGCTCGACGTTGAGCAAGCGATCTGCTCCGGAAAGCTCATCCTCAGCGGCCGAGCATGCGAGCCAGCGGGACGAGATCGACTAGAACGGCTACTCGACTTCCTCAGAAACACAGGCACCCGAGCCCAACTCAACGGCCACTCTCAAACGAATCACCCTTTGAATCACAACACTGAAACTTACCAACAACCGAGCAACGGGCATGTCGTCCAACCACCGTCAGAATTTGCTCCATGAGCCCATCGCGATCGTGGGGATGGCCTGCCGACTACCGGGGGCGGATAATCTCGACGAGTACTGGCGGTTGTTGGTCGAGGGGCGTAACGCAATCACCGAACTGCCACCCGAGCGGCTCGATCGCGACCTCTATTATGATCCCAAGAAAGGCGTGCGTGGCAAAACCTATAGCACGCTCGGCGGCATCATCAAAGATCGCCCGCTTGATCTTGATGTCTGCCCCCTCAAGCCGGAGGAACTCTCGCACTGGGATCCGTGCCATCTGGTGATGTGCGAAGTCGCCGCGGCAGCCTGCCGACATGCGGGCTACGACGTGCGCAAAATTCCCCATCGCAACACGGGCGTTTACATCGGTCACTCCGGCGGCAGCAACTACGGAAGTGATCTCGTCTACGCAACGCTCGCCGCGGAGACGGCAGAGTACTTGAAAGAGTCCCGCGGCTTTGCTTCGTTACCAACGGACGAGCAAGAGGCAATTGCGTCCACACTGGTGCAAAAAATGCGTACAGGCTTGCCTCATCGCGACAGCAACGGTGGCCCCGAAGTCGATGCCAACGCCGCAGCCAGCATCATCTCTCGCACCCTTGGTCTGACGGGGCCACACTTAGTGACCGACGCGGCTTGTGCTTCTTCGGTCGTCGCGTTGTCGATGGCGGCTCTCGCGGTGCAGTTCGATCAAGTCGACATGGCCATAGTGGGCGGAGCCTCCTACAACAAGACAGACAGCTTGGTGTTGTTCTCGCAAGCCCAATCGTGCAGTGCCACGGGCACCCGCCCGTTCGATGAAGACGCCGACGGGCTTATCAGTTCCGAAGGTTACGTCGCCCTGGTCATAAAAAAGCTGTCACGCGCTGTTGCCGATGGCGATACCATCCAAGCGGTGCTGCCCGGAATAGGCCTTTCGGCCGACGGTCGCGGCAAAAGCCTCTGGGCACCCCGAAAAGAAGGCCAAATGCGGGCGATGCAGCGGGCCTACCACGGCAGCTCATCACATAACGCTTTCTCGCCGGGCAACATCCAGTATCTCGAAGCTCACGCGACCAGCACGCAGATCGGTGACGCCACGGAGATGGAAGCCCTCGGCGAGTTCTTCGGCCCGCACTTCCAGGGGCGATCCGTTCCAGTTGGAAGCGTCAAGTCGAACATCGGCCACACGCTTGAGACAGCAGGCTTAGCGAGTCTTTTGAAAACCGTCCTCGCGATTCGACACGGGCAAGTTCCTCCTACGATTAATGTCGAGAATCCTAATAGCAAGATCCCTTGGAACGAGCTTCCCTTCCAACTGCCAGATCAAGCAACCCCGTGGCAAAAAGTAGGAGGCACACCAAGAAGAGCAGGCGTCAACGCATTCGGGATCGGTGGCTTGAATGTCCATGTTGTTGTCGAGGAATACATTGAGAAGCACCGGTCGAAGCTTCAGCCAAGTAGTAGCTCATCAAGAATCAGCAAACAGCAGGAACCGATCGCCATTGTCGGCCGGGGGGTTATTCTGCCCGGGGCAAAGTCACTAGACGAATTCGCGACCTTATTAGATTTAGGGACAAGTCAACTAACGGAGGCACCAAACGAGCGGTGGCGTGATCGTCGTTGCATCACGGGAACTGAAGGCAGTAAGCCATGGACAACCACTTCCCTCCGTGGTGGCTTCATCAACGACTACGAATTCGATTGGCGAAAGTACCGCATCCCACCCAAACAGATTGCTAACGCGAATCCATTGCAGTTCATGCTACTTGACGCCGCGCGACAAGCCCTAGCGGAAGCAGGGTACGACACGCGCGAGTTCGATCGCGAACAATCCGCAGTGGTCGTAGGAACGATCTTCGGTGGCGAGTTCGGGCACGAGTTGGTCGTCGGACTGCGTTTGCCTCAACTCAAAAAACAACTTGGCGAACTACTCTCCAGCCGCGGCTACACCGGCGACCACATCGCTCGAATGATCACAGAGTTCGAAGAACAGTTGATCACCGCCAAGCCCGCGCTGATTGACGAAACCGGCAGCTTCACCAGCAGCACGCTCGCCTCCCGCATCTCGAAAGAACTTAACCTCGCAGGTGGAGCAATGGCCGTCGATGCGGGGGAATGCTCCTCAGACGCGGCGTTAAGTGTCGCCGTGAATCTGCTCCGCAGCGGGGCCTGCTCGCACATTCTTTGCGCCGGTGCCCAACGCTCGATGGACCTCGCGAACTACGAAGCGCTCACGCTTCAGGGTCGCTTGGAAGGTTCCACGGAAACCCCGGGCGAAGGTTACGTCCCCGGGGAAGGCGTCGCCATTCTGCTCTTAAAACGCCTTAGCGATGCCAAACGCGACGGTGATCGAGTGCTCGGGACGATCCAAGAAATTGCTGCAGGAGCAAGCAAGAAGGCGATTGGCGAAGCGATTCGATCGTCTGCAACAAGGTTACAATCCAGATTGGACGCGAACTCGACACTCTCCAGCGTGACTTCCGGACTTGGTGTCACAGAACTCGACAAGAAAGAGCGACAAGCGCTCGAAGCGGCTGGATTCGCTGCGGAGAGGCTGGTCGAGAACCAACTCGTCACCCAAATCGGCAACACGATGAGTGCCCAAACCCTCGCCACAATCATCGCCGGGACAATTTCCGATGAAAGCCAAACCCAAGCCATCAGCAACCACGCCGCTAGCGGCTTAGCCCACACGGTCGCCTTCACGAAAGGCACGCCACAAGAAAAAGTTGTCCCCGTCGCGACGCTCACATCGACTCCAACACTCCATCGCTTCACAGGCAACAACTTGGCAGAACTCTTGGAGAACTTGAACTCGAACAACCAAACTATTACTGCAGAGCCAGCAAAGTTTCGTCTGGCGACCGTTGCCTCCTCAACAGAGGAGTTCAAGATGCAACAGTCCCTCGCCGCGAAGATGCTCGCAGGTTGCATGGAAGATCGAATCGAAGCCAATACGCGCCGCTCCCTAGCCGCCAAAGGCATTTACGTTGCACAGACGAAACAAAGCATGCCGAAGGTCGCCTTCGTGTTCCCTGGACAGGGCTCGCAGTATGCTGGGATGTTGGCAGACTTGGCAGACCATTCCCCCTCAGCTCAGTCAGTGCTTGCAGAAGCGAATCAGCACTTGAGGGAACTCGGAGGGCAAACGTTCGAGCAACTTGCAGGGAAAGAAGCCAACCAACTCGGCCAAGAAATCTGGGCAACTCAGTCTTCAATGCTGACCGCGGACTTGTTGGCACTGGCTTGGCTCGAAGACTTAGGGCTCAAACCAGACTTTGTCTGCGGGCATAGCTTTGGTGAGTTCGCCGCGATGACCGCCGCGGGGTGCGCAACGTCTGAGCAAGCCTTACGAATTACACGCATACGGACCGACGCCTTGAATCGCTCGATCCAGGAACGCGGCGCGCTGCTCTCACTTCAAGCAGATGTTAAACGTGTGGAAAAGCTGATCGCCGAGAATCAGGCGAAGGTCTCCATCACGCACCGCAATGCCCCCGAGCAGACGGTTGTCGGAGGCAGCCTCGAAGAAGTGCGACGCTTCGAGCAACTCGCCGCACGAGAAGAAATCAACTGCCGTTTGCTCCAGGTGCCTTGCGCCTTTCATACGCCGCTGATGGCGGCATCACAGCCGCTGTTGGCAACCGGACTCAAGCAAGTTCCTTTGCAGCCCGCCCGTGTGCCCTACCTCTCATCAGTTTCTAACCGATACCTTGCTGATCCCGACGACGTTCGAGACAACTTGGTCAACCAACTTGTCAGCCCGGTCGTTTACTGCGACATGATTCACCGCTTGGTTGACGAAGGTTGCGACTTGCTAGTGGAAGTTGGCCCACAGACCGTGCTTACTCGGCTCAACGAACAGATCCTCACCTCGCATACCAATGCGGCTGCAAACGAGATCTCGTGTCTCGCCGTGGACCATCAACGCCGCACGCGCGAAGAACAAGCCGTTCACATTCGTGCTCAATGTGAAGTGTTGGGAATCCAATTAAGAAGCACAGACAGTCGTCGTTCAAAGGCTGAACCGGCCAGCGCTACATCACAACGAAAACCAATGACAACTCACGAAATCCTGCACTTCGACGCAACCCTAACGCGAAAGGCGAGACTTCGCACACAAGCGAGAAGCCCCGTTTCACCGCCACCAGCCAGAGAGGCGACGGCCACGATCGAGCGCTTCGACGCCACCACAAACCGACGTGACCGAACACGCGCCGCCGCGAATGGTCACGCTCCGGAGCCAGCCACCCCAGCCGAATCCCAATTTGGAGGTGACGCACCGATTGCCCCAAGCGTCCCAGCAACCGTGGCTTCGCCACCACCCGCTGGGCTTGATCAATTCCTGATCGACTTCGTGGTCGAACAAACAGGTTACCCAGCGGAAATCATCGAGCTCGATTGGGACATGGAAGCCGACCTGGGGATCGACAGCATTAAAAAGGCGCAGCTCTTCGGCGAGCTACGCGAGATGTTCGACCTCGAGCAAGCCATCGACCCCGAAGTGGCAGCGCAGTTCTCGCTCGATCAGTTCCGCACACTACGCGACGTGCTAGAACTCCTCGAACAAAGCGGGGGCAAGACCGAGTGGCTCACGGATACGAAAGCGACATCGGAAGACACTTCACCGGCCACGGCGATCCCAGCACCACAGCCATCCGCCGCACTCGAGCCCCAAGTTGATCCTGTAGCAGAATCATACTCTCAGGAGGTTGTCGCGCCCAACACGCTCGCAGAACTTGGCGGGCTGGAGACGTTTCTCGTCGACTTCGTCGTCGAACAGACGGGCTACCCGCCAGAGATTGTCGAACTCGACGCGGACCTGGAAGCGGACCTGGGGATCGACAGCATTAAGAAGGCGCAACTCTTCGGCGAACTTCGCGAACACTTCACGATCGAGGTTGAATCGACTGATCGCTTCTCGCTCTCCGACTTCCGCACGCTACGCGATGTTTTGAACCTGCTTCGCCAAGTGACCGCCGGACAAGTCGAGACCGTCTCCATCACGCCAAAGATGTCAACCTCCGAGCCACCCAAGCTCCTGACTCCCCCGCCTGCCTCAGCAATACCGACGCCGAGAACAGAAGACTTCAGCCATGTCTATCGCGACTCCATCCAACGCGGCACGGCCAACGCACACCACATTCGAGCGCATCTCTTGGATGCGGCAGATCGCTTTGGGTCTTCAACAGAGCAAGCGTCTTTGCAAAGTGAAGCAACTCTGAGACAGCAATTCTCGAACCGACAATGGCAAGAGCTTTCCGGCCTTGCCGAGGGTGCCGGCGTCGATGTCCGCAGCATTGCCGCGTACAACCTCTTGCGAGACGATTCCCCAGCGAACGGCGACTTGCCGCTGCTTGTCACGACCGATGATGCCGACACCAACGACGAGCCGGAACTCTACCAGCCGCCAAACATCCCCGAAACACAAGTTGAGGAAAGCGACACCCAAGTCACAAGCCGTCGCATCCTTCGCATGAAGCGAGAGCCGTTGCTGCCCGGTGTGCCAACGATTCCCGAATTGCATGGAGCTGCCGCAATCCTTGGCGTTGGTCCGCTGGCCGAGGCGTTCCAACAACGTGTTGAAGAACTAGGACAGTGTGCGACCATCCTCCCGGAAACAGCCACCCCGGCTGAAGCAGTCGCTGAGCTTGATCGACTATGGCAAACCGGCCCAGTCACGCATCTATTCATCGTCACGCCCTGCGAGCCATCGGCCGGGACCACGTTCGATGAAGATCGCTGGAACAACCGCCGTCCACGCGGGCTACAGACGCCGTTCTCGGTCTGCCAGCACTGGATCAAACGCATCGTGGACGAAGGCCTGAGCGAGCAAGCCTCGCTGGTTGGCGTGACTTCATTGGGTGGCGACTTCGGTTTCTGCGAACCGGTCTTCTCGGCAGAGGGAGGAGGAGTTGCTGGTCTGCTCAAAGGGATGATGATCGAAAACTGGGTCAACGGCATTCGCACGTTGCCCATTAAGTTGATCGACGCCGCCCCGCACAACTCGCCACGGGAAGTCGTTGACGCAGCTCTGGCGGAACTCGCCGCGGGAACCTTCGACACGGAGGTAACTTGCTCAGGTGGCGAGCGTCGTGTCGTCCGCGTGGAAGACATTCCGCTGACTGAACCCGCCACGAAGCCGATCCAGCGGGGTGGCAACTGGGTCTTCACCGGCGGAGGCCGAGGCATCACCGCCCACGTGGCTCAAGAGCTGGCTAGTCGTTTCGGTTTGAAAGCCCACCTCATCGGCACCGCACCTGTCCCAGAAGTCCCCGCTGCTTGGCGGAACCTCGACGACGCAGGCTTGAAGCGGGTGAAGCTGGAAGTCATGACCGAAGCACGCACCGCTGGCGAGAATCCCGTGCAAGCCTGGAAGAACATCGACAAATCTCTCGAGATTGACGAGACCCTTCAGAAGCTCAGGTCAGCCGGCATCGAGGCACATTACTATTCTTGCGACGTTGCCGACCGCACTGCCTTGAGTCAAACGCTCAACGAAATCCGCACCACCAGCGGCCCCATCCAAGGCATCATCCACGGTGCTGGTGTTGGCAAAGACGCACGCTTCGAGAACAAAGACCCCGTGAAAGTCGAGCAGTGCCTACGGGCAAAAATCGACGGCGCTCTTGCCATAATGGAACTCACCAAAGAAGACCCGTTGGAATACTTCGCCGGTTTCGGTTCGATCAGCGGACGATTTGGCGCCAATGGACACGCGGACTATTCCCTTGCCAACGATATGCTCGCCAAGCTCATCGGCTGGTATCGCTGGCAACGACCGGAAGTGGCTTCCGTCGCCTTCCACTGGCACGCCTGGGGGGATGTCGGCATGGCGACCCGCCCCGAGGTAAAGCTGGCCCTAGAAATGGTCGACATGCAATTCATGCCTGCCGCGGAAGGTGTTGAGCATCTCATTCGCGAGCTGGAAGCGGGTGCTCCCGAAGGGGAAGTCCTCATCACCGACGACCGCTACCGTCGGCTGTTCTTCCCGTCGGAAATGCCAGAGCAAACTAAGGGTGCTGTCGCACCATGCCCGTTGCTTGATCGCGGTAAGACAACGGCCTCTGACAACAGGCAGGAATCGACCTTTGGACTCAACCCGACGACCGACCCCTTCCTTCGTGAGCACCGCCTCGATGATCGTCCGCTCCTGCCGATCGTTGTCGGAATGGAAATGCTCGCAGAGGCCGGTTCACGTGCGCTGGGTCGTCGCGAAGGGCTAACTCTCACCAACCTCAAAGCTGAGAATGGACTTCGCTTTCACACGGACAAGCCCCACCCCGTCACGGTAATCGCTGAGCAAACGGCCAATACTGCAAGCTGTCGCCTCCTCGCCGATGTCGTTTCGCGCAACGGTCAGTTAGTCGAAGCGGGACGCCCCTACCTCAGCGGCCAAGTCCAAGCAGGCAATGCTCTCGCGAAACCTACTTGGCTCGCTCCGCCACCATCGAAAACCTGGGAAGCAGTCCGCTATCCGGCCCGCGGCTCCAAATTTTATTTGGGCGAGCCGCTCCGCGGACTTCGCAGTATCCAGATCGCGGAAAACCAAGCCTGGGGCCAGATCGCCTCGCAATCAATTGTTCACTTGGCGGGCCCGCGTCGCTCGGTCACCGGGTGGATTGTCCCGAGCGCTGCCATTGATGCATGTCTCTACGCAACGGGACTCCTGGCCTGGTTCGCGATTGAGGATGGGACCGCGCTGCCCGAAAGTATCACGCGACTCTCCTTAGGACGCGAGCCATACCCTGGTGAGCGCTGCCTCATGCAGTCACGCTTCAAACGTCGCGAGGACCGCTACGCATGGTTCGACTTCGCTCTCACCGGTGCCAACGGGGATATCTTGGTCGACGTCGAGGATTATCGCATCGTTTGGCTTCCCAAGGCGTAAGCATTCCTCCTGAGTAGGTAGCCTGATGTTTGTCGCCCAGCAAGCTTTGCCGCACCTGCTTTCGCCGGAAGCTTACTGGAGCGAGCAGCAACACCAACGCGAGCAGATACTCTTTCGCTCCGCTTGGCACTTGGTCGCCACGGCGGACGAACTCGCACAGCCGGGAAGTTATCTCACCACTGAGCTTGCCGGGCAGCCTGTGCAAGTCCGCAACTGCGAGGGAGCGCTTATCGCTTTTTCCAACGTCTGCGCACACCGTCATTGCCTACTCACCAACGAGACCAGCGGCACGAGCAATGCCATCCAATGCCAGTACCACGGCTGGCAGTATGGTGCGGACGGATACACGCGTAAGATTCCCGAGCCGAAGAACTTCGCCCCGATTGATCGCGAATCACTGCGATTACCAAGTTACCGTGTCGAACTTTGTGGCCAGTTAGTTTTCGTCTGCCTTGATGACAAGGCTCCTTCGCTGGAAGAATTTCTAGGGGAATTCTTCCCTCGATTAGCCGAACGCTTTGGCCCGCAGTGGCGACCCTTCCTCCGTTGGAACCCTGAGTATCCGGTCAATTGGAAGATTCCAATCGAGAACTCCTTGGAGGCCTACCACGTCCCCTCGATCCACCCACAAACTTTCAAGCAAGACCCCGGGGAAGCTCGCATAGAACATACCATCTGTGACCAACGAACCTCAATGAGCGTGCCCCTGCCATTTGACGTCCATTCGCGGCTCGACGGCTGGTTGCAGAAACGGCAAAGCCGGTTCGTCGCTAAGCTTGGCTACGAGCCCACGGGGCTCTACGAGCAGCATCATGTTTTCCCGAACTTGTTGTTCTCGTTCACCGATGCAATTAGTCTGTGTCATAGGGTCTCTCCTTGTGGACCAACCCAGTCAGCGGGCATGGTGCGTCAGTTCGGACGTATTGCCGAGCAGCCAACCTGGCGACGCAGCGCGGCATCTGCCGTCTGGGGGCGCGTCACGGCAGGGATTACGAAGAAAATTATGCAAGAAGACCTCGCTCTGTTCCCGGCAATTCAAGCCGGCATGAAGGCGAGCCCCCACGCGGGCGTGCTGGGACGCTGCGAAGAACGACTGCACGCCTTTCAAGAATACTTACAGCGAACAACGACGACTTAATCTAAAGCAACTGAACAACCCATGATCGACCTTTCAGGAAAAGTCGCCCTAGTGACCGGTGCCGCCCGCGGCATCGGACGGCAAACCGCGCTGCGGCTCGCGGAAGCGGGGGCGGACGTGGTGACCAACTACGTCACCTCCCAGACGGCAGCCAACGAACTGGCCGAGCAAATCCAGCAACTGGGCCGTCGCACTGCTGCGATTAAAGCAGACGTGAGCGAAGACGAGGATATCCAAGCGATGGTCGAATTCATCAGCGAACGCTTCGGCTCGCTCGACATCGTTGTTAGCAACGCCGCCTCGGGCGGCTTTCGGATGCTGATGGATTCCAAGCCGCAACACTTTCAAGCGGCGATGAACACGAATGCCCGAGCGCTCATCTCACTGACGCAGGCGGCTCGTGAGTTATTGCAAGCGAGCGATGGTCGCGGCAAGGTGATCGCCCTCTCCAGCCACGGCTCGCAACTCGGTCTGCCCGCGTATGGTTTGATCGGTGCTTCCAAGGCAGCCCTTGAGAGCTTAACCCGACACTTGGCCTACGAGTTGGGCGATTCGGGCATCAACTTCAATGTCGTGCTGGCCGGGCTGGTCGAAACCGATTCAACGAGAATGCTTCCTGGGGCGAAAGAAATGTTCGCTGCCGTGCAAGAACGGATGCTCACGGGGGACCGTCCGCTCACCATGGCAGAAGTCGCCGACGCGGTGTTGTTCCTCGCCAGTCCTCTGAGCGATCTCGTTCAGGGGCAGACGCTCGTCGTTGATGGCGGCGTCAGTATTCGCGGGTAAGCAGGACAAAAAGGCGGACGCATGTACGGGGTTAGTTGGCTGCTCCTGATTAGCATCTTCGCTTGGCGAAGTCGCACGGTCGGCATGCGGCGCGGCTTTGGCGAGGTGATGCTCCTCTCGCTGCTGGTGCCCACGTGGGCCTACTTCGGCGCGAGTGTCGGACGCGTCGATTGGCTCCCCTTCAAGACCGAAGTCGACATGCGCTCTGGGCTGGGCATCGCGTGCTTGCTCGCCTGCCTAACGCGGCCAAGTATCTTCAAACCTTGGCGCTGGATGCTCGCCGACGGCGTCGTGCTGGCACTAGCGGCTACTCACGTGCTTTCCGACTGGCAAAATTCTGGCTTCTCGCTTGTCGTCCCTGTGCGTGCCTTCGGCGAATGGGTCATGCCCTACCTGATCGGGCGGATTGTCCTGCGAGACATCGACGACCTACGCAACTTGTACCCAGTCGCCCTTGGCGTGGCACTTGCGCTCAGTGGGTTAGGCCTTGTCGAAATGATTGCGCGAACCAATCTCCCGGAGATGCTCTACGGCCAGCGCCCGATGGAATTCATGGGCCGCGAAATGTCACGCTGGATCTTCAAACGGGCCTACGCGGTCGCCAAGCATCCGATTTTCTTTAGCACGATGTTGCTGCTGCTCATGCCCTGGGCGATGTACGCCGCCTCGCGCGTGAAGCGTGGCGGTGGGCCGAACTGGTATCGATGGACGCCGTGGATCGTTGGGGCCGGAGTCGTCAGCTCCGTGTCGCGGGGACCGATTCTTGCGTTGCCCGTCTTGTTCTACGTTGTCGCACTTATCTGCCGCCCTCGTTGGAGAGTCGTCCTTTCAGTCTCCGGCGTGTTGATCGTGCTGCTCTCCGCCTGGCAATTCCAGACGATCATCAAAGGCCTGGAAGTATGGTCGGGTGAGTCCGAGTATCGCCGGAAACGCGAAATCGTTGTCGCTGACGAAAAGGTCGAATTCAGTGGGACGAGAACACGACTCTATCTTCCGATTGTATATGCCCGCGCTCTACGCGAGGCGGGACTACTGGGATACGGAACCGATGCAGTCACCGGATTTCCTCCTAGAGTGCCTGTCGGCCAGCAGTATGCGGAAACACTCACTCGGCTGCAGTTCGTTGACAACCAGTATGTGCTAATGACACTGCGGTTCGGTTATCTGGGACTGGTCTGCTTCACGCTGCTCGTGGGAACAGCCGTCTACGACTACACACGCGTCGCGCTGGATAGCCGTAGCGGAGTTGCCTTCACCGCAGGAATGGCTGGGGCAATCGTTGCCGTCATGCTCGTGATGATCACGGTCTGGATGCCGCGGGACTTTGGGTACTTGCTACTCTGGAGCTGCGGCGCTGGTGCGGCGTTGCGGTCGAGTAAGTTATCGCAATCCAGCTACGAACCTTTGCCGTACCCGTAAGTCTCACGATACCACTGCCAGATTTCACTTTCGCCGACCCCATCAGAAGATACTTGGGCAAGCTGATTAGGGCGGTAATCTGCAAGCGAATTTAGGTACTCCTGGATAGCCGGTCGTGCAGCCCCGAAGTCTCCCAGTTGGAGTTCACGGTAAACTTCCTCAAGCGTGTTCAACGGATCGGCAATTAAATCCTCATAGCGGATCTCATGGAGTTGTCCGGCCTTAAGAGTCGCCTGGGACTCGCGAAAGCTGGCAAACATTCGCTCAAAGGTTTCCTCAATCAACGGCAAGTAATCCTTATCTCCGTCTGGTGTCTGGAACGCTTGCGTCAGATCAAGAACCCGCCAAGTGCGTTCCAGCGAAGGAATCATCGCCGAGGGATCTCGCACAATATGTAAGAACTGCGCTCCAGGAAACTGCTCCGCCAACCAAGCAATTCTTCCCGTGTGGGGTGGGGCCTTCACCAATAATCGACGCTCAGTTTTCAGAGTCACTGCCTTGTAGAACCACGTTAACCGCTCCCGCAGGCGGTTTTCCTTTCGCGGCGGGATTCCTTCCATGTCGAGCGTCGACAAATCGACCGGCGGCTCGTTCGGAAACGCCATCCGACGGTACATCGTTGGTCCACCCATGGCGACCATGGCGAACTCGTCCTCCTGCGGTCGCTCCAGCCCAATCGTCATATTGTCCATCGGTCGTTTCGTGGGCATCAGCCAACGCAGGAATTTCGGCAGCCAGCTTTGCGTCAACAGAAAATGATTCGGGGCAAAGCACTGAAACGTCGTGGGGGCTATAGATCTTGGGTCGCGAGCCAGCAACTCATAGAGATGTGTTGTTCCAGAGCGAAAGTGGCCGACGATCACCAGCGGAGCCGGCAGCTGCATTTCTGCAATTGCTCGACCGAACAACAGTTGTTGGCACCAATACAAAATCGAATTCACCACCGCGACGGGCAGAAGTAGCAACGGCATGTGAATTCTGGAGAGCGAAACGCGAAATCTCCCCTCCCTTAGCAACTTCATCACATCACCAAAACGCATCCCAAACCAGATGCGCGGCGTCCAAGCCGGATGCTTGTTGGGTGGCGGTGAGTTCGGTCGAGAATCGCTCACGATCGGCTTTCCAAGAGTTGAGCGAGCTTAGCCACAGTCGGGTAAGCGAGCACTTCCGCACTGGTAAACTCCAACCCAGCGGCTTGCCCCTGCACGGCAACTTGGACGCTCAACAGCGAGTCGCCTCCTAGCTCAATAAAGTGATCCTCCCGGGCAACCTCTAGCCCCAGCACTTCTTCCCAAATTTCGGTCAGGCGAGATTCAAGGTCATTCTCTGTAATCTCACCAGTTTGCACCTTCTCGTCACGGGGTGGGAAAAGTGGATCCGGTAACTCTTGATAGTCGACTTTTCCGCTTACCGCCTGCGGCAGTTTGTCCATAGGAATCAAATGAGAAGGCACCATTGAGGCCGGCAATTGCTCAACAAGAAACGCACGAACTTGCTCGGCTTCAATTTGATCAATCGCAGTGTAGTAACCGGCCAACTGGCCGTGTGCCCCTTCACGCTCCCAAACACGCACGGCACAACTAGAAACTTGTGGGTGATTCGCTAGGCAACTCTCGATCTCATCGAGTTCGATACGGAAGCCGCGCACCTTCACTTGTCGATCAGCTCTCCCCACGAATTCGAAGACATCCTTGGTTCGCTCTCTCACGAAATCACCGGTCCGGTAAAGCCGCTGTAATGACCTAACGATGAACTTTTCTTTCGTCAGATCAGGACGGTTCAAGTAACCGCGAGCCAAACCAATTCCTCCGACGTGCAGCTCGCCAACTTCCCCAAGCGATGCAGGTGCACCATCATCCTTCAGATTGAATAGCTCAGCACCCGGGCGGACGCAGCCAATCGGCGGGTCACGATCTTCATCCGAATCGCACTGCCAAATAGCCGCGGTCACTGTAGACTCCGTCGGTCCGTAAGCGTTGAAAAAGTCCCGCCCCTCGCTCCAACGCTTGACGAGTGCAGCTGGACAACGCTCACCTCCTGCAATTAAGGTTCGCAGATCGGACAATTCCGCGTCAGGAAGCTGCGCAAGTGCCGTCGGGGGTAACAAAACATTGGTAATGCGCCGCCGCTTAAGCAGTTCCACCAGTTCTTTTCCCGGTGCCATTTGCTCTCGTTCCGCTAAGCAGAGTGTGCCTCCGGCAACGAGCGTCATAAAGATCTCATGCACCGACGCATCAAAGCTGAGCGAAGCAAACTGTAGCACCCGACTTTCCGGTCCAACACCAAACACTTGGGCGTGTGCCTGTGCCATGTTTGACAGACCGCGATGCTCCAGAAGAACACCTTTTGGCTGCCCAGTCGAACCCGAAGTAAAGATGATGTAGGCCAATTGTTCAGGAGAGATTCCTGCCTGCGTCGTTTGCTCCGAACTTTCGTCTCGTGCGGCTGCATCAAGCAAAGAGAGCTGGTGGAATCCGCAACCTGCAACCTGCTTTGCTCCAAGCTCGTCGCAAAGAACAAGCGAAGGTTTTGCGTCCTCAAGCATTACTTGAAGTCTGACTTTAGGGCTACCCAAATCAAGCGGCAGATAAGCACCGCCTGCTTTGAGAACACCTAGAATGGCTGCGATGGTCTCAAGCGAAGACGATGCCGCGATAGCAACAATCTTTTCATTCCCGATGCTTTCGTTACAAAACAAAGTAGCCCACTGCGACGCCTTCGTTTCTAACTCGCAATAGAAAAGCGTATCGCCTTGAGCATCCTCAACGGCGATCTTGTTTGGTTGAGCCCGCGTACGCTCTGCGATGAGTTCGACGACAGTTCGTTGGTGATCAATCTCCATGAAAGTGGTCTAACGATTCAGCGCGTCGATGTTTGACAAAAGGGCTTTGGCCAAAGAAGAACAGAGTGGGTTTCTATTCTAATCGGAATTAGCTACTTGTAGCGGTTTTCTTGAGCACCATGAGAAACTGTGAGCCAAGTTCCTGAGCCGCCGATTCAGAAAAATAACGAGCGTCGCATGTCAGCCCCAGCGACAATTGATTCCTGTAGGTAATAAGGACGATTCCCGCCCTGGTTTCCGCTCGCAGGGGAGGGTGAGCAACGATGTCTTCTAGAACAAGATCGCCCGCTTTGATTCTGCCGCGGTCTCGGGGGAGTTCCCGCGAGAGATACTTCGAGGGGTCGCCCAAGTTGCTTAATAAACTTGTTGAGAAACAACCGCGGGACCGTCCAATGCCAGCCATGCCGCCCGGCACTCGGGCCGCCACATTCAGGCAACGCAGAAAGTAGAGCGAAGCATTCGTCTCACGGATAAAAGCCATTTCCGCTTGGACGTTTTGGAGCAACTCATCCGAATGCTCACAGTCCGCAATGTCGCGGGTTAAGAATGCGTATCCAAGAACGTTCGCAGCAGGGAGTTCCGCGTGTTGTTCCGTCCGCAGGTCACAAGGAACTAGCAATCGGAATCGCTCTTTCGCCAAGGTACTATCGCGATTGTGTCGCTGCCAATCGCCCAAAGTAGCAAGGTAATCTCGCAACAGTAAGTCATTCAGTGTGACACCTTCACGTACAGCGGTTTTTCTCAAACCCTTGAGGAGTTCTCCCTCGGTCTGCAACGCAACTTGATGAAAGCCAGAAATCCCTTTTCCACGATCATTGCTGCTAACAAGTGGCTCGATTGCCCTAAGGGTAAACTTTGCCGCTTCACGGATTCCAAAACCGATCCGATAGAGCCACTGGCCAATCGATTTGGACGACAGCGGGAACTTATTTCTTCTCGGTAACGCGTCGAAATCTAACGGAGTCAACTGGGGTGTCTCTCCCGCGACTTGCTGATGGTAAGCCAGTAGCAAATCTTGAAAGAACGAGAAAATCCCGCTTCCGTCGCAACAGGCGTGATGCACATGGAGTTGCAGCTTCACCCGATCGGCAACCTCACTTACGCGCAGCAAGAGCCCTGACAACTCCGATAAATCGATTCTCTTCAGCGGAAAGCCCGCCTCCTCATTCGAATACTCGACCTGGGCAGTTGCTGCAGCAACCCAAATAGGTTGCTTAAATGGTTGCTTTTCCACTCGCGCTCGCAAGAGAGGATGCCTCGCGATCGCCGTTGCGTAGGCGTCATTCAGAACCGTGCGATCAAGACGACCAGAGAAATCGAACTCCACTGTCGCCACCATCGGATACTCAGCGCGGTCCTCGGCAAGCATCATCCGCTCGAATGGCGTTAGCGGTAGCGGAAACGGATCCGGCTGCAGAGCATCGGTCGCTAAACCCGATTCCTCTGCTAAGGCATTCTCCGTCAGCGGTGGAGTGGCTACTGGCATCTATCTAGTATAGCTACGAAAGCAATCGGGCTAAGCGAATAGCTACCGTGGCTAGGGAATCGAATTCAGTGGAACGAGAGAACAAATCTCACTGCGAGATTCAGCAACGACCAGACTGAGCTCAAGTTTTGATCTTGTGCAGGCGGGACCCGCTAAAGGAGTTAGTCGCTTGGCAGGACAATACAATTTATGTGATTGGCAAGAAAACGTATCTCACCACACCCCGTATTCTTGGCTCGTTCCATAAGGAGGGAGTCGGAGATTTCACACCTCATTTGGAGCGGCAACTAGGGCTAAAGCTCCTGGCCATGAAAAGCGTGAACACCGTCAACTGTGGGGTGCTTGCCGATTTGCCGCTCGATACAGTTTGCTACAAGAGCGGTCCAGCCAGTCTGATGGCTGGCACCGAGTCCCTCGCCCGTGTCTCCATGGAAGTACTCGTGGAAAAGCACCTCGCCTTGCCAGTCGAAATACTCTTTCGGGCAACAGGTGGCACCCAAGCAGGGCCGTGCACCGTCAGGTTCGCTAGGTAAGAAGATGCGAGTTAGCCGGTCATTGACTTCGCGTGCCACTTCGAGCAAGTTCTTCATCTGCCCCGAACCAGAAGGACATTCCACCTGGAAGTCGTCACCATAGAATTCGTAGTATCGCTCCAACGATTCGATCAAGAGATAACTAGTTGGCCACCAGATGGGACCTCGCCAATTGCTGTTGCCGCCGAACATGTAGCTATCCGACTCTCCAGGCACGTAACGGATGCTGTGTGTCTGTCCCCTGATTCTTAGGTTGAACGGCTCGTGTTCGTGACGCTTTGAGAGCGAGCGTATCCCGAAGGGCGAAAGGAACTCAGATTCATCAAGTAGCACCCGAAGGACTCGTTCCAGGCGTTCGCGATTAGGAATCGCCAAAAGCATTTTTCTCGACCCTTTGGGGCAATCGGCTAGAGACACTTGTTTGGTCAAATCACGACGGTAAGTGAGGAACCACTTTAATCGATTCTTAAAAGCAGGGAGGCATTGAACCAAAGGTTCATCGAGTACTTCTACGGCGATCAGTGGAAGCAATCCGACTAGCGAGCGCACCCGCATCGGGATGGTCTGGCCGTCGATCTGTAGCTGGTCGAAGTAGAAACCTTGGTCGTCATCCCAAAGGCCCGCACCGTTACGACTGTTGATTGCGTCAGCGATACGGACAAAGTGATCAAGGAACTTAGACGCCATATCCTCGTAGCTAGGATCTTCACGTGCCATTTCGAGGGCGATCGACAACATTGTGCCGCAGTAAAAAGCCATCCAGGCAGTTCCATCGGCTTGTTCCAGTTTGGCTCCCGCTGGAAGACCTTTGGAGCGGTCGAAAACGCCGATGTTGTCCAACCCGAGAAAGCCCCCGGCGAAGACGTTATCGCCGCCATCGTCCACTTGATTCACCCACCATGTGAAATTGAGCAGCAATCGACCGAAACACTTGGCGAGAAACTCTCGGTCTTTGCCACCTGTCAGCTGGTACACACGCAGGCAGGCCCAAGCGTGTACGGGTGGGTTGACGTCGTAGAAAGCGAACTCATAAGCCGGCAACTGACCGTTGGGATGCATGTACCATTCGCGCAAGAGTACCAGAAGTTGATTCTTTGCGAATTCTGGATCAATTCGACAGTGTGGAATCATGTGGAAGGCCAAGTCCCAGGCGGCAAACCAAGGATATTCCCACTTATCTGGCATGCTCAGTACGTCACGAGCATAGAGGTGCCCCCATTTGTGGTTGCGTCCACTCCGTCGCTGAGCCGGTGGCTTATTAATCACCTCGTCACCGTCGAGCCAATCCTCAACGATATAGTGATAAAACTGCTTGGTCCAATTCAACCCCGCATATGCCTGCCGAGAGACGTTGCGTTGCTCATTGTCTGCATTGGGACCAATCACATGGTCATAAAATGCGTCTGCCTCAATAAGGCGATCATTAAACACTTGATCGAAGTTTTCACCGAAGGCCGCGGTACTTGAAGCACCTTCTTCAAAGAGACGAACTTCGATTTTTTGGCTTTCACCTGCTTGTATTTGCAATCGGTAGAGGCCTGCTGCTTTCGTGCCGAGCTGCTGCGGGTTGACCGCATCTTCTTGACCATCGATCAGATATCGGTGGAACGCATCTTTGACATAAGGAGTGTATTGCTCTCTGCCGAACAGAAGCTTGCTATTAGTTTCGTTTTCAGTAAAGAGCACCTTGGCAGTGTCACCAGACGGATGGTGACTGAAACTAGCGTAGAATCTACCGAGAGTTTCGTGAGTTGCTTCCAAAGAACCGTTGCCGACCAAAGCGAGCTTCGGCTTCAGGGTGCAGCCCTCGTGCTTGCAGCCCCAGATCCAAGTGTTACGAAACCAGAGGGTTGGCAGGAGCCACAACTCGGCCTCCTTTGGACCACGATTGGTGGCTGTGATGCGAACCAGAAGGTCGTTGGGTCCCGCCTTTGCATATTCGGTCACCACGTCAAAATAACGGCGATCCTTGAACACTCCCGTATCGACTAGCTCATACTCACGACTGCTTTTGCCACGTCGGGCGTTCTCCTCTGCCAATAGCTGGTAGGGAAACTCTGCTTGCGGATAACGGTACAATGCCTTCGCGTAAGAGTGCGTTGGAGTCGAGTCAAGGTAGTAGTAGCACTCTTTGACGTCTTCACCGTGATTGCCTTCGGGACCTGTGAGACCGAACAGGCGCTCCTTAAGAATCGGATCCTTGCCGTTCCATAGCGCGATTGAGAAGCAAAGCCGACACTGTCGGTCGGTAAAACCCATCAAGCCGTCTTCTCCCCACCTGTAAGCCCGACTGCGAGCATGATCGTGGGGGAAGTCTCGCCAAGAGTCGCCATTGGCAGAGTAGTCTTCGCGGACGGTGCCCCATTGTCGCTCGGAAAGGTAGGGACCCCAACGCTTCCAGTTCTGCTCACGGGCTTTCTCTTCTGCGAGGCGGGCGTGTTCGGCTGTGGGGGGTTCCATCATGGATGCTTTCTTAGTAATTCGTCACAGGCCTAACGATCTATGCATCGAATCGAGCCTCGATTCTGAGCGATACCCGCCTCAGTCCTTGGCACTCATTATGAGTAGGAAACTAATGTCGAGAAGTAGGCAAGCGCAGCGCAACAGATCATGGACAGCCAACAAAGCGAAGCTTGCAGTTGCCTTAGGTTGCATTCAACAAGCGGCTGCGTAGTAACTCCGCGATACTCTAAGCCGACGGAATTAGGCCAGAATAATTGGCTTGGCAATTGCAGCTAACGATGGCCGGACGAGAGGACTTGTGCAGACGATAACCATGACGTCTGCTCAGAGCGGTGGTTCAGATGAGACCCCCCAGGAATGTTTGTCAGTATCTTTACTGACATACGAGAGTGTTGAATCCGCATTTCCTACCGAGGCCGCTGCGAAAAGGAATTTACCATCAAGGGCTCAGGAAGCGCACCTGGTAGGACTCGAACCTACAACCCCTGGTTTCGAAGACCAGTGCTCTATCCAATTGAGCTACAAGTGCGTGTAAGTCTTTCTTATGTCGTCAGCATACGATTCTGGTGCCCCAATCACAAGCACCGGCTTGGGCTCGCCCAGCAATCTCGAAGATGAACAGCGTACCTTTCAACTGGCCAAATGCTGCATGACGGATAGGAGAACCATGAAAAGCCCCATGAATGCAAGCACCCAGACAGCGAATCGGACGGCATGCCGGAGGATGGAAGGCATCAATTCGTGTCGTGTGGCCGACCAAACCAAGCTCACACTAACCACGAGGGGCACGGCGTGCCAAAGGTTCATGATTCCCAGTGGCAATGGGAATTGGATTGCCAACAAAGTCGTGAGTATTGCAAACATCGCTAAACTTCTATCAAGGTGCGATCGTTAGGGATCGGTAGACTCAGAATCAGGTTCGGAGTCCGTATCGTCTTCCTTCTTTGCGGGAGGAAGAATCACAAGCGGGCCAGCATACGCATCGCAGATCACTAAGAGGTTTAATAGTCCGGCGATCACCGTGTAGACGGTGCCCATCTCGTAGTTGGGATGCATTTTCACTTCCCATAACGACTGCTCATTTGGCTGGAACGTCTCGTTACCAGAGTCGTCAATGTATCGGAAGCGACGCTGTCTGGGCGGAGCCATGAAGCCGCCCTCTTCCCCGTTGGCTTGCGAGTTACCGGTTGGATCGCGCCATGTCTGCACATATGCAGGCATTGCTGCCAAGCCAACGCCAACTTGCAAGGCGTACTGCCATCGCTCGTAAAACGGACCGGGAATCGGCAACGGGCTCGTCGAGGCGGCGTAGACGACCTTCGCTTCGCCCAACGCCATTCCGTAAAGAAACGTCCCCATGACACAAACGAAGAACAGGATGCCTTTTCCCGTTCGTCCTTGATAGACGTGCCCCAACCCGGGCACCAGCCACGCCAGCAAGGCAGCGGTCCCGGGACTTTTCAACTCGATCTCCACCGGAGCTTCCGTCTCGGGGGTATTGTAGCCTGCGGGGAGAGTGACCTTCGCCATAAGGTTCGCTGCGTCAAATAAGAGTCGTTGAGAGGGCTTTGGGTGTTTCGTCAGGAATAAGCAAATATTGTAAGCCTTTTTTCGCTAAAAACCCAGAGCTGCAGGAAGTCTCCCTACGCAACGGCAAGTCGCCAACCTGCTATCATGCATGGAACTCCGGCTAGGAGCATTTCGTGGTTGCGATATCCCCAAAACTCACTCTCTAGAGGAATCTCTCGATGAAGTTCAAGAACCTCGGCTTTCTTTCTGTAGTGGTCTCACTTCTTTTTCTCACGGCATCTGCTAGTGCCAAAGAGCACGAACAGGCCCCCTACGAAGCGAACTGGGAATCCCTCGCCAAGCACACGCCTGCCCCTGAGTGGTTTCGCAACGACAAGTTCGGCATCTACTTCCACTGGGGCGTTTACTCGGTACCGGCTTTTGGCAACGAGTGGTACCCACGGCATATGCACCTCAAGGACAAGAAGGAATACACTCACCACGTCAACAAGTATGGGGTGCCCACGGAATTTGGGTACGACAAGTTTGTACCTGACTTCACCGCGGAGCATTTCGATGCTGAAGAGTGGTGTGACCTGTTCCAGAAAGCCGGCGCTCGCTTCGCTGGCCCCGTAGCTGAGCATCACGACGGCTACGCGATGTGGGACAGTGAGCTAACGCCTTGGAACTCGATGGACACCGGCCCCAAGCGGGACATCACCGGCGAGATGGCCAAGGCACTACGCAAGCGTGATATGAAGCTGGCCGTCACTTTCCATCACGCACGGAACAGTCTTTGGAAGAACGAGAAGGGGCAGTGGACCGGTCACTACTCCGGTGCGAAAACCAACTTCCCCTCAATGCTCGAGGACAAGAAGCGAGCCATCCTTTACGGCTACATGCCGCGTGAAGAGTTCCTCGACATGTGGCTGGGCAAGCTCAAAGAAGTGATCGATAAGTACGACCCTGAACTGATCTGGTTCGACAGTTGGTTGCACGAGATCCCTGAAGAGATCCGCCAAGAGTTTGTTGCTTACTACTTCAACGAAGCGGCCAAGAAGGGCCAAGAAGTACTCGTCACCTACA
Organism: Lacipirellulaceae bacterium; assembly: GCA_040218535.1. Taxonomy (NCBI): domain Bacteria; kingdom Pseudomonadati; phylum Planctomycetota; class Planctomycetia; order Pirellulales; family Lacipirellulaceae; species Lacipirellulaceae bacterium. The sequence goes on along the minus strand of JAVJRG010000012.1, from coordinate 955,446 downwards.
AGCAAGAAGACTTACCACAGACCGTCGGTGTGCTTGATCTGGAAAAAGGAGGCATGAAGGACAAGACGGAGTTTGTCTGGCTCACCGACGATACCATCAGCTACGGCAGTTGGTGCTATACCGAGAACCTGAAAATCAAACCAACGAGAGTCGTGCTGCATAGCCTCATCGACATCGTCAGCAAGAACGGTCAATTGATTCTCAACATCTCGCCCAAGGCCGACGGCAGTATACCCGAGGGGCAACGCAACGTACTGCTAGAAATGGGCAAGTGGCTCGACAAATATGGCGAAGCTATTTACGACACACGGCCTTTCGTTGTCTTCGGTCACGGTACGGCCAAGGACGAAAAAGGCCATTTCGGGGGCGTAAAGACGGACAAAGCAAAGACGGCTGAAGACATTCGCTACACCCAGAAGGGCAAGACAGTCTACGCCTTTCAATTAGGCAAACCGGCTCCTGGAGACACAGTGCTCCTCCAAGGCTTCGCCAAGTCCGACGGACGCCCAGCGCTAAATGTCGCAAGCGTGAAGCTGTTGAGTAACGGTGAATCGATCGCCATGAAACCAACCGACGCGGGATTGGAGTTGACGATCCCGCCGGTCATCGGCGAGCCGCTTGACGATATAGCCAATGTCTACAAGATCGAATTGGAATAGTTACATGCCTTGTTTCAGATCGAAAGAGAAGTGATTCATTTCGCCTTGTTTAAGTTTCCGGCGCCGGTTGCTTGCTGCCACGACCGTTTCATCCCATGATATAAGTCTCTCTTCTCAATCTCTTCTGCCTCTTCAAGGAGAATCGCGATGTCCGAAAACACAACGTCGGGTGGCAAGTGGGGGCTAATACTCTTGGCACTTATTGCTATCGGAGCAGCGGCCTGGTATCGCAGTTCCGTAACGGTCGATCCAATCGCCAAGGGAAACAAGACTACCCGGGCCGTGTTTGTTACAGGCGGCTCTGACGATTTTTGGAAACTGACCGCCAAGGGAGCCGAGGCCGCTGCCAAGGAGCACAATGTCGAGCTCGAGGTGAAAATGCCCTCGCAGGCTGAGGGCGCCGACGAGCAGATGCGCATTATGATTGCTCTGCAGGATTCCGAAATCGACGGCTGTGCAGTGAGCCCGCTCGATGCGGACTCTCAAACCCGGCTAATCAATCGCCTCTCCGATAAAATGCACGTCGTCACGTTCGACTCAGACGCTCCACTATCAGAACGCCTCTATTATGTCGGCACCAGTAACTTTCGCGCAGGGCGAATTGCTCACAAGTTGGTCCGCGAAGCTGTCCCCGACGGGGGAAAAGTGGCAGTTTTCATTTCCAATCTAACAAAAAGCAACACGAAGGAGCGGAAACTCGGCTACGAAGAAGCGGAAGTGAAGGCTAACCAAAAAGTCGATAACGACGGCGACGGGCCGAATTGGGAGACCGTTGTGTATGCCATTGACGAAGGCAGTGAGGCAAAGACAAAGGAAAACCTCGCCAAAGCTTTGGAAGAAAACCCAGATCTTGACTGCGTCGTCGGCATGAATGGCTATCACGGAGCGTTATTGCTTCAAGCACTCAAAGAGGCGGGCAAACTCGGCGAGCTCAAGATCATCGCCTTCGACGCTGCTGAAGAAACTCTCGACGGCGTAGCCGAAGGCAACATCCACGCCACCATTGCTCAAGACCCTTACCTCTACGGCTACGAAGCGGTCCGAATGCTAGCCTCCTTACACAACGGGCACGAAAGCCAGTTGCCCCTTGTTGGCGGTGGAGCGGTCAACGTCTTGACCCAGGCGATCGGTAAAGACGATGTCGAAGGCTTCCGAGAAAAACTCAAAAAGCGGCTGAACGGAACCGCGACGAAAGCAGCTGAATCAAAGCAAGAATCCGAAGCGGCATAGCTCTTCGGCTCGCCACGCACAAACCGTGAAAATGTGCCCCTACCCCAGGGTACCTGTGGGTAGGGAGCACGTTTATTCTCAACTAATAGGTTTGCGTACGACGATTGTTCCCTTCGCTTTGTTCAGGGACATGGTTATTGATGTCGGCGATCGCCTCGAACTGCATGCCTCGCTGCATCTGTTTCGGGAAGAATCGATAGATCTGATGCGTCCCCGGTCTGAGGTCTTTGATCGTATGCCGCATCCGCTCGTTGAGCTTCAGTCCGAATTTGCTCTCTAAGTGCAAAGTTGAACGGTCGACCTTCTTCTTGCCATAATTGTGCACTGTCACCCATACTTCCTTCTGCTTTGAGAAGAACTGGATCTTCGTGATCGCCATGTCCGGGCCGTTATTCGTCTGGTCCTCGACCACATGGAAGGCCAAGTTGTTGGTCTCATCCGATTCCTGATTCTTATCAGCAGCGTCGACTCGGACGGACATCGAGACATGGCTCAACAACAGTCCACGCACGTGCAGCAGTTTCGTTCCATTAGGCTCAAGCGAACCGAGGCTGACGTTGCGAACCTTTGTCCCTGCCGCTCCCAGTGAAGAGATCACCAAGCGAGCAGTTGTCGCGTTCGACCTAACTTTGCCGCGGTTTTGAACGGCAATGATCGCCGTGTTCCCTCGGTCGATGACATAGAGCGCAACCAAGTCAGGCTTCGGTTGGAACTGTGGATCGTTGGGGTTGTTCCGTCCTGTCGACGTGCTCGCTTTGGCCGCTTGCCCCTTTGGCAATTGAGAGGACTGTGCCTGTGTGACTTCCTTTGTGTTCCGGTTTAGGCTTTTCGACTGTCGCCCATTCACGGCCTCTGGCAAACGAGCCCGAGAGAATCGCTTCTGGTTTTGAGCCTGCGCAACAGCAGGGCCAACCAAGGCAACGATACCAACCAAAGCTACTAGTAAACTTCTCACTTTTCTGTTCCTCCTCGCGACCGATTCGGTCGCAATCGTCTGTCCCACTCGGCGGCAGGCAACGCCGGCTTATGGAAAATTGTCTCTCTCTGTCAAAGCGGTTAACAGACTCAGACGTTACACCAGTCGCCATCGCAACCCTGGCTTTGACGCGCATTTCAGCGGACTATTTCTACCGCCTCACGCTTGACACTAACGGTGAAGAAAACACCTTGTTTTTCAGCGTCATTTCAACGGCCTGCACCGGTGTCAGAGTGGCTCGAAAAGTGGTAAGTTAAGTGCTTGCTCGGGAGCTAATTCCCTACGCTATCTTTGCACGAAAAAGCACGAACGAAGGACCCCACGCGTGGCGGACGACGATACCAACGACACCAATCCGGAAGACTCCAACCCCACCGACCACGGGGCGAATCTCAACCCCGACGGCACGCCCGGCAACGACGCTGAGGGCAACCCCATCGTGCCGAACTTCGATCCGTCCACCGCCATCGCTGCGCGGCTGTTGGACTTGCCGATCGAAGACGAGCTCAAGGACAGCTACCTCACCTACGCGATGAGCGTGATCGTCTCACGCGCACTGCCCGACGTGCGCGACGGACTGAAGCCCTCGCAGCGGCGCATTTTGGTCGCAATGAACGACCTCAACCTCTCGCCTGGGGCAGGGCGGGTGAAGTGTGCGAAGATCTCCGGTGACACGTCAGGTAACTATCACCCCCACGGTGAAAGTGTCATCTATCCGACCTTGGTTCGCATGGCCCAAGAGTGGAATATGCGGCATGTGCTGGTCGACAAACAGGGCAACTTTGGCTCGATCGCCGGCCTGCCTCCCGCGGCGATGCGATACACGGAGGCCCGTCTGTCGCAAATCGCGTCGATCATGCTCGACGATTTGAAACTCGACACGGTCGACTTCGTTCCCACCTACGACGAACGCAACGTCGAGCCGACAGTTCTTCCATCGAAATTCCCCAACCTGCTAGTCAACGGCTCCGGCGGTATCGCTGTCGGTATGGCGACCAGCATCCCGCCGCATAACTTGGGTGAAGTCTGCCGTGGGGTGATCGCCCTGATGGATAACCCGGAAATTTCCGTTCCTGAGTTGATGGACATCATCCCCGGGCCTGACTTTCCCACCGGCGGTATGATCTGTGGCCGCAGCGGAATTCTGAAGGGCTACCAAACAGGCCGCAGTACCGTGACTGTCCGCGCCCGCACTAGTACCGAAGAGAAGGGTAAGAAGACGCGAATCATCGTACACGAAATTCCCTACCAGCAATCACGCGATGCGGTGATGCTCAAAGTCGCCGCGCTCGCCAACGAGGGCAAGATCGTCGGCATTTCCGACGTTCGAGACGAAAGCGATCTCAAAGAGCCAGTCCGGATCGTCATCGATCTGAAGCGTGATGCCGATCCCGATGTCGTCCTCAACCAGCTCTACAAGTTCTCGCCACTGCAAGACACGTTCTCGATCATCCTGATCGCCCTGGTCGATGGCAAGCCGCGGATGCTTTCGCTCAAGGAGATGCTCGAAGAGTTTCTCCGCCACCGCGTCACGGTCATCCGCCGCCGCACGCAATTCCTCCTCGCACGGGCACGCAAGCGGAAGCATACCGTTCAAGGCTTGCTGCTCGCTCATGCGAATATCGACGAAGTCATCCGCGTCATCCGAGCCTCGAAAACACAGCCCGAAGCTAAGCAGGCGTTGATGCAAATCAAAACCCCAGGCGCACTGCTCAAGCGTGCCTTGGGAGACGAAGGATACTCCCAGTTTCAAGAAGAGCGCGGTGTCGCCGAGGAATATTCGCTTACCCCCGTGCAAGCGGATGCGATCCTGCGCATGACGCTCGGCCAGTTGGTGAACCTCGAGCAAGAAAAACTTGCCGACGAGCACAACAAGCTGCTCGTCGAAATTGCCGATTACGTGGACATTCTTGGTGATCCGCAACGCATCTTCACCATGATTCGTGAAGACTGCGAGATGCTGATCAACAAGCACGCCGACGAGCGTCGCACCGAAATCGACCATGAGGAAATCGGCGATGTCGACATGGAGGACTTGATCGAAGAGGAGACAATGGTCGTCTCGATCAGTCACCAAGGCTACATCAAACGCACCCCGGCCAGCGTCTACTCCGCTCAAAAACGTGGCGGCAAGGGCATCAAAGGCGCGAAGGTCGAAGAGGACGATCCGGTCGAGCATCTATTCGTCACGAGCACACACCACTACTTGTTGTTCTTCACGAACCTCGGCAAAGTTTACTGGCAGAAGGTTTACAACCTGCCGCAACTGTCGCGCGACAGCAAAGGCCGGGCGATTGTGAATCTGTTGAACCTAGATGAGGGAGAGAAGATCGCCGACTGCCGTGCAATCCGCGACTTCGACCGACCAGACCATCATCTCTTGATGGCCACCCGTAACGGTCTTGTGAAAAAGACCGACCTCAAAGCCTATAGCCGTCCCAAGAAAACCGGCATCATCGCCATCAAACTCAAAGAGGGTGACGAACTGATGGACGTCGTCGTCACCGGTCCCGACGACGAGGTGATACTGGCGACTGCTCAAGGAATGGCCATCCGCTTCCGCGCCACCGATGCACGCTCCATGGGTCGTAACTCCAGCGGCGTGAAGGGCATCAATCTCGCCAAGGACGATCACCTCGCCGGCATGGTGGTTGCCGATCCGGAAGCCACGCTGCTGACCGCAACTGAGAAAGGCTTTGGCAAGCGAACCTACTTCGGCCCGAACGCAGATAGTGCCGAAGGCGACAATTCTGTAACGGGTAACGACGACATCAGCAGCAGCAATAGCTACCGCACCCAAAACCGTGGCGGCAAGGGCCTACGCGACATCAAAACGACCGACCGCAATGGCCAAGTCGTCGGCATCTGCCGCGTCGACGAAACCGACGAGCTTCTCATGATGACCGCCCGCGGCAAAATCCAGCGTGTCAAAGTCAGCGACTTCAACGTCATCGGCCGCAACACCCAAGGCGTGAACCTCATGACCCTCGACGCCGACGATTCACTCGCGGCGATCGTCCGCGTGCCGAAGGAAGAGGCGGACGAGGAAGTCGATGCCGTCGCTACGCCTAGCGAGACGGAAGATTCGAGCGGCGAAGAAGAGTAGGGCTTCCTAACCTAGTTGTTTAGGCGAGCCGTACCGAACTATTTCTTCGGCTTCTTTGGCGGGGGCTCTAAGTCGAACGGCAGATCGTTTTCTCCGTCTACGATGTTCGCCTTTAAGTCGGTTGTTTTGCGCGAGGTGTATTTGTACGCCACTCGGCTATGAGATAGCGCCTCTTGCTGCGACATCCCCATCGTGATTTCTTGATCGTAACTCGTGACGCTCACAAGATACTCTCCGGTAGCCAACCCATCACGCGAAGCAGTTCTAACCTCGTATTTTCCATCTGGTCCGATATTGGATACGGCGGGCGGTCCTCCTGCGACCGGATAGAATCCGATTTTTCCATCCGGAATAGGGTTTCCTCCGACACTAACGACGCCGGAGACAGTTGCAGGCAAATCATTACAACCGGCCTGCAAAAGGGCGGCCATTGCAAACAAACAGACGACTAACCGATCAATGGTTTTCGAATTCTTCATAGAGTGTGATTAATCAATCGTCAGCGGACTAATGTGAAGAGTTAAACTGTCAACGCTAGTTATATCGAGCGTAATCCGCGGCTCGCAACGGTCAGAAACTTGTCGAGTTCAGTACCTCATGGCCATCTCGAGTTGAAAGCCACCAATAAACATCAATGTCAATAGACTCAGGGATAAAAGTCACCGAAGCGTCACACTTTGCGAAGTTCGCGCCCCCTGGATGATAGCTGCGGAAACTCTGTACGATTCTCCAATCTCGAGGCGTTGGGGGCTGTGGAAGATAGTTGAGCTGAGTCGAGGTAATGGATGAATTCGAATTCGCGTAGAAGACGGTACTGTGATCGTTGTGCTCTGGAATGTCTTCTCCGATGAGAAGCGTATTCGAGAGTCCATCTTCAATCATCCGAACTTCGGTTGGCTGCCGGTAGTCCGCGTACGACAGAACTCCCAAACTGGGCATCCCAGGCGGCACATACCGAGTTGTTGTTCCTTCATACGTTCGCTCCGTACAATCAAAGATTCCCGGCGGGCAAGGATTGCCGGAGTTGCCCTTATAACTAGTTGTAGCGACAGTTTTACCCGCCCATTGAAATTGCTCGGTCGATAGCTGCTGCACCGAGGCATCAGACGGACACATATAAGTTGGCAATTGAGTCTGCAGAAGCCCCGCATCAAGAACTGCCTGGCGTTGCAGTCCGAGCCCGCTGGATGAAGGCGCATTAAAGAAACCTTCTAGAGCTCCTAAACTGTCGAACTGATCGAAAAGCGATTGCTGCTCCAACTGTGGAAGCAACATCAGTTGCCAGCCTACGCCCGTCTCAAGATTGTTATCTTCAGCGGGAATCTCGCCCTGCTGGGTGTTTCTGCCAAAGCCTCCATAGCTCTCTGGAAAATGCCCCTTGGAGCTTTCGTAAGTCTGCACAGCCAGCGCCATATTGTGCAAATTGTTGATGCACTGCGATCGCCGAGCCGCTTCGCGTGCTGCCTGAACGGCGGGTAGCAGCAAGCCAACAAGCACGCCAATAATGGCGATGACCACGAGTAACTCGACGAGCGTGAAACCTCGGGACCGCGTGGCTGACCGAGACGAGGTATAACTGTATTCCATGGTGAAACCCGCAAAAGCGTGATCGAATGACTTGAGAATAGCGAAAAGAAGAATCTACGAGTGCTGCGAAGCCGCTCAAACGAAGAGACTACTAGGGCATCTGCCGACGCACACTCTCGATGAATAATGTCAGCGAGAATCCCCAGAAGCCTACCATATTCTCTTTTTCTCACCTATCAAAATTTGACCCATGAAGAAAAAACTCCTCTACACCGGCATCTTCCTGCTGCTCGCCCTCGGCTGGTTCCTCTACCAACTCTTCGGCCCCAACGCCAAGGTGCGCTTGGGCCGGACGACCACCTACATCAGCGAACCGCTGGCCGCCGATGGCCTGCCGAACTACGTGCTGGCCCTCGACCAGATGCAGCGCGAAGGGGTGATACCCGAAAACAACGGGGCGGTCCCTTTTCTGCGAGCGATGGGCCCCTGCGAGAACATGAAGCTCGCTGACTTCGCGTTACTCTGTGACGCGGTCGGACTCAACGACGTTAAGCTCGACACCTTCCTCAGCATGCCCCGGGAAGATGGCCAGCTGATGGAGTCGATCGGATTCCGGTTGTCGAAGGACAAAGCGAGCAAACACTGGGACCGAGAGTCGGACGACGAGCCGATCTTCCACACCGAATCAGCCGCTTACGAGTTCCTCGATCTGACGAGAGCCTATCCCTGGGCGGAAACCGATAGTCCGCCACTTGCTAATTGGGTCGCTGACCATCAGCAGCAACTAGACTGGCTAGTCGAAGCCGGCAAGCAACCAGAGTTCTATCTGCCGTCGATTTCTGCGTTGACGAATCCCGAGGAAGAGCTCATCTACCTGCTCTTGCCTTGCGTGCAGGCTTCGCGCGAAGCAGGTCGCGCCTTGATGACGCGCGCGCAACTTCGTCTGGGCGAGGGTGATCTCGAAGGAGCCTGGGGCGACACATTCGCTTGCCTGAGACTTGGCGAACATGTTGGCAACGGCCCCACAATCATTCACAAACTAGTGGGGATCGCCTTGCAAGGAATTGCCTACCGCGCACACGATCATCTGCTCAGCCACGAGGGTCTTACCGAAGCATTGGCACAACAAATTTCCCAAGACCTCTCAGCACTCAAGCCGAGAGTGGACATGGCCAAGGCCATCAACACCGGTGAACGTTTTTTCTGCTTGGATACCACGCTCCGGTTTTGCACGGGCAGACTCGGCGGCACTGACAGCATTGGCGACGGGGTCGAGCAAGTCGCGGCCAAAGCAGCCCTCAATCCCAACCTGATGCTCGAAATCTGCAATCACTGGTACGACCGGCTGGTTGAGGCAGCTCGAATCGAGGACTATCAGCAGCGGCAAACGGCCCTCGACCAAATCAACAACGATCTGCGCGGCCTGCAAGTCGGGAAACCGAAAAAAATCCTCGGGGCGATCTTCAGCACCTCACAACGCTCGCGTACCGTCACCGAAATCCTCTTGAGTCTGTTCCTGCCCGCGGTCAGCGCCGCAACACATGCCGAAGACCGCAGCCAAATGCAACTCGAACTGGCCCAAGTCGCCACGGCACTTGCCATCTACAAACTCCAATACGGCGAATACCCAAAAACACTCGAACCACTAACCGCAGACATTCTCGAAAAAGTCCCCGCGGACCTCTTCGCCGCTGCACCGCTCAACTACCGCCGCGTGGGCGAGGGTTACCTCCTCTATAGCGTCGGCAAGAACGAGACCGACGACAACGGCACGAACACGTACTTCTACAACGACGACGCACCGTTCCGCGTATACAAGGGCGAATGGCTCGACAGCGAGCAGTGGCTGCAAACCGAAGCCGACCCACCAGAGCTCTATGACGAGGGCGACGACCTCATCATCCGGCTCCCCATGCCCAAAATGCAGTGGCATAAAGCCCAGTAGCTCGGCCCTCCAGGGCTGAGTTTGTTTCTGGTTGTGCTTGTCAACGAATTTCACAAATCACACGAATCTTCTTTGCTAAAATAGTAGCAAGCCTATTCAAATCACATTCGTGAGATTTGTGCCATTCGTTGACCAAAGAGACGCATGATGAAACACAACCTCATCTACTCTACCTGTGCGTTGCTCATCCTTTGCTGCCGCCAATCCTACGCGGCAGACCCGCCGCTGAAGATCGAGAAGAGCATCACGTTCATCACCGAACCCCTCGACGAAGAAGGCCTACCTGATTACTTCGAGTTCGTACGGCAAAAAGCCAAAGCAGGCGTCACGGCAGACAACAACGCAGTGGTGCTTCTTTGGCAAGCGCTTGGCCCTCGTGAGATCGAAGAAGAAAAACGAGCCGCCTTCTTCAACGAGCTCGACATGCCCGAGCCGCCGGAGGAAGGCAAATACCTCATCGAACTGGCCGACGAGCATCTCGGGGAGCAGGGCGAAGCCGCTTACAACCATCCCTGGCAGGAAAGCGACTTCCCGCCGCTGGCCGTGTGGTTGCGGGCCAACAGTAAACCACTCGACTTAGCCATCGAAGCCTCGCAGCGTCCGAAGTTCTACGGGCCGATGGTCGCTGAAATTCTCGAAGACGGCCCACCCCTGTTGCTACAGGATCATTCGATGCTCGAAGGCTTACGCGCCTTCACTCGTGGCTTGTGCGTACGAGCAACGCTCCGTGCTGGCGAGGGACGTTTTGCCGCGGCCCACGCCGACCTGATGGCCTGCCGCCGCTTGGCCCGACACGCCAGCAATCAATTCGGAATCGTTGCCTCGCTGGTCGCCATCGCGGTCGAAGGGATGGCCGACAAAGCGCACGTGGCACTCCTACACCAGATGGCTAAACAATCGGTCGCGGTTCCTGAAGGGCTGCTCGCACAAATGCTGACCGACCTCCAATCGTTGCCACCGGCCAAGGAAATGCGACGGGCAATCACTTACGACGAACGCCTGCTAACGCTTGATAGTGCCCTGCAGATGATTCGCCAGCCTCCTAAAAGCCTGCCTGCCGACAAGAAGAATAACGACTGGATTGCCAACCGTGCCGCCTACGATTGGAACTACATCTTCCGCCGGCTCAACGATGATCACGATCTCTATGAGAAAGCCGCCTACGAAGAAGATCCAAAACGTAGTGAGGCATTCTTGGACGAAGTCAACCAACGCGTCGAGAGTTGGAGCGAGATTGGAGAAAGCAAGGCCCTCATGGCTCAGGCACTCATCTCTCCCCAAGCGAGGTCAAAATGGCAATACGCCCGCACGGCCAGCCTGCTTTTTTCCCCCACATGGGCAGCTATGGTGGCAGAACGTCGCGGCATCACAAAACGCCGCCTCTCGATCGTCGCCACCGCGCTGGCTACCTTTCACGCAAAGCGGGGAGAGTACCCTGTGGAGTTACACGAACTGACGCCCGACTTCCTCCAAGAGTTACCTCTCGACCCCGTCTACGAACAAAAGTTCCGCTACTTCCGCCAGAAGCAGGGCTACCTGCTCTACGGCCTAGGCAGCAACGCGGAGGACGACCAAGGCACCTTCCGCGACGAGTACGAAGACCAAACGCACTACGTGATCCAAGGCGAATGGACCACCCACGCCGCCCTGCAAGCCAAACTCGACAACCTCTCCGAAACCGACCCCACCGGCGAGTCCGAAACGTGGGAGAAGTACGAAGGCGACGACCTAGTGATCCGCTTGCCGCTGCCGGAGATTGATTGGCCCCAAGCCAAGTAGCTCGGCCCTCGAGGGCTGAGTCATGCGGGCTTTCTCGTCAACGAATCTCACGAATAGCGCGAATCTTGTTTGGTAGAATAGTGAGCGGTAGCCATCTTCTTTCACTCGCTCGATTCGTGCTTATTCGTTGAGCAACAGATAAGACGCAATGAAACGCAAACTTCTCTACATTGGTATTCCACTGGCACTGCTGCTCGGATGGTTTCTCTACCAACAATTCGGCCCCACTCCCACGCTGAAGCTTGGCAAGAGTACAACCTACATCACTGAGCCTCTGGCTGAGGATGGGCTACCAGACTATGCCGCAGTGATTTTCGCCAAGCAACGAGAAGGCGTCACGCCGGAGAACAATGGAGCTGTGCCATTCTGGCGAGCGATGGGGCCGCAGGATTACAATAATATGGAGCAATCTATGTTTCAGCTTGCCTGCGACGAGATTGGTCTAGAGAACCTTGATACCGGCGCTTTCCTGGTGCCTGCCTACACCGACGATCAAATCTACACGGATTTCGGCTATGTCGCCCCGGAAGTACCAGACGGTGAATATGGCTACGCGGACGACATGGCCGCCTCCGACAAACAGCCATCCGCGATTACGAAAGACTCCATTCAAGCTCTGATCGAATATGCGAAGGAGAGGCCGTGGACAGCGGAGCAATACCCACCGCTGGCAAGCTGGGTCAAACGGAATAACCAAGCGCTCGACTTGCTGGTCGAAGCGGGCAAACGACCAGAATTCTACAGTCCGTCTCCATCGTTTCTCAACGAACCGAACCCTGCCTTGTTATCCTTGTGGCTCACTTCATCACAAGTTGGTCGCTCTGCCTCTCGTGAGCTGAACCTGCGAGGCATGCTACATTTGGGCGAGGGAAGAGTTGAACTTGCTTGGCAAGACTTTTTCGCCATCATGCAGCTGGGAAACCACATTGCCCGTGGAGATACCTGTGTTGAGAAGCTCATCGGTATCGCCATGCGAGATGTCGCGATGAGTTGTCTTGACGATGTATTGAACAGCGAGCAACTTACCGAGCAACTTGCTCGCAAGATCTTGAGTGACCTGCAATCCCTGCCTATGAGAGTCGACATGGCTGGCGCTATCGATCGAGGAGAACGATTCATGTTCCTCGATTCTGCGTTGCGCGTTACCTGCGGGCGATTCGGGGAGCGTGTCTCAATTAACAGTCTCAGCTTCAGCAGTCGTGTACCGAGTCAACTCGAGCGTCTGGCTTGGAAAGGACCAATCGATGCCACCCCTAGTTTGAAGCTGGGCAATCGCTGGTACAATCGCCTCGCCAACGCGGCTCGGATCACTGACCGCAAGAACCGTCAAGCCAAGCTCAAAGAGTTGGACAACGAAATGCAATCGTTGGGCAACGGGAAGGAACCTAGTCTCTTTTCGATTTTTGCTAGCGAATCGGTTCGTAGTCAACAAACTTCCGAGAAGCTCGTTAGCCTATTCCTGCCTGCTCTTCCATCGCTGATGGTCGCCGAAGATCGCCTTCAAGCGAACCTCGAACTACATCGAATAGCCACTGCACTAGCCGTCTATCACCTTGAACAAGGTAGCTATCCGAAAAAGCTAGAAACGCTTGCCCCCACGATTATGGGATCGGTACCTAACGACCTCTTCGCAAATCAGCCCTACCGGTACGATCTTCGAGACGATGGCTATCTCCTCTACAGCATCGGGAAGAACGAAATCGACGACAACGCTACTGATAACGACGGCATTGTACGCAACAGCTTATCATGGCGAGTCATCAATGGTGAGTGGACTCAGGTGCCCAAGGTAGAGTCCCCTGAAAGGAATTCATACTCTGATGGAGCATATGGCGAGGACTACGAAGCTCCAAGCGTCGAGAGTGATCTCCCCGAGGGCGACGACCTCGTCATCCGCATGCCCCTCCCCAAAGTCGAGTGGCCAACATTGCCGCAAGAATAGCCCCGGCTAGAGGGCTCACCACGCGGAGCGTGGTGTTACTGTAACTCCACGCTCCGCGTGGACCGCGCCTCGCCCGGTTGTCGCCCCTCGCACACTCCGGTAGCTTGTGGGATTCGTCATTTCGGCGAAGACACCATCGGGACGATGGTGGTTAACGTAACTGCCGCTCACTCATAAACAACGCCACCCCACAATGTCCGATCCCTACTTCCAGTCCCTTTTCGCCGACCGCATCGGCGGTGCCAGCTACGGCAAAGACACCGCTATTTACAAGTTCGAGAAGATCAAACGCGCCAAACGCAAAGTCCTGGCGGACTTTCCCGAACGGCAACTGCTCGACTTCGGGATCGGCGAGAATGACGAAATGGCCGACGAGAAGGTTCGCCTTGTGATGGCCGAGGAGATCAACAAGCCGGAGAATCGAGGCTACTCAGACAACGGCATTCCCGCCTTCAGGGAAGCCGTCGCGCGGATGATGCAGCGGACCTACGGCGTACAACTCGACCCGGCAACCGAAATCTGCCCGGCGATCGGCTCGAAGCCTGTCTACGCGATGCTACCAGGCGTGTTCATCAACCCCGGCGACATCACGCTAATGACCGTGCCGGGCTATCCCGTCGTGGGGACGCACACCAACTTTTACGGCGGCAGCGTTTACAAATTACCACTGCTGGCCGAGAACGATTTCCTCCCCGACCTCGACGGCATCCCTGGGGACGTGCTCGACAAAGCAAAGCTCCTCGTGCTCTGCTTCCCCAACAGCCCCACCGGCAAGACGGCCACCCGCGAGTTTTACGAGAAGGCGATTCAGTTTGCCAAAGACAACAACATTGTCATCGTGCAAGACGCCGCCCATGCGTTGCTTTCGTTTGACCAAGAACCAAACAGCTTCCTTGCCGTGCCGGGCGCGAAAGACGTCGGCGTCGAAGTTCACTCGATGAGCAAAGGCTACGACATGATCGGCTGGCGGATGGGCTGGGTCTGCGGCCATGAGCGGATCGTCAGCGCGTTTGGCTACGTGAAGGACAACAGCGACTCGGGCCAATTCATGGCGATCCAAAAAGCCGCGATCGCCGCTCTCGATGACGAGAGCATCCCGCAACGAATCCGCGCGAAGTATCGCCGTCGCATGGAAAAGCTCGTCGCTACACTCAAACGCTGCGGCTTCGAATGTGAAATGCCCGGCGGCACGTACTTTCTCTACACGCCGTCGCCGAAAGCCTTCGAAGGCCCGGGCGTCGAGTTCGCCAATGCGGAAGAGGCAAGCCAATTTCTCATCACCGAACAGTCCATTTGCACCGTCCCCTGGGACGACGCGGGGCCGTTCCTAAGATTCAGCGTCACCTACGTCGCGGAAGACGAAGCCGCCGAGGATGCGCTAATGGCAGAGACCGAAGCTCGACTGAAGAGTTTGCAGCCTGTTTTTTAGGGCAGATCTCGCACACTGCGAACGAAAGTTTGCTAGCTAAGCCTCGCGCGGGAACCCTTGCAAATAATTCTCCGCGCGAGCCAGACCCAACGTCGTCGTGCTCGCGGGCTAGTCAATGTTCAATTGCCATCTCTTTGCGAACCTCCGCTAGCCGTGCCATGTCCTCCTCCGCATGGCTTCTTCCGCAACCAACGACGCCGAGGTGGAGTGTGAGCGCGCGACTTTGGCAAAGTCGCTCGCGCCGGAGGAAGTGCGCGCCGGTGATTGGGTCGCCATCCTCTATGAAATCTGTGAGTTCCCTCTGCTCATCTGGGAATACGACGTCGCCCAAGCGGAGCGTGAAGAGTTGGTCCGCATCGCCATCACCCCGTACCGCGACTGCGAGCCGCTGGAAGTCAAAGCCGTTTGCTTGCCGTTCGTGTTGGTGAAGCCCCGCAAAGGAAAGCTGCGTCAGCTCGACATCCGGCGGAACCGGCTGGCACGGCTCGACCCGAGCTTTGCCGAGGTTTGGACGATAGAGAAGAAACGCCGCAAGAAAAAGTAGTCGCTAGAT
This sequence comes from Lacipirellulaceae bacterium, assembly GCA_040218535.1. Lineage (NCBI taxonomy): Bacteria > Pseudomonadati > Planctomycetota > Planctomycetia > Pirellulales > Lacipirellulaceae > Lacipirellulaceae bacterium. The sequence goes on along the minus strand of JAVJRG010000012.1, from coordinate 940,300 downwards.
ATCCCACGCAGAGGTGCGGAGGCCGCCGAGCTAGATCTCAAACAGAACCTTTGCGATCTCCGCGACTCTGCGTGGGACTTTCACTGTGAATTGCCACGCAAACCAAGATTCCCGTAGCGATGATACACGTGCGAGATCGACTGCTCGCGGAAATACCACAGCAACTCAACACGACCGTGCGAACTAACCGGCGTGTCCGCGATGTAGAGCAGGGCATCGGCGGCGGCTTTTCTCACATCCGTGGGAACGCGCGAAGGGTGGGCAAAACGCAGCCGCCCGACTCGTCGCTTAGACGTAGCCATCGCCAAATCTTCGTTGGACTCAGCGAGAAATTCTGGCTTGGGGGACCATATCGCGACCAGCTCTTTTAATTGGGAAACAGCCCCCATCGCCTCGCCTGAAAGGCTCGCGGGGACGCTCACCGTGATGTTCGAGCCGGCAATTCGCGCCGCCGCCACCCGAGCAAACACCTCCCAAGCTTGATCGTCCGGGTGGACACGCACACAGAGCCGCTTGACGGGCAAATAACGACGAATGTTATCTTCGCCCACAAGATGAAAATGGTCGTGCGTGCTCAAAAACTCTTCCTCGCCCCATCGTTCGTAACTAACGATAGCGCTAGTGAGCGTGGGATCGTCAAGGACCTCGCAGAAGGTTTGGAAGGTTGGCCAAGTTGGAGCTTCCCTGCGACTCGCACGATTCTGGAAACCTGCCTCGCAGTTATCTTGAAACTTCATCAAGGTCGCCACGTAGTTCGGCCCGCCCGCTTTGATGCCGGGACCGACGGCACTTTTGCCCATGCCGCCGAACGGTTGGCGAAGAACGATCGCACCGGTCGTCGGGCGGTTCACATAGAGGTTGCCCGACTTGACGCCTTTCTTCCAAATGTCGTGCTCGCGATGATCGAGGCTCTCTAAACCTGATGTCAGTCCGTATCCCGTCGCGTTCACCAATTCGATCGCTTCTCCCAGGCTCTTCACGCACATCACGCCCAGCACCGGGCCAAACAATTCCGTGCAGTGTGTGAAACTTCCAGGCGTGACGCCCCACTTCACACCGGGGGCAATCAGATTCGGATTCTCATCGACGTGCAGCCGCGGCATCACGGCCCAGGATTCGCCGTCTTCAAGGTCTTTCAGTCCCTGCTCAAGCTCGCCGCTGGGCGGGCGAATCAGCGGGCCGATCTTCGTTTCCAGTTTCCAAGCCGAGCCGACCTTCAAGCTCTCCACCGCATCGCACAAGGTCTCTCGAAAACTCGCGTCGTTGTAGACTTCTTCTTCGAGCAGCAGCAAGGAAGTCGCCGAACATTTCTGCCCGCCGTGACTGAACGCTGAGTGCAAGACGTTCTTGATCGCCAGATCGCGATCGGCCAGCGCTGTGACAATCGTGGCGTTCTTCCCACCAGTCTCGGCGTACAAGTTCATTGCAGGCTTCGCGGCCAGCATCCGCTCTGCAGTGTTCGTCCCCCCAGTAAGAATCACAGCATCGACCGCATCATGCGTCACAAGCTGGTGACCAACAGTACCGCCTCGTCCAGTGAGAAACTGCAAGGCTTCGCGCGGCACACCGGCGCGCCAAAAGCACTCACAGAGCCGATAGGCAATCATCGCCGTGTCGGAAGCGGGCTTGAGAATCGCCGTGTTCCCCGCCGCCAGCGCCGCGGCGATGCCACCACAAGGAATCGCCAGTGGGAAATTCCAGGGCGAAACCACCGCCACGACTCCTTTACTCGTGACCTGCACTCCTTCTAACTCGTGAAAGGCCGCTGCCGATTGACCATAGTAACGGCAGAAATCGATCGCCTCGGAGACTTCCGGGTCGCTTTCGGCGAGCGTCTTCCCTCCTTCAGCGAGCATGGCCCCCATGAGATCGCCACGGTTGCGAACAATTTCATCGGCGACTCGGTCGAGCAACTCCGTTCGCTCCGCCACGGGCAGGTCACGCCAGTTCGTTGGATCGGCGACGGCACATCGCACCGCGTCTTCGACATCTTCGCTTGTCCCTTCACGATACTTGGCGACGACAATTCCTGGGCGAGAGGGATCAGTGGATTCACCAACTTCGCGATCAGCAAAGATTTCCTTCCCAGCGATCACCAAGGGCACATCGGCAGCGTGGTCACTATGCTGTGGCTCCCAACGCTCAATGATTTGCTGAGCCCACTCGCCATTCTGAGGAAGCGACCAATCCGTGTCGGGTTCATTAGCGAACGGCTGCCGCGGGCTAACAGCCTGCCGGTGTGCGCTCTCTATGTTCCGATCTTGTACCTTATTCGGAGCGCTCGAAAGCGACTCAATGCGCCGAAAGGCCGCCAAAAAGCCTTCTTCTAACTTCTCCCACTCCGCATCCCCAACTTCCAAGCTAAACGCGTGACGCAAGAAGTTCTCCTCGCCCGTGTTCTCATCAAGCCGACGCACGAGGTACCCGATCGCATTGATGAAATCTTCCTGCTTGCACGCCGGTGCGTAAAGCAGCATGTTCTGGGAGAGGGCAAACAACGCCCGTCGCTGATGGTTGGCCATCCCTTCGAGCATCTCAAATTGCACGCGATCAAGAGCGCTGGCCTCGAATGCCAGCACCAGACCGTAAGCCAGTGAGAACAAATTGTGCGAAGCAATGCCCAACTGCACCGCCGCGATATTCTCCGGCTGCATCCCGTAGCGAAGCATCCGCAGATAGTTGGCATCGGTGTCGGTTTTGTCTGTGAACGTCGCGATCGGCCAGCCGTAGAGGCTCGCTTCAACGCGTTCCATCTCCATGTTGGCACCCTTTACGAGGCGAACCGTCACCGGCGACTTCCCCGCCGTCACCCGTGCTCTTGCCCACTCGGTAATCGTTTGCTGCGTCTCGAAGGAGTCAGGCAGATACGCTTGCAAGGCTATTCCGGCGCGGACTTGCTCCATCCCAGGCCGGTCGAGCGTTCGCATGAAAACCTCGGCAGTGATGTGCTTGTCGCGGTATTCCTCCATGTCGAGGTAGACGAACTTGGTCACCTCGCTGCCATCAGACCGCTTGAACCGATGTTTCGCTGCTGCCCGATACAACAGTTCCAAGCGATCACAGAGCACGTTGACGGTGTGTTCACGCGCAATGGGAGAAATCTGCGAGTAGATCGTCGAGATCTTCACCGAAATCACTTCGATCTCGGGTCGTGCGAGTGCCGCCAGATACATTTGCAAACGTCGCTGGGCTTCCCTCTCCCCAAGCAACGCCTCGCCCAAGACATTGACGTTCATCCGTAAGCCTTCGCGACGGCGTTCCTCGAGATGCTTCTTGAGAAGCTCTTCCTCAGCAGGCAGCACAACGTTGGCCGTCTCGTGCTGCATCTTCTCCTTCACCAAAGGCATGGCAACGCCAGGCAGGTAACCGCCGAATGCCTGAAAGCCCTTGAGCATTGCCTTATCGAACAGACCAAAAAACCGCGGTACGCCTTGCACATCCAATATGTGCACCAGTTGATCTGCCGCACGACGTGTCGAGTGCGAGCGAAACGCCTGATCAGTCATCTGCATCAGCGTCGCCTTGTCCTCCGGCGAGGTGATCATCGCATCCAATTCCGCCTGCTGCTGCTTTTCCGCGGGCGTCTGTAGTTGCGAAGCGCGGCGTTGCAACTCTCGCGCTAGATAGACCGCTTGCTGGGCGAGAGGGTCAACCTCTGAATCATTTGAATTGAAGTCCGCGAAGAGCTCGTTGATTTGGCTCTGAACCTGTTTGGCTACTTCGTCGGGTAGCTTAGAAGGCATGGCATCCTCGCTTGGTATTCGACCTGGCGACCGAATTATACCCTGGCGAGAATCTCTTGAAGGACCGTTTCGTCAGATGGCAGGTCTGTCTGCAGAACCGAACGGAGAGGAATCGGCACCTCATCCATACGGTACGCAGTGCCAGCGTGATGGATGCCGTAGACCCCCGTTGTGAATTTCACGGCAGGCACGAATGGACATTCCTGCCCTGGATAGTCGAGAACGATCGTCGGAATGGTTCTCAGGTATGCCTGAGCTTCTTCGGTGAGTTTCGATACTCCTTCGCTACCCACCAAAACCACCGCATCGACTTCGTGTCTTTCAAGGAGATTCCCCGCCGTGTATTCCCCAGGGTTATAGCGAGGATACCCGCGAGCCATACTCACACTAAACGGAAAGCCGGTCTGCCAACAAAGGACGCTATCAGCACCCGAAACGTCGCCCGGTATCCGCATCCTCCGCGCGATAAATCGTGTGTGTGCGTTCTCGTCGGTTACCAGTTGTAACAGTGCCTCGATCGTCGCGTGAGGGACACTCTCGCGCGTGATGCCGAGCCCGAAGAAAACCGCGCCGTAGTTGCTCTTTCGCAAAAGTTCTGCAAATTGCTCGACTTGCGCGATTGGGACTCCCCCGACTGATGTCGGAGTCTCGCCCCCACTGCGTTTTGTGTCTTGAGGTCCTCCGACTCCGAGCGGCTTGCCTTGCGTCAGCATCCGCAGCGCCCAAATGAGTTCAAAGTCGCCCCCCGGTTCGACTTGGATAAACACGTCGGCCCGCTCAGCCGTTTCCGTCTTGACCGTGTCAACGACGACCAACGTCCGACCTTTTCGCCCACCAGGAACGAACTGACCGGGCGAATCGACAATTCGCTCCAGGTGACGCGGATGACTTTCCAGGGGGTTGCTCCCCCAGTAGATCACCAAGTCACTACGGTTGCGCACTTCGCCAAGCGTCGAGGTACTCTCGCCCACGCGTTGCACTGCCATGATCGAGGGGGCGTGACAGGTGGAAGCGGTCGTATCGACCACCGCCCCCAGTTTGTCCGCTAAACGTACCGCGGCTCGTTGCCCAGGCGTGCTACTTCTCGACATCCCGTAGACGAGCGGTGCACAGCTCGCCTTGAGAATCTCGGCAGCACGCTGATAGCCGTCAGTGAGCGTGGTCGACTGCCCTCCGATTTCTACAGCTTCCGCCTCTGAAACCAGTTCCAAGAAAGCGGGTTCGCCAAGCTCGCAAAGCCGCTCGTGCGAAACGATTCGACCGTCGTCAACTTCGACGGTAATGTCATCACAGACGCAACCACAGACGGTGCAAGCAACATCGTGGTGGGTTTGCGACACGGGGCTTAGACTTATTTACCACAGAGGACACAGAGGTTCACAGAGATTAGGGATTCGCTGTTTCTCCTCAGATAGGCTTTCCCGAGATTATACCAGCAATCAGAATAGGGATCGACGGGCCAGAATTTGAGACTAAGACATGACGAAACAAGACACCCCCCACCCCAACGCAGACGTCCGCATGCGAGGCTTTCGCGAGCGCTCGACCGTCGAGCAGGCTCTCGCATGGCTCGATTCGCAGATTCCTTCGCGAGAGAATTTGCCTGGAGAACAGATCCAACTTGCTCACAGCCACAATCGCGTCCTCTCCCAGTCCGTCGTCAGTCGCATCGATGTTCCCCAGTTCCGCCGGGCGATGATGGATGGCTACGCACTTCATGCAGCAGACACACATGGGGCGACTGCCTACAATCGACTGCCGTTAGAAATCCTCGGAGACTGCTTCCCCGGCGAACCTTTCGAGGGAAAAGTCGCTCGCGGCCAAGCCGCTCGCATCATGACAGGGGCCCCGTTGCCAGCGGGTGCCGATGCCGTACTTCCCGCCGAAAAGAGTGAAACAGATTCCGACAAGCTGTTCGCCCTCAGCGACGTTGCCGCAGGCAAACACGTTGGCAACGTCGGCGAAGACATCCAAGCCGGAACAGAAGTCCTGCCGGCTGGAAGAATCCTGAGGCCGCAAGACTTGGGCGTACTCTCTTCCATCGGTCGCGGTGAAGTTTCCGTGATCAAGAAACCTCGCGTACGTATCGTCATCACCGGCAACGAATTACTTCCTTCGGGATCAGAACCGCAAGGCGCAAAGATCACCGACGCGAATGGACCCATGCTTGCTGCACTTGTTGAGCGCGACGGCGGAACCGTGCAGAACCCTGACATCGTCCCCGACGATCGAGACGCGGTTCTCGCCGCGTTGAAATCAGACGCCGAAGTGATTCTCGTTTCAGGCGGATCGAGTGTCGGGCAAGAGGACCATGCCCCAACGCTGCTGGCCGAACATGGCACCCTAGGCATCCACGGCATCGCCATGCGTCCCAGCAGCCCAACGGGGATGGGGAAGCTCGGCGACCGGCTCGTGTTCTTACTTCCCGGTAACCCGGTGTCGTGTCTCTGCGCGTACGACTTTTTCGCAGGTCGAGCGATTCGTCAACTGGGAGGCCTCTTGGCGGATTGGCCCTATGCTTCGTCCACAGGCCAACTTGCGAGAAAGCTGGTCTCCGCCATAGGTCGAGTCGACTACGCCCGCGTGAACTTTGATACAGAATCTGGCCTTGTAGAACCCATCGCCATCAGCGGCGCGTCGGTTCTCAGCAGCACGACTAAAGCTGACGGATTCGTGGTGATTCCAGCCGATAGTGAAGGGTACGGTGAAGGGAGCGAGGTTGAGGTTTTCTTATACGATTAGAAAAGATTCGGCTAAGTCCCGAAGGGACGGAAGCCCATAGCCCGGGGCGTGAGCCCCGGGGAAACGAACAACAAAACAAACGTTAAGCCCCGAAGGGGCGACAGTTACCCAAAGCGCAGAGCCGGAGTCATGCTCTCACCCCTTTGGGGCTGATTCAAAATTATCGAAGGCTCCAGGGGCTCACGCCCCAGGCTACGGGCTTTCACCGCTCTGCGGTTTCAATATGAAACAAGAACAATTCCTAAACGTCCTCGACCGCGACGAAGCCGAGCGCCGGTTCCGTTCTGCACTTAATCTAGCACCGTTAGGAAACGAGATTGTTTCGCTATCCGCAGCACTAGGCCGAGTCCTCGCCGAAGACATCGTCGCGACCGTCGATGTCCCCTCCTTCGATCGCTCCAACTACGACGGCTACGCAATCCGGGCCACGGATACGATTGGAGCCGATGAGCAGACACCCCGAACGCTCAAGCTTCTTAAGGAGATCGTTTCCACCGGTGTTCAGCCTCAAGGCGAAATTGTATCCGGTGAAGCAATGGCAATTGCCACGGGAGGCATGATCCCTCGCGGTGCCGATGCCGTCATGATGATCGAACACGCCGAGGCGAAGGACGATCAACTTGCCGTCCGTCGGGCAGTTGCCCCAGCGTTTGGAATCACCTTTGCCGGAACGGATATTGCCGCCGGGGAAACGATCCTCCGCAGTGGAACCGTACTCACCAGTCGCGAGACGGGAGTTCTAGCGGCGATCGGCAAAACCGACGTTCCGGTATTTCAACGACCCAAGGTCGCGATCATTTCCACCGGCGACGAGATTATCGTCCCCGGCGAGCCAATGCAGCCCGCGTTGGTCTATGACTCGAACGCCCAAATCCTCGCCGACGCCATCCGCGAACTGGGCGGTTCGCCACTGAACCTTGGAATCGTAAAAGACGACATCGATGAGTTACGAGAGAAACTAAAACTCGCCCTGCAAGTAGCCGACGTCGTTCTCCTTTCCGGCGGCACAAGCAAAGGGCAGGGCGACTTGTGTTATCGCGTGGTCGCCGAGCTCAACAACAAGCCATGGCAAGGGCCCGGAATCGTCGCCCACGGCGTTGCCCTCAAGCCAGGCAAGCCGATTTGCCTAGCGAGTGAAGCAGGTAAACCAGTGGTCATCCTTCCCGGTTTCCCGACCTCCGCTGTGTTCACGTTTCACGAGTTCGTTGCCCCTGTGATCAGCCTGCTCGGCGGTCGTTCACCAGCAGACGAAGGAACTCTCGAAGCCACAATGGCTGTGAAAGTGAATTCCGAGATTGGCCGCACGGAGTATTTGCTCGTCGGGCTTGTCGACAGCGACGAGGCTGTGAAGGCCTACCCGATGGGAAAAGGCTCTGGCTCCGTCACCACGTTTAGTCAGGCCGACGGCTTCGTCACGATTGATCGCCACACGGAAATCGTCGACGCCGGCAGCTCGGCCTCGGTCCAATTGATCGGCGCACGCACGCAACCGGCAGACCTTGTCGTGATTGGTAGCCACTGCGTAGGGCTCGATTTCCTTTTGTCAAAGCTCAGTCGAAGTGGGCTCAACGTAAAATTCTTTGCCGTTGGAAGTACCGCAGGACTCGAAGCCGCCCGGCGAGGCGAATGCGACATCGCTGGGATTCATTTGCTCGACGAGAAAACTGACACTTACAATCACCCATTTCTCGATGAGACGCTCGCACTCCTCCCAGGCTATGGCCGCAGTCAAGGAATTGTCTTTCGCCAAGAGGACCGTCGCTTTGCCGAGAAGTCACTCGCAGGCGTCCTCTCCGAAACGATTCCCAGCGAAGGCGTTCGCATGATCAATCGCAATCGAGGCAGTGGCACGCGGATCCTGATCGATCAGTTACTTGCGCCGCAACCCCCAGCTGGCGCTGGGGGCTATGGGAGAGAGAATGAGCAAACCTCAACTAGCCCCGAGCGCAAGCTCGTGGGTTCCAAGCTTCAGCCCCAAGGACACAGCGTCCAAGCCAAAAGCCACAACGCCGTGGTCGCCGCCGTCGCGCAAAGCCGCGCCGATTGGGGAGTGGCAATTCGATCCGTCGCTGAATCAGCAGGACTCGTCTTCTTGCCGCTCAGAGACGAGCAATTTGATTTCGTCATCCCCAAGAGCAGACTCGACCGACCAGCAGTCGTCGCTTTCAAAGAGTTACTAGAGAGCCCCGAGATTCGAAATCAACTGACTACGAAGGGCTTCAACTTAGCCGCAGATGAACGCGGATAAAAACCTAAGCAGCGTGACGGACTAACACTTCGCCACGCCCCAGCGCGACCAAGTCGCCGTGGTAGAGATCGTAATCTGCTGCGAGCAATTCATCAGGAATCGCGAATCCTAGCTCACGGATTTCACGCAACAGCAAGCTCACAACCTGCGGCTGAGCTGTGCAGGCGTACTTGAAACTGGGAAGCATCTTTGGCGGGTTTTCCCCCAGCAAAGCAATCGTCCCGCGACGCATCCCCGCGCCGTGACGGATGCCGCTTTCGCCGAGGACGATCACCGTCCCCGCGATCATGTTGAATCCAATCACGTCGCCCGCATTGCCGCCAATCGCAATTGTGCCGCGTCGCATGGTGAGGCCAACCTCGTTGCCGGCATTCCCATCCACAAGGATCGTCCCGCCAGTCATTCCTTTCGTCGAGCCTCGATAAGCCGCCCCGACTAAATGCCCCGCGTTCCCATGCACGTGGATCAGCCCGGCTTTCATCTCCGCACCAACCCATCCACCCGCGTCGCCATAAACATGAATCGTCCCGCCGGTCATCTCACTACCAATGTGGCGACCGCCGTTGCCGTGGATGTTGATCTCGCCCGAGTCCATGTGGGCACCGATCCAGTGCACCCCAGAAAGATCGCCGTAGAAGTCGAACTGCTTATCCGACGCGTCCCCCTCAACCTCAAAAAAGTCGCTCAGCGGCAACTTCTTGTTGCCGTGATAAATCTCAAACGCCTTGATCTGGTCGAGTGACTTCTCCGCCGCCCAAGACGGCGTGAAGTTTTCGATCTCAACAGGAACGGTCGTTTCGCCGGTGTAAGTAAGTTTCAGTGCCATGGAATGGAATCCAGAATAAAAATTACGAGACAAGGAATATCATAATCACCTGAAACTGATGCGTTAAGGGATTCAACGCAAAGGCGCAAAGGACGCAAAGAAATGCAGAGAGAGAACGCTAATCCCCGCTAATCGACGCCTACTAAAATTAGTGTAGATTAGTGTTCCCAAAGTTTCTTTGCGATTCTTCGCGTCCTCCGCGCCTTTGCGTCAAATCACAACGGTTTCGAAATGAATAACCAAGGCGCAATCGTCCTCTGCGGCGGCAAATCCACCCGCATGGGCACCCCGAAGGCGCTCCTCCCGTTCGGTGAGGAAGTGATGCTCCAGCGCGTCGTGCGTCTCGTCGGCGAAGTCGTGCCACCAAAGAACATTGTCGTGGTTGCCGCCGTCGGGCAAGAGCTGCCTGGGTTACCAAACGAAGTGACGATCACGCACGATGAGAACCCCGAGCGTGGGCCGCTGGAAGGGCTGGCCGCGGGGTTGCGTTGTTTCGACTCGGGACGGCTAAGCGACAAGTCGCAGGTCGGATCCGTCTACGCCACTAGTTGTGACGTTCCCTTATTGGTGCCCGCATTTGTCGAGCGGATATTCTCGCTACTCGGCGATCACGACATTGCCGTGCCCAAGGAAGAAGCGGGAAGCAAACACTATCACCACCCGCTGGCGGCTGTCTACCGCACCAGTGTGCTGTCGAAGGTCGAAGCACTCCTGGCCGCCGACCGCCTGCGGCCTTTCTTTCTCTTTGAAGAATGCGACACACGAGAAATACCCGTTAAGCAATTACGCGAAGTCGATCCAGAATTGCGGTCGTTGATGAACTGTAATACGCCAGAGGATTATGAGGTGGCCTTGAGCCTCATGACACTCTAGAATCGGGTTTCCGATCAACCGAGACGTAATGCCATTTCACTAGGCGTTAGAATCTCAATCGCCGGATGCAAACGTCGCAACTCGACAGCCTCCGGCAGCCTCATATCGTTCAAAGCCAACAAGTCTTTATCTCGACTCACCAGTAAGCGAGCTTTGGTGGCAATTGCCAAGTCGATGTAGGGCTCATCCTTGGGATCGCGAGGGTAGTCGAAAACGTGCGGAACTTCAGAAACCAACTTAGCCACTTCGACGACATCTTCGATAAACTGCTCGGTCTTCTCTTCCGTTAAGTGAAAACGTGCTACCAGTTTGGGACGACTGGCAACGCTTCGCAACTCGTCCAAAAGATAAGCGGATACGACAAGATGGATCTCGCCAGACAATGCTCCGCGAACACAACGTGCCGCCGGTCCTTGAGAAGAGATCAATGCCTGCAATAGAACATTGCAATCGAAAATGGTCGGGGAATTCAACTACTCACCCCGTCGCATCGCATGCTTCTCTTCTTCCAGCAGGTCACTCAACTCATCCTCAGTCATCCCCGAGGCATCAAACGCCTTGCGAATGGGCCGCAGCACCTCATCGAGTTCGGCCATCGCTGCTTGAGAAAGTGACGAGCGAATCGCCGAAACAGCCACATCCTCGGGCGTACTGCCCATTGTGGCAGCTCGCCGAGAAACGAGATCGGCAACATCATCGGGGAGGGTGACTTGCATGCTCATGGCTGAATTATACCTTACACACAAGTTTGGACCAATCGAAATTCACCGCCCCGGCACCACCTCCGACTCGTGCAAATAGCTCGCATCCACCGGATAGTTCCGCCAGCGGATCGAATAGAACTCCTCGAACCACTCCTGGATATCTGCCTCGACGCCCGTGTCGTATTCGGGCTCGATGTGTAGCGTCTTGCCTTGAATTGGGTGGCGGATGTCACCCTGGTCAACGATGATTTGACCATCCTTAATCACCAGCCGTGGTAGTTCGAACATCGTCTCCTTGTTCTCGTGCGGCGTGTAGACCGTGATGTCCGCGTCGGCGCCGGGGGCGAGGTGGCCTTTGTTCTTCAGGCCCAAGATTCGTGCTGGGCCTGCGCGGGTGATGATAGCGATTTCGTTGAGCGTGTACTCGCGCTCGATATCGCCGAGGGTGCAGCGGTCCTTCACCCGCGGGTGGCAAGTCTTAATGACGTCCTTACGGTACTGGCGGTCCATCAGGTAACGGATGATCTGCGGATAAGCCAGGAACGAACCGCCGTTGGGGTGGTCGGTGCTCATCACTACCCGCCAAGGGTCTTCGACTTGCAGGTACCACTCGAGCCCGATCGCCCACTGCAGCGCGTGCACGAGGCTCTTATTCTTGTACTTGATCGGCGTGATGCCGCAGCCAGCTTCCATCTCCGTATCGCCGCTGAACCACTTGCCTCCGTAGACATTTGAAAGAAAGTAACCCAGCGGTCCGTCGCCGGTCATGCTCGTGGTTTCACCGAACAGCACTTGGCCCACGTCGACGGTGATGTTGTCGTGCGTGTTTACGTAGTCGGCAAGCTGCGTGACCTTCGAGTTGAACGTGTCCTCGTCCCCATCGCCACCGCCGTAGCTGTGGAACTGGATGTGTGTGAGGTGCCCCTTGTGGCCGTTGAGGGCCTTCATCGTTTCGAGCGTTGTCTCCCAGTTGCCGGGCATCCCCAGATTGTTGCAGTGAATATGCACGGGGTGCGGCAGGCCCAGTTCATTGGCGGCTTGCGTTACCTGGCTGACGATCTGCCGCGGCGTTACGCGGAAGTGATCGACCTCCGAATCAAGCCCATGCACGTTGCCGGCCTGCTTGTGCTTCCAAACCTCGACGCCGCCCGGGTTGACCAACTTAGGAGCAAACCCCTTGGCGGAGCGTAGCAACCACGCAATGAACGCCTTCAGCTTCTGCGGCTCGTTCTGCTGGATGGAACGCATCACATAATGATTGTTCCCCATCAACACGTAGAAGCCCTTATCAAGGCACGGCGTGTCGTCGAATTCCTCATGGGCATGACGAGCACCCAACGGCGGAATTGCCGCGTCGAAGGCTGTTGTGTAGCCAAGCCCCGCGTACTTGTAACCAGTGGCAAACGTACTAGGGACGCTCCCCATCGTGCCGCTATGCGTGATGGCGGTCCGCTCGATGACTTCCGCCTTGCGTTTTTCTTCGGGCCGCATCTTCCGGGCGACATTCACCTTCGGCCCGGCAATGTGGCAATGCATATCAATACCGCCGGGCATAACGACCAAGCCATGTGCATCAATGGTGCGGCTCGGCTTAACGCTCGGGTCCTCCGGCGGGTTGACGATCTTCCCGCCCGAAATCCAAATATCGCGCACCGCGCCGTCGATGTCGTTAGCCGGATCGTGAATCGTCCCGCCGGCGATTTTGATGTAATCAGACATGTTTGTAGTTCCGCCTTTAGGCGGGTTCTGGCTGCAAGAATGTATTGAGCGTAAGGCCGCCTAAAGGCGGAACTACGAACTTTACCGCGAGGCAATAATCGCCTGCACACGCTTCTCAATCTGCGAGAGCACTTCAAAATCGCTCGGATGAGGGGAGTCACAGGAAGGACGCAGCGGAATGGGCACGTCGTCCATCCGATAAACCGTTCCGCCGGTGTTGATCCCGTAGGTCGCCACGCTGAATGCCACTTTAGCGGCCCGTGTGGTTGGCGTGATTTTCGTGTCGAGAGCGATGTAAGGAATTGACGCCAAATGCTCGCGGGCCGGCTGTGAGAAGTTCGCCATCGGGTCGCACGCGATCATCATTCCGCAGTCCGCTTCGCGGTTGGCGAGCGTATCGCTGGTGGTGTATTCGCCCGGATTGAAGCGGGGATAGCCGCGGGAGTGGTTCACGCCGAAGGGATAGCCGGTCCGCCAACTCACGACGTTGTCGGCCCCCGTCACATTACCGTGGCCACGATTCGGCTTCGCGACGAAACGTGTGTAGGCGTTCATGTCGCGTGTCAAAGCCAGCAAAGCTTCACTGTTGCAATGCTTACCACGTGTCATGGTCAAACCCATACCGAAGAAAATCACGCCGAACTTGCAGGCTTTCATCCGATCCATCAAATCCTGAAACACGGCCAGTTCAACGCCGGTCTCTTCGAGGACGAGGGCCGGGTCGAGCTCGATGTTCTGTGCCAAAGCACGCAATGTCCACAGGGCTTCAAAGTCCTTCCGCGGTTTGATCTGGAGGAAAATATCTGCCGTGTTCGCGCTCTTCGTTTTCCGAACGTCAACGATCACACAGGTGCGATCTTTGCGACCATTGGGGACGAACATTCCCTTTGGCATCAGACTGTACTTCGTGAAATGCCGCGGGTGGCTCTCGGCGGGGTTGGAGCCCCAAAAAATGATCATGTCGCCGCGATTCGCAACTTCTCCCAACGAACACGTCACTTCGCCAACACCCTGAAAAGCCATGCCGCTGGGGCCGTGGCAAACACTCGTGGTGGTGTCGATGGTGCCATCAATCCAATCGGCGATGCCCACGGCTTTGCGTTGCGCTTCGCACGGCGCATCGCTCAGCCCATAGATGATCGGGTAATCGCCATCGGTGAGGATCTTCGCAGCCAGATCGTAACCCTCTTCCACCGTTGCCGGCTGACCATCGATCAAGCACGAAGGGCGATCCTCAACTTCGTGGTTCAAAAACCAAGCTTTGCCAAGCACACAGGCACGTTTGGCTTTGGTGATATGGTTGTTCTCGACCGTCAGTTCGATGTCGTCGCAAACGCAGCCACAAAACGTGCAGGTGGCGTCTTCGACGATCTTGAGTTCGGTTTCTTGAGAGGGTGCTTCGGGATTAGTAGTGACCATGGGAGTTTGAGAAGAAAGTTCCACGTCTCGCCCGAAATCGTTGGGCGACGGGAGCCAAAGTGCTCCGGTAGCTACGCATCCATTGTAATCGGTCTCTGTAGCTTGTGACAGCAGAGAAAACACAAGGCAGCCGCGACCTAACAGGTCGCCGTAGTATCGCTCAAAGGTCCCGGCGACCTGTTAGGTCGCGGCTGTCTTCGACTCTCCACGTTCTCAGAGACGCTTGCCATGAAGTCGAACGCTAGCGATGATAGGCTTTCCCGAAATCCTCAAGAAACATCCTTCTGCCATGCAAATCGGCCCAACCGAGATACTGGATACCTTTGCCGAAGCGTTCCGCATGCGGTACACGCGGCTCATCATTACTGCTGCCGACGATTACTGGCTGGACGCCGCCTTGGCTGAAATCGGCGGCTACGCTTCCAGTGTGATCGCCTGCGATGCAGAGGTGGGCGTCGATCAACGGATTCCAGCCGAGCAGTCCCCCGATGGGCGGCCGGCAGCCTCAATTCTCGTATTTGGATTTTCCACCGATGCGCTCGCCAAGTCGGTCCCCAATCGTGTCGGCCAATGCGTGATGACCTGCCCCACAACGGCCGTCTTCAACGGTCTTGAGGGCGTGAAGGACGATGAGGGCAAAGAGGAGACGATCCCTCTGGGAAAACACATTCGATTCTTTGGCGATGGATTTCAGAAAAGCAAAGTCTTCGCGGGTCGTCGTTACTGGCGGATCCCCGTGATGGATGGCGAATTCCTTGTCGAAGAAAAACTCGGCGTCGGCAAAGGGGTCGCAGGCGGAAATATCATCCTCCAAGGTATCGACCAAACCACGGCACTTGCCGCGGCTCGGAGAGCCAGCGAAGCGATCAAAGACATGCCCGGCGTGATCGCCCCATTCCCCGGTGGTGTAGTCCGTAGCGGAAGCAAGGTCGGTTCCCAATACAAAACGCTCGTCGCCAGCACGAACGATGCCTTCTGCCCCACGCTCCGCGGACGCGTGGAAACGGAACTCGTCGAAGGCGTGAACGCCAGCTACGAGATCGTCGTCAACGGCGTCGATGAAGAGGCTGTCGCAGGCGCGATGAAGGTTCTCCTCAACAAAGCCGCCGGCGAAGGCATCCTCGCCATCGGCGCAGGAAACTACGGCGGCAAGCTTGGGAAGTTTCATTTCAAGCTGCACGAGTTACTGCAATGAGAGATGACATGGGCAATCAAGCTGCCTATATGATCGTGGTAGCTATAGTTGCTGTATCCGCAGTAATCGCATACTTAAACCTTTGAGGCTTACTGCGCCCATTGCTTTGCAAACATCCTTCATACATTCACACAAATCCGTTCGACAGGTTCATCCATCTCGTAAGGAAAGCTGACAGCCGATAGCTGACAGCTGACAGCTTCAATGCCCGAAACCTTCATCCTCATTCCCGGCAGAACCAGCGACCAAGGCTGCGGCATTAGCGAGGGGAAATTCCTCGAAAAGTACCAGCGCGAGATCAACACGCTGCAGGTGAATCCCGAGGACATGGGCCGTTTGGGGATCTCCAAAGGAGATCGCGTCCGGCTGACCAGCGAGTGGAACACAATCGAGGCTGAGGTCGAACCTTCCAAAGGGGACGAACTCCCGGCAGGGCTCCTTTTTATCGCCTACGGCAACCTCTCCAGCCTCCTCATGGGTGGCGACACCCACGGCAGCGGCATGCCGACGAGCAAGGGGATTGATGTGGAGCTAGAGGTTTTAAAATGACCAATGACCAAGTCCAAATGACCAAATATCCATTCTTCACCTTGGTCATTTAGGCTTGGTTATTGGTCATTCTTTCTCCAACCAGCCTTCACGCGTCCAACCCCGCTCCAAGTTGTAGGCCTGAATCAGCGAATCCAGCCGCTCGCTCGGCAGCGTTGCCTTTTCGTCATCCTCTAACGCACTATTGAGCATCCTCTTTGGCAGCGTGTCTTCCGCCGGTGTCCAACCCGCTTTGATGTTGAATTGTTTCTTCGCATCGACGATTCGCCGGGCGGTGGCTCGCATCTCCTCACGTGTCACGTCCCAGCCGGTCACCAGGCTCAGCATTTCCGCGGCGTCGAGAAAGAAGTCCTCAAAGACGCCTCGCAAAAACTTGCACAGGATGAGCGAGTCCATGATCGCCGCTTTGTCTTCCGTCTCGACCGCAAGCCTGGCGGACCCAGGACCTGCATGGCGTCGGTCGACCTCCTCTGAGAAGTCGGCTTCGTAGGCCCCCGAGCGATTATGGTCCGCCCCCCGCGTGCCCACGGCAAACCCGAGAGCCATCGTTTGCAATCCACGCGGATCGTAGCCGGGCAGTTCCAAACCTTTTACTTGTGGGGCAAAGTCAAGCGAGTCGTGCCCGACCAGGTCCGCCATCGCACGGCTTCCGCTTGCGAGCAACTTCCCGAGCGACGTAGCTTCAGCGATTTCATCAAGCGCCCGTAATAAGCCCTCTCCGCTGCCAAACTGCAACCACTTGGCATCAATTCCTAAAGACTGCAAGTAGCCCTTCTGTTGGCATTCCATCGCGAAGGCGATCGTCCCGCCGGCGCTGATCGTATCGAGCCCCAACTCATCGCACTTCTGCGAGGCAGTCAGGACGACTTCCGGATCGCTAACTTCACAAAGTGGCCCCAGGGCGAAAAGGTTTTCGTACTCTAATCGTACCGGCCGCGACTTGCCGCTTAGCCGTTCGTCCTTGAGTGAATACAGATGCTCGCAACCAATCGTACAGGCGGCACAAGAAGCACGGGTCCGCTCGCGAGCAACGCTCAATTGCTCGGGAGCGATCGCCATCGCGCCCTCGAAACTTCCCCGTTGGAAATTTCGCGTTGGCAGAACATTTAATCGATTGAAGGCCAGCAGGTTCGAAGCGGTGCCCAACTCGCGATATTTCGCTGTGGCTGGTCCGAATGATTTTGCGGATAGCCGCTTGGCATATTCAACCAGCCGCTCAGGGTGCGACCACTCACAACGCCGGTTTCCTCGGACGCCAATCGCCTTGACGTTCTTCGCGCCCAGCACCGCACCACTGCCGCCACGGCCTGCGTGACGGCCATCGTGAGAAATCGTCGCGTAACGAACTTGCCGTTCACCAGCAGGGCCAATCACGGCAAAGCTGAACTCACTTGGGTAACTTCTGCGAAGCTGCTCCTCGGCATCAGGGATCGCTTGGCCCCAAAGATCGCCTGCGCTTTCAACTCGGACTTCTTCCTCATCAATCAGCACAACCGACGGTTCAACCGCCTGACCTGTGAGGAGAATCGCATCGTGCCCGGTCTTCTTCCCGGCAATCGCAAACCCACTGCTGGCCAGCGAATCGTTAATCCGACCGGTCAGTGGGCTTTTCCCGACGACGGCAAACTTCGCGCTGGTGGTCAGGGGACTACCGACCAAGGGGCTAAAGACAAAGGCGAGCGTCGCCTCCTTAGATAGCGGCTCGGCTTCGGCCGCTCCAGCTTCCAACAGCAGAGCCGTCCCCAAGCCACTGCCGCCGAGGTATTCGCGAAACAGCGAAGCAGCAATCGGCATGCTTTGGGAATGGCCCGTGGTAAGGTCGATCCGAAGATACTTGCCGTGATAGCCCGGTGGAGAATTCATCATTTCATCCGCCCGCGTCGAGCGACATCAGCAACAAAGTCTGATTCTGCTCAAGCACCGTCGCAGAATCTCGCGTGAATCTTTCGCCACCTATGTTCACTGTGAATCCGTCACGCAGCCGACTCCCTTCAATGCAGGTTTCGCTGAGTCCGGGAAAACGCTGAGACAAGTCCTGTAGCACCTCGCCTAGCGTCTCACCGACGGCATCGGTCCGCGCAATCCCGGCGCGAGCCCGCGGAATCCCAAAAAACTCAACCGTTCGCTTCATCCTTCGATCATAAGTCGCTCCGGCGGCGATCACAACGCTCACTTGCCGAAGCCCCTTCAGTAAATCATGCTGAAGTCCCACGCGAAGGCGCAGAGAACGCGGAGGGAGCAGCGGCGGCCTGATCCACACTCCAACTTATTCCTGTTTAAATACTTCATTTACGAATGACTCCTTGGCTAAACTCTCTGCGATCTCTGCGTCTCTGCGTGGGACTACTCGGTGTCGCCATCGTATTGACACTCGGCTGTTCGGGTTCCACATCACCCGTGAGCTTACGCCTCGCGACAACCACCAGCACGCGCGACTCTGGCTTGCTCGACGAGCTCCTTCCTGCCTTCGAGAAGCAACACAACGTGAGAGTTGACGTGATCGCTACCGGTACGGGCAAGGCGCTCAAATTGGGCGAGGCCGGCGATGTCGACGTCGTGCTCGTGCACGCCCGGGCAGCCGAGGAGGCTTTCATGGAAACAGGGCACGGCATTCGGCGCGAGGACGTGATGGCCAATACGTTCGAAATCGTCGGCCCAACGGACGACCCTGCCGACGTCAAAGGCAGCCGTCCAAGCGAAGCGCTTCGCAAGATCGCCGCGACGAAGACAAAATTCCTCTCCCGCGGCGACGACAGTGGCACGCACAAGCGTGAATTGCAACTTTGGAAAAACGCCGGCGGGCTAACGCCTTGGAGCGAGTACATTGAAACCGGGCAGGGCATGGGCGCGACATTGACCATCGCCGACGAAATGCAAGGCTACGCACTCACCGACCGTGGAACTTACTTGCGATTCAAGTCAAAGGTCGACCTCGTCCCACTGATTAGTGGCTCGCCTGAAGAGATCCCCGAGATGGCCAACCCTTACGGTGTCATAGTGGTTAATCCTAGAAAGAGCGACGCCATCAACGCCAAGCTAGCCAACGCTTTCATCGATTACTTGATCTCCGACACTGCTCAGCAAAAGATCGCCAAGTTCCAAGTTGAGGGCGAAGCACTATTCAGCCCTGTCCGACAGCCAACAGCCGATAGCCGATAGCCAATGTCTCTCCTCTGGAACAGCCTTCGCGAAGCCTTCTCGCTCGTCCTCTCGGGCGATCCGCTGGTGCTGCAAGCTGCATGGCGGAGTGTCTGGATTTCGACAACGGCCGTCGGCTTGGCAGCGCTCTTCGGGATACCGCTGGGAATCCTGCTCGCACGAAAGCAGTTTCCAGGGCGCGGGCTGGCTGTGCTACTGGCTCGCGTCATGATGGCACTGCCGACCGTCTTCGTAGGCATGGTTTGCTACGCATTGTTCTCACGCCGCGGTCCGCTTGGACCCTTGGAACTACTCTACTCGCCGTGGGGAATCGTTGCGGGGGAACTACTCTTGGCGTTTCCGATTATCGTCGGACTCACCCACGGCGCGGTTCGTTCACTCGACCCGCGTGTTGGCGAAACGGCATTCACACTCGGTGCTTCGCCGCTGAAGCGCGGACTAACGTATCTTTCCGAAGCTCGCACCGGCGTCCTGCTTGCTGTGCTCACCGCTTTTGCCCGTTGCGTGACGGAGCTCGGCATCGCCATGATTGTCGGCGGTAACCTGAAAGACCGCACGCGAACGCTAGCTACAGCCACCGCACTCGAAACAGGACGTGGTGAATTCGAACGCGGGCTTGCGATGAGCTCGCTGTTGTTGCTCGTGGCGCTGATCGCCTTTTTCGTGACGACGCGACTCTCTAAGGAAGGCTAAATTTAAACGCAAAGTTGCGAAGGACGCTAAGAAACATTCCATGATCCACCTTCAAAACTTCCAAGTAACCCGCAACGCCAAGCCGATCTGCAAAGTCGAGCAACTCGCCATCGCAGCGGGCGAGCGAATTGCAATCGTTGGAGCCAACGGCAGTGGCAAGACAACCCTGCTGCGTGCAATCGCCGCCATCGACAACGACTTCACGGGAACATTGATTAACAAGTTCTCCCCCTCAGAACGAACCTATGTTCATCAGCAACCCTATCTCTTTCGTGGGACTGTCAAAACAAACATCGTTTACGGCAGTCCTGAGAGCACCCCGATTACAGATTGGTTGGACAAACTCGGCCTCGGCAAATTCACGGAGCGTGATGCACGAACTCTCTCAGGTGGCGAACGCCGGCGAGTAGCCTTAGCACGGGCACTAGCAACTGATCCCAAGCTGTTGCTCTTGGACGAGCCACTAGCAGACCTTGATGAGCACGCGGCCGAGCTCGTGATTCAGACGCTCAATGAACTCAAAAAGACGACGCTACTAATCGCGAGCCCCAGTAAACTGCCGAGTGATTTAGCGATTACACGCGAGTTCACTCTAGAGACCGCATAGCCTCCACAGGACCATTCAAGTGAAGAGTTCTATTCCGATCAGCAGTTTCATTTTGTGCCTTTTCTTCTCCTACGCCGTTCATGCGCAAGAAGACAAGAACGCGGGACCTCCCTCAG
Organism: Lacipirellulaceae bacterium; assembly: GCA_040218535.1. Lineage (NCBI taxonomy): Bacteria > Pseudomonadati > Planctomycetota > Planctomycetia > Pirellulales > Lacipirellulaceae > Lacipirellulaceae bacterium. The sequence goes on along the minus strand of JAVJRG010000012.1, from coordinate 919,707 downwards.
TTGATCTTCGAATCGGTGACGACGAGAACAATCGCTACTTCCTGATTGGACTCGGCAAACAAGAAATTCCTGAAGAAGGCTACAGCTTGATGCTCGTCATGCCCGGCGGTGACGGCAGTGCGGACTTTCATCCGTTCGTCAAACGCATTCAGCAGCTCGCCTTACCGGAGGGCTACCTCGTTGCTCAACCGGTTGCCGTGAAATGGACACCCGAGCAAAGGATCGTTTGGCCGACCGCCAAGAACAAAGTGAAGGGGCAGAAGTTCTCCACGGAACAGTTTGTCGAGGCGGTCATTGATGATGTGTCAGCACGCGTTGAAGAGCGAGAGGGAAAGCTCAACCCGGACAGAATCTTCACGCTAAGCTGGTCCTCGAGTGGTCCCGCCGCCTATGCGATTTCGTTAAGCAGCAAGAGTGTGAAGGGCTCTTTCATCGCAATGAGCGTCTTCAAGCCGCGGCAGTTGCCGCCCATGAAAAAAGCAAAAGGACATGCTTACTATTTGCTCCACTCACGCGAGGACCGTGTTTGCCCTTACCGCATGGCAGAGCAAGCCGCCAAGGTGCTCAGCCGCGCTGAGGCCGAGGTGACGCTCGTTCCTTACAAGGGTGGCCACGGCTGGCACGGCGATGCGTTCGGGAATATTCGCGCTGGGGTCGATTGGCTGGAAGAGAACTCGAAAGCTAGTTCATCCGACGGATCTTCCGTTGACAATTAGCCACTCATTCAAGTCGCCAGACTCTCACCCAATCGTACTGCGTCGTTCTCTCCTCTTTCGTGCCCTTTGCAATAAGTCCGCCATCCACGGGCACGGGGTTCCAGTCGTAAGTTTCGATCGCCATGTGTATATGAGCCGGAAAGTCCCAAGCCGTCTCTGGCTTGAGGGTGTAAGCATACTTACCGTCGAGAAAGAACAAGACCTCCTCGGGCGACTTCCACCAGGCAGCGTAAACATAGAAGCGTTCATGGTTCTTTGTCGGCGGCTTGATACTGTCTTGGATTTGCACTTTGTCCTTGCCGCGCTCGGTTCGGATTAAGTTCGAGTGAAAGATTTGATCCCAACCTCGTGCCCACTCTTTCGTCAATGTGCTCGTCCGACCGACGCACTCTTGGATATCCAGCTCCTGTCGTTGCTTGCGCCGTTGATTGCTGATCAGCCAGAATGTTGAGGACATCTCCGTAGCGTTCGCCTTCATTCTGGTTTCAAGATACATCCCCGGTATGCAGGGCTGTTTCGAACGGACAATCGCTCCCTGGTACAAGAATTGTTGCCTGCCGATCGTTCGCGGCTCAGGAAGCACTCCGACGGTCACGTTCATCATGCCATTCGCGACGACGACATTTTCCGCGCGAAAAAGTCCGGGCGGTCGCCCCAGCCAGCCAAAGCCGTTCTCTTGCTTGCTGTTGCTCCACTTAATGTCGTCGAGCTGGTTTCCCTCGAACTCGTCGGAAAGCTCTTCGACGCGTACCCAATTCTGTCTGGCTGGCTTTGGATCTTGGCCTTCTAGGAAAAACGGCCCCTTGGAGAGACTTTCCGCCGCCTGCCCAGCTGTTCCCATCGAAGCGATAAGCAGAAACAGGGCAGGGCAACAAACACGAAAAGCAACAGAGAATCGAACACTTAGCATCGCGATGACCTTCAAGTTGGTAAATTAAGGCTGCAGGCGGAAAGCCTTGAAATCAGCTCTTGATCCATATTGTCTACAATTTACCCTTGTTCCGCAAAGGCTCGTAATCATGAAATCGCGACTTTACTTTTTGGCAACCTGTCTCGTGTTTTGCCCCTCATTTCTGTCAAGCGCGAAGGCCCAGCCGCCTCAATTCCCCACCCCCGCAAAGCAGCACCACTGGCTCGAGCAATTCACTGGCCATTGGGAATCCCTCTCCAAAACCGTCGCCACGCCCGAACAGCCTGCCGTCCAGTTCAAAGGCTCGATGAAGTCACGCATGCTCGGTAAGTTCTGGGTTGTCAACGAAGTGCGGGGGGAAGGACTTGGCAACGGCGACTTTAAAGCCCTGCAAACCGTTGGTTACGACGCAAAGAAGAAGAAGTATGTCGGCATCTGGATCGACTCGATGATGGGTCAACTCTGGCACTATGAGGGAACGGTCGACGAGACCGGAAAGAAGCTCACGCTGGTCGCCGAGGGTCCAGATATGATGGACCAAAACAAGCTCACTAAGTACCGCGATAGCTACGAATTCAAATCCGCAGACTTGATCCTGGCCACCTCCGAAATCATGGGCCCAGACGGCAAATGGCAGGCCTTCATGACTGGTGAAATGCGACGAGTCGAACCCCATTCATCGCTGATGGCCAAGGAAAAGAAGTGACCCCTGTGTCCATCGGGTCCAAGTTCTCATTTCATCAAAAGTCAGCGAGAGATTATCCCACGCGAAACAGTCAGGCCATGTAAATGCGTTACATTTTTCGTCTTCAAAGTGTGGTCGATTAGTGCATTCTTCTCAGTATCACTTGTGAAACAAGTCAATCGAAAGGTGTGGACAGTCCCCGTTTGGCACTTCACTCTGAGTTCTATTCGCTCCTGAAAAGCATTTGTAGGTTTTTCAAATCCAGCGCTGCCCGCAGCCCGTAAGTCTTATTGAAGGCCGCAAGTGACTGTGGAAGTGACCCAACGATCGGGCTTCCACTTGCATTAAACACTTGTGCGTCTTCCATGAGTCACTAAACTCGGGGTCTTGGGCCACCCTGTTTGAGTTTACATCACTAGTTTTCACATCGTTTGAGAGGGGTAGTCCTAATGAGATTACACAAACTCGCTCTTTTCGCTGCGCTCTTCGCAGCGATCAGCCTCGCACACTTGCGTAGTGCTTCGGCTGAACTTATCTATGCACTAACGACGCAAAACGACATCGCCATCGTCAACAGTTCAGACCCTTCCATCCTGCTTGATGGAGGAGCCATTCGCGGCTTACCCGCCGGCTCGAATCTCGAAGCGATCGACTTCCGCCCCGCTACCGGCGATATCTACCTGCTTGACGATCGGGAAAATGTCTTCACGCTGAACCCGACGACGTTCGACGCCACCTTGGTTGGCACCTACGATCCACGCGTCCCTGGTGTCAGCTTTGCTTTCGACTTCAATCCTGCCTTCATGAGCGGCCAGTTCGCTCGCATCATTACCGACGCCAACGACAACCGCGTCATTAGCGGCGACACAGGCCAGTATCTTCTACCTGTCGAGAAGACGGATGTCTTCTACGCCGTGGGCGATCCCAATGAGGGCGAAGACCCGAACATCGCAGGCATCGGCTACACAAATAGTCTCCCCGGTGCGACCTCGACTCAACAGTACGGCATCGACAGCGATCTGGGCGTGCTCGTCACGGTCGCCAACAATGCTGGTACTTTGGTCACCGTAGGTAGCCTTGGTGTGAGCCCGTTGACCAACGAGCTTGGCCTCGACATTAGTGGCGACACCGGCATTGCTTACGCCAACCTGCAATCTGGCCCAAACAGTATGCTTTACACCGTCAACCTTGGTACGGGTGCTGCTTCTTCGCTCGGAACCTTCATCTCGGGCGACCTGATTCGTGATCTCACGGTCATCCCCCGTCAGTTTGTTCCCGACGAGTTCATCCCCGAACCGGCCAGCCTGACGATGTTCGCCCTGGCCGCCTGCGGCTTAGGTCTCCGCCGCCGCAAGGCCTAGTAGCTGAAACGCTACGAACTAAACGAACCCCAACTCCATCCCGCGTGGCCGCAAGGCTGCGTGGGATGTTTTTTTGATATGGCTATTCAACCATCGAACGCCTTCGTCATTTCTGCATTGCCATCGACAGTGTTCTTCGGGCGAGCACCGTTCCAGAGCTGCTCGTACTCTTCTGCTCCCACTTCCCTAGGTTCAATGAAGGAAATCTGTCGCTTGCCTTCAACGCCAACCTCTTCAAATATGATGGCATGATCGCCTAAGCCTTTCAGGCCATAGCGGATCTTGAAGGGCTTCCCATCTCTGTCAGAGATAAAAATACTGTCGACCATTTCAGGCGTGACGCCCATGCGGCCCATCTTGACCTTGGCACCCTCATCAGTCTTGAGGTACTGCTTGAACTCCTCCTCGTTTTCCGGTCCCTTCATGCCGTGGTTCACTAAGTAAAGACCGTAGGCACCACGAAGTTTCTTGATGTTCGTATTGTTCACATCAGCAAGCGTCGGCACGCTATCGCCGCAACCCACGGCAACGATGACTACGAAGGCAAAGCTTAACAAGCGAACTAGTATTCGTTTATCACTGGGAAACAAAGCAAAATCCCTTCATGAAAAGGCAACATGACAGTAACGCTGCGGGCATCACGCTGTAGAGATCATAGCGAATCGGCATCGACAACAAGACCGTCCGAACGCTCGCAAAGGTTGCGGAAAGTGTGATCATCGATACTGTCGCTGATTGTGCGAACTGAGCCGTCGCCGAAGACCGAATTAATGATGCCCGGATGAGCGGAACCGAAACCTTGCTCAAACGTCCCCCAAGGTCCTAGATCTCTAGGTTCTCCATCGCCCTTAATCGAGCTATCCCATCCGCCCGGCAAGTTCACCCGACCGTTCGTCCAGATGCCTGGAGCAAACACACCGCCCACGTTGCCAACCATCCGCCAATGGGTGGGATTGATGCCGCGATAGGCATCAACCCACTGTGATGATTCCGCAAACATCATTGTGTTCGAGGTACCATCTTCGCAATTCTTGATACCGATCTTCGGTCCTGCAGTCAGTGGATTGCCCGTACTCGAGCTCTGCCTCCAACTTTGAATCCACCCCGCACGACCGATCAGCCCTGAATACCACTCCATGGTCATCATCGATTGCTCGTAGTCAAAGGGATCAAGCACCAGTGGTGGCTCCAGATTATTGGGGTCACCTGGCTCGACCTCTCGAACTCGACCTTCGAAGTTCGCGTAGTCACCACAGAACCAACTCACCAAACCAGTGCTCTCCGTCCAGATACGCACACCACGCGTTGGGCAGGTCATCATTGGTAGCGGCACTTCGCTTAGTGGAGCGACGCCGGTGTGCAGCGGACGGGTCGCAGTCCTTTGATCTGCGATGGATCCGAGTTCCATATACGACAAGATCTGATAGCACCAGCCAGCGGTCTCACGCGGCCATTTGGAACCGCCACCATAGGTACCAGTCGAAACGTCGTTGGTCCACCAAACATCGCTCGTCCGGGCACCGCTGGTGGGAAAATGTTCGTTGGTGGACTCGAAATTCATGGCCGCCAGACCGAGCTGTTTCAAGTTGTTCTGACACTGCCCCCGCCGTGCCGCTTCACGGGCGGCTTGCACTGCTGGAAGCAGCAAGCCGACAAGCACGCCGATGATCGCAATCACGACCAGAAGTTCGACGAGGGTAAAACCTCGGTTGGCACCCTGAGTGCTTCGGTTTCTTTTGTGCTTAATGGAAATCATGGTATCTACCTCTGACATATTGAGTAGAAGGTATCGGATAAGCGTCTTGACTATATTATTCGCGATATCGCAACACAGGCAAAACCTGGATGACGACTTAAGGGCGACTCTCTCAGGAATCCGACTTCAGTGGGAAATCCGCCTGATTGCCGCCGCCTTCTTCGACGGTGAATTCAAGGCCTGAGCTGTCGAGCTGAGAGTAAACCTTCGGTACCCGCCAGACCTCCTTGGGTTTCTTTTTCTTCTTGCCCGTAGGCATCATGTCTGAGAGCGATCCGTGCTCCCGGGCTAGGGCTTCCGCCTCTGCATCCTTCTCGATATCGACGGCTCGGATGGTAACTTTGTGAGTCCCAGGCAGAGCCCCGTCACCAGGCTTTAGCGTCGAGAGCTCGTAGGTCCCATCCGCTTTGGTAACGCCGTAAGCACTACGACCTCCTCCCGAGGGTCGAAAGGCAACGGTCGCATCGGAAACCGGCTGACCATCGAGCGTCACCGTGCCTGTGACTTCGGAAAACGGCGAAGGTTCTCCGCAGCCGACCGAAAACATGACGGCAAACAGCACGCTGGACGCATAGAAAGGTCGAAAGGAGCATCTACAGCAATCGGGAAATTGCTTCATCTGGATTCGTGACAATAAGAGTTTGGTCGCTCGAATAAACACCCCTTAGGGCATTCATTTTTCAAGCTTGAAATCGGCAACGTTATCTTCGCCGGCTTTCACCTCGAAAGTGAGGCCGGAAGTTCTGTTGCTGCTGTACTTTGGCGGTATTAGGTAACGCGTTTTGGTTTTCTGGGCGGATAGACCTAGTGAGCCAAAGCTGTCTCCTTCTGGCACATCGGCTTCTCCGCTTATCTGTTGCTCGATGGCTGAAATGCTAATCTTATGCTGTCCTACTTGTGCGCCTGGAAGACGTTCGGGTCCTGTTTGGGTAAGCTCGTAGGTACCATCAGCGGTGGTCGTACCAATGCTCAGTGGACCTTCTTCAGCAGGAGAAAACGTAACAGTTGCATTCGCGACTGGCTTGCCCTCAAAGGTCACTGTGCCCTTTACAGGGGCAAGGTCTTTGCCGTCGCCACACCCTCCGATCAATGCGCATCCTAAGCAAACAATCAGTGATAACCGATGGCGTCGCATGCCCTATTTCCCTTCAGTATTTCTATTTCCAATTGAATGAAACCGCGGGGCATCTTGGCTAATGCACCGCGGTTCAACCAAAGAATAATTCAACCTGCAATCCCGAAGATTGTCGGTTTAGAAAGTACCAACAACCTGGCCGTCTGCTTTGTCTCCAAGGAATTGGAGAGTCCAGTGGTCGATGTTCTCGCTGACAAAGTGAATACTGCCGTCACCAAATCCGCAAACAACACCACCCGGGTGATTCGACTTGAATCCGAATGAGGTATTCCAGTTCTTTGGCTGTTGGCAGCCATTAGTCGACTCCGGCTGACAACTATCGTAGTTCAATGGAATCGAAGTTCCGCAAAGTCCGCTACCGTTATTCGGATGTAACCATCCACTTCTTACGTGGGTAGAGCAGTCTCGACGTACTTCGCCGAAGAAAATAGTGTTCGAAAGACCATCAGTGACTTCCACCAACCTTGTGGCCACACCATGACGTGTAAAGGCTCCAGGATAAACTGTTGGGTCCGTGTAGCTGTACGATTGCTTGAAAGCTCCAGAGGGATCGCCAAAGGGGCGGGAAAACTCATTAAAGCCGTTTACCTCAGGGCATGAGGCTCCGCCATTTGCGTTATACTGCACAGAACCAACAGAACCGACATAGCTGGTTTTCGCACGCGGAATTCCATCACCGCCGGTGTAAAGTCTTTCGGAAGTATCACTAGGGCAGCTGTACATCGGCACCTCGAAACTCGCTAGATAAGTACCGTCGGGAAGCTGGAGATTACCAGTTCCATGCGTGCCTCCACATCCACTGACTCCATCTTGAAAATTATCAAAGTCGATCAAATCGTGCAGTGCGTTGCTTTCTGCATAGGGCAAGATCTTAGCTAATAGCCCTGCCGTACATTTGAATTCTGGATCTTCCCGTGGAGTGTAGAAGATAGCTCCGGCTGGTAGTTCTTCATTGGAGTTTTCGTAATTGATCGTTGCCAGCCCGATCTGCTTCATATTGTTGAGACATTGGTTCCGCCTCGCCGCCTCACGTGCTGCCTGTACCGCTGGTAAGAGCAGCCCAACGAGCACGCCGATGATGGCGATCACGACGAGCAGTTCAACGAGAGTAAAACCCTCACGTACGCGATGCGATTCAACACGACTGACGCTTCTTCTCATAAGCATGGAATTGTCCACCTGAAATTGGGAGGAATAGATTCTGGAAAAGTTATCTCGACCTTTAGGCAGCGCAAGAAACGCGCATACCTTGTTCCGATACAGGCATTTTTGCATATTGTATACTAACTGTCAATCGGTCTGAACGATTAACTTACAAGAATGCCAAGAATCTCCGAGTGACTCCGCGCCCCAGCTTCGATTACGCGGCTCCCCGGCTATGGGATGCCTAAAAAATGTCACCCAGGTGCTGTTTTCTCCTGCTTCTCTAGGTCGAAACTCTCTTCACTCGACCCCGATCCGCCAGACGAGTGCGACCTCGTTCGGCAGTTTCTCCGGCACCGTGATCGACAATCCCTCGTTTCCACTTTCCCATGGCACCTCCGCATCGCTGCCCAGGAGTGTCACCTTCTTTACCTGATAATCCATTGGCACGATGTACTGCGGTACTTTTCGCAGCAGTACCTCTTCACCCGGCTTCGGCAGGCCGAGTTGGATCGCATAGAACGTGCCCGTGCCCTTTCCATTTAGCGTGTAACGAATGTCTTGCGGCGTGTACTTGGTTTGCTTGAGGAAGTGGCCTCCCTTTTCAATCCGCGTTGGGCCTTCGCCAAACGTTACGAATGGACGCGTGCCGTAAATCGCTTCGCCGTTTTGGTCGAGCCACTTTCCTAAACCGAGTAATACCTCGCGCTGGTTCTCCGGAATGGTTCCGTCCGCCTTGGGTGAAATGTTCAGCAGCAGGCAACCATTCTTACTGACGATGTCGATGAACACGTGCAGCACGTCGGGCAGGCTCTTGATGGCGAGGCCCTTCGTGTAGCACCAGCTTCCTTTGCTGATCGTGTCGTCCGTCAGCCAAGGGTCTTTCGCGAGGGTCGCCATGCGGCCTTTTTCGAAATCGTTGACCGAGTACTCCAGAGGCAAGTCGTCGTTCTTACGGACGATCATCACATCGCGGCCTTGCTCCTTCGCACGGTTGAGATAGTATGCCGCAAATTTCTCCTGGTACTCCTGCGGAATCGCCCGGAGCCACGCGTCGAACCAGATCATGTCGGGCTCGTATTGGTCGATCACCTCCTTGAGCTTCGCCAGCCACATCATTTCCAGCCAAACGTCCTCAGGCATGTTGCCGTAGAGTTGTCGTAGCCGTGGGTCTTCGGAAGTCGGCGGCGTGTCCGGGATGTTTGGAAAGTGACTGTCGAACCAGCGTTGTCTCGCCTCGATGTCCTTGCGATCCTTCTCGCCGGGATTGTCGGCGTACCGCTGCAAGTTCCGCGAGTGGTGAAACGTGGCGATGAATTTCATCCCACGTGCGCGGATTTCCTTTTCCAACTCGCCGGTGATGTCTCGCTTGGGTCCCATGTCGGCGGCGTTCCAGATGGTGGCGTCGCTATCCCACATCGCAAAGCCATCGTGATGCTCAGCCACCGGCCCAGCAAACTTCGCCCCCGCCTGCTGGAACAGCTCAGCCCACTCCGTCGCGTCAAAATTCTCCGCCTTGAACTGCGGCACGAAGTCGTGATAACCGAATTCATTTGGCGGCCCATAGGTTTTCAGATGATATTTCTGAACGTGATGCCCCGGAAAGTGCATCCACCGCGGGTACCACTCATTCTGATGCGCGGGGACGGAGTACACGCCCCAGTGAAAATAGATCCCCAGCTTCGCATCCCGAAACCACTCGGGCGCCGCCTTGTGCTTAGCGAGCGACTCAAAGCTGGCCTCGTAAGCGTCACTCCGGGGTGCTGAAGCAACCACGGCCTCTTGTGCGAACGATCCGGGAACCGCGAAGGACAATAGTAATGACAACGAAATCCATGTGCGATGTACGGACATAAAAACCTGTGATGTGAGTTTGTGATTGTGAAAAATCGACCTGGGTGAACACCCTAGAAACGTCACCGCCTGGGAGTTTTGCACTTTTGCTAAATCACTTTTTTCGAGCAAAAGTCGGCTCGCCCGAGGGGCCAGGGCCACCAGCAAACACAATCCTAGCAAGGGCTTAAAGCGATTCTACAAAGCCTTGCGAAGCACACTTCTGCTTAGCAGAAGTTGAAGGGTATGGCAAAACTTCGCGACGAGGATGCGACGCTCGTCGGGATTGTTCGGAGGGCGTTGTGAACGTATTTTACCAGACGCGAGCGTGAGGTGCTGGAGTGGAGTTTGGCCAGGGACTGCTAGATGCGATTAAGAACGATGACAAACTAAACATTCAACAAACCGTGACTTTGCTATACTCGACTCATCACCTTGCCCATTAGCTTATGCGAATACGCGATTTCCACATCATTGATAACATCGCGGCATTGTTTTCGGTTCGTGAATATCCTTCCAATGTCAATTAGCTCTATCCAGTCTTCGATCACCAGCGTTCAGCGAGATATTCAATCCGCACAACGCAAACTTACCGACAAAACAAAAGAAGAAGCAGCAAAAACTTCGCGCATCGCTAGCGTCCAGTGAAGCATCACAAAGAACACGAGTGCTTCGAGCTTACAATCAAAGTCTCGAGAGATCGAGCGCCTTCAAGATGATATTGTACGCATTCAAAGTGCCAAAGCCGATGCAACGAAAAGAATCGCTGATAAGACTCAACGACTGCACTCTTTACAGCAAGATCTATTCAAGGAACAGCAACGAGAGCAGGAGTCTTCGCTCAAGAAGATACGGCGGGCTCAAGATGCTTTCGCTGCTGCACAACGTCGTCAGCTTGAAAACTTGGCGGCCTTGCAACTAGGTAAGTCTGATCAAACCGCGACCGTCAATTCGCAAGCTGATCATGATGTATTCATCTCGCACGCCAGTGAAGACAAGGATGTAATCGTACGTCCTCTCGCAAAACTTTTACGCGAGAAGGAGTTTGACGTATGGTATGACGAATTCCAATTACGTATTGGCGATAGCCTCCGTAGATCAATTGACCAGGGCCTCTCAAAGTCTCGTTTCGGAATAGTTGTTTTGTCTCCTGCATTCTTCGCAAAAAACTGGCCGCAGTACGAGCTTGATGGATTAGTTCAAAAGGAAATGGGAGGCAGTAAAGTCATCCTTCCGGTTTGGCACAAAGTCACTAAGGCAGAGGTCATCGGATATAGCCCTTCGCTAGCCGACAAGCTCGCGCTGAATACTGCCATATCGACGCTGGATGAGATCGCTTCTCAAATTGCAGATGTTCTCGCGACATGACACTCCATAACTGAACGTCACATTTCAATTTCAAAAATTCATCGCATATCGAATCTTTTTTACACTACACAATAAGAATCATAGCAACCTATCGATTCTCTACTGAGGATACCGTTCCTCTTTCGACCTCGACCTCAGTTTTCGCAAAGGCAGCGCTCTTTGCTCGGTCGACTCTATAGACAAACTCCAAACCTAGGGTAAGCCGCCTGCTCGCTGGGGCTCGCTGTCGGCTAACCCTAGGCTATGTTATTTAACGCCTTCGGCGTAAACACTTCGATCAGAAATGGGATTTCTGGGTTCGCGCAAGATTGAAAGTTCTCACCCTAATCACTCACCCCTCCAATGTCTCCGCCAACCGTCGCTTCTTCGGCCAGTAGTGCGTCGCGAGGCTTCGACAAGGCAGGCCTAAGAGTCCGGCCATCACGAGAACGATCAGCGCGACGCCGGCTCGTTCCCAGAAGGTTCCTTTTCCGTAGAACAATCCGGAGATGGCAAGCAACGGCAGGCCGACCAAGCAGAGTAGAAAGACGAACCAGGCCATGAGACTGGCAAACAGATGCCCTTCGATCAGTTGCACGTTGGGGTTGTTGGCGACGAGACGCTCCTTTAGCCGCCTGACGAGCGGCTCGTACTCGTCGGCGTTGTTGGTTGCCTTGATGCTCGTTTTGCTATGTGCCCCGAGGTAGCTAAAGCCTTTGATGGTCAATGAGCCGCAACCTTTAATCGTGACGTACTGCTGCACGAAGGCACCGCTCTGGGGATCGTGTCCCAGCCCGCCGATCACTTCGCTGATCGATTGGACTTCGCGGTAGGGGATCGTCCGCTTGACGGAACCGTCAGGGGCAAGCTGCTCGATCCCGCGATCCGTGAGCCGCACGGTGCGTTGCTTGACGAACAGATTGGGGCGGAAGGTGTAGGTCATTTCGGAACCACGAATGACACGAATCTTCACGAATGATGAATAGTGTTTCGACTGCTAAGGCTTTAGTTTAGCTGCTTTCTCATATTCGTGTGATTCGTTCGATTCGTGGTTCCGAAAACAGCTATAGCCGAACGGTTGGTAACCGATGGCTTCTGCGGTAACGTGATCATCCACAACCAGCTTGCAGAAAGTCTTTCCATGCCTGAAGGCCACACCATCCACCGGCTCGCACGTGATCATACCCGTGATTATGTGGGGCAGAAACTCAAAGTCAGTTCGCCGCAGGGGCGATTCGCTGACGGTGCGAAAGAACTGAGCGGTCGCAAGCTCGACTCAATCGAAGCCTACGGCAAGCACTTGTTCTATCGTTGGAAGAAGTCAGGCAAAAAGCCCGCGGCGACGCTGCATATTCATTTGGGTCTGTACGGGAAGTTCCGTACGCATAAGTTACCCGCCCCCGAGCCCGTGGGTGCTGTGCGGGTGCGGATGATCGGCGAGAAGAAGATGTTCGACCTCCGCGGCCCCACACGCTGCGAGTTGCTGGAGCCGGAAGCCGTCGATGCCATCCTCGCCCGCCTTGGCCCCGACCCTTTGCGCAAAGATGCGGAACCGGAAGCTGCGTGGGAAAAGATCACGAAGAGTCGCAAAGCGATCGGCGCACTGATCCTCGACCAAGCGGTGATCGCTGGCGTGGGGAACGTTTACCGTGCTGAAGTTCTCCACTTGCTTGGCATTCACCCAGAACGTCCCGGCAAAGAAGTTTCGCGTGACGAGTTCGACCAGATGTGGAAACTGTTAGTCGACTTGCTCAAGACCGGCGTGAAGTACAACAAGATCATCATCGCCGACCCCAAAGACATCGGTAAGACGCCCAGCAAAATGAATCGCGAAGAGCGATTACTCGTCTACAAGCATGACTGGTGCGGCAAATGTGATACGATGATCGACACAGCGATGGTCGGTTCGCGAAAGATTTATTTTTGTACGAAGTGTCAGACTTAGTGGTCAGGAAGAGTCCGCCTTTTCATTTCGTAATGTCAACCAGCCGCGACTCTACGAGTCGCCGGAGAATCCTTCGATGTTCGAAAATTTCAAGCAACTGCGATCAACCCTCTCAGCCAGCTTACTACTCTGTGTATTGGCGACGTCGTCGACCGTCCTCGTCGCCAAAGAATCAGCAACTGCCGTTAGGCCGTTCGATCTCGAACCGTTTCGCAAGCCGGCACTCGAAAAGTGGTCGGAGGCCATCGCCGCTCTCGAAGCGAAAGACAAAGTCGAGAAGCATCCTGACGATGCGATTCTGTTCATCGGAAGTTCCAGCATTCGGCTGTGGAAAGACATCGCTGCGGATATGTCGCCCTATCACCCGATCCAACGCGGCTACGGTGGAGCTCGTTGGACTGACGTTGCGGTGTTTGCTGAGCGACTGATCACGCCGCACAAGTTTCGCGCGGTGGTGTTCTTTGTTGGGAACGACATTGTCGGTCGCGCTGACGACCGCACGCCGGAGGAAGTCGTGCAGTTGTTCGCCGGTGTCCACGCGATCGCGCGAAAGCATCAACCCGAAGCGGCGATTTTCTATGTCGCCGTGACGCCGACCGAATCACGACAGAAAGCATGGTCCAAGATCCGCGAAGGGAACTTCCTGGTGCGCAAGTTCTGCCAGCAACAGAAGAACACACACTTCATCGGCACCGAAAGCATTTACCTCAACGCTGAAGGCCACGCACGGGCGGAGCTGTTTTTAGGCGACAAGCTCCACCTCAACCGCAACGGCTACATCCGCTGGGCGGCGGCGATCACGTCGCATTTGGATACGGTGCTGGGTGGGGTGGAGATAGAGTAGCACCAGCCTAGTTAATCCATCAGATACGATTGACCATAGGGACTTCGAGTGAGCAAACCCACCCGGCCAAAAATCGTTGCTGCATCCGCACACCAAATCCTTAAAATAGACCCTCGTTCGACGGCGACTTCTCGCAAGCGTCAGCGGCGGACGGCCAGCGGGTGATGGCACACGCTTAAAAACAGCACGCACCGATCTTTAGCGGGATCGGCAGCCGCGCTGCCCGGGGGTGTGGGCTGGATCCCTCAGTAGCTATTCGCGAAACGCGGCTTGTGGAGAAGCGACGAACGGGGCGAAGCCAAGGACGGCGCGCGACTGGTCGAATGGTGGACGTCCATCTTTTTTTGAGGGGATAGGGGTGAGAGGCGAAGGGCGAGTAAGTCTTGAAGAAATATGCTCGTCCCTCGCCTCTGGCCTCTCGTCTCTAAGGTTTGTCGTTTCTGAATCTCCAACTAAAATGGAAAACTGAGGGGCCACACCAACACGAAACACTTCTCATGCAACGCTCTCGCATTGGTCCTTTTGCGCTGGAATCGCCGTTGGGACCCGTTGACAATCAAAACGGGGCGGACAGTAATGTCCTGCGCGGGGTGCATCTTGAACTCAAGCGTTCGATGGCGATTAAGCTCGTCGACCCCAGCGTCGTGCAGGATGCGCTCGGCGGGAACAACTTTATGGAGGACGTGCGTCGGCTGCAAAAGCTTGAGCACCCAAATGTGGCCCGGCTGTATGGCGGGGCCATTGATGGCGGGCAGCCTTACTTAGCCCTTGAGTTGGTCGAAGGCGAGTCCCTGGCCGCGCAACTTCAGCGGCGTGGGAAACTCGCTTGGGAAGGGGCGGTCGAAATCGCCGAAGCCCTCGGCAAGGCGCTCGTGTACTTGCACAGCAAAGAGGTGGTCCATCGGCGGTTGACTCCCGCGCACGTGCTGCTTACGGATCAGCTAACCGAGGAAGGCGAAGTCGGCCTCAAGCTGACAGGGCTCGACGCGACGTGGGCGGATCGGGATGAAGTGCTGGGGCTGCGTTCGCCGATGGACAAGGCTCACTACCTCTCCCCCGAGCAGTTCCGCGGGCGAAGCTCGAAGGATCTGCCGGCGTGCGATTTGTTTTCCCTCGGGGTGATTCTCTATCGGTCGCTGACGGGCGAGTATCCTTGGCCTGCCAATTCGCCCGCGGAGTTGATCGAAGCTCGCCGAGCCGCACCCGCGCCGCGCGTCTCGGCGACGGTGCTCAATGCACCAGTGTGGCTTGATGCGTTGGTAGCGAAGCTGCTGGAAGTGAAGCGTGCGGATCGCTTCGCAACGGCTGAAGAGGCACACCGTGCTATTGTGAACGCGCGTCGGAAAGTTGCCGCGGGAGTTGGTGCGGCAGCACACGGCATGTCGGGCCAGCAAGGTGCGCTGTCGATGGACAAAGACCGTAGCGAGTTGAAGAAAATCGCCCGGCGGAAAACTCGCAAGAAGGACGACTCGCCGTTTTACGAACAAGCTTGGTTCCTGGCTTTGTCTTTAGCGGCACTGATTGGCATTGGTGTCTGGACGATGCTTCCCGAAAGTGAAGAGGCCCTGTTCGCCAAGGCAGAACCATTGATGGCTTCTGACGACCCCGACGACTGGCGGCAGGCGGAGTCTCAGTATTTGAAAGAACTGCGAGAACGTTTTCCGAACTCGCAATACGCGGAGCCGATCTCAGAGTTTGATCTTCGGTACGCCATGTACCGTGCTCAGCGCAAAGCTGAGAATCCGGCCCTAAGGAAAGCGTCGAAACGGTCCGAAGCTGAACGTCGCTACTCTGAGGCCATGCGCTACGAAGATTTCGGCGACCGGCTAACCGCCTGGAAGAAGTACGAGGCGGTGACCAAGCTGTTCAGCGAAAGTGAGGAATTGGAGGATCGAGCCTTTGCAAAACTCGCTGAACAAGCGTCGGAGCGCATTGCCAGTGATCGCGAAGGGCAGAACGACCTCGCCGCATTCATTGAGGAGAAACTTGCCGAAGCCGCGGAGCTAGCCGAAGAGGGCAACAAACTGGCCGCCCGGCGGCTACTGAGCGGGATCGAAGCGCTGTATGGCGACAATCAGGAACTGACGCCGCTGGTCGAGCAGGCTATGGAGCAGCTACGAGCGTTGGACGCAGGGAATTGAGTGTGTATACGAGGCCGCTCTCTCAGGTCTGTATTGTCCACGAATTGCATGAATCTTACGAATAGAATAAGAAAGGCCCTGAGTCGCATGCCTTCGAGGGAATTCAGTATGGAAACGCCTGGCAAGACTGAGGGAAGTCGGCCCTCTGACAAACTAGAGGTTCTCGTCGAAGCTTTTCGCATCTTCGAGCAAACTGGGGAGTGTTGTTTGGAATGCGACGATTGCAACGGCATTATTCAATTAGAAGCCCTGAGTGACTCAGCTTGGAGATGCAATTGCAAATGCGGCAAATACAAGGACACGTTACGAGGGTTTTAGAACACCTAGTCTTTGCTCTTGATTCCGCTGGCTAGCCGTCGTCTTTAACTTCTTTAAGAATCGCGACCCAAAGATCTAGGACGTTTTGAGAATCTGCTTGTTCGGCGATGTATTGTCGATCAAGTTTCTCTTCTTGCCGCTTGAGAACACCTCGAATGTCTTCTAAGTGACGCTCGCCCCCGCCCATTTGATGCCACTGAAGCTTTTGCACGATGATGTCTTCTGGTGAGGAGAATCTCGCCTCGCAGTCATCGGCAATCGAAAATCTTACGCTACGATTCATTCTTGAGCGGTTGAATAGGGTATCTTTGGCAATGATGACATCGATTTTCAAACCGCTTGAAGGATGAATGATGTTGAACATTCCGCGATCCGCCAATGCTTGTCGTGCTGCTGGTAGGCTCAAGTAGAAATCCTCTTCTGGAAACGCAGTGCAAAAGGCCTCCAAGTCTGCCGGACTAACATCAATCACCACATCGATGTCATTGGTAAAACGAACATCACCGTAGACGATGGTTGCATGAGAGCCGGTAATGAAATAGCCGATGTTGAGTCGATTCAATTGCGTGCAAAGGAAGTGCAGAAGGCTAGCTTGATCCACCAGAGAGCCTCCGCGCAACCTCTTGATCGATTTGCTCTTGCTCCCAATCCGGGTGCTCCCTGCGAAGGACTCGACGGATTAGGTCGCGAGCATAGGTCCACATGCCGTGTGCCGTCGCCAATCGCTCTACAGGAGTGTTATTCTCGATACGTACAGTTCGCAAGGTCGGCGAGCGGGAATCAGATTGATGACCGGTTTCGTTCATATCGTGCAGAATAACACGGCAACAACCCCTCAGCAGTCCCCGTTGTCCCAGATTGGCCCTCAGGCTATATTACAAGGCTAAATTTTCGACCTTCGCTGGCTTGCGAAGATCGCCTAAACCGCCAACCGACGATTGCTTGTCGCACACGTAGATTGCGGCTCAAGGACCCGTTGTCATGAAGTTTTCACTGCTTGATCGGATTAGCTCATACGAGCCGGATGCCGAATTGACGGCGGTGAAGAATGTTTCGCTGAGTGAGGAATACCTGGCGGATCACTTCCCGGAGTTCCCCGTGCTGCCGGGCGTGTTCATGTTAGAAGCGGCAACTCAGGCGGCGGCTTGGCTGGTTCGATTGAGCGAAGATTTTCAGCACAGCATCATTACTTTGCACGAAGCAAAGTCACTTCGTTTCGTTGATTTTGTCACGCCGGGCAAGACGCTGACGATTACCGTGCAACAGAGCAAGCGTGAGGGCAACATCGTTGGGATGAAATTCCGCGGCACCGTTGACGATCGACTGTGCGTCAGTGGGCGACTTTCCGTTGAGTGCGCGAACCTCACTGACGACGAGCCCCGACACGAAGAATTAGATCGAGGCATGATCGAGCTACAACGTGCTCAATGTGAAATCCTCACCCGGCGAATGAACGCCGAGGTCGAAGCCGCCACCGCCTAAGGATTTCGCGCGTTAGCGAATCATTACAAATCACTTATAGAACTCAAATCGAAACTAACGAGCGACGCGTGCCGCGTAAGTGTACCGGCAGCTTGCTCAGACACCGCTGGAGGTTAATCAGTACGATGCCGTCTCAAGAAGAAGTTTTTGAAAAAGTCCAGGAAGCTCTCGTCGATGCGCTCGGCGTGGATGATGATGAAGTGACACCGACTGCCACGCTACGTGGCGATCTCGACGCGGAGTCGATCGACTTTCTCGATATTGTCTTTCGTCTGGAAAAGTCGTTCGACATCAAGATCGAACGGGGCGAACTCTTTCCCGAAGACCTCTTCAACGATGCCCAATACGTTGAGGATGGCAAGATGAACGAAGCGGGAATCGCCGCCCTGAAAGAACGAATGCCGTTCGCTGATCTGAGCAAGTTTGAAGCCAACCCTGCCGTGCAGAATTTGGCTGAACAACTCACCGTGCAAGATATGTGCAACTTCGTTGAGCATAAACTAAAGGCCGCTTAGCCCATGCGTTGGTTTTGGATTGACCGATTCACGGAGTTTGTCAGCAGCTCGCATGCTGTGGCGGTGAAGGGTGTTTCGCTGGCGGAAGATCACCTGCATGATCATTTCGTCGGCTATCCGATCATGCCCAATTCGCTAGTCACCGAGGGCATTGCGCAGGCAGGCGGGTTGCTGGTCAGCGAGCACTACAAGTTCGGCGAGTTGGTGGTGTTGGCGAAGCTTGCGAAGGCGAAGTTCCATAGCCGCGTGCGACCCGGCGAGACATTGACCTACCGCGTCAACGCGGATTGGATACGCGCCGACAGCGCTCAGGTGACGGCAACAGCACATGTTGGCGAACGACTACATGCCGAAGTACAACTGATGTACGCGCGTTTGGGTGAAGAGATCGAAGAAAAGATCGGAGCCGCGTTATTCAAGCCGACCGACCTGCGGCACTGGCTGAACCTAGTGCGCGTGTTTGAAGTGGGAGTCGATAAGGATGGTAATCGGCTGAAGCAGGAAGATTATCCGCTGAGTTAACCGAGTGTTAGCCGCCGACCTTGGTCGACGCGTGGCTGCAAGAACAATCCGAGCGCCGAGCAAGCTCGGCGGCTAACTTCTTTCAGGGAGTTTCCCCCCATGCGTCGTCGCGTTGTCGTTACTGGTATCGGTTGTGTCACACCGCTGGGCACCACGCCTGTTGAGCTTTGGCGGAATTTACTCGACGGCAAGTCGGGCGTTGCACGCTCAGAGAGGCTTGCCGAGGCAAACTTCCCGACGACGATTGCAGCCGAAGTTCGCAATTGGTCGATCGCTTCGGTGGGCGAAGACCCTGAGGTTTGGAAGTCGCGAAGTAATCACACCACCTTTGCTGCCGGGGCTGCAAAGCAGGCAGTTGAAGGCTCAGGGATTGTCGGCACGGTAGCACCCGAACGACTGGGAGTTTACCTAGGCGCGGGTGAAGGCCAGCAAGATTTTCATCGCTTCGCCCAAATGGTCGTTACTGCCACAGCCGGTGGTGATGGAGCTGAGGCTGGCGAGTTCTCCCTCAAGAAGTTCGTCGAGGCGGGGTTAGATATTCTCGACCCTGTGGCAGAGCTTGAGCAAGAACCCAATATGCCTTCAGCTTACTTGGCCAGCATGTTCGACGCCCAAGGCCCTAATGTGAATTGCCTGACGGCCTGTGCCGCTAGCGTTCAGGCTGTCGGTGAAGCGACGGAAATCATTCGCCGCGGCGAAGCGGATGCGATGATCTCCGGCGGCGCGCA
The DNA here is from genome assembly GCA_040218535.1 of Lacipirellulaceae bacterium. NCBI lineage: Bacteria > Pseudomonadati > Planctomycetota > Planctomycetia > Pirellulales > Lacipirellulaceae > Lacipirellulaceae bacterium. Next base: position 900,326 of record JAVJRG010000012.1, on the reverse strand, counting down.
TAGCATGATCCATCCGTTCGGCGTTACCGGGTTCAACCTGCTGACCGCATTGAGCGAAAGCAACGACGAGCCTGAAAAAGCAAGCCGGCCCTTTGATTTGAACCGCGACGGGTTCGTGCTGGGCGAAGGCTCTTCGATTGTCGTGCTTGAAGAGTACGAACATGCCAAAGCTCGTGGAGCGCACATCTATGGGGAAATCACCGGCTACGGCACGACGGCCGATGCGTTCCGCATTACCGACACGCATCCCGAGGGCCGTGGCGGCACGGCTTGCATGAAGATGGCGATGGAAGACGCCGGGATCAATCCTGAGACAATCGACTACGTCAACGCACACGGCACCAGCACCGCAGTGAACGACAAAGTCGAGACGCTCGCCATTAAGCAGTCGATGGGCGACTATGCCTACAAAGTTCCGGTCAGCAGTACCAAGAGCATGACCGGGCACTTGATTGCCGCCGCGGGTGCCACTGAGCTCATTATTTGTTTGAAGACGCTAGCCGAGAATGTCGTTCCGCCCACGATTAACTACGAAACGCCCGACCCGAATTGCGATCTCGACTACGTCCCCAACGCAGCCCGCGACCATCAGTGCAAGACGGTTGCAACCAACAGCTTCGGCTTCGGCGGGCAGAATATCACGCTCGTTGTGAGCGAGGTCTAGCGTAGAAGTCTTCATTCGAGAAGCTCTCCTTCTGAGTCGAATGGCATCGACTCAAGAACAAAAAGCCAACCGCCGGACATGCTTCCGTGCATGCGTAAGGCGGTTGGCGTGTCCGTGCTTCCTTGCACGCTGATTACCACTTGTGGCTTAGCCCAAAATGGTTTGGTCAGTTAGGCCCGATACGGGTCGGATTGGCTTGCAAGAAGTCGCGTGGCCCCCGGACGGTGTAGTAGGGATAAGCAACTTGGCCGGTTTGTGGACCAGGATTGTAGTTATAAGACGCGGGATAGCCTGCACTGTTAGGGCAGAAGCCTGAAGCAATGCGACCGATTCCCTGGCGACACCGATCATCACAACGGTTCATACAATCGCGGCAACTACGATTCTTGCCGAGCAACCCTTGCTGGCAGATATCGCAGTCGCAGCAGTCACCGCAACAACCGCTGTCGCAGCAGCCATCTTCGCAGCAATCCATTTCGCAACCACAGGCGACTTCGCAACCTTTGTCGCGATTGAACAGTCCCAGTCCTCCGTTGCAAGGCAGGCAAGCATCGCGGCAAATTTGTGGTCGTGGAGCGCTGTTCGAACGCGAAACGTGGCAGGGCTCGCAGCAGTCGCCGCATCCTCCACCCAAGAGTCCCGACGAGGCACAGCCGGTTGCTAGCAGGCAGCAGACGGCTACCAATAGAGACAAGTTCTTCATCGTTGATCCCCCCCAGGATACTTTCGCGGCCACACGGGTGGCGTTGTTTCAAGTTATCTTCCGATGGTCAGGCGAAACGCCCGGAGCTACCGCATCACGGGTGCAGCGGAATAGCTCGCAAAATAGGTATCGGCGGCAAAATCGTCAGAATCCAACAAAAGGCGTTTTTCGTCTCGCTTGCAGTGGAATCGTTTGCTACAAACCGCGACGCGTCTCTAGGACGTCGACACCACTGCTAGCATTTTTCGGTCGCCTGACCGCCCTGATACTTCGATGAACAACTTTCTTCGCGTCCTTCGAATTGCATTGCGACACCGTATCACGGTGATCGCCTCGGTCTGCTGTTCGCTCTCGATTGCACTGCTCTGGGGCGGGAACATCACGGCCATCTATCCGATCGTCGACATCGTGATGGCGGGGAAGTCGATTCCGCAGTACGTCGACGAGAACATCGTCGCGACACAAAGCGAACTGGCAGATCTTAACCAGTCTGCGGCCGAAATCCGTGACACATTAGATGCCAAGAATGAAGACGAGAAGCAGGCGCGGCAAGAACTCGGCTACTTGAATAGCGAAATTAGCAGGAAGGAAACGAAGCTTGCTCAGCTCCAACGTTGGGCACCGCTCGCGCACGAGTATCTACCCACGACCGCTTTTACGACGTTAGCCCTGGTCTGCGCGGGATTGTTTCTGGGGACGGTCATCAAGAGTCTGTTCCGCATCATGGGGGCCTTCTGCACCGCACGATTGCGTCATCTCACGGCCTTCGAGCTCCGTAAACAGTTTTACCGTCGCACTCTCAGGCTCGACTTAAGCACGTTCGGACAAACCTCTCCCGGCGATTTGATGAATCGCTTCACGGGCGACGTCAACCTGGCCGCCTACGGTACGAATCAAGTGTTCGGTACGGCACTGCGTGCGCCGTTGATGATTGTTGTCTGCCTCGCAGGAGCGGCTTGGATTAGCTGGCAGTTGTTGTTGTTGACGATGATCTCTGCACCGCTGAGCGGCTATGCAATTCACTGGCTGGCCAAGGCGCTGAAGCGGGCGAACCGCAAGGCATTGGAAGAGCTGTCATTGGTTTACGATCGCCTCGAAGAGACTTTTAGCGGCTTGAAAGTCGTCAAAGCCTTCACAAGTGAATCCCGTGAGCGGAGCCGTTTTCACCAGCAATCGAAGCAGTATTACCGAAAATCAATGCGGATCGCCTTCTACGATTCGCTCGTTAGCCCGCTGACCGAAATGATGGGCATCGGCATGATCGTCGCGGCAGTGGTGGCTGGTGGCTATCTCGTACTGAATCAGCAGACGCACCTCCTAGGAATTCGAATTAGTGACGAGCCATTGACCCACGGGTGGCTGACACTGTTCTACGGTTTTCTCGCTGGGGCGAGCGACCCGATTCGTCGTCTGTCGGGCATCTTCAACGGTTTGCAACAATCGTTCGCCGCGTCGGATCACTTGTTTGAATTGTTCGACCGTGAAACTGAAGTTGCTGATCCTTCCGTCCCCGTAGTGCTTCCAAGGAAGTTGGGGCGGATTCAGTTCCGCGACGTTTCATTCTCCTACAAGGAAGAAGAGCCTGTTCTCAAGAACATCGACCTGACGATCCAACCGGGCGAGACAATCGCGTTGGTCGGACCCAATGGTTGCGGCAAGAGTACACTGATGAACCTACTGCCGCGGTTCTACGATCCAAAGCAAGGTGCCGTGGCGATTGACGGTGTGGACTTGAGAAGCGTGCGTATTCGCGATCTCCGCGGTCGCATTGGAGTGGTGACTCAAGAGACGCTGTTGTTCGACGATACCTTGGCCGAGAACATTCGATACGGCACTCCTGGCGCATCCGATGAAGATGTCATTGCTGCCTCTAAGCGTGCTCACGCTCACAAGTTTATCACCAGTAAATTGAGCGACGGCTATGAGACCGTCGTCGGCACCAGGGGAGGGCGGCTCTCCGGCGGACAGCGTCAGCGTATCGCCCTCGCGCGGGCAATCCTCCGTGACCCGGAAATCTTGATCCTCGACGAGGCCACCAGCCAGATTGATGTTGAGAGCGAACGGCTCATCCATGAAGTGCTCGAAGAGTTCGTCCAAGGCCGCACCGCCTTTATGATCACGCATCGGCCTAGCACACTTGCGCTGGCGGATCGGATTGTCGTGATGGAACAGGGCCGTATTGCGGATGTCGGCAAATTCGAAGAGCTAGCAGAACGCTGTGAGCTATTCAGGCGTCTGGCTCATCTTGATCACCGCGAGGCGGCATAATCCCTACCCCTGCAGGGAGCGCCTTCTGTGGCGTTCCGCCGTTTCTTGGCAGCATGGCCCAGGGTAATTGAGCGTCACCCATGGCGGTCCCTCCACTTTTCTCGTCCAGATGCTTTGCTTACCTGCCCAAGGCAATTATGCTGGTAAGTTTAACCGATGGCCAATCTTGGCTAGAGGGCGAACGACTCCCCGTGAAGTACAGCCTGGCAACCGCCTAGGCTCCCACCTCTCTGACCCCTATCTGATTTATTTCTTAGAACTCAGGACTACCTGCGATGAAGATTGCTGTCGTCGGCACCGGCTATGTGGGCCTTGTGACCGGAACTTGTTTTGCCGATACGGGCAACGATGTGACGTGCATCGATATTGATCAAAAGAAGATCGATAACCTGAACAAGGGTATCATCCCCATCTACGAGCCTGGGCTCACCGAGATGGTGCAGCATAATTACGAAGCCAAACGGTTGCACTTCACGACCGATCTTCCTGCCGCAGTTAAGCCAGCGGACGTTATCTATTTGGCAGTCGGAACGCCCCAGGGCGATGACGGAGCGGCCAACCTTTCGGCCATGTGGGCGGTGGTTGAAGCAATCGCACCGCATATGCGTGAAGACGCATTGGTTGTCACCAAGAGCACGGTACCAGTGGGAACCAACGAGCGCATCTACTCGATGCTCAAAGAATTCACAGGTCGCAACTGTCGCGTTGCGAGTAACCCGGAGTTCCTGAAAGAAGGGGCTGCGATCGACGACTTCATGAAGCCTGATCGCGTGGTCGTCGGTGTCCGTGACGAGGAAGATAGTGATCTGCTCCATCAACTCTACAAGCCGTTCTTGCGCACTGAGAAACCGTTTCTTTCGATGTCGCCGCAAAGCGCGGAAATGACCAAATACGTGGCAAACGCATTGCTTTCCACAAAGATTAGCTTCATCAACGAGATGGCCAATCTGTGCGAGAAGATGGGTGGCGACATTAACGACGTGCGTCGCGGCATCGGTCATGACAGCCGCATTGGTTTTGCCTTCTTGTTCCCTGGCGTTGGCTACGGCGGGAGCTGCTTCCCGAAAGACGTTCGGGCGCTTTCCGCAATGGCCGAGCAGCATGGCGTCGTGCCGCAGATGCTCCGCAGCGTTGATGAAGTGAACGAGCGTCAAAAGACGGTGATGATTGAAAAGATCAAAGAACACTTCGACGGCGACCTCAATGGCAAGACAGTCACCGTTTGGGGGCTTGCTTTCAAACCCCGCACCGATGACATTCGCGAAGCACCGGCATTGGTGCTGATCGACTGGCTCCTGGAACAAGGTGCAAAGATCCGCGTCCACGATCCTGAAGCAGTCGAGAACGTGAAAGCCGATTACGGCGACAAGCTCACCTATTGCGACCGCCGCATGGGCTCAGTCGAAGGGACTGACGCCCTGGTGATCATGACCGAGTGGAAGGACTACCACTCGCCCGACTTCGCCGAGATGTACCAGCTAATGGCCTCGCCGGTGATCTTCGACGGACGAAATCTATACGAGCCGGAACGCATGAAGCGCCGTGGTTACACCTACCACAGCATCGGTCGTCCTTCGGTCTCGCCAGCGTGAGTGCTAGACGAACTGGCAGAACCCCCAGCCGCGGCTCTACGAGCCGCCGGGAATCTGCTCAGTGGTTAGCCACAAAACTGCCTTTCCGGCGGCTCGTTGAGCCGCGGCTATTGGGCTCGAATGGTGTATATGAAACCCTTGTTTCATAGTCATTTCTTGACTCGAACGACCGGCTGGCTTACCCTAGGACGTAGGGAATACGTGCGCACGGTTCCCTTTTTGAGCCAGCGGAGCCTTGCGAGAAGAGGCCTTCTTCGTCATTCCGGCTGGCGACACTGATCTTCTGTTAGGCCAAAGCGTACTGAGGCCGACAGTTCGATTGATTACTTCTCTCTTGCCGCAAGGTTGCGAGCAACGGATCAGATGCGTGGTTTGCCTGCGCTGACACGAGGGTTTCGCTCCCATGTTTTTTACTCGCTGCCGCGCAAGTTTTCTCGCACTGCTCACCGTCTGTTGCGCGTTGCCTTGCGAAACATCGCTGGCCACCGGCGTACCGATTGAAGGTTTCTTACCCCAAGTCGGCTTCGCGCTAACTAACGAGTTTCGTGATGACTTGATCACTTCGGCGGACTACAGCGACTCGCCAGGAGGAATCTTGCTTGGCGCGAACGACACCGCCTTCTATGACATTGCCCTCCTCGACACGGGTGCGGGACTTTCTTTGCTGACCGCTGAGGCGGACACGAATTTCAACATCGACGGTCCGTACCCCGGTGAGTCGGATGGCTTTCGCGGAACGTTTACGGTCCCCGTCGGTGGTGCAACGGGAACGATTCTCGCTGATGTGAATGATCCGGTCGGCTTGTATGCTGGCGGCCTACAAAGCAGAACTGGCACCGGGCCGCTCGTGATTGATCACGCAGGGCTCGAAGGGCAAACAAACGTTTCGTTGATCACCGTGCCGGCGACGTCGGACCTTCCCAATGTCGTTGGGCTTACGTTCGCAAGCCAGTTCGCGACGCATATCAATGCCGACCAGCCACAAGTGTTCGAGCTTAATGGTCGTACGGTACGCACGCCGGCGATCGACTTCCAACCGCTGGGAAGCGGCGGCGGAAGCATCACACGCCGGGCACCGTTGACGCTCAACCCTGGGGCAGCGTTTCAACAACCCCCGTCATGGGTTTTCGATTTCAACAACCCTGACTTCCTGGATAATCCCCATGAGAACCCAATGTTTCCAACCTTGTTACCGGGAGCCTTGTTCTTGACGGCTAACTTGGAGAATGATGGGGTCCAGTTGAATAACTCAGACTTGTTCTTCGATTCGGGGGCAAGTGTCAGTGTGCTCTCGGAACAAAAGGCGCTGCAACTGGGCATCGACGTACAACTTGATACACCTGATTTCTCGATCGATATCATTGGTTCCGGGGGGCTGACGCTCGACTTGCCTGGATACTTTCTCGACTCGCTAACGATCCAAGCCATCGGCGGCAACGTCACAGCGAACAATGTTCCGGTTATCATTTTCGACATCACTAATCCTGGCGATCCGGGAAACATCGTCGATGGAATCATTGGAACCAACCTGCTTGTCGGGCGGAATCTCGTGATCGATCCCAACCCAGCATTAGGTGGCGCTGGAGCGAGCCCGAGCCTGTACATTAGCGACCCGGTGACCACGCAACATGAATTTGTAGTCAACGGGTTCGGAGGTTCTTGGAACGACCCTGGTAAATGGGATGCGGCGGGAGTGCCCGACATCTTGGGCGTTGCCAATGTTCGGAATAATCTCTTTGGGAATCGGAGTGTGTCAGTCACCGCCGACGCGGAAGCTTGGGAATTGAACATCTCGGCGGAGAACCCAAATGCCAACACGAAGACCATGACCGTTCACATTGACTCAGAGGTCACGTTGACCACTTTCGGCGGAACGAATATCGAAGCCGGCGGGATTCTGAGCCTCAACGGAGGGACGCTCGATACGCAATTTGTTGAAGTCCTCGGGGGCAAAATCGAAGGCTCAGGGACGATTAGCACCGGAAGCGGCCCAATCCCAGGACAAGTCGAAAATCGCAATGGTATCGTTTCTCCAGGTGAAGGGTTTGGCTCTCTGACGATCGAAGGACGATACGGCAATGGTAGCGAGGGTCGTATGATCTTTGAAATCGGCGGCTCGCTCCCTGGTACAGAATTCGACGAGCTTTTCGTAGATGGCCAAGCGAAGCTTGGTGGTACGCTCGAAGTGAATGTCGTCGGCGACATCATCAGCGACTACACACCAGACATCGGTGACGAATTCACGATCATTAGCACGACAGAGGGAATCGGAGGATTCTTCGAGGAACTTCATCTCACCGAGAGCGAAGACTACGAGTGGCTTCTTGAGTACGGCACGAACGACGTCACGTTGATCGTCATCTTGCCCGGCGACTACAACAACGACGGTGGAGTGAACGAGCAGGATGTCGCTGCCTGGAACGCGGGCTACGCCCAGCAAGCCAACTTCTTTGACGGCGACAACTTCCTCACCTGGCAACGCAACTTTGGCAGCGGGGGAATCGCCGTGCGGTTCGTGCCAGAGCCGACAAGTACTGCCTTACTGTTGTTCGCTGGCAGTTTGACGGTTACGCGAAGAAGGCGAGCAGCCGCGAACTAACAGTTCGCCGGAGAACTTCTCGGCAGCCTTGACACTAGAAGAGAATTCCCGGCAGGCTGTTAGCCTGCGGCTGGCTGGTGAACGCTAATCTCTGGCGCGTTCGGTCCTGAGCCTGCTCGACGCGCGAATGTTGCTTGCGGAACTGAACCTCGGCGTGATCCAGCCGTTTTGGTTCATGGGGACGTCGATCGTCACGGTGATTTCATCAACGGTTTCGTCGATCACTGCCGGGTTGATCGAAACGCTCGCTCCACGTGTGCCCACAATGTTCAAGATGCTATTCGCCTTCGCGACGGCTTCGGTAGCGGTCGCCCCCGGGACCATCGCATGCCGAGCTGCTTCGTAAGCCGCATTGTCGGCCGTGTGGCGGATGACGTTCATTCGTCCGAATTCAAACGCAGCGATCACCAATACAAAGAAGATCGGCGCAACAACGGCGAACTCCACGGCAGCCGCACCGCGACGACAGACGCTTCGATGTTTTCTAGGGCGATGTCGAATCATAATGGATCGTTCCACAGCAATTCATTTTTGAACCACGGAGAACACGGAGGTCACGGAGTGTTTTATTGATGGGATTTGCACACAAAAAAGGTTGGCAGTGCTTTCAGCATCCTGTCGATCCTGTAAATCCCGTCAAGTTTTCTCCGTGTTCTCCGTGCTCTCTGTGGTTAGAGTTATTCGGTCAGCATCACGGGCAATGTGGAAGCGATTTCGCGGAAGATGCGTTCCAGGGCCGCTGCGTCGGGGGCGTGGAAGTGGGTGCCGCCGCCAGCGTTGGCGACATCGCGCATCCGCCTGAAGTCAGCCTCATCGCTAAACGTGACCGTGTGAATCGTGATTTTTTCTCTCGCGGCTTGTCGGGCAGCAATCACCGGCTCCGGTCCGCGATTGTGGCGGCCGTCGGTCATGACCACCATGGTTCGCAAGGCAAAGGGTCGCTGGGCCGGCGAAGTCAACACGATGCGGCCATTCTGGATCCCGGCGTGGATGTTTGTCGTGCCACGGACAGCGCGGCTGCTGAGCCGCGTCATCTCGTTGCGAATGGGTCGATAATCAAAGTCGAGGGGTGCGTTGATATCTGAGGTCGTGTAGTTGAACCCACAGTGGCGACCGGCATCGGAGTAGCTGACGAGTCCGCACTGTTCGGTTTGAGCAGTTCGATCAAGCTCGTCAAGAAAGCCGCGTACCGCCCGATCAAGAGCACTCCAACGACTAAGCGTAGAGTGAGGGGGACCGCAGTTGCTACCTGGTACGTTGCGGCTATCAACCTCTCGCATCATTGAGCCTGAACGGTCAACGACGAGACAAATGTCGCGGTCGAGTTGCGTCGAGGTGGCAATGTGCTCTGGCTGAAACTGAGTCACGCCCATAACACGACCAAGAAACAAAGCCACCGGGCCTGCTGACGAACTTGCCGTTCTCTGGCCCGTTACCCGCATCGAATTGAGTTGGGTCCCTCCGGGTCTGAAGACAAAGCGTGAGTTCCGCGTGGCTTGCGTGCCGCTGCCAACTTCAATCTGTGAGTCGTCAACGATCAGTGGCTGACCAGCCACGGTGTTTCGCAAAGCGGCATCCTTAGCAGCCGCCCGAGCGTCGATTTCGTTCTGGCGAAGGCTCAGCGTTTTCGCCCCAGCACGCGAGGCGGAGTCGGTCGCCGTGCGTAGCTCCGCCCGCACCAACTGCATCCACGCCACATCGACAGCGAAGGCTGCCATGATCAAGAACAGCGGCAAGCAAACGGCCACAAGAACCAGCATGGCTCCGCGACGGTTAGGTTTGCATGCGTTTCGATTGGAGTAAAGCATCTCAAGTATGTCTGGACTGTCTCGAATTGTTGAACTTATTCAGAACTGATGGCTGACGACTGAATGCTGACAGCTTCATCTTCAAAACTCCTTCATAAACTCCGCTCTACCTTCGAGTGTGCGGCCGGTGAAGAAGCTGCCTGGGATGACGGAGTTTGCTGACGCGGGAGCTGTGACCGTGACTTCGATGAACTGGCCAGGAGCGAGTCGATCGAAGTTGGGAGGGTTAATCGTCACACGGCCCCCTTGGACACGACGGTCTGCGAGGACGCCATTGCAAGTCGTCTGAACCGCCGAGGGATCTGAACCATCGATAAGTGCCGTGCGAGCACCTTCGTAAGCAGCCACGGTCAGCGACTGCTTGAGGAAGATCATCGTGCAGCTTTCGATCATCGCCAGCACGAGCAAGACGATCACGGGCAGGCAAACGGCCAGCTCAGAGGCGGCAACGCCGTGACGTTGTTCAGGTCGTTTTTGGTTTCGATTTCGCATGGAAAAATCAGGGGGCATTGGCACTAGCCCGCGAGCTACGTCTCGCGCGGGGCGAAAGAGAAAACGCCACTACCGCGCGAGACGTAGCTCGCGGGCTAGGCAAGAGAACCTTACGCTTCGACCAACTCACCTTCTTCTGGTTGAGCTGCTTCCTGGCTGTCTTCGGCAGCGAGGTTCGGGTCGTAGTTCATTCCGGTCAGCTTCGACGTCATCTTGTTGAAGTCATCTGCCAAGCCTTGCCAGAAATCGAAATCGCGAAATTTCAGAACCTTCACTTCACCGGTTTCTGCTATTTCCTTGATCGTTTGACGCAAGCGATAGATGGGACCTGCAAAACGATGACTGATCTTAATCGTGTCAACCACGAAGACCGGCATCATGAATACCATCACCATGATGAAGGGACCTTGCGTCCACCAAAGTTGCTGGAAGTGCTCGCTAATGGGGCGAAACGGGTTGCTTAGCACTTGCAAGCAAAAAGCAACGGCTGCCGCCACCGCAATGAAGGCAACCCAGTGCATGCACAAACGACGAGCCAATGCGCCTTGAACCTGGGGATCGACAAATGTTTTCTTACGTTCGGGATGAGCCATCGTAATTACCTTTCAGTCCCATGCATCGCAAAATGGCGAGTAGCGAATCCAAAAAACAGCGCTGTTTTAGCTCACTGTTGCCGCATGTCATATGTTGCAGCTTCTTCCGAAGATTAGGTCACGGTGAGGTACGTGCTAGCGACTTGCCACAGCAACAGCACTTCACAGGATCAAGCCGTGCTCGCAATCCGTGCAATCGTTAGAAAACACATAGCGAGTTGGGAGAGGCCCTCAAGCTTCGGGCATCAGGCGTCAGACCGCTTGTGGGTAATCAACGAGCCCTGAAGCCAGAAGTCTGAGGTCCGAAGCCTTCACTGCTAGCACACACGCGGTCACCCGAATCTAGTCCTTTTGGGGGATTCATCGACTCGGCTCTCGACATTGAGATGGGACTTGAGAAGAAGAGGTGGCACGCAACGGTGCGGCTGCCGACTGTCCGGGGCAGATACAAACGAAGGGATGTTATGAACTTTCGAAGTTCGAGAAGGTACGGAGTACTTGGAGTTGCAATCTTTGGTTTCGCTCTCGCCGTGGCCGGGAGCAGCGCAGACGCTTGCGAAGTCTGCCGCGTGAACCAGATTCGCGCTCGCAGCGGATTGCCTCAGTTAGCGGCTGATCCCCAACTGATGGCGCTCGCCCAACAGAAAGCACACGCGATGGCAAGTCGCGGAATCACAGGGCACCCGGGGGGATCACTCGGCACTGCCCGCGCCGAAGGCGTTGGTTGGTCAAGCAATAACCAATTTCGAACTTGCTTCCTGTACTCAGGAGGGTTCCGCGCTGCCGGTGCGGCAACCGTCCGCGGCCCCAATGGATACCACCACGTGTTGTTGGTGAGGTAATTGATCACGCCCCGAGCCGTCAGACGTTCGTCGTCGGGTGGTGACGCATATGAGAGTGCGACCCGACGGCTTACGCCTGACGGCTCGGGGCTTTTTTAGCGAACCAATGTTTAGTTCTTGTAGTGCTTCGCGACTTGCTTATGCAGCGTGAAGATCGCTCGCTTCACCTCGTTGTACGAGCCTTGCTCCTCCATCAGCTCGATCAGCGGCTGCCAAAGGTCTTTTGACAACTCAGCCGACTCGGCCAATCGCGTGAGCTCGGCAGCTTCGTTGGCGAAGTGCGGCTTCGTTGGTGAATAGGTCAGCAACATCCGATGTGTACGAACGGCCAGTTCGGCCAGATCACCCGCGGGAATGCCGTGCTTCGTTTCGATGGCTTGCCAAAGATCAGGGCCCGTGGACTCGATCATTGAGGATTGGATGGTCGAGACGGTATCCTGTTCTTCCTCCACCTCTGGCATCGCGGGAAGTTCCACGGACAGCTTTTTCGAAGCTCCTTGGGCCGACTTCCAAGCAGGTCCGTAAGACTTCTGGGGAACCCCTTTCGCTCGCAAGGCTAATGCGAGGCTCCAACGGCTCGCCGCCCGCCAAACCTCGGCCTGATCAACGGGCACCTTGGGCTCAACCAGAATCGAAACGTCTTTCTTCTCTTCCGGCTGTACTTCAGGTAACTCGCTCAGCTCCTCTGGGGTGGCACTCTCGGTCGGCGACGTTGCCACCTCAGGCGGGGTCGCTTCATCTGTGGACGTCTCCTGCTTTTCAGTTTCGTCGTTCTTGATCGTTTCTACCGGCTTAGTTTCTTCGGGCGGCGAAACAGGCAATGGGGGGGCGGGCTTCGTTTTCGTTGGTTCGACTGGTGCTGGCTTCTCGCCGAAGAGGAGATCGATTTCCTCTTTCACGTCAATTTCAGTTTTGACTTTCGGTGGCGATGGTTCCGCAATTTCCTCGGACGGGTTTTCCATCGGTGGAGCCTGCTCTTCAACGGTCACCTCCTCGGCTTCTGATTCTTCCGCTTCGAAGAATGCGAATGGGTCGTCTTCGTCGGCGCTTTCCTCACCGTTGGTTTCAGTATCGGCGATCTCACTGACACCCGATTCACCACTTTGCATCTCTTCCTCTGCGGAAGTTTCGACCGCTGGGGAAGGCTCCTCAACAAGTTCCTTTGGCTCTTCTTTGGAGGGCTCTTCTGCAGCTGAAGATTCTGCATCGATCACGTCCGCCCCGAGCCGACCGGCGTCAGCAGTCGGGTTGTCCTCTCGCTCAAGTTCCTCCAGAGGTTCGAACGAAGTCTCAGGAGCAGGCTCGATAGGTTCTGGCTTCGTCGGTTCTGGCTCAACCGTCTCGCGATCTTCGGCTTCCGGCTCGGGGGTTTCTGGCTCAGCAACTTCCGGTTCGGTAGCTTCCAATTCAATTGGCTCGGCTTCTACTGGCTGTGGTTGAACACGCGGCTGCTCAATCGGCTGAGATTCAACTGGGGCTCGCTCTGGTGGCGACTCGGGCGGGAGCGTGGTCGACTGCTCGGGCGGGGCGACCGGACGGCTGACGCCTGACGGCTCAGGGCGAGGTTCATCCTCGGCCTTCGCGACGACCTGTGTCTGAACTTTTCTTGGGCTTGGCTCGTACTTGATTTCTTGCCAGCAGCCGGGCAGCGTAACCAGAAAAAGCCAGGAAAACGCGAGGAATACCCTCCATCGCGTCGAGATTTGCGGGGAATCCTTCATACTTTTGGGCACAATCCTGAGGTATCTTGTAAAGAGCGCTGGAAGAGTTCTGCTGCACGATAGCGCCTTCCCTCCGAATTATAGCCGACAATCCACGACTCGCGTCTAGCAAAGCTGTTCGCACGCTTAGCTTCCCACCGACAATGGCTGACCCGCTTTCCAGTTCTACCAGTTTGGAAGACTCTGCCGCGAAGTCTGGCGCAAAGCAAGCCGGCGTGGACCGGACCGCTGAATCGGTCGCGGCCAAGCCTTCGCGTCGGAAGTTTCTCAAGCGTGCTGCGGGAAGTGTGCTGGCTGCTGGCGTGGGGACGCTGCTCTACACTTGGCGGTTTGAGCCGCATTGGGTGGAGGTGATCGGGCGGAAACTGCCGATCGAGAATCTCCCAGAATCGCTCGTCGGGAAACGGCTCGTGCATCTGAGCGATTTGCATATCGGCAATTTGGTTGATCACGACTACATCACTTCGGCCATCGCCAACACGGCGAAGCTCGATCCTGATCTCATCGTGATCACCGGCGACTTGATGACTTGTGAAGTTGCCGAGCAGATTCCTCAAGTGGTTGACGTCTTGGGTTCGCTCCCGAAAGCGAAACTGGGGCGATTCGCAATCTTCGGTAATCACGACTACGGTACGAACTGGAATCAGCATTTCAGCACGGCACGGTTAAAGGACGAACTCAATCGCATTGATATTGAAGTGCTCCGTAACCAAACATTAGAAACAGGTGGGCTGCAGATTGCTGGCATCGACGATCTTTGGGCCCGTCGCTTCGCACCTCAGCGAGCACTCGATGAGCTGGACATGCAGCGGGCACACGTCGCCCTGTGCCACAACCCTGACGGTGTCGACATATCTGTGATGAAAGATTACCGCGGATGGATCCTTGCCGGCCATACCCACGGCGGCCAGTGCAAGCCACCCTTCACCAGCCCGCCGGTGTTGCCGGTGCGGAACAAGCGTTACACGTCTGGCGAGATCGTGGTCGACGAGCACCGCCGCCTCTATATCAATCGCGGCCTGGGTTACACGCACCGCGTGCGTTTCAATTGCCGGCCTGAGATTACGGTGTTTACGTTGGAAGCGGACGATGCAATGACCAATGCCCAAGTCTAAATGACCAATAGCAAGCGGTTTTCAAACGTACTTTGGTCATTTGGACTTGGACGTTGGTCATTGTGTTACCGTGACTTCTACGGTTCATCAACTTGCCCTGGCAAAAAGACTCGCCACGCTCTAGTTTGGCGGCATGGGAAAGAAAGCCCACAACTCGAATAATCCCGAAACCACGGACGCAAAGCCTCTCTGGCAACGCAGTGTACTACCACTTGGACTGATCGGCGGGATGTTGTTCTACTTGGCACAGCCGCCCGTCGCTTGGGGGTTACTCGCCTGGATCTCGCCGGTACCCTGGTTGCTCTTGGTGAAACGAGAGAAGCTGCCAGGCAAACGGCCCTATCGTGGGCTCTGGTTCTGCGGCTTTCTCATGTGGTTGGTGACCGTGCAGTGGTTGCGACTTGCGCACCCTTCGAACCATTTGGCCCTGCTGCTGCTGGCTACTTATCTGGGCACCTACCTGCCCGTTTTCGTCGGGCTCACGCGGGTAGCGCACGATCGACTGGGGATGCCACTCTGGCGGGCGGCTCCCATTGTTTGGACCGGGTTGGAACTTATTCGTGCACACTTGGCGACTGGGTTCATGATGGGGTCGCTCGCGCACACACAGGTCAAGTTTCCAGTAGTCTTGCAGATTGCTGATTTGGCGGGCGAGTATGGGGTGACGTTTCTGATTGTGCTTGTAGGGGGAGCGATAGCGGATGCGCTTCCCGCTCGCGGCTTAGCCGTCAACAGTTCTCACGCGGCTGAGCCGCAAGCGGTTGGCGTTCGGTGGAAAGCTCTGCAACCGATCGCGCTCGTGATGGTCTTGGTCGCAATCTACGACCTATTGTCGATTCCAGTTGATTCCGAAAACGGAGAACCCCAAACCGTCGCGCTCATCCAAGGCGACGCCCAAGCGACTTGGAAGTTCGACCCTGATCGCAAGCAGCGGATCATGCAGGAGTTGCTCAACCTTAGCTGGGAAGCAAAGTCCAGAGCGGAAAAAGAAGGTCGCAGTGTTGACCTCGTGATCTGGCCGGAGACTGCTTATCGCGAATCACTGTTCAGCTTCGAAGAGGGTTTTGACCCTCCGGATGATTTCCTTGCGATGCCCGTCGAGAAGTTTGTTTCCCTCACACGCAATGATCTAAAAGGGCTCGCGACGGCTTGGGAAGCTGGCTTGCTGTTTGGAATTGATCGACGGCATGTTTCGCCAAGTGCTGAAACGACACGCGGCGAAGACGCAAGTGATGAGACTGTGTCTTCTGAAATTGATCCCTTCGAGGTGGAGTCTTGGAACTCCGTGGTCTTTGTTGACCGCGCTGGCGAAGTGCAGGGGACTTACGACAAGATGCACTTGGTTCCCTACGGGGAGTACACACCGTTTTCAAGTTGGTTCCCTTACCCGGATGGATTCACGCCGCTCACTGGCGGCGTAACGGCGGGCGAAGGTCCGCAGTCGTTTGAGTTCGAGAGCGTTCGCTACTCACCGACGGTTTGCTATGAAAAAGCAGTTCCGCATTTGATGCGTTGGCAATTCTCAGAATTGGCTGAGCAGGGCAAAGCCCCTGACATCTTGGTCAACGTGACCAACGACGCCTGGTACTGGGGCTCCGCGGAGTTGGACATGCACTTGGCCTGTGGCATCCTACGGGCGGTGGAATTGCGCACGCCGATGCTGATCGCTGGCAACCGTGGTCTTTCAGCCCATATCGACGCTGCCGGGAACGTGATCGCGGTGACCGAGAGGAACCAGTCGACTTTCCTTCTCGCTCAAGTAAAGCCACGAAATCCTGAGAACGGGAGCTACCAAACCGTCTATTCCCGCTGGGGAGACTGGCTCCCGACGGCCTGTTTGGTATGCTGTGTGGTTTTTGCCACGGTCGGTTGGGCAGAGAGAAAAGGCACTTCTCCACGCGAGCCAGCCTAGCGTCGCCGTGCTCGCGGGCTAGCTTGAAATTGCCTTTCTTCAGCACTCCAACATTCCATCACTCCAGCACATCACGTCCACGTGCCTGTCGTTCTCCAATTACTCGATGCCCACAAACGCTATGGCGAGCAAGAACTGCTCGATGGGGCTTCGTGCGCGCTGACGGACGATCAGAAGGTCGGGCTGATTGGCCGCAATGGGGCTGGCAAGAGTACGCTCTGCCGGGTGCTGCTTGAAGACGAGGAACTCGACGCAGGCGAAGTCGTGAAAAGCAAAAAACTGCGGCTGGGCTACCTGCGGCAACACGATCCGTTTCATGACGGAGAAACGGTCGTCGAGTTTCTCATGCGCGATAGCGGCCAGCCGGACTGGCGGTGTGGCGAAGTGGCCTGGCAGTTCCAACTTCCCGACGCGATGTTGCACCAGGAAGTCCGTTCGCTCTCAGGCGGTTGGCAGACCCGGGTGAAGTTGGCGGCGCTTCTGCTGCATGATCCGAACCTATTAATTCTCGACGAGCCGACAAACTTTCTTGATCTGCGGACGCAGATGCTGCTGGAGGAGTTTCTCAACGACTTCAAGGGCGGCCTGCTCGTGGTTTCGCACGATCGGTCGTTCCTCAAGCGCACCTGCGATCACACACTGGAACTTTCGCGTGGTGAGCTGACGATGTTCCCAGGCGATGTCGACGCCTACCTGGAAAACCTCGACGAACGCCGCGAACACGACGAACGGAGGAACGCTGCAACGCTCACCAAACGCAAGCAACTAGAAACCTTCATCAACAAAAACCGCGCCAACGCCAACACTGCCAGCCAGGCCCGTAGCAAGGCGAAGCAGTTGGAGAAACTCAAGCTGCTGGATGTCGCCGGCCAAGAGGCGACCGTTAACTTCAGCTTCCCGGCGATTGAACCCCGCCAGGGCGTCGCGCTGCGGACGAACGAGTTAGCGATCGGGTACCCGGATCACACGGTGGCTGAGGACATTCAACTGGAACTGGAACACGGCGAACGGATCGGCATCGTCGGCGACAACGGTCAGGGCAAGACCACGTTTCTGCGGACGGTTTGTGGTTCGCTCGATCCGAAAGAAGGCAGCTTGAAGTGGGGCTACGGCTGCCAGATCGGCGTTTACGCCCAGCACGTCTATACAACGCTCCGCGAGAACGACACGGTGCAAGAGTATCTCGAATACCAAGCCGCCCCCGGCACAACGCGGCAACAGATCAGCAGCGTGGCGGGCAGTTTTCTGTTCAGTGGCGATACGGTCGAGAAGCCCATCCGCGTGCTCAGTGGTGGCGAACGAGCACGGCTTGTCTTGGCCGGCTTGCTGCTCGAGCAGCACAACGTGCTGATCCTCGACGAACCGGGTAATCATCTTGATGTAGAAACGGTTGAAGCGCTGGCCGATGCACTTGAGCGGTATCTAGGGACGGTGATCTTTACGAGCCACGATCGGCACTTCATGAGGCGCGTCGCCACCGCCGTTGTTGAAGTGCGTGACGCCCGCGTCGTCAACTACCCAGCAAGCTACGACGATTATGTTTATCGTGTGCGGAAGGAACTCGAAGCAGGGTTGCGGGCTGAACATGCCACCTACGGCGGAGCGCCGGCTCCCGAAGGCAGCTCGCCGGCCACGAAACTCTCGGGCCGTGAAGAGCGTGACCTGCAGAAGAAGCTCAAGAGCATCGAACGGAGAATCGCCAAGAACGATGAGACGAAGAAAGAGCTAGAAGCGGAACTGCTGACGGTCACTTCCACCGAGGAGGCCGAACGTGTCAGGGCCGATCTGGCGACCCTCTCCAGTGACGTCGAGCAACTCGAAGAGGACTGGTTGGAGACGTATAACGCGCTGGAGGGGTGAAGGGAATGTCGAATTCCGAATGACGAATGTCGAATGAAAGATCGCTGTCGCGCTGCTTTTCGGCATTCGTCATTCGGATTTCGTCATTTCCAGTTTTTCTGGGTAAACTAGCCCCTGGGCGGTGTCTTCTCTATAAACCGCTCGATTTGGCACTCAAGAGCCCCTTTGTTTTGGACCCAGCGACGCCATCACCGCCTGAGTTGGCTCAACTGATAGACGCCCACGGGGCGGCGCTAGAGTTGTACGCGACGCAGTGGACGACTGCGCCTGAGGATTGCGTGCAGGAAGCGTTCGTCGAGTTGATTCGACAAAAACAACGCCCCGAAAACCCCACGGCTTGGCTCTATCGAGTTGTCAGAAATAAAGCACTCAACGCGGCACGTGCCAAACGTCGTCGGACGAGTCACGAGGAGGTTGCCGGGCGGCTACGTGCGGATGACCAATCTGCAAACCATTTAGACAAGTTGGACGTCGCTCAAGCGGTCACGCAACTTGAAGACTTGCCGCGAGAGATCGTCACGCTTCGCCTGTGGAGCGGTCTCTCCTGGCGAGAGATTGCGGATTTGACGGAAACACCGGCGAGCACCGTGCAACGCCGTTACGCAGAAGCCTTATCAACCCTGCAAAATTTTTTTGAAGTGAGAAGTGTAACACCACGCTCCGCGTGGTAGGCCCGTGTGAAAGTTTAGCCATGTCCGAACACGACAAACTACCGACGGATCTGATAGCCCTGGAAGCTCGGCTCGCAGAGTTAAGACCTTCGGAAGCGAAACTCGATCGCGATACCTTGTTTTATGAAGCGGGTTTTCAGGCAGGGCTGCTTGCAAGTGCAACTCACGCTGAGGCTACGAAACCCCAGCTTGCGCTGGGGGCTAGACGGGATTCAGCTGGCGAGCCTCACGCAGGGTCCCTAGCCCCTGGCGCAAGCCAGGGGTTCGCATCGCGAGTTATCTTTGCATCACTCGCCAGCGCTGCGACTGCTGCTTGCCTCGCGGTTTTCGTAACGCGTGCTATACTCGCGCCAGCGCAACTTCCCGAGTCGAACTCGCAAGTTGCAAGTGATACCGGCGAAGCGAGCGACCTAGAAGAAGTACGGGTTGTCGAGAAAGAACAGCACGCAGCTCGCGCTGAAGGCTACGAGGCTTCACCCAGGGAATTCCCTTGGAAGCACTTTACGCAACAGACCTCGATGCTGGCGATGCGCAACGCGATTCTGAGCGGTGAAGAGATTCCCTCGACGCGAGCAACTTCGCTCGTCTCGACCGAATTCGACCCCCCAAAATCGGCCCGTCAACTTCGTGCGGAACTGTTGCCGCGTCGCGAAGTCCCCACGAGTTTCAATGGCTGGCAATGGCTGGAGAACTTCCGCACACAGGGAGAAGCGATATGAGATCTCAGTTACGTGTTCCTAGCCTATCTAGCCCGCGAGCTACGTCTCGCGCGGAACTAGCAGAGAAAATTCACCGCGCGAGACGTAGCTCGCGGGCTAAAGCTGTTCTGCGACTAGCTTGCGGTTTAGTGATTGCGATTCTCGCCACGCCAACACGTGCGGAGCTTGTTGTCGTTGAGCAAGACGTCCCCGGCGAGGGGCTGCTCACGACGTTCAAAATGACCGTTACTCCCGCGGCAGAGCCGGTCCCGGCGTTGAAGCATCGGCTGATGCTTCGCGAAATCGAACTGAAGCAGGGCAATGCGGCACCGTACTATTATCGTTCACTGCTCAACATCCAAAACTTTTCCCAAAAGCTGCGGAAGAAGTACGGCGATGCCTATGATGAGTGGTATCGACAGAACGACGTGGCCTTGGAAGAACTTCCTTTCGAGAAAGCCCAGGCGGCCAGTGACTCATGGCGGGGTTCTGCCATGGAAAACCTTCGCGAAGCGACACGACGCCGCCATTGCAATTGGCAGTGGAATGTCGAGGAAATCCGCGGACCGGAGATCGTCGCGTTCCTTCTGGAAGAAATCCAAGTCAGTCGCGAGCTTTGTCGTGGACTAATGCTGGTGGCAAGGGTCGATCTGGCCAACGGCGATTACGAAAAGGTTCTCGATACCTTGCGGATGAATTACCGCCTAGGGCACGACGTGGGGAAGGCTCCGTTCTTGGTGAGCGATCTTGTCGGAATCGCCATCTGTGGGATGGGGAACAATCAGCTGATCGAGTTGATCGCGCAGAAGGACTCCCCCAATCTCTACTGGGCGATTGCCGAGTTGCCTGATCCGATGGTGAGTATTCAAGACTCGATGCGCGCGGAAATGTCCAACGGCTTGCGTATCTTTCCTTTCATACTCGATGCGGAAACCGCCGAACACTCTCCTGAAGAGTGGGCACGACTGATGGCCAAGGCGCTTGTCGAGTCGCAACAACTCGTCTCCTCGGGGGTAGGGCAGAATGTTGTGCCAAGCAGTATGACAGCACGTTTCGCTGTGACAGCCATGAGCACCGTCGCCTACCCAGCGGCGAAGCAGCGGCTGATCGAAAGCGGTATGACGAAAGCCCAAGTCGAAGCCATGCCAGTCGGCAAGGTGGTTTCAATTGATGCCTTGCGTGAGTACCGTCGGATTGCCGACTCGATCGAGAAGTGGAGCTATGTGCCCGCTCGGGTATTGCGCAACCATAATTTCGAAATCAATAAAGAGTTGAACGTCAACTCGGCAGAAGGTCTCAGCCGCGGCTTTGGTCACACCCTTGCCAGCTTGCTCCTCCCCGCCATGCAAGCCGCGCGCAGCGCGGAGCAACGACTCATCTGGCAGACGCACGGCATTCAAACCGTCGAGGCGATTCGTATGCATGCTGCCGAGACTGGCAAGCTGCCGAACTCACTCGACGAGATCACAATCGTGCCGCTACCGCGGAATCCAAGAACCGACAAACCGTACGAGTATGAACTCGAGGGTGAGACGGCCATCGTGAAGCTTCCCTTCGAGGATGATTTTCCTGGGGTTGCTTATCGGTTTGAAGTGACGCTGGAGGAGTAAACTTTTCACGCAATCACCGGCGACCTGTTAGGTCGCGGCTGCCTTTCGTTGAGAGCAGCCGCGAGCTAACAGCTCGCCGGAGACTAGCCAAAACATTTCCCCTTATTGAACAACACTCCATGCCTTTCAGGATAACCTTATGAACTCTCGTTTCGCACTCTACGTTTGCTTGCTTACGTTTATTCGCACGGCTGCTCAAGCAGCCGAGCCAGTTGATACTCATGCAGCGATCCATCCCTATTTGACCGATGATGTAGTGGCGCTCGCGTTTGTTGATGTGAGTGCCGTGGACCTTGAGGCGTCGCTCGCTCTGGCTGAGAAGTCGGGTTGGCTTTATCCCGAAGATGTCCAGGGATTGCGCCAGCAGGCGACGCAGATACAAACTGTCCTCGATGAACTCGCCGGTTTGGGACTTCGTCGCATTTATGCAACGCTCCGCATGAGCGATGTGCAATACACGGCCCCCGTGTGCGTGATCCCGGTTGCCGAAGATGGAAATCCTGAGAAACTTCGCAAAGCCCTCCGCGACCTGCCGGGCATGCCCTTTGCGTGGGAACGTACCGAGCGTGAATTCATCTTGCTTGGAGCCTTAAGCGAATACACATCGCAAGGGGCTAACAGCGACGAACAGCTTGCAGGGGTATCGCTCTCTGCGAAGCAAGGTAGTGCAAAGCGAGAACTGCAAGCTGCGCTGCAAGAGTTGGGCAACGGCGATGCAGGGCTCATGATCGTCGGCGACGGTGACAGCCGTCGCGTTGTGCACGAAATGATGCCCGCGCTGCCGCCACCGTTTCAGGTGATTGACGGCAAGTTTGTTGCCGATGAACTCGCCTGGGGCGGCATCTCCGCCAGTTTGCCCCCGAAGTTGAACGCTGGGCTACAGATTCAAACCAACAGCAAGAAATCCGCGGAACTTGTGCAAGACCATTTGACCAAAGCGATTGGCATGGGGCAGATGCTGATTGCTCGGGGAGCAAAAGAGCGACCTAATCAAGGTTTTGAGGAAGTCGCCGAGGCTCTTGGTAAACTACGCCCTCGTGTCGTTGAGAATCGCGTCGTGTTTTCACTTGGCGAAAGTCCCGAGGAGTTTGCGTCGCTCGTGGAACTGATTGCTCAGCCGGTGAAAGCGGCGAGGAAGGCGGCATATCGTACGCAGCGGATGAATAACTTCAAGCAAGTCGGATTAGCCCTGCAAAACTATACTTCTGCTAAGAGACTGAAGGGCTTTCAACCACCAGCCATTTACAGCGAGGATGGCAAACCTCTGTTGAGTTGGAGAGTTGCCGTTCTGCCATATATTGATCAACAGGCACTCTACAACCAGTTCCATTTGGACGAGCCCTGGGATAGCGAACATAACCTCAAACTTTCGAAAACGGTTGTCCCGATTTTCAGTGATCCAGACCCTGCTGTCCGCCGAAGAACGAAGAGCCCATCCTATACGACTTACTTGGCCGTCACTGGTCCGGGAACTGCATTCGGAAGTAAGGATGGCGTTAGCTACAAGCAAATCACCGATGGGACGGCAGCCACTGTGGCAATCGTCGAAGTCACGCCGGACCGAGCCGTGCCATGGACGAAGCCCGCGGATTGGGAAGTTGACTTCGAGAATCCTTTCAAGGGGGTTCAGAGGAAAGATCGAGATGGCTTCGTAACCGGATTCTGTGATGCAAGCGTTCGATATATCATGCTCGATGATCCCCGCGTTAAGAAGAACTGGTCCAAGCAGCTCACCATCGCTGGCGGTGAGATCATTGAGTGGTAGCCTCCGTTAGCCGCCGAGCTTGCTCGACTTACGGTTGGAACTCCATCCCCGCGCCTTCCAAGGAAGGCGGCTAACATCGCTTGGGGAAGCGGTGGCTCTGGCAATAGGGCTAGGTTTCGTGTTCAATCGTGGTACACACTTGCTACGACTTTGGACACCATCACCCGCCATGCTTACGATCCGTTTCTTCCTGGTACTTTTCACCGCTCACATCTGCACCCTCGCTTGCGGTTTCGCCGCGAGCGGCGGGGATTCGAGCACGGTCCTCCGCTACGACAAGCCCGCGACGGACTGGGAAAAGGAAGCGCTCCCGCTGGGCAATGGTCGTCTGGGGGCGATGGTTTTCGGGGGAATCGAGAAAGAACGGATCGCTCTGAATGAAGACACGCTGTGGTCAGGGACGCCCTACGATTGGAACTCCAGCGCTGGCCGCGAACTGCTGCCCGAAATTCGCAAGCTCGTTTTTGCACGGAAGTACAGAGAAGCGGGCGAGCTTTGCAAGAAGCTGCAGGGCGCTTTCTGCCAGTCTTACCAACCGCTGGGCAATCTTCGCTTGGAGTTCGAGAAGCGGGGCAAGGTGACGGAGTACGAGCGCACGCTCGACATCGCCAATGCCGTGGCAGAGGTCCATTACAAGGAGGATGGCCACTGGCACCGTCGCCGAATGTTTGTCAGCCACCCGGCGCAGTTGTTCGTCATGGAAATCACCAGCGAGCACCCCGATGGAATAACAATGACCATCGGACTCGACAGTCTGCTTACTCACGAAGTCGAAACGCTGGACGATCAGACATTACGGATGACCGGGCGTGCCCCCGTGCACGTCGAGCCCAACTATCGGCCCACGCAACCGGCCATCGTCGAAACACTGCCCGAGCGCGGCGCGGGGATGACGTTCGCCGCTCGACTCCATGTGCAGCAGGAGGGCGGAAAGCTGATCGTCGAGGAAAAAGGTCGCAGAGTGGTCGGGGCCAAGCGGGTGGTTCTCATACTGGCTGCTGACACCAGCTTCAACGGCTTCGACAAACGTCCTGATGTCGAGGGAATCGATCCGCAAACAGAAGTCGATCATCGACTCAAGGCGGCGGCGGTGCGGATTGTTCCCGACCTGCTCACGCAACATATCGAGGACTATCGGCAACTTTTCGATCGCGTGCGACTTGATCTTGATTCAAGTGAAGCAAGTGATGCGACGGTGCCGGAACGATTAGCGGCGCTCCGGACTGCTGAAGCCGCTGATACCCTGGATGGGGGCCTTGAGGAATTGTTTTTCAACTATGGTCGGTACCTGCTCATCAGTTCCTCGCGCGAAGGCACGCAAGCCGCCAATTTACAGGGCATTTGGAGCCAAAAGCAACGCCCCGCGTGGAGTAGCAACTACACGACCAACATCAACGCGGAAATGAACTACTGGCCCGCGGAAGTGACCAACCTCAGTGAGTGCCACCGCCCGCTGCTCAAGCTGATCGAAGAGCTTTCAGTCACCGGTGCGGCAACCGCCAAGACCACCTACGGCATGCGCGGCTGGACGGCCGGGCACAATGTCGATCTCTGGCGGCACTCGACGCCGGTGGGTGATTATGGCGAAGGGGACCCACGGTGGGCGAACTGGCAATTCGGCGGGGCCTGGCTTTGTCAGCACCTGTATGAGCATTTTCGATTCACGCGCGACGAACAGTTCCTGCGCGAGAAGGCCTATCCGCTGATGCGCGGGGCAGCGGAGTTTTTGCTCGATACGTTCGTGCTGGACGGGCAAGGGCGGTACGTTTCCATTCCCTCGACTTCTCCGGAGAGTGTCTTCAAGCTCGGCAAAGACGAGGCGGCTGTGTCCGCTGGCTGCACGATGGATTTGATGATCGCCTGGGACCTGTTCACCAACTTAGCCGAAGCAGCCCAAGTCTTGGGAACCAAGGACGCGCCGTACGATGCAGAGTTCATCGAGAAAGTGCTCGCCTTGCGCGACCGACTGCATCCTTTGCTCATCGGACGGGGAGGTCGCTTACAAGAATGGAGCGAAGACTTCGTCGACGGCGATCCGCATCACCGCCACGTTTCGCACCTCTACGGTTTACATCCAGGCCGCCAGCTTTCGCCGCTGACGACACCGGAATTCGCCAAGGCCGCGCAGCGAAGCTTGGGAATTCGCGGCGACGGAGGTACCGGCTGGAGTAAGGCCTGGAAGATCAACTTCTGGGCTCGCCTGCACGATGGCAACCATGCCCATAAGATGCTCCGCGAAGCGCTGGCCGGGAACACGTACGACAATCTGCTCGACGCACACCCGCCGTTCCAAATCGATGGCAATTTCGGAGCGACCGCCGGCATCGCGGAGATGCTCCTCCAGTCGCACATGGGCACCGTCGACATGCCAGAGCTGCATCTGCTGCCAGCGCTTCCCGACGCTTGGCCGACGGGAAGCGTCACGGGCCTACGAGCGAGAGGGAATATTGGTGTCGATCTTGCTTGGAAGGATGGAAAGCTGACCAGCGCGAAGCTGAATAGCGAGCAAGCTCAAACGGTGCGAGTTCGCTATGGTGAGTTCGTGAAAGAGATGGACTTGCCGACGAATGGTTCCCTTGAGGTAGTTCCATTTTTGAACCACGAATCTGACGAATAGCACGAATGATCTTGAAAAATTGCTCCACAGAATTTCGTGTGATTCGTGCAATTCGTTGACAGAATTAGCTACTGAGCGGTTTTTCCATTCGAGCATGCTCCACGGGCCCCGTGGGGGAGTCCTCGAACATCGCGACGCCTTTGGCGACCACTTTGTAGCCGAGCCGCTCGTAGAAACCAATAGCTTCGCTACGAGCGTTGAGCATGACCCTCTCTGCCCCTTGCTCCACGGCCAGTTCTTCAAGTCTTTCAACGAGCGCGCGACCGATGCCTCGGCCGCGGGCATCTTCTTCGACAGCCATGTAGCGAATCTGGGCTTCGGTATCAGAGTTGAAATGCAAACGCCCGACGCCGAGAATCCGCCCGTCGTCATGCCAAGCGGCTAGATGTGCGACGAACGTTTGTCTGGAATCATCATCCAGTTCGTCCCGCTCGGAGCCACGCGGTTGATCCCACGGTTGTCGGAGAAACCGCCAGCGAAGGTCGTAGTAGGCGGTTAGCTCTGCTGCTGTCGCGGGTGGTCTTAGTATCGGATCGCTCACGGACCGATCAAACTACCTGCTGCGGCAAATTCAACCCAGGTGCGGGCAAGCTCGCGAAGCCCATCAGGTATTCATCCACGGCACGCGCGGCGCCGCGGCCTTCGTTGATGGCCCAGACGACGAGGCTTTGGCCGCGGCGGCAGTCGCCTGCGGCGAATACGCCTTCGAGGTTGGTGGTGAACTCGCCATGCTCCGCCTTGAAGGTTTGCCAGTTGCCGCGCGGGTTTTGGGTTTCCAGGCCGAGCATCTCGCCGACGGTCAGTTCGGGGCCAACGAAGCCGGTGGCGAGCAGCACGAGTTCCGCGGGCCAGACTTTTTCGCTGTCGTCGATTTCTGTGAAGGGGGCTTGGCCCTGCGGCTTCGACCAGTCGACTTGCACGGTCCGGACGCCGGTGACTTGGCCGTTTTCGCCGACGAATTCTTTGGTGAGTAAGTTATAGTTCCGCGGGTCGTCGCCGGTGCGAGCTTCAACTTCTGCGTGCGAGTAGTCGACGCGGTAGATGCGCGGCCATTCGGGCCAGGGGTTGCCGTCGGTGCGCTCCGCGGGCGGACGGTCGAGGAGTTCGAAGTTGACGATGCTCGTTGCTCCGTGACGCAATGACGTGCCGATGCAGTCCGCGCCCGTGTCGCCACCGCCGATGACAATGACGTTCTTGCCGCTAGCAGAGAGGAACTTGTCGTCAACGTGCTTGGCAGCGTGCAGATCGCCATCCATGAGGCTCTTCGTGTTGCGGGTGAGGAAATCCATCGCGAAATGGATTCCCGCCAGATCACGCCCTGGCGCCCGACCCGTCGGGTCGAACGGCTTGGTCGCTCCGGTACAAAGCAGCACGGCATCGAACTCATCGACTAGGTGCTGGGGATCAACAAACTTCACGCCGATGCCGCGTTCCTGCATGATCTGCGTCATTTGTCCGGGCTCAAAATCCTCCTGCTTGCCGATGTGCGTGTTGGTGACAAACGTGACGCCCTCGTCGCGCATCTGCTGAACGCGACGTTCAACGACGTACTTGTCGAGCTTCATGTTGGGGATGCCGTACATCAGCAGGCCACCAATGCGGTCGGCCCGTTCGTAAACCGTGACTGCGTGCCCTGCACGACACAACTGCTGGGCGGCGGCGAGTCCTGACGGGCCACTGCCGACGATGGCGACCGTCTTGCCGGTTTTCTCTTGCGGCGGTTGCGGCTCGATCCAGCCTTCTTCCCAACCGCGGTCGATGATGGCGTTCTCGATGTTTTTGATCGTCACCGGTGGGTTGGTGATGCCCAGAACGCAGGCCCCTTCGCAGGGAGCTGGGCAAGTGCGGCCGGTGAACTCGGGGAAGTTGTTGGTCTTATGCAAACGATTGAGCGCGTCGCGCCATCGTCCGCGATAGACTAGATCGTTCCACTCAGGAATGAGGTTGTCGATCGGGCAGCCGGAGTTCGACTGACAGAACGGCACACCGCAATCCATGCAACGCGCACCCTGAGTCGTCAGATGCTCGACAGGGGCATTGGTGAAGATTTCGAGGAAGTCGTTGGCGCGTTCCATCGGATCGCGGTAGGGGACGACTTCTCGTTGGAACTCTTTGAATCCGGTTGGTTTACCCATTGGTTTACTTTCTTATTGTCTCTCGCGAAGGCGCTAAGGCGCAAAGTTCGTGTGGTATGGTTTCTGGTTATTCTTCGGTGAGTCCGTTGGCGACTCTCTTGATTCCGTCTTTGATTAGTTCTTCGTTAAAGTTGATGAGGATGCCCAAACGTTTATCGAGTAAACGGAGATAGGTTAGTAGTTGTTTCTTGTGGACAGGGAAAATCGTTTCGACAGATTTCACTTCTACAATGACTTTGTTTTCAACCAACAGATCGAGACGATAGCCTTCTTCAAATTTCAAACCTTCGTATTCGATAGGTACCGGTTTCTGTCGAATAACTTCTAGCCCGCGCTCTCTTAGTTCGTGTGCGAGTACGACCTCGTAGACGGATTCCAACAAGCCAGGACCCAATGTCGTATGAATCTTGTAGGCTGAATCAACAATCTCCTTTGACAATGGATTCTCATGCATTGCTTGACCCCCGATCTTCGCGCCTTAGCGCCTTTGCGAGAGACTAAACAACCGCTTCCGGCACTTTTTGTTCTGCCGCTTTGCGTTCTTGCAAAACGCGTTTGTAATCGGTCGGCATTACTTTGACGAATTCGCTGAGTGCTTCGTCCCATCGGCTTAGAAGATCGCCTGCGACGGGGCTCTCGGTTTCGTCGTGGTGTTGTTCGATGAGGCCGCGTAGTTCGGCGATGTCCTCTTCGTCGATAACGTCTTCGAGTTCTACAAGTCCCAGATTGCAGTTGATGCGAAACGCGTCGCGATCAGGGGCATGGACATAGGCGACGCCGCCGCTCATGCCCGCAGCGAAGTTGCGGCCTGTGGGGCCGAGGATCACCACGCGACCGCCGGTCATGTATTCGCAGCCGTGGTCGCCCACGCCTTCGATCACGGTACGGGCACCGGAGTTTCGCACGCAGAAACGCTCAGCCGCGCGGCCGCGGAAGAACGCCTCGCCGCTGGTCGCCCCGTAGAGGCAGACGTTGCCGACCAGGATCTGCTCCTCAGCGGTGAAGGATGAGTTCTTTGGCGGATAGATGACAATCCGTCCGCCGGAAAGACCCTTGCCTACATAGTCGTTGGCATCCCCTTCGAGTTCGAGGGTTACGCCCTTGGCGAGGAACGCGCCAAAACTCTGCCCTGCGGGGCCGTTGATCTTGAAATGGATCGTGTCGTCCGGCAACAAGTCGTGACCGTACTTCTTGGCGATCTCGTTGCTGAGGATTGTGCCCACGGTCCGGTTGGTGTTAACGATTTCGACTTCTTCGCGAACTTTCTCGCCCCGTTCGAGGGCCGGCTTGGCCAAATCGAGTAGCTTGGTGATGTCCAGCGACTTGTCTAGACCATGATCTTGCCCCTGCGTGCAGTAGGTACCTGCTTCTGGGTAAGGCTTTTTCGCAGGAGTGAGCAAACCAGTGAGGTCTAGCCCGTCGGCCTTCCAGTGCTCGATCGCTTCGTCAGTGTTCAGGCAATCGACGCGGCCGACCATTTCATCAATCGTGCGGAAGCCCAGTTCTGCCATCAGCGTGCGAGCTTCTTCGGCGACCATGAACAGGTAGTTCACAACATGTTCGGGCTTGCCGGAGAACTTCTTGCGCAGTTCCGGGTCTTGCGTGGCGATGCCGACCGGGCAAGTGTTCAGATGACACTTCCGCATCATGATGCAGCCCATCGTGATCAGCGGGGCGGTTGAGAAGCCAAACTCTTCGGCCCCTAGCATCGCGGCAATCACCACGTCGCGGCCTGTTTTCAAACCACCATCGGTTTGCAGCACAACGCGACTGCGGAGGTCGTTCATCACGAGGGTTTGGTGCGTCTCGGCGATGCCCAGCTCCCACGGCAGGCCCGCGTGCTTAATGCTGGTCAACGGTGACGCGCCCGTGCCACCCCCGTCGCCGGAGATGAGGATGTGATCCGCGTAGCCCTTGGCCACACCGGAAGCAATCGTGCCGACGCCGACTTCGGAGACGAGTTTCACGCTGATTCGCGAAGCACGGTTGGCATTCTTCAAGTCGTGAATCAGTTGCTTGAGATCCTCGATTGAATAAATATCGTGATGCGGTGGCGGGCTGATCAATCCGACGCCGGGCGTGCTGTAGCGGATGCGGGCGATGTTCTCGTCGACTTTGCGACCTGGCAGCTCGCCCCCTTCGCCGGGCTTGGCACCTTGGCTGATTTTTATTTGCAGCTCGTCGGCGTTGGTCAGGTAGTTGATCGTAACCCCGAAACGGCCCGAAGCGACCTGTTTGATCGCGGAGCGTCGCGAGTCGCCGTTCTCGTCGGGCGTCCATCGCTTGGGGTCTTCGCCTCCTTCGCCCGTGTTGCTCTTCCCGCCGAGACGGTTCATCGCGATGGCGAGAGTCTCGTGCGATTCGGCACTGATCGAACCGAAGGACATCGCTCCGGTGCAAAAACGCTTGACGATTTCCGAAGCGGGTTGCACTTCGGAAATATCAATCGGTCCGCCGTTCGCTTTCTCTTTGAACGTGAGCAAACCGCGGAGTTGGCAACGAGTGCGTGAATCGGCGTTGATGTGTTTGGCGAACCGAGCGTAAGCATCCTTGCTGCCAGCGCGGGCGGCGACTTGGATGTCGGCGATCGCTTGCGGGTCCCACATATGGCGTTCGCCGTTGGCTCGCCAGTGGAACTCACCCGGGTTGGGTAGAACCGTTAGCTTGCTTGCTTGCTTCTCGGGATAGCCGAGGGCGTGACGGCGCATCGCTTCCTCAGCGAGGGCCTCGAAGCTGACGCCCTGCACGCGGCTAGCGGTACCCGTGAAGCAGCGGTCGATAATTTCGTCCTTGAGGCCGAGAGCCTCGAAGATCTGTGCGCCCTTGTAGCTCTGTAGCGTGCTGATGCCGATCTTGGCCATCACCTTGAGCATCCCCTTGGCAACGGCTTTGCGATACTTGGCGACGAGCTCGTGATCTTCCTCGGTGACGGGATCGATCGTCTCGCCCTCGGAGGAGGCATCAAGCGTGGGGTGCTCTTCTCCCTCACCGTCCTCTTCGTCAGGGATGTTCTCTTCGCCCACGTCGAGTAGCCCTTCGCGTCGGGCGTACCAGAGGGCTTCAAAGGCGAGGTAAGGATTGATCGCGTCTGCACCGTACCCGATCAGCAAACAATGGTGATGCACCTCGCGGGCTTCGCCACTTTCGACCAGGATACCGATGCGTGTCCGCTTGGCTTGCTTGACTAGGTGATGATGCACGGCTCCCGTGGCCAACAGCGAACTGAGCGGCACGCGGTTGTGCTTCGTCTCGCGGTCGGAGAGGACGATCAACGAGAAGCCCTCATCAACGGCCTTTTCCGCTTCGGCGCAGATGCGATCGAGTGCCTTCTGCATGCCGAGCTTGCCCTCAATCCGCGGCCAAGTGATGTCGATGGTCTGGGTACGCCAGCCGCGGCCGGTTTCTGAGTTGGATTGAATATGCTTGAGCGCGGCCAGTTGTTCGTTGGAGAGAATCGGGTGCGGCAGGCGGAGTCGACGGGCGTGCTTTTCCGTGGTTTCCAGCAGGTTTTGCTCGGGGCCGATGAAGCACTCCAGCGACATGATCACCTCTTCGCGAATCGAATCGATCGCCGGGTTGGTCACTTGAGCGAAGAGCTGCTTGAAGTAGTCATACAGCATCCGTGGCTTGTCGGAGAGGACCGCCAAGCAGCTATCGTTGCCCATCGAGCCGATTGGGTCTTTGAGGACCTTGATCATCGGCAGCAGCATGAAGGTCATCGTTTCGATGGTGTAACCAAAGGCCTGCATCCGTTCGAGCAGCGTCTTGCTGGTGTAGCCATGCGGCTCCTCATCGGGGCGGAGCGTGTTGAGGTCGATCCGCTGCTTTTTGAGCCAATCGCCGTAGGGCCGTTCGCTGGCGATCGTGCTTTTGAGTTCCTCATCGGGGATGAGGCGACCTTGCTCGAAGTCGACCAAGAACATTTTGCCGGGCTGCAGGCGGCCCTTGGCTTTCACGTTGTCCGGCTCGACGTCGACGACACCGACTTCGCTGGCCATGATGACGCGGTCGTCGTGAGTAATGTAGTAACGCGAAGGACGAAGGCCATTGCGGTCGAGTGTCGCGCCGATGTAGTGACCATCGGTGAATACGATCGAAGCGGGGCCGTCCCACGGTTCCATTAGCGCGGAATTGTACTCGTAAAAGGCTCGCTTCTGCTCGCTCATCGTGGCGTGATTCTGCCACGCCTCGGGGACCATCATCATGACGGACTCTTGCAGCGTGCGACCGGTCATCAGCAAGAATTCAAGGACATTATCGAACGTGCCTGAGTCGCTGCAGTCTGGCTCAACAACTGGGAAGAGCTTGGAGAGCTCTTTCTTGAAAAGGTCGCTCTCGACCACGCCCTGACGAGCTTTCATCCAGTTGCTGTTGCCGCGGAGCGTGTTGATCTCGCCGTTGTGGCTCATGAAACGCAGCGGCTGTGCGCGGTCCCAAGAGGGGAACGTATTCGTAGCGAACCGCGAGTGGACCATCGCCAGATGGCTCTTGTAGTCTGGGTCTTTCAGGTCGGGATAGTAGAGGTAGAGCTGATCCGTGGTGAGCATCCCCTTGTAGATGATCACCTTGGTCGAGAGCGAGCAGATGTAGAACATCTTCGACTGCTCCATCGACTCGTCGGCGCGAAGCTGGTTGCTCGCCCGTTTGCGAATCATGTAAACCTGACGTTCGAAGGCTTCGCCCTCCAAGCCATCACCTGCGGCAATCACCAGTTGCTCGACGACCGGCTCAGCCGCTTTGGCTGTGGGACCGATGTCGGCTTTTTCCACTTCGGTAGGAACTATGCGCCAACCGATGAATTGCTGGCCTTCTTCCTTAACGATCAGCTCGACTGCCGCTTTGCACTTTTCACGTTCCGCGTCGATCTGCGGTAGGAAGACATTTCCCACGGCAAACTTGCCCGGCTCGGGGAGTTCGACGCCTAGATCGGCTTTGACGACCTTTTGCAGGAACTCGTGGGGCAGGGCGGTCATGATGCCCGCACCGTCGCCCGTGTTTGCTTCGCAACCGCAGGCTCCACGGTGATCCATCCGACGGAGGAGGTCCTCCGAGTCGACCACGATCTGATGGCTGCGCTCGCCCTTGATGTGCGCGATAAAACCGACGCCACAGGCATCATGCTCATTGGCAGGGTCATAGAGGCCGTGCTTCTCGGGCAGAGAAGTAAGTTGGCGTCGTTGCGAGGGGTAGGAATTCTTCATGACTTGAGTCTCGTGTGTTATGTGGCTTTCTTGCCGATTTCTTTGTTTTGTAGTTGCTATGCGGGCTCTGCCAATGCCTTCTTCTGCAATTGCTCGGCAGGTTGATTGAGTTGCTCGATGTTTTTATTGAGCAAGGCGACAAACTGCTGGGCCAGTTCGCTCCGCGGACGATCGCGGCGGAAGACGAAACCCAAGGGGCGCGTCAGTGGCTCACCAGCGATTCGAGCCATAGCGAGGGTGCCAAGGGCAATCTCTTCGCGAACCGTCAGTTCGGGGAGCAGGCTCACGCCGGCGCCGTGCTCAATGTCCTTTTTCACATTCTCGATATTGTCAAACTCGTGCGCGATCTCGACTTTCACGCCCTCTTCGCGAAGGCGTCGATCCACGGCCCTTCGCAGGGCGAGCTTCGTGTCAAAGGCGATAAACGGTTCACCAGCGAGTTCGCTCAAATGGATCTCTTCCTTCTCGGACAATGGTGAACTCGGCGGCACGACGGCCACCATCGGTTCTTCGTACCAAATCTCGATATCCAAACTGTCGGTAGCTTTCGGGAAGCTCATCAAGCCAAGTTCGCTCTTGCCGGACTCGACGCACTCGTAGACTTCTTGGGGATTCAGCGTCTTTAGCTTCAGCGAGGCGCGGGGGTTGGCTTCTCGGAACTGTGGCCACAGTTCGTTTAAGTGATGTAAGCCTGCAGAGTAAATCGAAGCAACCACCAAGCTGCGTGCCTTTGCATCACTTAATGTGCGAACCTCCTCTTCGAGGTCCTCGTAATGTTTCACGATCTGTTCGCATCCTTGGTAATAACACTCACCCTCGGGAGTCAGCTCAAACGGTCGCGTTGAGCGATCGAGCAGGGCAACTCCCAAACGTTCTTCAAGCTGCAAGACCATATTGCTGGCGGTCGATTGCGAAATGTCGTTGTCATCGGCAGCTTGCGAAAAGCTGCGACGCTCGACCACATCACAGAAGACTTTCATGTTCTTGATTTGCACGGCTGTCATCTCAAAGGGTGTCGTTGCAGCGTTCCACCGCTACGGACGGTATGCGCGGAATCTCTACTCGGAGTCTCTCAACCAATCGCTAATCGACATACGTTTGCCACTTATGAGCTTGGCAAACGGTCCTGAGACGTCGGATTCGAGCAATCCCTGCTCAGATTAGCATTCTAAATAGAAGAGGCCGCCAGCATCGAAAATCGAAATAATAGGATAGGCGTAGGCTCTTTGAGAGTCAAGCGGGCGACTCAGACCTGTTATTCGGCACCAATAAGACGCAAAGCTGCCAATTTGCACTGTAATGCAGCCAAAATCAGCTACTCGGGCAACTTTTCGAACTCATACTCGTGCCCTCGGTCCCGTAGGACTTCTGCCTTAATGATGCGGTCGGGCTTGGGAGGTTGGCGTTCCTGGGGGTCGCGGCGTTTGAGACTGGCGGCGACTTCCATGCCCTCCATGACACGGCCAAAAACCGTATGCCGTCCATCAAGGAACGACGTCGGCACGAACGTAAGGAAGAATTGCGAGCCCCCCGTGTTGGGCCGTCCTGTGTTGGCCATGCTGAGGCTGCCGCGGAAGTGCTTACGGGCACCCGGTTTGTTGTACTCGCTGCGAATGTTGTAGCCCGGCCCGCCGGTTCCTGTGCCGTCGGGATCACCACCTTGCGCCATGAAGCCTGGCAGGACCCGATGGAAAGTGACTCCGTCGTAGTAGCCTTTCTTCACGAGCGTAATGATATTGGCCACGGCTTGGGGAGCCTCATTCTCGAAAAGCTCGATGACGACTTCGCCTCGATTGGTCGTGAACTTGATTCGTGGCAGGTCATCGGCTTCCGCTTCTTTTTTGCGAATCTCTTGTTCTTTATCCCAGGCACTTTTCAAAGCGGGCATGCGTCCCTCAACATCCTGGGCCATTTGCCAGAGTCGCGTATTCGGGTCACGAGAATTACGGTTAGGCGGCGTGGGGCCAAGGACATCCGCGTCGCGTGCTTTGCCGAAGAGCTCCTCGGCGGCAGCGAATTCGTTGATGTGAAACGCCGCGACTCCGCCCCATATATCAAGATAGGGCCAATCCTTCGCAGCGCCGGCTTCGAGCATCTTCTGGATCAGGCTGTAAGCGCGTTCGTACTGATCGCCGCCGTCGCCGTTGGCGTCGCCAAGCAGATAGAACTGGGCGATCGCGAGGATCGTGCTATTCACCCGCGGGTAAGCAGCCGAGTCGGCGGCGTAGACGGCAACGCCCGCGTCGACGATGTCGTCAATCAGCCCCGCGGCTTCATTGCGGAGCTTGGTCAGATCTTTGTCCAACTGGTCACGCTCAGCACCACGAGCAGACTGACGCTTCTCTTGAACCGCCTGGATTTCGCCGATCTTGGCTTCCCACTTCTTATGCTGAGCATCGAAAGCCTCTTTCGCGGCCTTCGCTTCTGGGGATGGCTCGGGCCCCTTTTCAGAAGACTCGGCAGCGGTCGCTTCTGCAGTAGCTTCTGCCGCGGGCTCCTCGGCAGTAGAAGCCTGCTCTGCCGCTTTTTGAGCTAGGACTCGATTCGCGGAGAACAGAGGTACAGATAGCAATAGCAGCAAGGCGGATAACATCCGTGACATAGACATAGTTCTAGGTTTCCCAAAACGTTGCGTGTTTGTTGAAAGCCAAACGATTGAGCAGTTGCCGACTAGCTTTTGCGATTCATGGCTGGAATACTGCTTTAAGTCGCTTAGTTTATAGCATAGCAAAGCAACAATCATTACGTCACTGGCCCACTTGGAGATCGCCTCTGACGGCACAGTTTCGCAATCGGATTGGGAAGGAAAGAGGTATGTCGACGAGAAAGCGTGGATTCACTTTGGTTGAACTCTTGGTTGTGATCGCAATTATCGGTGTCCTGGTGGGGCTGTTGCTACCAGCAGTGCAAGCCGCCCGAGAAGCCGCTCGGCGGAATTCCTGCACGAACAACCTCAAGCAAATCACCCTCGCCTTAACCAATCACGAATCAATCGCGGGGCACTACCCAGCAAGCTACAAGCTCGACCCAGGGACGGCATTGGTCACAAATAATGGCTCTTGGTCGATTCAAGCACGTTTGCTGCCGTTTCTCGAACAGGGCTCAGCCTTTGCGACGATCAACTTCGATCTCCCCTGGGACGATCCTGAAAATCGCGCCAGCGGGGTGCCGACGCTTCGCGTGCCAACCTACATTTGTCCGAGCGAGGCGAACGACCAGGTCCGCATCAAGAACGGGGAAGAGTTCGTTTACCCACACACGTACGGAGGCAACTTCGGTCGTTGGTTTGTGTTCGACCCACAGGATTCCTCACGTGAAGGGGACGGCATCTTCTACGTGAACGCCGAGGTCCGTGCCGCGCAAGTGACCGACGGGCTGAGCAACACGCTCGCTTTTGCCGAGGTGAAGGCGTTCACACCGTACATCAGAAACACGCCTGATCCAGGGCCAGCCATCCCCGACGAACCCAATCAACTGCCCATGTCGGGGCAAGAGAAGCTGGGACCCGAGGTGAACAACAACACTGGCCATACCGAATGGCCCGACGGACGCGTCCATCACAGCGGATTCACGACCGTGTTCACACCAAATACGTTCGTTCGCTTCGAAAAGGACGGCCTCGTTTACGACATCGACGTGAACTCCCGCAAGGAAGGGGATAACGCCACCGACGCCACTTACGCGGCGATCACCTCACGTAGCTACCATCCTAGCGGAGTGAATGTGTCGCGGCTGGATGGCTCGGTTCAATACGTTAGCGATGATATTGCTATCGAGGTTTGGCGAGCCTTCTCAACCCGGGCGGGTAGCGAAGTGGTGGAATTGCCGCTGTAATGGAGCGGTCCAGTCCTTAGCACGCTAGGCCCGTCATGGCTCGCTCCCGTCCCTCAAAACGATCTGGCAAAGAGCGACCCGACAAAAGTGTTCGCTCAGAGAACGAGCCGGCCGAGCTGCGGATCATCGGCGGGAGTTTCCGTGGGCGGAAGCTGAAGTACCACGGCGATCCGGTTACGCGGCCTATGAAGCACCGGGTCCGTGAAGCGCTTTTTAATCTCGTGAGCGTCGGTTGCGAAGGACGCTATGCGATCGATCTTTTCGCGGGGACAGGTGCGCTCGGGCTGGAGGCCCTTGGTCGCGGGTGCGTCGGCGCGACCTTTATCGAGAAGCATATCCCCTCGGCACGTGTCGTCGAAGAGAACATTGCGTCGCTGGAAGTTGAAGAGCTCGCAAACCTTTGCGTCACGAGCGCCTTCCTCTGGGGGCAGCGAGACTTGCCGATGATCGGAAAGTTGACCGAGGAGCTTCCATCTTCCTCTTTCCCGCTCCCGCCCAAGAGTGTTCCTTGGCTAGTTTTTTGCAGTCCGCCTTATGCGTTCTTTGTGGATCGCCAAGAGGACATGCTCGCGTTGATCAATTCGCTGGTCGAAACGGCACCACCTGAAAGTATCTTTCTCGTGGAAGCGGACGAGCGATTCGACTTCGGCTTGCTTCCCGGTGGCGTCAAAGAGAATCGCAAAGACGAGGGCTGGGACGTGCGGACCTATCCGCCGGCAGTGGTGGGAGTGTGGGAAAAGACCGCTTGAGAATAGTTACTAAATTTTTTGGCCACGGATATCACGGATTAGTTTTCCGAAAGTACTTTGCTTCGACAATCTTCACTAACTCATCTTGTTCGCGAATATCAGGTAATGTGTCCTATGGTCATCCGTGAAATCCGTGCGATCCGTGTCCTAACATTCGCTTTCGTTGGCCTTGTTCTATCCTGTGCCAAGTTGGTCTGTGCCGAGGAGACTTCGATGTTTAACCCGATTTGGCCTGCTGATCATCCGGCGAATCATCAGGAGGAGATCGAACATAAAGAAACGCCCGAGTGGATGACGCGCGTGCAGAACGCACCGGCGATGCGCACTTACTTGCCGGAGGAGGAGAAGGCCAATGGCACTGCGGTGTTAATACTGCCCGGGGGCGGTTACGGAGGGGTTTCACTCAAGAATGAAGGCTACCCAGTGGCTGAGTGGTTTCAGGAGCGAGGCGTTGCGGCGTTTATCTTGAAGTATCGATGTGGTGGAGGGCAGAACCAGCAGCCGGCTCCGCTGGAAGACGCCCAGCGTGCCATGCAGCTTATCGCCGAGTGTGCCCAGGAGCACGGCTATCGGGCCGACCGCATCGGTGTGATTGGCTTCTCCGCAGGAGGGCACTTGGCGTCTTGCGTCTCAACCATGGCTGGCGACGACGATCCCAAAGCGGCCTTTGCGGTACTCGTTTACCCAGTGATTTCGATGGAGTTCCAAACAGCCCACGCCGGTTCGCGAAAGAACCTCCTTGGCAAAGAACCGAGCGACGAGCTCGTTCAGCGCTACACCACATGGAAGCACGTCAACGAGACGACGCCTCCTACGTTGTTGATTCACTCCAGCGACGACAAAGCGGTAACGACCGAACACCCGATTCTGTACTACCAGCAGCTCATCAAGCATAAAGTCCCCGCGGAACTGCACATCTTCGCCCGCGGCGGGCATGGCTATGGCCTAATGCCAGGCGAGCGGAGTTTCCGCAAGTGGCCCGAACTGATGGAACGCTGGTTGAAAGAACGGGCGTTACTCAACGAGCCCAAATAGAAAGCCATCTGCTCTCGTTTTTAATTGAACCACAGAGGGCACGGAGAACACGGAGGAGATAAGTTGTCCAGCGATCCTCCGTGTACTCCGTGCCCTCTGTGGTAAATAACTTCAGGCCACAATTCTTGCAGGCTTTACGATGTCAGTTCTATCACGGCGAGGCTTTTGTCGAGTTACCGGTGCCACGGCTCTAGGGTTTTTTGCACACTCATCTAGCTATGCTCAAGCATCACTCGTGAACGATCGGATTCGTTTAGGGCTCATCGGCTGCGGTGGGCGGATGATGGGCAGCCACGTTCCTGGATTTGCTAAACGGAAAGATTGTGAGATTACTGCCGTTTGCGATGTGGCTGAATCACGACGAGAGAAAGCTGCTAAGAAGGTTCAGGAACTCAGCGGTAAGCGACCTTCAATCTTTAGTAACCTGCGGAGGGTAATCGAGAGTGCGCAAGTTGATGCGGTCGTGATCGCCACGCCCGATCACTGGCACTGCCCCGCGGCGATGCTCGCCTGCCAAGCCGGCAAGGATGTTTACGTCGAGAAGCCTGTCAGTCACAGCGTGGCGGAGGGGCGACAACTGATTGCCGTAGCCGTAGAACACAATCGTGTTGTCCAGGTCGGTGCGCAGAATCGAAGCGGCGAGAGCAACGCCAGCGCGAGAGAATACCTCGCCTCGGGAAAACTCGGCCCGATTGAATTGGTCCGCGTTTACAACCAGGCCGTCGATACCTCGATCGTCAACAAGCCAGACGCTCCCAAGCCTGCCGGATTGGACTGGAACCAATGGCTTGGCCCGGCACCCGAGCGACCCTACAACCCGGGGCGGCACTACGGGTGGCGTTGGTATTGGGACTATGCGGGCGGCGACGTAACCGACGACACGGTCCATCAACTCGACTTGGCTTGCCAACTATTGGAAATCCGCCAGTTACCCAAGACGGTGCGCTCGGTGGGAATCGCTCATCCGGGAAACGACGAGAAAATGGCAGGCACGCTCGCGACACAGTTCGAGTTTGAAGATCTCGTATTGCTCTACAACCAAACCCAAAACACGCCCTACATGGTCAAAAGCGACCAAGGCGTACGCAACGGCGATCTGTTTCCCTATTGGCCGCAGAATGGGACGCGGATCGAGATCTTCGGCGAAGCGGGACTCATGGTTGTCGGACGGCACGGCGGGGGCTGGCAGGTTTTCCAGCGCACAAAGAGCCGTAAACCAGTCGTCACCGCCGAGCAGCATGGCCGTTTTCCCGACGACGCGCACAAAGAAGATTTTCTCGACGCAGTCCGCACGCGTCGAACCCCCAACGGCGATCTCGAATCCGCCCATCGCTCCGCGACGCTCTGCCACTTGGCAAACATCAGCTACCGCGTGGGGAATCAGTTGCTTGAGATTGATCGCGAGCGGGAAACGATCGTTGGGAACGATGCGGCGAATGCTCTCATACAGCCAAACCGAAGAGAGGGTTTCAACTTCGGCAGTTGAAGAGTGGGTCCATCTCTGTCGACATCTTCGAACCGCAAATCTATTTGGCCACGGATTGCACGGATGACACGGATTTTTGGAACAAGAGGAAACGGATAGCGTAGATTGGGCGCTACTTACTGATATCTTGGTCGACTTAAATAGCGAGATATCTTGTGACGACCAAGAGTGGCTGCCCTACACACAATCCGTGCCATCCGTGAAATCAGTGTCCAAAAACCTAACTGTCCGCAGGCGTGCGACCCAACACGATGTCAAAATTTGCCACCAGCTCGCCAACTTTTGAGTCTTTCAGCGGCTTGAAATCGACGAGCACGGAATCGCGTTGTTTTTCGTTTCGAATCCGATTGAACAAGCCGTCTCGCTTGTTCTGCTCGTGACCCTTCACGTACATCTGCGTAGTGAGCAAACGACGGTCGCCACGATTGATTGCGAAATGAATGTGCGGTGTTCGGCCCGGATAAGAAACCGGCTTCACCGTGCGGAAGTAGTACTCGCCCTTTTGGTTCGTAAGGAAGCGACCAAAGCCCTGGAAGTTTTTGTCGCGCTCAGCTCGGCCGCTACTGCCGGTGTGGAGATAGACTCCCTTGCCGTCGACTTGCCAGATTTCGACAACGACGTTGCGCATCGGCTCACCCGTGATGTCTAAGACGCGCCCGCCGAGATGGGTAACTTCGCCCACGGCGGGGGTGAGCTTCTCGTTGACGATTAAAAGGTCGTTGTCCGTATCCAGCGGCAGGTGATCGGGATAGAACGGACCCTCGGTGGAACGAGGGGTTTCGGTCAGAAGTTCGGCGAAAGCGCCAGCCGGCAGTGTCGCAAGACTGGCAGCCGAGAGACTGAGAAACTGACGACGACCTAGAGCTGTCCTGCTTCCACTAATGAATTCGTGCATCGAACGTGCTCCTGCTGAAAACTTCATCAATTAAGATATTCTACACCGGAGAGCCAAGAAAGTGACGCGGCTTTTGTAACGATCTTGTAACGCTACAGAGGCATATCTCGCCACTATTTGCAAACTCTGCCTTCAGCCAAGCTGATCAACTTCTGGGTGATTGCATCGGTGGTCCCTACGAAGTCCGCATCGACTTCTTTCAACGCACTGACGGGCATGCTTTCGAACTCTGCGTCATCGGGGTCTTGAACCATGCAGTAACCGCCCGCTTCATTGATGGCTTTCAGGCCCTCGACCCCATCGCTAAGCATCCCGGTCAGAATCACGCCGACGGCATTCTCGCCGGCACTCTGAGCGGCTGACTTGAAAAGATCGTCGATACGCTCCATCCGAGCCAGATCCGAGATGTCGATTTCTGTACGAAGATGTCGCCCCTCGACCTCAACCGACTCTTCGGGTTTGCCGACGTAGATCGTCGTGCAGACAAGCTTTTCACCTGCGATGGGCTGCTTCACCTTCAGATCGGTATTCTTGGCAAGAATCTCATGCAGCACGTTCGGGCTCTTCGGATCGCGGTGACAGGCAAACAAGACGGTTGCCTGAAAATAGTCTGGCAGTTCCCTGATAATCTTGACGATCTGCTGCAACCCGCCCGCAGAGGCACCGATCACGATGAGAAGGTTCGGGTACTGCGGTTGTGAAGAATCCATCGCGTTCGCATTCTACAAAAAGTGGCTGAACAACGTCTGCCTGCTTCATTGTAGTGGATTGCACGAAGAATAGCGAACACGACACACTCGCGAAGCTCAAATCCGTCGTCGACGAGAGGCACACAGAGCGACGGAAATCAATAAGCACGCCAACGAAGTCGGCTCCGGCACGACGAGGAATCCAATGTCGCGTAGCGACTGCACCGTGAAGGGTGCCAAGAATGGTTCGCCATAGTCGGGATCGAGCGCTCCGGTCATGAGCTCGAGACTCAGGTCACGGCCTAAATTGTCGGTAATGCCAATGCGAGGATCCAGATTGAAAGGATTGTTGGGGTCGAACGTACCCGCTTCGCCAGCACTACGCATCAGTTGGTCCCAGTGAGCGTTCCGTGTGCCCGCCCCGCCGTTAAGTTCCACGGGGATAAAGGTAGCACTGGAATCAAAGTCCCTTCTGTAAGCCCTGAGCCCATGCTCGCCCGTGTACTGCCCGCTGTTGTTCACATACACGCCGTTGGCGATCCAGAGGGTGCCGATGCCCATCGCGTGGCCGATCTCATGGGCGAGCAGTTCGTCGATCACGTTGACGCCCATGAAGTTGGAAAACTGGTCGATGCCATTGAAATCGATGCGCATCGAGCCGCCGGTACTCAACGTGAAGGGACCGCTCGTGGTGTTTCCCGTGCTATTCGCATTGCCCAGCGAACCTCCAAGATTTGCCCCGGTGAGTTGCACGGTAAACGTATCGACCGCACCGCCATGCGTTCCGGTGATCTGGCTTTCCCAAAGATGCTCCGCATCGATGATCGCCTGGTCTAGGATGGCGATTTGGCTGCTGCTAAACGATGAACGATTCGTGATGACGATGTTGAGGTCCCAGTCCGCGCGGGCTTGGCTTGGGCCGTGAACGAACAAAGCGGTGAACAACAAAGCAATTGGGGCAATGAAACGCATCGAATAACTCGAAGATGCGTCGCGAGTGGTACCTTGATCGAGGGCGAACTTCTATTGGTTGCAGCGTGCTACTGACGAGTGCCAGTGAATGCGCATTGAGACTCATGCCGTGGAGGTGAAGAGACCGTCCTAGAACAAGGGCACGAGCGACTCGGGAGATCGAACTTATAAAAACAACTGTTGAAGCTATATTGTAAACGACTTCGGTAATGATTCCAAATCTTTTGCGACGGCTGGGGGACCGGATAATCGGATTGTCGGGATCGACAGGATATCTTGGCTATTTCGAAGTTAACGGCTAAGCGGCGAGCCGCGGTTTTCCCTACTTCTTCCTTTTCACATCGCAAATTCTCCTTGTTCTATGCGTACCCGCCTCGCTCCCTCGCCGACTGGTGCTTTGCACTTAGGGAACGCACGGACCTTTCTCGTCAATTGGGCCTTAGCGCGGCAGCAAGGCTGGGAGATCGTGCTGCGGATTGAGGACCTCGATGGCCCCCGCGTGAAGGAGGGCGCGGCCCAGCAAGCGATCGACGATCTGCGGTGGTTGGGAATCGACTGGGACGAAGGGCCGCTGTACCAGTTGGTCGATCAGTCGCCCTATGAAACGGCCCTCGAACAATTGGCTCAGCAAGGGGTGATTTATCCGTGTCGTTGCACGCGCAAGCAAATCGAAGCGGCTGCGCTCTCGGCACCGCATGGCGACGAACATGAGCTGCGCTATCCTGGCACTTGCCGGTTGGGTAAGCCACGAGCGGCGAGTTGGTTGAAGAACCGCGAGGAGGGAACCGCGTGGCGACTGAGAGTAGAACCTGGTGAGACGCGATTTGAGGACGTCTTCGCAGGCGAGCAAGTGGCTAGTGTTGAACAGAGCGTTGGCGATTTTTTGGTAGCCACGAAACTAGGGCTACCCGCTTATCAGCTCGCCGTGGTCGTTGACGATGCGCGGCAAGGCATCGACCAGATCGTTCGCGGGGATGATTTGCTCCGCTCGACGCATCGTCAGTTGCTCGTGCAAAAGTTCCTGGGGATCACCCCTTCGCCAACGTACACCCACTTGCCGTTGGTGATTGGTGAGGATGGTCGCCGGTTGGCAAAGCGACATGGCGACACCCGCATCGATCACTATCGGCAAGCCGGTGTACGGCCGGAACGGGTTGTTGGCTTGCTCGGCGAGTGGTGCGGCTTGGCCGAGCGAAGCGAGATGACGGCAACCGAGTTCGCTGAGGACTTCCGACTCGAAAACCTGCCCAGTGAGCCAGCTGTGTTCACCAGCGAAGATGATCAATGGCTGGTGGGATAGGCAGGCGCACCCAGCGTTGCGTCGCCTCAGCTTCAAGGTTTCAGGCCGTGATCACCCCTTCGCGGATCGCCCAACGTGTTAGCTGCGGCCCTTTGCTCACCTGCACCTTTCGCATCAAACGCGTTTTATGGTTGTCCACAGTACTCGCTGAGATACCTAGCCGCTCGGCGCATTGACGCACGGTGAATCCCTGGGCAAGGAACTCCGCGATCTGCAGTTCGCGGGCCGACAGCATCCCGGCGGCAGGGCAATGGGGTCCGTCGCGAAACGCATAGCCTTGGGGGGTTTGCCAAAGTTGGGACTCAAGCTCAGGGTCGAAGACGCGTTGCCGATTGTGTTGCATCTGCTTCAACGCTGCTATTAAAACTTGAGGGCCAGAGGTGCGCGTCAGATAGCTGACATGTGAAACGCTTAGGATTTTCGCGACGAGACCGATGTGAAGACGATCATCCAGTAGCAGCACGTGATCAAAATGGTTGGTCGCGGCGAGACTCGTAAACTTCTCGTAAGTTTCGCTTCCGACCTTGGGGTCGATCAACACAACACGAGGGCGCAATCGCTGACAACGGGCGAGGGCGAAATCGGCATCGGTTGTTGCCTCGATTTCGTAGCCGACCGCTTGCTCGGTGAGCCAACCCTGCAAGGCTGCGCAATCGATGCCGTTGGCTAGAAGCATGACGAGTCGTTGCTGGCTTTCCG
This sequence comes from Lacipirellulaceae bacterium, assembly GCA_040218535.1. NCBI lineage: Bacteria > Pseudomonadati > Planctomycetota > Planctomycetia > Pirellulales > Lacipirellulaceae > Lacipirellulaceae bacterium. The sequence goes on along the minus strand of JAVJRG010000012.1, from coordinate 855,801 downwards.
TGTTGCTCATCGGCGCAGGGATCTTTTTCAACTTGTGCCGCGCATGCTCAGCCAATGCGGTGCAGGAAACCAAAAGCGAAGACGTTCCGGCTGATACGCTGAGAGTCGTTCTAGTGCTTGAAATCGAGCAACTGCAATATCGTCTTGAGAGACGCCAGACTGCATCGCTGGGGATGGAACGAGGTAAGAAGACCGCTCAAATCTGGGTAAATCCCCTACGAGAGAACGCAGGTTCTACGAAATCGCTCATTCGAGCAGTGCCAGACTCTTGTCAGTAGAAAAGCGCCAAGTGATTGCTTAACTAATCAGCCGAACATCAATAGTGCGGCGGGCGTTCGTGGGGGAGGTCCTCGCCCAGCGAATCGCTAAGCCGTTGCACCTGCTCGCGGCTAGCGGTTAGCTCTCTTCGCAACTTCTCAAGCTCGGTTTGTTGTTCGAGCACCACTGAGTTCAGTTGCTCGTAATTCTGCTCAAGGAAGGCCAAACGTTCTTCGAGCTTCGTCAGGCGGGCTTGTGCGTCGTTTTCTGACATGTCGAATTCGCTACTGATATTGCTAGACGGTGGATTTAACTGGACTGTGGACGCGAAAGCCTGATAATAACAGCTTCCTAAGGAAAAATCTGTGATCGCGCGAAGCGAAGTTTTGCCGAGAAATTAAACAAGGAGTCATCATGGCCCCCCAAACTCCAGAAACCCAAACGCCAGAAGAATTGACCCAGAAGAAATGTCTTCCTTGTGAAGGAGGCGTACGGCCCTACACCCTTGAAGAGTCGCAAGCCCAGCTCGAAAGCCTGCCCGGATGGGAGCTCACACACGAGGGCCAGCGAATTCGCAAGAAATGGACGGTCAAGAACTTCATGGCCGGAATGGACTTCTTCAACAAGTGTGCCGAGGTCGCTGAAGCGGACGCACATCACCCGGATCTTCACATTGAGGGATATCGCAACGCATCGGTCGAATTATGGACCCACGCGATCGGTGGACTCAGCGAGAATGATTTTATTCTCGCTGCCAAGATTGATCAGTTGCCGATTGAAGTTCAGTAAGGACATTCAGTAAATACTTTGTTGGCTAAGCCGCGATCGGAAGATATGCACCCCACCGAGCCCTTTTCTTGCCTGATGGTACGAAGCGTTGAGGGGGAGGTGCGCTGCGAGTTAGAAACGATTTCCGCAGACGAGCTGCCACCAGGTGACGTGCTGATTCGGGTTGAGTATTCGTCGCTCAATTACAAAGACGCACTTGCTTCGCGGGCCTCGAAAGGTATTGTCAAACAGTTGCCGCATGTTCCCGGCATCGACTGTGCCGGCGTTGTCGTCGCGAACGACCAGCCCGATTATTCCGAAGGCGACCGTGTGCTGGTCACCGGCTACGGACTTGGCGGGTCGCACTGGGGGGGCTTCAGCGAATACGTGAAAGTACCCAGCGAGTGGGTCGTCCCCTTGCCACCCACGCTGAGCACGCGCGAAGCGATGATCTACGGCACCGCCGGTTTCACTGCCGCCCAGGCAGTTTCCGCGTTGGTCTTGCATGGAGTGAAACCTTCGGATGGTGAGATCGTTGTCACGGGAGCGAGCGGGGGCGTTGGTTCGCTATCGATCGGGCTGTTGGCAAAGCTCGGCTACGAAGTCACGGCAATCTCAGGCAAGCCGGAGCTCCATGACGATCTGCTGAAACTGGGAGCTCGATGTGTCCTAGGACGCGAAGCCGTCCAAGACGATTCAAAGGGGCCGCTGCTTAGTGCTCAATGGGCGGGAGCGATCGACACCGTTGGCGGCGATCCCCTCACGACGATTCTCCGCAGCACCCAGCATCGCGGTTGCGTTGCCGCTTGCGGATTAGTGGCGGGCGACCAACTGCCGCTGACCGTCTATCCCTTTATCCTACGTGGGGTGACGCTCGCGGGAATTGATTCCGCCAAGTGTCCGCGTGATTCGCGGCTGAATATCTGGAAGAAGCTTTCTAACGAGTGGAAGCTCGATTCGCTTGAGGAGCTCGCGCGGGCCGTGCCATTGTCAGAATTGCCTGCTGAGATCGAGGAAATGCTCGCAGGGAATGCTCGCGGACGCGTTGTGGTGAATTTACAATAAAGCCACTCAACTTTTGTAACCACGACGAACGTGGCGATTAGTTTCGCTCAAAAAACCCTCCCTCTGGGAGGGTCGACGTCTCAGCGTCGGGGAGGGGAACGCATCGATCAGAGCACATTCAACCTCCTCAATGAAGCCATCCTTGCTCAACTTCTACCCTCCCCGGCCTGTATTTATTTTGCTTATTGGAGCCGACCCTCCCAGAGGGAGGGTTTTATCGAAACTCATAAAATGCCAGAAAAATTTGCGCGACTCAGTACGGCGGACAGTACCCGATGCTCTGCCAGAGAACCGAAAAGCATGCGTTGTGATCGTCGTGTCGTCGTGGTTCTCTTCACCCTTAGCGCGTGCTCGCTTCTTCTGAGCGGACAGCTCTTCGCACAGGACCGATCGGTCGATACGAAAACGCTGGCCCTTGCAGACCGACTCGTGCCGCGTGTCACAATCCATCGCGATGAGTATGGTGTCCCGCATGTTTTCGGCGAGGATAATGAAAGCACCATTTTTGGTTTCGGATACGCTCAAGCGGAAGACTTCTTCTGGCAGGTTGAAGACTCCTACCTACTCGGTTGCGGTCGCTACAGCGAAGCTCATGGACCGCGTGGACTTAACTCGGACCTGTTAAATCATGCCTTTGAGATCGCCGCTCGAAGCGAGCGCGACTTTGCGGCGCTCGACGGACAAACCAAGCGGCTGCTTACCGCCTTCGTCGGGGGAATCAATCACTACTTGGCAAAACATCCTGAGGTGCAACCTCGCCTCCTCAAGCGGTTCGAACCTTGGCATGTCCTGGCACATCACCGGCACATGGCGCTTGAGCTGTGCTTCAGGTTCACTGGGCTAAGTGACGAATACCTGCCACGCCGGAACCCTCACATTTGGACCGCTACTGGGAGCAACGGCTGGGCGATCAACGGTGAACGCACCGCCACAGGCAAGCCCATGCTGCTCGCAGCACCACACATGCCCTGGCACGGCTTTGCGCAATTGGCTGAATCTCACCTGTACAGCAAAGGAGGCACCGCAGGACAAGCCTGGAATTTTATCGGCGCTCACTTCTACGGGAGCCCTGTACTCGCCCTAGGGCATAACCGTCGCCTTGGCTGGACGCTCGTGAGCAACCAGCCCGACATCGCCGATGTCTGGCGCGTCGAGTTCAGCAACGAAGAGAAACCGCTTGAATATCTCTATAACGGAAAACCACGGACCGCCACCGAGTGGACGGACAACGTGCGCGTTAGAAAATCGCGGGGTTGGGAAGATCGCCAGTTCACCTTTCGTAAGACGCATCACGGGCCGATCGTCGAACAAGACGGAAATGATTATCTCGCAGCACAGATCTCAGGACTGTATGAAACGATCCCCATGCGGCAAAGCCTGCAGATGATGCGCGCCGAAAACTTGGCGGAGTTTCGGACGGCGCTCTCGCCGATGCAGATTCTCTACATGAACGTCATCTACGCGGATTGTGATGGCAACATCATGGCGTTGTACAACGGGCGAGTGCCACGGCGAAATCCGGAGTTCGATTGGTCCGCCCCCGTTGATGGTTCCGACCCGGCGCAAGAGTGGCTGGGAGTTCACACCTTGGAAGAGCTGCCCACGGTTCTCAATCCCAAAGCAGGCTTTGTGCAGAACTGCAACTCGTCTCCCTTGATCACGACCGACGGAGAAAACCCGACGCTCGAAGACTTTCCGTCGTATATGATTCGCGACGCGAAGATTGAGAACCGTCGGGCGCTGCGTTCGCGTGAAATCCTTCGCGGCATGCGGGGAGCTACTTTTAGCCAGTGGCAAAATGCGGCCTTCGACACCGAGGTCCACTGGGCAAAACACGAGCTGCCCAAATACGCGGAACAGCTCGAAGAACTTCAACAAACAGATGCCGAATCGGCCCTTAAAGTGCAACCTTACTTGTTGCACCTGTTGGCATGGGACGCACGGATCACACACGATTCGACTGCCGCCACGCTATGCCATCACTGGTACGAAGAGCTCTATGGGCGTGGCTATCCGGGGGAAGCCTTGCGGGAGAAGTATCAGGACGACCCTGAAGCTCAACTGCTAGCGCTTGTTCGTGCAGCGGATCGCCTACAAGCGATGCATGGCACCTGGCAGATTCCTTACGGCGAGCTGTATCGCTCACAACGAGAATCCCACGTGGCAGACCTCGTCGATGCGCGGTTCGACGACAAAGCACCGAGCCTACCATGCCTCGGTGGTCATGGACCGATGGGCGTTGCGCTGACGCAGTATTTTACGCCGAGCGTTGAAATCCCGCTGGTCATCTCCCAGCAGCGTCGCTACTCGCTTGTCGGCAGTTCTTACTTGGCGGCTTATGATTTTTCCCAAGAACCCGTTCGTGGTGCGAGCGTTGTCCCATTCGGAACAAGCGGAAAAGCAAGTTCACAGCACTTTTTTGACCAAGCGAAACTGCTGGCAGAGCAACGCATGAAGCCAGAACGGTTCACGCCAGCAGAGGTGAAGAAGTATGCCGTGCGGAGTTATCACCCGGGGGAGTGAACCGTGACTGGGGCATCCTGCCCCAGATCAATCAGAGTTGAGTTCTATGCAAGTGGCGATACTGGGGCTGGAAGCCCCAGCCACCTGGCACAAAGAATAGCGGTTGTCGTCGTTCCAGAAAATAGGCGACAATGAGCGAATCGCCGCTCCAACAAACCTCCTCTGACCCGCCCCTTACGATCATGCCTAAGTACGTCGTCCGCCATGGAGTGATGCGTCAGCTTGGCGTGTTTGGCGTGCGGGGGAGCGATTCTTACAGTCGTGGTGCTCAAGTGATTGCCCGTACGCACCGTGGCTTGGAGGTGGGCGAGGTGCTCTGCGAAGCGAGCGACCATGTTGTTTCGCAGATGAAAGAACCCAAGCACGGGCAGATTCTTCATTTACAGTCCGACGAAGATCTTGGCGAGATTCGACGCCTGCATGAGCAGGAGCAGAGCGAGCATGAGGTGTGCCGCAAACATATCGAGGAGCTGGGCTTGGAAATGCAGCTTATCGATGTCGAGCATCTGTATGGCGGCGAACGGGTTGTGGTTTACTACCTGTCCGAAAATCGTGTCGATTTTCGCCAGCTTGTGAAAACGCTCGCCAAAGAATTCCAGACACGGATCGAAATGCGGCAAATTGGCGTGCGGGACGAGGCAAAGCTACTGGCCGATTACGGCGATTGCGGCAAGCCTGTCTGCTGTAATAACCATCTTTCTGAGATGCCGCCCGTCTCGATGCGGATGGCCAAGCTTCAGAAGGCAACTCTAGACCCCAGCAAGATTTCCGGCCGTTGCGGTCGCCTCAAGTGCTGCCTGAGGTATGAGTACGACACGTACCAAGAGTTGCAAAAAGACTTGCCGCCTACGGGATCGGAGATTATTACGAATAATGGAAAAGCCAAAGTGCTAGCGCAGGAAATCCTGAGCGGACAAATATTGGTGCAGTGTGAGGATATGCGGCGTATAACGATTGACGCCTCTGAGGTTCTCACGATCGTAAAACGCGGCACCGGATCGAAAAAGTCGAAAGAAAAACCCGTCGAAAAGCGTACCGAAGCTCGTGATTCCGAGATAGAATCTAAGCAGACGTCGGACAAGGAAGCGACGGATAACGAAACGACTGGCAGCAAACCAGATACTGACGAGAAGACAGAGTCGAGTTAAATACTTTGTGATTTTCTTAGGTTATCATCCAAGCAGCGAAAATACGGCAGCGTCTGAAAGCTTATTCCTTTTGATTCGCATTGCCAGTTAAGCTGCTTGCTTTCATTGTTTGAGAACTCCCATGGTCAACCCCGATCATCCTCTTGCCGAGCTGCTCGCCAAAGACCGGCGGTATAAATTCGAAGCCTATCTGTTCGTCTTCGAAGCCCTCAAGTTCGCCCATGAAGAACTTGGCATGGGCGGCACAATGGATCACGAGGATGAGGAAGACGACGCCAATCGTCATCTTACTGGCCAGCAGCTTTGCGAAGCCATTCGTGAGTTCGCCCATCAGGAGTTCGGCTACCTTGCCCAAGAAGTGCTCCGGCACTGGGGCGTCACTACGACCGGTGACTTTGGCGAGATCGTTTTCAACTTGATCGAGATCAAGGAAATGCGCAAAACGCCTGATGATCGGCGTGAAGACTTCGACGATGTGTACGATTTCGATGAAGCCTTTAGTCGCAGCTTCCAATTCTCTCCTGCCGACGCCATCGAGAAGCCGCGATCTTGATGGGAAACCGGTGGTGATGGCTGAGCCGAAGACTCAAGATGACAAGGATCGCGATAAGCCGTCTCGCTCACTCTTACAACTTGTCCTCTCGGCCTGCCTAGTGATGGCTTGGCTAGTGTTTCTCGCCTGGGTCGCTTACGCCTAGGCAGCGTGCGTCAGCCGTACCACAAGGTTGACTTCCCACGACTCGTCAATTCCAATAATCGACTAATTCAGTTCTTTCCAAATCCAGAGTCAGCCTTGCTATGAAAGTTGTGCCTTTAGGGGACAAGTTGGTCATCCGCCGCGAATCCGCTGAGGAAACTACTGCCGGAGGAATCGTGTTGCCCGACAGTGCGAAGGAGACTCCCCAACAGGGACGTGTCCTCGCCGTCGGCGATGGCACGTTGCTACCAGATGGCACCCGCGCGGCTCATGAAGTTCAGGAAGGCGATCGCGTGATCTTCGGCAGCTATGGCGGCACGGAAGTGTCCATCGATGACGAGGAACTTCTGATTCTGCGTGCGGACGAAGTGCTGGCGATCTTGCGGTAGAAGCTGCGAGACCGCGTTGAGCAGCCAAGCTCGCGTGACAATTCAATGCATGTTTTCTGCTGCCAATGCGATAATACCCAGTGCGATATTGCCTAGTGCAATAATGCATGACTGCCCACCTCAGCCCCCTCCCAAGGAAACTGCCATGATCCGTAGCAAAAGCTTCCTTCGCCTTACCCTGATCGCTCTGGCAACCGTTCTCGTCAAACCGGCCCAAGCTGAAGTCGTCGCCGAAGTCGTTATCGATGCTCCGCGGCCTGCCGCGGCAAAGGATTCGAAGCAGGCTCTTGAGAAGTCGGTGCAGCGGGGCATTGCTTACCTCACCAAGACCCAGGCCGAAGACGGTTCGTGGAGCAGCAAGACCGGCATCGGCATCACCGCACTCAACACGGCAGCACTTCTGTCGCAGGGAGTGAAAGTTGATGAGCCGGTGATCGCCAAAGCGCTCAAACACTTAGAAGCAAACATCCGCGACGACGGCGGTATCTACTCCGACGGTTCTCGCTACCGCAACTACGAAACCTGCCTTGCGATCATGGCTCTGCTACGTGCTAACGACGGTAAGGAGGGCGGCAAGTACGACGCCGCCATTGCGAAGGCTGAGAAGTTCGTCAAAGGCATTCAGTGGGACGAAGAGGAAGGTTACGACCGAACCCATGTCGGCTACGGTGGGGCGGGCTACGGTAAGCACAATCGGCCCGATCTGTCGAACACAGCGTTCCTGATGGAAACCCTCAAGGAACTCGGCACCGACGCGAACGATCCGGCGATGTACCGTGCGCTAGCCTTCGTCTCGCGAACGCAAAACCTCCCCAGCGAACACAATCAGGCGGAAGCCCCCAAGAAAAACCCTGACGGTGGTTTCTATTACACGCCCATCGCCGGCGGCTCAAGCCAAGCGGGCGAAACGGAAAACGGCGGGCTCCGCAGCTACGGCTCGATGACCTACGCCGGCCTCAAGAGCATGATCTACGCAGGCGTTGATCGGAACGATCCCCGCGTGAAAGCAGCCTTCGAGTGGATCAGCAAGTACTACTCGCTCCAAGAGAACCCTGGCCTCGGGACTTCGGGCCTCTACTACTACTTCCACACCTTCGCCAAGGCGCTCGACGCCATCGGCGAAGAGACCCTCACCGACGCCGATGGCACGAAGCACAACTGGCGCGAGGAACTGGCGACAACCCTCATCAACCGCCAACGCCCCGACGGCAGTTGGGCCAACGACAACCAGCGCTGGCTGGAAGCGGATGCGAATCTCTCGACGGGGTATGCGCTGATGGCGTTGAGTTATTGCAAGAAGTAGCTCTGTCGCTTCGCTGATTCTACTAGCCCGCGAGCTACGCCTCGCGGGCTATTCAGCTTTTTATCAAGGGTGCACTGCTAGCACCCCCGCGCGATTGCTCTTCACCCAGCCCATCGCATTTAGTACCAAACGTCCGATTGCCGCGAAGGATCGTGGCTTAGGAACAGATTCTGTACACCGATCAATAGACCCAGAGACGCCAAGGAACGGTTTCGATGGACGAAAAAACGCTAGGAAGCCACACGCTGGATACCCTGACCCTTGGCAACCAACGCCGATTGGCGAAACGGCTCGCGCCTTGGGCTTTGTCCCTAGGGCTGTTCGCAGCCGGTGGCTGGAGCGTCTACAAAGTGGCAACACCCGTTGATTCTGGTGACCAGGCGGCTGTGAGTGATGAGTCCTCTGAGCTTCGCAGTGCTCAGCTTGAGCAGTTGTTTGGTGGTGACAAACAAAACGAAGTAGGCACCGAAGTCGCAGCTCCGGCAACGCGCTACGGCAGCGATCGCTATGCGGCGCCGGCTTTACCCCCGCGAGTTGAAGCCCCTGAGTTGGCTGATAATTCCGACGACGCAGAGCCGGTGAATCCCTTTGAGAGTGCGCCTACGGCTAAGCCGCAAGCGGCGATGGAAAACGATCGCTATGCTTCGCATTCCGTTGAAACTGCCTCCTACGAGGATGCTTCCGACGAAGAGATCACGCGTGGCCAGAATCCTGATGCTGGTAACCCGTTGCGTGCTGCTCAGCAGGTAGATCTCGCAGCAGCCGAAGAGTCGCGTGCTGCGTTTCGTGATGACTACGTTGAGCAAGCTCCCGCTCAGCCTTTGAAGGTTGCTGCACGCCCGCGAGAAACCAACGTCGAGAGTGCTCTGCCAGCTGCAAAACCACTAGGTGGCTCGCGGTATGGTGGCGGGCAAGCCGCGCCGATTCCTGTGGGGGCGTCTCCCACGGTTGCTGAGCCGAGCGTGCCTGATTTTCGTTCGGCGAGTGCGACGCCGAGAGCAGAAACCGCTCCTGCCATGCCTGCTATGCCCGCCGAGCAACCGGCCTACTTAAGAAACCCAGCCCAAGGTAACGCAGCACAAGCAGTTCAGTCGCAAGCGCCGACGAATGACTTGCGAGAGGCTCCACTACGCGAAACCCAATCGCTGGATGCCTCGACTTATTCCTACGGGAATGATTCGTACCAGAACCGACAAACCGACGCGCCTCAGAGACCAACTCCATCACAACCACTCGACACGGCCTTTGCTTCGCGTCGCACCGCGGATTCTCGTGCGGTGACGCCAACGCCTGGCATTAACAACACTCCCGGCACAGGTCGCCCGGGCGAAGGTGGTCTCGAAGGTGCCCAAAGTCCTTCGATTGCCATTCAAAAGCTCGCGCCGGAAGAGATTCAAGTTGGCAAGAAGTGCACGTTTGCCATTCGCATCAAGAACATCGGCCAACGGGCTGCTCAAAGCGTCGTGATCAACGATGAAGTTCCGCTGGGAACCAAGCTCGTTGGCACCTCACCACGGGCGAACGTCTCTGCCTCGCAAGTGAAGTGGGACCTGGGCACACTCTCGGTTGGCGAAGAACGCATCGTTGAGATGGAACTCATGCCTACTGACGAAGGCGAGCTCGGAAGCGTCGCGACGGTGACCTTCGCGGCGCAAGCCTCTGCGAAAGCGCGTTCGACGCGTCCAGAGCTAGCCCTCCGCATGAACACAAAGCCACGCGTCATGGCGGGCAACAGACATCTCGTGCAAATCGAAGTCAGCAACCCTGGTACCGGCGACGCGACGGGCGTCATGCTGTTTGAAACTTTGCCGCAGGGCGTTTCTCACGAAGCGGGGACCGCTCTTGAATTCGAGGTCGGCACCCTCCGTGCTGGTGAGTCGAGAAAGCTCGACCTTGTCCTCAATGCCGAGCAAGCGGGCATTATCGAAAACGTGATGACCGCCCGTGCCGATGCGAATCTCGAAGTGACTTCGAGTTGCGAGTTCGAAATTATCGCCCCCGATCTCAAACTGAGCGTCGATGGGCCGAAGCGTAAGTATCTGGAACGTCCGGCAACGTTCACCGTCATCGTTGACAACCCGGGAACGGCGTCAGCCAAGGATGTCGAGCTGGTCACACAACTCCCCAAAGGCTTACAGTTTGTGAGTGCAAACAACATGGGAGAGTACGATTCAGCCACCCACAGTGTCTACTGGAGCCTTGCTGAGCTTCCCGCCAACGAACGCGGAAGCGTTGAGTTGACGGCACTTCCTGTCGAAGCAGGTGCCCACACGGTTAAAGCCGCGACGCGTTCGCAGCAAGGCTTGGAAGATCGTGCCGAGCGTCAGCTTCAGGTCGAAGGCTTGGCTGCCTTGAAGTTTGAGGTGGTCGATTCGGTCGATCCGGTCGAAATCGGCAGCGAGACGACCTACGAAATCCGCGTGATGAACCAGGGCAGCAAAGCAGCCGCCAACGTGCAAATCGTGGCGACGCTTCCAGAAGGAATGCGAGCGATCGACGCCCGCGGCGAAACCCGCCATGCGATTCAAGGCAACCGCGTCGTCTTTACGCCGCTCGCGCAGCTCACCCCCAAAGCGGAGAGCGTCTATCGCATCCAAGTCCAAGGTGTCCGCCCAGGCGACCAACGCGTGAAGGTGCAAATCACCACGGATGAGATCCAGCAGCCGATCACCAAAGAAGAGAGCACCCGCGTCTATGCGGACCAGTGATGCAGGCGCGTCACGGGGCAATGTCTGTTCTAGTCGTGGCCGTGGTTTCTTGCCACGGATTGCACGGATGACACGGATTTATTCTTGATGGTTTCGGTCCAGGTGTCAGGCCGTGCGGCAAGCATGGAGTCTGAATTCGATCTCATCTTATGAATTTTCTGCCAAGCCTCACAATCCGTCTCATCCGTGCAATCCGTGGCCCAAACTGACTTTCGCGACTCTCACGGATCGTGTCCCTGGAATTGGAGTTCAGGCAGTTTTTGTTAGTCCCGGCTCGCAGCTGTGCATGCCGCTGCTTGACATCTGAGAGCCCCACTGAGTACTGTGAAGGTGGGGAATTGAATCAGTGCGGGCCGTTTCTGTGGCCACCTTCGCGTCTGTGAAAAGGATCGCGCACTGCCCTCCGGAACACTTAGAAGAAGGCTCATCACGATGCGATCTCCTCAAACAGCAGTCTCTCCAAGCGCGCTGAAGTGCTTCGGGATTTTCCTTGCTACCTTCGGGTTGTGCGTTGGTTTTTCGGCGGATGCTTTGGCCCAACGGTATCAACAGAAGCGAGCCAGCCTCACCGAGAAAGAGGCCAAAGCGCTGACGCGCAATCTCACGACGATCATGCGCGGCAATAGCCTGACGAATGCTGACAAAGAGATGCTCAGCAAGTATTTCAAGGGCTACTACTTTCCTACGATGACCGAGCAAGATCCCAAGTCGCTTGGCGAGCTTTCTGAGTTTCGTGAAGACTTGTTCAAGCTCTACATCAACCAAGCCAAAGCGAAGGTCACGCGAGATTATTTGATCGAGCTGACAGGCCGTGAGATGGGAAGTATCGCCCTTGGGAACTACCATCCGGCAGTCCGCTACAACGCCGTTCTGTTGATTGGTATGCTTGACGAAGTTGCTGGCACAGCCGGACGCGGCGGAAAACCGCCGGTGCCTTGGAAGAAGGGGACCAACGTTCTGTTGATTCTTCTTGAGAAGGATTCACTCGGCAAAGGGGACAAGGCCGTCATGATCCCTGCCTCGGCGAAGGTAGGGGCCTTGGTTGGCTTGCAGCGACATGCACGCTTTGGGATCGAAGAGGCCCTCAACGATCGTGTCACGCTAGCCGCGATGAAAATCATCGACCAAAAGGAGCCAGCCGAAGGCGTCAAGAAAGATGTCCACGCTTGGATCCGCTGCCTCGCAGCTCATGTGTTGGTCACCCAGTTTGAGAAGTCGGCCAATCAAACCGTTCTGGATGCGGTCACTTCGCTCGTTGCCGATCCAGAGATGCAACTCAACGATCGCTGCTACGCGGCTTCACTCTTGGGCGACTTGAAGCTTGAGGGCGTCGCCAACCTCGAAGTTCAACCCACCACCATTGCCCTGGTCAATTTGGCCAAGCGTGTCATGGAGAGCGAAGCCAAACTCGCCAAGAAATTCCGCAAGAAGGAACTGGGCCTTGATGATCGTCGCGCTGGTGGTTTTGGTGGCGGCAGGGGCGGATATGGTGGTGGCGAGTATGGGGGGGGCTATGGGGGTGGTGAATTCGGTGGTGGCTACGGTGGCGGTTTCGGCGGTACCAGCCGAAAAAAGGAAAACACTTACGAACTGCGCCGTTTGGTTGATCGCATCAACGGGCTCATTGACGGCATGGAGCAAGTCGCCAAAGCTTCGCCCGAAGCAAGTCAGCAGCTTCAACCACTGGTCGACCCACTTAACACGCTCTCGGATAACGCCGTGGATAAAGACGCCAGCATTGTGAACATTGCCACAAGCGTGATTTCCCTCTCCGACGAAATCACGAGACTAGCAGCTGCGATGCAGCCCGGCGACGCAGCTGCAGAAAAGCCGGCCGCAGCAGACGCCTTCGAGGAACCAGCCGCTGAGGATGAACCGGTTGAAGCCGCAGGATGAATCGTAACTCCACGCTCCGCGTGGAGAGACCCTCAGCCGGGATACGTTAGCTGCTTCATTCGAGCGCTGGCGGACTCCCTCGCAATGAAAAGCTGTTCGAGAGATCGACCACACGGAGCGTGGTGTTACTTTGCCTCGACTCTCCGTGCTGAGAGCTGCTCGGCCAAGCTTAGTCCGCCAAACAAAATGCTGACATAGAAAATGTCCCCGGCAAGCATCGTGCGGAAGAACGGCACAGCGGCGACGTAGCATTCGACCAATCCGGCCCAGGTGTGCGGATAGTAATTATGAGCTGCCCACACTGCCAAATTCGTAACAACGAAGAAGGCCAATGAGGAGGCGACTCCACCACCCAGTGCGAAGAGAGTTCGATAGTTCTCTTTGTTCCGCAGTGACCGTCCGAACATCCAAGGTACACAGACAGCCAAGTAAACCGATAACTGCACCGCCAAGCTATTGTGGGCCAGCAACGTGAGGTCGCTCACGGCAAGCACTCCAAGCGGCAACAGCAGGGCCGGCAACAGGGACCGGAAGTAATACCCTCCCATCATCGCGACAGCTGCCAACGGCGTGAAATTCCAAGCAGGCTGGGCCCAACGGCCAACGACGCCAATCGTGAGCAGCAGTGTGAAGACAATCAGATCTCGGAGTGTGTCGCGGTTCATATGAGGGAATAGGGGGCTAGGGGTGAGTAGCAACCGTTAGCGGCGTAAGACGCAAGCGGCCAATTCTACTCGCCTTCCCCCCGCTCGTAAATCCAGAGCACCTCATCTCCTGGCTGAAGCTCGAAAACGCCGTAGCTCTTTTTCGCATGCTCCCCATTCACGCGGTATAGCCAGTTCCGCTCGTTAACGCCACCACCGGCGACTCCTTCGAGCGAATCAAGAAAGGCGGTCTTTCCTTCCCCTTTGGCCTCATAACGAATCCCCGGGCGAAACTCTTTGGCGGCTTGCATTAGGTCAGCGACGGTCATTCCCTCGTTCCAGGGAAGCTTCTCGAATGAGCGTGTGGCACCATTACCAAAGTCGATTGTCAGCTTGACCGTCTCCGCGACAGGCTTGTTATCGGCAGGTTCCAGAGGTGTCCATTCGGCAAGACTTGTTCCTTCGGGCATCGGGGGACGATTGGCTCGTTCGGCCAATAAGCCGACGATCGCAAGTGCGCCCACAAGCACCAGCGGATACATCCACCAAGGGCCATCGTTCTTGCCGATGAGTCCGTGATCGTCGGGACTATCGATTTCCGAGGCGGCAGCATGAGGTTCGGGTGGGCTGTTTTCTCTCTCTGACATAGAATGCAGTGTAGCAAATGCGAATCTCTAAGAGCTAGTAAACATTCTCAGCCGCAGTGCTTACTCATCTACAAGAAAAAGAGTCGCGATGTCCGAGAACTCGATATTATCTCTCGAAGCTGTTCAAGATGAAGCAGGCGAGATCGCCATTCTGACGATCAACGACCCCAACAAGGGCGCCAACGTCCTCTCGCAGAGCGTGCTGAACGATTTTGAGAATCATCTCAACGGACTGGAAGCGAACGAGAACATCGTTGGCCTCATTATTCGCTCCACCAAGCCAGGCAATTTCATTGCCGGAGCCGACCTAAAAGAGTTCGTCGCAGATATTGATCTTCCCGCGGAAGAAGTCGCCAAGGTTGCTCGTCGCGGGCAAGAGTTGTTTGGGCGTCTCTCGAAAGTTCCGTTTGTGACAGTCGCCGCCATCGACGGTGTCTGCTTCGGTGGCGGGGCCGAACTGGCCATATGGTGTGACCGACGAATCCTCGTTGACAATGAGAAGACCAACTACGCCTTCCCCGAGGTCAAGCTGGGCCTCTTCCCAGGCTGGGGCGGGACTGCCCGCACACCCAGGATTGTCGGCCTAGCCAACGCCTTAGAACTGGTGACCAGCGGTGAGGGAATCGGCGCTGAGGCTGCCCACGCGATGGGTTTGGCTCAAGATGTTGTTTCCGCGAGCGATCAGTTGCTCGATGCAGCGCTCCGCATGGTTCATTATGAAGCGAAGGCCAAAGACTACCTCAAGGATCGCGACTGCTGGGCAGCTCCAATTGCTGCCCAAGACGGAGAAGGTCGTAATGGAGGCCTAAGCGAGACGGAACTTGGCTTCCTCGGTGCTACGGCCAGTGCCTACATCCAGCAACAAACCAAAGGGCATTACCCGGCACCCTTGGCGGCGCTGGAAGTCATGCTCGGAGCGGCAGGCGTTGATGTTGAGGCTGCGTGCCAAATGGAGGCCGAAGGATTCACACAGGTCTTCGGATCGCCGGTGAATCGCGCGCTGCTGAATGTTTTCTTCCTGCGGGACGCGAACAAGAAGCAGACGGGTAGTGATGCTGAACCTCAGGAGATCAGTACCGCCGCAGTCGTGGGCGCCGGCATCATGGGGCAAGGCATTGCTACGGCGAATGTCAAACGCGGTATCCCCACGGCTCTGGGCGACGTTTCTGCCGAAGCTGTCGGGCGCGGCGTGAAAGGCGTGCTCACCGAAGTGAGCTTCAACAAAAAAACAAAAGGCCCCGATGTCACGAAAGCTCTCGAATTCACGCCGCTGATCAACGGTACGCTACAAGATGAGGAGATCGCCGCTGCAGACATCGTGATCGAAGCGATTTATGAAAACAAAGAGGCGAAGCACGAGCTCTACAAACGGCTCGAACCGCACTTGGGCGAAAAAGCGATCCTCTGCACGAACACGTCGACGATCCCCGTGACCACTTTGGCCGGGGTGCTTAAGCACCCCGGCCAGTTCTGCGGTCTCCATTTCTTCAACCCTGTGCGACGTATGCCGCTGGTTGAAGTAATCCGCGGAGAAAAAACCACCGACCAAACCATCGCCACTGCCGTCGCCTATGCGAAACGTCTCGGCAAGTCGCCCGTTGTGGTGAACGATGGCCCCGGCTTCCTCGTGAACCGCGTGCTACTGCCTTACATGAACGAGGCGCTGCTGCTGCTTGAAGAAGGTGCCTCGATCAAAGCGGTCGATCGTGCTGCCAAAGCGTTTGGAATGCCCATGGGTCCCATTGAACTGTACGACACCGTGGGCCTCGACGTAGCCATTCACGCCGGCGGCGTGATGCACGCGGCATTCCCAGACCGCGTCGAGCCCTCGTCAATTCTGCCAGCGATGGTCGAGTCAGACCGCAAAGGAAAGAAAAACGGCCAAGGCTTCTTCGATTACCCACCTGCCAAAAAAGGGAAGAAGACGCCCAGCGAGACGGCCGAGGGAATCATTGCCAAGCATGTAAAAGAATCAAAAGACTTTAGCTCCAAGGAACTAACGGAGCGTTTGATGCTACCGATGCTGCTTGAAGCGACACGTGTCCTCGAAGACGGCGTGGCCAACAGCGTTCAGGATGTCGACCTCGCGTTGATCTTCGGCATCGGCTTCCCGCCGTTCAAAGGAGGTCTCTTGTTCTGGGCAGACCAAGTCGGCCCGGCGAGGATTCTCGAACAGCTTGAACCCTACAAGTCACTAGGCAAAAGATACGAGCCAACCGCCCTGCTGCAATCCGCAGCAGAGGATGGAAGGTTCTATCCCATTTTTTTTTGAACCACAGAGGGCACGGAGGACACGGAGAGAATCGCTGAGACGGCTTCTCTATGCACAGTGAGTGATGCTTCACATAAGCAAAGAGGAGGAATTAGTGAGTGTTTTTTAGCCTTAGATCGCAACGATTACATTCGATTTGTTTTCTTCCTCCGTGTTCTCCCCAATTCAAGTAAATACCGCTCCGTGGTTCAAACCATTGTGGTTTCCAATCCTAGAAGTGAATGATCTATGAAAACCGCTGTCATTGTTGATTGCTGTCGAACCGCTATTGGCCGTGCCCATCCCGAACGCGGCGCGTTTCGCGACGTCCGCTCCGACGATCTGGCCGCTGCCGTCGTACGTGCGCTAATCGAGCGCACCGGGATCGACCCTGCGATGATTGAAGACGTGGTCCTCGGCAACACGCAGCAGACCAAAGAGCAAGGCTTCAACGTCGGGCGGATTGTTTCACTGGTGGCCGGCTTGCCTTCCAGCGTTGCTGGGGCGACCGTCAATCGTCTGTGCGGTAGCAGCTTGCAGGCACTTAATCAGGCAGCGCACTCCATTGCCGCGGGTGGCGAAGACGTGCAGATCGTTGGCGGCTTAGAACACATGCACCATCTGCCGATGGACCACGGAGTCGACTTTAACCCCAAGCTGTTCCACGCCACCAGCAAGGGCGCGCTACACATGGGTTACACGGCCGAGTTCCTCGCCCAGTCGCAGGGAATCACCCGAGAGGCTCAAGACGAATTCGCGCTGGCCAGCCATCAAAAGGCCGCGGCAGCGACCGAAGCGGGTGAGTTCGATGCGGAGATCATCCCCGTCTGGGGTCGCAACGAAGCGGGCGAGCGCGTTGAAGTGAAGACCGACCAGTGCATTCGCCCCGATACGAATCTGGAGCAACTCGCTGCGCTAAAGCCAGCTTTTATGCCCGGCATCGGTACGGTCACCGCAGGAAATAGTTCACCCCTAAACGACGGTGCCGCCGCGATGCTGGTGATGAGCGAAGAGCGAGCGAAAGAACTCGGCCTAAACCCCATCGCGAGAATCCGCGCAACCGCGGTAGCCGGTGTCGACCCCGCGGTGATGGGCACGGGCCCCGTCCCCGCGACGCAAAAGGCACTCAAGCGCGCCGGCCTCTCGCTCGCTGACATCGACCTGATCGAACTGAACGAAGCTTTCGCCGCCCAGACTCTAGCCTGCGTGCAGATGCTCGACATTGATCAGGCGAAGCTCAACGTCCGCGGTGGCTCACTCGCGATCGGTCACCCGCTTGGTGCCAGCGGGGCGCGGATTGCCACGACGCTTGTCCATGCGATGCTCGCCCGCAGCGATGCTCAGTTTGGCTTGGCGACCATGTGCATCGGCATTGGGCAAGGGATTGCGACCGTGGTTGAGCGGGTGTAGCTCGGGTCTCAAATGCCGAGCCGCCGATAAACCTTGCCGATTATCGCGGTCGCACCTAGTGCTAGCTGCTCGCACTGGCCGCACAGGCGTCATTCTTAACATTTTCTACATATCCGGCCTGCCGAAACTATCTGCATAGCCGGTGCGGTGCTTGCAGAGCGCACGATCCGCGCACGGCACACAATCGCCAAGAGCCTCATAACCAGAACCAGGTTGTAAGATCGAGGCGACGCGACAAGGCGGAGTGGCCCGAAGGGGGCGACTGCGATGGTTTTTACTTCTCCAAGGATGGAGCAACACTTCTGATGAGTACTTCTGAAAGATGCACGCAAGCAAGTCTGTGGTGGCAACGCCGACGACTGATTGTGCTGGTCAGCTTGGCAATGTTAAGCCAATTGCTGATCGTTGGGTTTCTCTCGGCCGCGGAGCCGTTGCCACCAATCGACACGGCAACGGCAGACCCTGTGGTCGCCCAGGCAGCTCATTACAACTATTACCTCGCTGAGGCAGACGCCGACGAGGATGAAGGCGACGAAGAGGATGAAAAATCAGATGTCATTAAACGCCTTGAAAAGCTCGAAGAGAACTACGGCGATCTTGAGGAAGACTACAGCAAACTTTCGGACAACTACAACGACCTCAAGAAGAAGATGAAGGTCACTGCCTTCAGCGGTCATGGCGATGCCACGATGAAGGTGAACGGTCGTATCCACGCCGATATGTGGAGCTTCCCGGGTGACTCGCTAGGCGTGAATATTCTTGAGAGTGGCGACCCCAACGTCACGCCGCAAGACCGCGTTGGCTTCCGCCGGATGCGTTTTGGCGTGAAGGGCAAGCTTGCCGCCAACATGGAATACAAAATCGAAATGGAATTCGCCGGCGGTAACGACAGCGAATTCCGCGATGCTTACCTCGGCTGGAATGACTTGCCGGTGTTCCACACCGTGCTACTGGGTAACCAAAAGCGTCCTTACGGTTTGGATCACCTCAACAGTAGCCGTTACAACGTGTTCTTGGAACGTCCTTTCGTGATCGAAAGTTTCAACCAAGATGCACGTCGCTGGGGTCTGCAATCGTACGGCCTCTCCGACGACCAAGCCTGGAACTGGCGCTACGGTGTGTTCAACCAACGCCTGATTCAGGACGAAGGCAACTACGTCAGCGATCACTGGCAGATGGAGTTCGCTGGGCGTTTGGCGAACACCTGGTGGTACGACGAATCCTCCGGCGGACGTGGCTACGGTCACTGGGCGGTGAGCAGCACCTTCGCCAACCCCGATGGCAGCGGCATTGATGGACGTGCTGACAATGAAGCCCGTTTCCGGCATCGTCCTGAAGCTCGCTCGACCAACCGTTGGTTGAACACGGGGCGCATCGACGGTGCGGACGACTATCAGTTGGTCGGTGCGGAAAACGTCTGGAACTTCGGTCCCGTGCAGATTGTCGGCGAGTACCAAAACCTCTGGCTCCAACGCCGCGAGGCGAGCGAAGTTTTCTTGCATGGCGGTTACGTCTACATCGCCTACTTCCTGACTGGCGAACACATGCCTTGGGAACGCAAGAGCGGTACTCTCGGGCGGATCAAGCCGTTTGAGAACTTCTTCCTCGTTGATACCTGCTGCGACGGTGTCCGTGGTGGCTGGGGCGCGTGGCAACTGGCTTACCGCTACAGCTACGCCAACTTCAACGACCAAGATATCAACGGCGGTATCGGCAACAGCCACACGCTGGGGCTGAACTGGTACTGGAGCCCCTATGCTCGCATGCAGTTCAATGCCATCTACGGTGAGATCGAAGACACCGCCGAGGCCGGTTTCGGCGTGCCTGGAGCTTACTCGATCCTAGGGGCGCGTTTCATGGTGGACTTTTAACCAACGTGCCCAACCACAGCGCGACGCGAGCGTCGCGGCTAAACACATAACCTAACCGTTCCTTGGAGGACGATTCCCATGCAAGAGATATCCCTGGCCCTGTTGGTAGCGACGTTGCTCTTCGCAACGAACTTGCCGGCCCAAGCGGGCGAAAGCAGTTGTGGGTGTGAAGAACCGTGCTGCGTTGATCCCTGCGAATGCTGCAAAGCGAAAGCCAAAGTTGGTAAGCGAGCCACCTGCGTTTGCGATCCTGACTGCTACAAGTGCGAAAGCGAAACCAAGAAAGAAGAGGTCGAGAAGCACTGCTACAACGTCTGTGCGGAGCCTGTTTGTGTGCCACCGTGGCGCTGGCCTTGGGAGTGCCGTAAGGATAAGTGTGGCAAAAAGTGCTGTGATGAGGGCTGCTGCGATGCGGACTGTGATACTTGTTGCGGGGACACGTGCTGTGGCGGCGGGTGTGATGGCTGCAGCTCCTGTGGGTGCTCGTCGGGCTTCAGTCTGTTCGGTCTGAAATGCGGCAAGGTCCGCTGCATCAACGTGCTTGAAAAAGAAAAGTACAAGTGCGAAGAGTGCGTTACCAAATGGAAAGCCGTCAAGAAGGGCTGCTGCGGGTGCTGCGGTAAAGGCTCGGGCTGCGGCTGTGCCAGCGGTTGCTGTGATGGATGCTGTGAAGAACCCGCCTGTGGTTGCGACGATGCTTGCTGTGAAGGGGGTTGTTGTGCGGCAACGGCCAAAGCCGCCGATGTCGTGACTGCCTCAGCGGAAGAGACTGTGACTGAGGAAACTGAGCAAGCTCCAAAGAAAGCCACACCCAAGAAAGAGAGCGCGGTGGCGAAGTTCAGTAAGTGGTTTCACCGGTAACGGTGAAACAACGTGAAAATCAATACGAGTAGAACCCAAGCCTCGCGCGTTACTTAACGCGTGAGGCTTTTCACATTTCAAGTTCGTGACGAGATAGAACGAGCGTCGTTTAGAATACGCTGAGTCCATCAAGATACGCCGAAGGCGTTACGCATCGTAGCCCAGGGTTGGCCCATCGCGAGCGACAGCGAGTGTGGGCCTACCCTGGGTCCATGTAACCACCAACAGAACGACCGAACAAATCGGATAGAATACCGACGGCGGTAGAACGAGGTCGTAATAGGCCGAGGTCGACCTTAAGGATTTTCGACCTCGATCATGAGTATTCGGTACACACGCATTTCCGCTCGGTCGATGAATTCTATCGACTCTATTACCCAGGGTAGGCCAAAAGCTCGCTTAGGCTCGCTGTTGACCAACCCTGGGCTATGTTGCGTATCCCCTTCGGGGAAATTCCTGCGGAGAATTTTCACGCGGTTCACGCTATAACCACTGCCCGGTGAAGCTCTCCTCGCACTCCGCAATATCTTCGGGCGTCCCGGCTGCAAGAATCCGACCTCCCTCGGCGCCCCCTTCGGGACCAAGGTCGGTCACCCAGTCGGCGTTGCGGATAACGTCGGTGTGGTGTTCGATCACCAGCACCGTGTGGCCAAGATCGACTAAGCCGTGCAGGACTTTGAGCAAGCGATCAATGTCTGCCGCGTGCAGGCCGGTGGTCGGCTCGTCGAGAATGTAGAGCGTGTGGCCATTGGAGGGCCGCCCCAGCTCCGCGGCCAATTTGATCCGTTGGGCCTCGCCGCCTGAGAGGGTTGTACTTCGCTGACCGAGCGTCAAATAGCCGAGGCCTACGTCAACCAAGCTGGTGAGCATCTTGTGGACGGCCTCGTGGTTCTCGAAAAAACCAACCGCTTCCTCGATGCTCATCGCCAGGACGTCGGCGATTGATTTCTCACGATAGCGGACCGCTAGGGTTTGCCGGTTGAACTGTTTGCCGTAGCAGACGGGACAGGTCACGAACAAGTCGGGCAAGAAACGCATCTCGACACGTTCGACGCCTTGTCCTTGGCAATGCTCGCAACGCCCACCCTTCGTGTTGAAGCTGAACCGCCCCAGTTTGTAGCCGAGTTGCTTCGAGTGTTTCGTCCCGGCAAAAATGCGACGGATCTCGTCGAAAATGCCTGTGAACGTGGCCGGGTTGCTGCGTGGCGTGCGACCGATCGGCGACTGGTCGACATGGATCAGCCGCGTGAGTTTGCTCACGCCTTGAAGTTTCTTGTAGGGCCCTGGCCGTTGGCTCGCGCCGTTGAGCTTGTTAGCAAGTGCCTTTGCGACGGTGTCGATTACCAGCGAGCTTTTCCCTGAACCGCTCACGCCGGTCACACAATGCAAGAGCCCCAAGGGCATGTCGAACTTGACGTTCTGCAAATTGTTAAGCGAGGCCCCTTCCAGATGTACGGTCCGCGACTTTACTGCTTTGCGCCGTTTGGCAGGCGGCTCGATCCGCAACCTCTGCGAGAGATAGCCACCCGTGATCGAACTTTCGTTGGAGGCAACCTCCTCGGGGGTTCCTTCCGCGACGATCGTGCCGCCTTGCGTGCCCGCCCCTGGGCCAATGTCGATCAGCCAATCGGCGGCCCGCATCAGTTCTTCGTCGTGCTCGACCACCAGCACGGTGTTGCCTTGCTGTTGCAGTTCGCGCAACGCTTCGATCAGCCGTGCGTTGTCTCGGGGATGCAAGCCGATGGACGGTTCGTCCAAGACATAGAGCACGCCAACCAGTCCCGAGCCAATCCCTGTGGCCAAACGAACCCGCTGCCGTTCGCCACCGCTGAGCGTATCCGCGGGGCGATCGAGCGTGAGATAGTCGACGCCCACCTTGAGCAGAAACGTGAGTCGCTTGACGATCTCTGTGACCAACGGCTCGCCGATTGGCTGCTGCGTTGGCGGAAACTGCAGGGACTCGAAATACGCGAGTGCCTGCTCGACGGTCATTCGGACGATTTCGTGAATCGCTAGGCCGCCCAGCCGGCAAGAACGCGCTTCGGGCTGCAGACGAGAACCTTCGCAAGCAGGGCAGGGTGTGACGCCGCGGAACTCGGCGAGCTTCTCTCGAACGCTCTCCCGCTTCGCCGCGGCGTAGTCCATTTCGAGGTGTTTCAGCAAACCCACAAACTTGCCGTTGTCGCCATGTAGTAGTTGTTCGCGTGCCTTGGCGGACCATTTTTCTAGCGGCGTGTCTTGCAGCACCTTGTGCTTATTGAGCAGCGGTCCGAGCAGCTTTGCCTGCTTCTTCCGTGCTGCAGCCGTCGAGCCGTGCCAGGGAGCAATCGCCCCGTCGGCCAGTGAAAGACTTAGGTCTGGAATCACCAACTCAGGGTCAAACGCTTCCCGTGCGGCGAGCCCCTCGCACTCCTCGCAGGCACCGTAGGGGCTGTTGAAGCTAAACGTACGGGGCTCGACTTCGGCGAGGCTCAACTTGCAGTCGGGGCAAGCGTACTGCGTGCTGTACACGCGCTCCCGCCAGCCGTTTTCCGCGGTGACTTCTTTAGTGCTAGAGCCATTTGCCTGCACCTTGTCCAGCGGCGTGAGGTAGGTGATCCGTAACGCGCCCTCGCCGTGCTTCAGTGCGAGGCGGACCGATTCGGCGAGGCGATTCTCCAGTCCCTCGCGCACGATCACCCGATCCACGACCGCCTCAATATCGTGCGGCTTTTGGGCCGTCAGCTCGGGCGCGTCCTCGACCTCGTAAGTCACTCCATCAATCCGCACCCGCACGAAGCCTTCCTTGCGGATACGCTCCATCACGTCGGCATGCTTCCCTTTTCGCCCCCGCACCATCGGGGCGAGGATCATCACCTTCGTGTCGAGCGGCAGGGCCTCGATCGCTTCCTGGATCTCGCCCGCTGACTGCTGAGAAATCGGCAGGCCACATTCCGGGCAAGCAACATCCGCCGTGCGGGCCATCAGCACGCGCAAGAAATCATAGATCTCCGTCACGGTCGCCACCGTACTCCGCGGGTTGGCGCTCCCGGCGTGCTGGTCAATGGCAATCGTCGGCTGCAGCCCCTCGATCACATCGACATCGGGCCGCTGCATCTGGTTGAAGAACTG
This sequence comes from Lacipirellulaceae bacterium, assembly GCA_040218535.1. Lineage (NCBI taxonomy): Bacteria > Pseudomonadati > Planctomycetota > Planctomycetia > Pirellulales > Lacipirellulaceae > Lacipirellulaceae bacterium. Next base: position 832,251 of record JAVJRG010000012.1, on the reverse strand, counting down.
CCGCGCGTAGACGGACAGCGACTCAATGTACTGCCGTTGCCCCTCGGCCAGCAGGGTATCGAAGGCGAGCGAACTTTTGCCCGAACCGCTCAGTCCGGTGATGACGACCAGCTTCCGCTGCGGGATGTTGAGATCGATGTTCTTAAGATTGTGCGTCCGCGCTCCGCGGATGCGGATGTCCCCGGCAGAGGGCGCAGGGGCCGAGGGTTCTTGCTGCTTTGGGAGGGCAATCGCGGACATAAAGTGCTAGACGAGCAACTTTGGGGATTGGGCAAACAGTTCAGCCTAGCATGGGAGAGGGCGGAAGGGAAATGGGCTGCGGAGGAGAAGAGATCGCCAAGCTAGCCCGCGAGCTACGCCTCGCGCGGTGCCAGGGCTTCGGGCAAGCACACGTCAGCCCCGAAGGGGCGCCACTATACTAGCCCAGGGGCAAGACCATCGCGAGCGACAGCGAGTGTGGTCGCAGCCCTGGGTCAGAGGGCAACCTACAATATCGGCCGAGCAAGTCGGTCGCCAACCGCTAGCAACGACCCGAGGCCGAAACTGGGCACGTACAGTCCCGGCTCTTTGCGACCTCAACAATGCTTGTCACGCGCGCAACGCTTTTCGCTCGGTCGCTCGTACAATGGAATCCTAACCCGGGGTTCCGCAAGGTTCGCTGTCGCTCACCGTTGCTACACCCCGGGCTATCGTAGCGTCGCTCCTTCGGAGCTAAACTGAAGCGTTATTTGGAGAACCAACCCATGAGCGATTTTCGATTCAGCGTCATCGTGACTTCGCCTCCGATGACCCACGAAGAAATCCTGGACGCCACCGACGCGTTGGGCGAAGCGGGTTGCGCTGACGCCTCAATACGCGGGCACGATGAAGGCATGGAACTGCTGTTCGAGCGAGGCGGCGATTCGATGCACGCTGCCATTGCTTCAGCCGTTGGGGACGTGGAGCGAGCAGGGTTTGCGGTTGCCAAGGTCGAGATGTTGCGGGAAGCGATTGTGGCTTAGGGTGCTACGGCTTGTGCGGTCGACTATCGCGGCTACCCGCTAGCATCTGTGACTTATTCCTTCAGCCTCGCCGTCAAGACACAGTTCCGATAACTCACTGGGCCACTTTTTCGCGATTGCTTTTTCTATTAGTTTGCGAACAAGACTTGGCGTGACAAATGGTCCCCTACAAGCTTTCCAGCAGACAGTCAAAGTTTTGTGCGGCGATGATTCCAAACGAACCAAGAGTGTGTCTGGAGGCCAATTAGCACCATTTTTCGCAAACCCGACGGAGCCCATCTCCGCAGGATAATGGAATCCACAAAGCCAGCGAAAACGAAGATCGTTAACGGTGATTGATCGATAACCTTTCCAACTGCTCGCCATGTGATCGGCCTAAACTAGAAAAGTTCGAGGTTTGATCTCCGAACTGATTCAGCTACTGTCCTACGCAGCCCCAACCTCAACCAATTCACTAAACGAATGCGGCTCAGGAACGTCCTAGCCATTCTCCTTGAGCCCTTCGAGTGAAACTCAACCGCCTCGCGGATCAGTTCAAGCACTTTCTCGCGCGCGAGTCCGCGGCGGCGACGCAACCGAGTAGTTCGGGGAAATCGGCTCCCCAGCTCGATTCACCCTTTTCGACGATGACGGCGTATTTCATGGCGTTGAGACTCCATGGGCATCATAGCTACTCACTTGCAACTTTCCCAGTAAAGCCCTCTGCGTTAGAGCCGGGAGATCCCGGCGCTGACGCTTAGGGCTTTTCCCGCCGGTTGTCGCCCCAATCCCTGCTAGTTATCATCTAAGGTTCGGTTTTTCCGCCCTATCCGGTCCTTACGACTGGCGAACCTGACGGCCTCCCCTGAGGTCCACCCCACCATGCGACACGTTATCTCTGCCCTCGTCCAAAACGTCCCGGGTGTGCTTTCGCACGTTTCGGGCATGCTCGCCTCGCGCGGGTACAACCTCGATTCTTTGGCGGTCGGTGAGACCGAGGACAAAAGTCTCTCCCGCATGACCTTTGTGGTCCGGGGGGACGATAGCGTGCTGGATCAGGTGCGGAAGCAACTGGAGAAGATCGTCACTGTTGTGAAGGTCGACGACATCAGCGCCCAGGACTATGTCGAGCGCGATCTCATGCTCATCAAGGTGGCGGCGAAGGACGCGCAGCGGGCGGAGATTCACGAGCTGTGCTCGATCTTCCGCGGCAAAGTCGTCGACGTCGGGCCCGAGAATGTCGTCGTGGAAATCTCCGGTCCTGAGAAGAAGATCGAGGCGTTCATCGACCTCATGCGACCCTTCGGCATCACCGAGCTTGCCCGCACGGGACGCATCGCAATGGTGCGAGGTGTGAATCGTCACAACGGCGAAGCTCAGGAATAGCCAAGTAGGCTGGAGTGAGCTTTAGCGAACTCCGGCATGCGATACCAAATACAACAAGACGCCGGAGTTCGCTGTCGCTCACTCCGGCCTACAGATAACACAGAAACCTCACTCAAGGAAACTCACCGATGGCCGCTACGGTTTACTATGACAAAGACGCTGACATGAAGGCCCTTGAGGGCAAGACCGTGGCCATTATCGGCTACGGCTCACAGGGCCACGCCCACTCGCAGAACTTGCGTGAGAGTGGCGTCAACGTGATCGTTGGCCAGCGTCCTGGCGGGCCGAATTACGACTTGGCCGTCAGCCACGGCTTCGAGCCGATGAGTGCCGCCGAGGCGACCAAAAAGGGTGACGTCGTCAACATCCTGCTGCCAGACGAAGTGCAGGCGGATGTGTACCGAAACGAGATTCGCGACAACCTCTCTCCAGGCAACATCCTGATGTGTTCGCACGGTTTTAACGTGCATTTCGGCCAGGTCGAGCCGCCCGAGGGCGTCGAGTTGCTGCTGGTCGCTCCCAAAGGCCCCGGCCACTTGGTCCGTAGTGAATTCGTCGCCGGTGGTGGTGTTCCTTGCTTGATTGCCCTGGAAGAAGATCACAGCCCGGAGACCAAAGCCATCGGTTTGGCCTACGCCTCAGGCGTCGGTGGAGGGCGTGCCGGCATTATTCAGACTACGTTTGCTGAAGAGACCGAGACCGACTTGTTCGGCGAGCAGGCCGTCCTTTGTGGCGGAGCCGCTGAGCTCGTGAAGGCCGGTTTCGAGACACTTGTCGAAGCGGGCTACCAGCCTGAGATGGCTTACTTCGAGTGCATGCACGAACTGAAGCTGATCGTTGACCTCTTCTACCAAGGCGGCCTGAGCTACATGCGTTACAGCGTGAGCAACACCGCCGAGTACGGCGACTACTCAACGGGCCCGCGAATCGTCACCGACGAGACGAAGGCGGAAATGAAGAAGGTGCTGAAAGAAATCCAAGACGGCACCTTCGCTCGGAACTGGATTCTGGAGAACAAGGCGGGGGCTCCCGGATTCAAGGCTCGCCGACGCTTGGAACGCCAGCACGGCGTCGAAAAAGTGGGCAAAGAGCTCCGCAAGATGATGTCGTGGATCGACGAGAAGGAAGTCGACTGAGGGCGACTGATATTCGCGCCCTCATGCTAGCCCTCTCCCGCAAGCAGGAAAGGGAACACATCGTTAGGATTCACTCTCACGTACCGCTTGCGGCTTAGCCAAAAACAGCCGTTGAGCGATCGTCCACAGCACCAAGAGCAAGGTGGCTCCGACGATTGCTGCTGGCAGGTTACTAATGAGAGTGCTCCCGCTGAGCGTGGTACCACGCAGCCAAAGTTGCGTCACTAGCCCCAGCAAGGCTCCAAAAACGCCGACGGCGACACTGCTCGACTTGCCGCGGTTGCCGAGCCAAACCAGGCCGACAAGCCAGCCGATGATGCCGCCGCTGGCGGCTGCGATGGGGATTAACATAGGAGTAACTCTGTTTCTCTGTGCCGATTCTCTGTGGGTCCGCCATCCTTGCAGGTCTTATCTTGTTCCGATCACTCAGAGGCAATGATTGCGCCACACCTTCAGTACCGTTCTAGCCGATCCTCTTAAACGACTAAGCCACAACAACTTAGGCCAAGCTCTCGGCAATGGCGACCAATGACAGCCGCAGAGAATGCGCCTACATTTCGATGACGCTTGTCTCGATTAAGATCGCTGCGTGGTGATCGCACAAACCTAAGAGGGTCAAGATTGTGGCGTGCCGTAGAGCAACTAGCTACAATACGGAACGCGCCCAGGGATGAGGCGAGACAGCAGGAAGGAGCTACGTATCATCAGTTTGCTTCAACTTCCCTGACACGGCGGATGACTCATGCAACAAGACGGGCTTCTCAGCAACCTGCAACGGCAGCTTTTCGTAACATTTTCTGTAACCCTTTTCGCGATCGTTTCCTCCGATACTCAAGCGGGGGTCAGCTTCTCAAGCATTAACGGCGAAATCGCAGCATCGGTTCCAGGCGACAGCCAAAACGAACTGGTCAGCGACCTCAGCGGCAACGACCTCAGTTTGCAAGCCTTCGGCGGAGGCGTTATCGACCGGGCAGCCTCTAGCGTGATTCCAACGCTAAGTAATTCGGGTGGCAACGGAGCACTCTTCGAGTTCTCAGCCACTTCCACTTCGAGCACCAACGGGCAGAGCGACCCCCCGAATGAGCCTCGTGTCTCCTCGTCCGCCTCGTTCGAGCAGCTTTTCGAAACCGACACAGCACACCGCGTCACGATGATTGCAACGGTCAGTCAATCGGATGGTGGGGAAGCATCCTTGCAGCTTATCAATACTCAATTCCCAAACTCTCCGGTCGTGCTGTTCGGATCTTCAACGGGTGACGAACAGTATCGCTCGTTCTTCCTCGCACAAGGCAGTTACGCCCTGAGTGCTACGACCTCCAGCGAGACCTTTGCCTTGGGCAGCTCCTCGGGCTCCGTGGGAGGAAGTCTCGCGGTCAGTGTCGCCGCTGATACGAGCGGGGACTCCTTCGTCGATGGTGAAGATCTCGATCTTTGGGAAGACACTTTTGGCGGAATTGGTTTTTCGATCGCGGCCAATGGCGACTTCAACGCTAACTTCGCAATTGATGGCTCCGACTACTTGCTTTGGCAGCAACAATTCAGCCCCGAGCCTGCACCAGAGGTGGCAACAGTACCCTCACCAAGCTCTGCCCTACTGGCATGTTGGGCCGTGGGGCTTGCTCAGGGTTTTCGACGTCGGCGCTAGAAGAGCTACTGCCTCAGAAACTGTTCAGCCGCCAGGCGCGCTTCACGATCGCCCGTGAGGTAGAGCGCGATATCAGCCGTTTTTTTCGCGAAAGTCGTCTCGCGCTCCATCCACAGAAACTTTTCGTTTCCTTGAGCCGATAGCTCGACACGAAGTGTGTCCCCTCGCCATCGCTTGGAGACACGCAGGGTGACCGTCACCTCATGCTGGCCTTCGAGTGTCGTTTGCGGAGTGGGGCGAAGCTGAAAGAACACTCCGTGCCGGTTGTGCTTCGTCCCGCTAGCGACCACCACCTGCTTCGGTGGTAAAAGCCGCTCGGTCTGCGTGACCGCGTCGCGTTTTCCAAGGGCACCACTCACTGAAGGCGTCACGTGAGCGACCAAGTCTCCCACAGGGACCGGTGCCTCACCACCCAAAGTGGCGCTCAAGGAATGGCTATCCTCTGTCGATTCGGTCCGCAAGATTGCCTCGGTGTGCTGGCTTTCTAGCCGTGTCTGTGGCGCAAAATCGTGGACCAGCATGCGCTTATCATGATCGGTCAGTTCGATGCGAATCGCTTCTGCCTGAGCAATATCACCTGACAGAAGCTGCACGGAGATGGGGAGCGAGAATTGGATCAGCTTCTCTTCAGCGAAGTCTTCGGATTCAAGATCTGTCGGCAAGACCTGGCAGGCAACTGCACGACCGAAATCGAATTCCAGACGTGGCGGGCCGGCGATCGCAGAAACAGGAACGAAGAGGACACAGGCCAGAACCAAGGGTCGAAGGCGACCTGGAATTGTGACAGCGGGCATCGCGAGCGACGTTTTCATCGAGGCACAAGCTTACCGCGGTCCTGTTGGTAGCCGTGCGACAATGTTCGCCTTGCGGTAGCGAACCGATTTGTTTTACGACCTCTTGTACGAGGGGTTGAGATGAAAGGTTCGACTGCCGGAAATGCGTATGAAAAAACCGCGGTGCAAGCACCGCGGCTAAATGACAGATCAAACCTGCTAGCAGCTAAGGGCTGAAACTAGTGATCTCCGTGATCGTCGTGGCCATGGCCATCGGCATGTGAGTGGCCGTGGTAGGCGACTTCAAATGCATTGATCGCTTTGCTAAGAGCCTCAGCCGTAGCGGGGTCAGCAGCTTGCTTGCACTTCATGGCTGCTACCATCACGGCGTGGGCCTTGGTGAGCTTGTCGACGTACTTCGGATCGTCCGCTTTGATTCGTTGGGTCATAAAGTACTGGGCGATCGTGTGTTGTGTCCGCGTTGCGTGATCTTCTTTGGTCGCTACCCAACGCGCGAGTTGATTGTGGCCGTTGGCATCGTGCGTGCCTGCTAACTCACCAATATTCGCAATGCACTTGGCGATCGTGGTCTGGTCCTCGCGCATGTCCGTGAAGCGGCGATCGTCGTCGTAGACGCCGCAGGGGACTTCGCAGTGGGCGTAAACGTAGGCGAGCGGGGCGGCTGTGACGGCAATCATGCCTGCGGCTAGCAAAGTTCTCGTGAGTTTGGTTTTCATCGTGGTTTCTCCTTGGTCGAGCGGGGAGCTTGTGTCTCGGCTGGCGGCAGCCTCATGGCGATTCAACGTAGCACCCCTCGTTAGCAAGGTCAAACTGCCAAAATCGATCCCCGCTGCTTGCGTAAGTGGCCAGTTGGAATAGGATGACTGTTTGACTTTGCCCAAGTCACCTCGCCTGAACTCCCCACTCCCATCTCCACACATGCTACGGCGACTTTTTTGTCTTCTGCTGATCGGCTGGTTCGCCACCGTAGCGCTGGGGGTGCCGTTGCCGACGGGGGAGACGGCTAAGCCACAAGTGGCGGGGGAGCGGTTTCCTTGTGAGAACTGTCCTTGCGGGTGCAAATCAGCGCAGCATTGCTGGAGCAATTGCTGCTGCCATTCGCTGAGTGAACGGCTCGCGTGGGCGCGTCGCGAAGGTGTGACGCCACCGGCTTTTGTCTTGGCGGCCGTCAAAGAGACGCCACGGCCAGCGTGCTGCTCGACCTCTCGCAGTTGCTGTTCAAAACAAGCGAGCTGCTGCTCACCGAAGCGTGTTGCGAAGTCGCCGACGCCGAAGAAAAATGACAAACGCGTTGTCGTGCTGAAGGCACTCCAATGCCAAGGGATTTCGTTCGCTTCACAGTCGATTACGCTCGCGCCGCCACCGCCTTTGGTGCTCGTTTCTTTTGAAAGGAATGTGGAAGCGGTTGTGACGGCTAAGCCGCAAGCGGTGTGTTCTCCTTCTTTTGCTCCACCTACGCCGCCACCGCGGGGCTGCTAGTCGCGGTATTTTCTCTGGCATGAAGTCCTAGCTCCGTTGCGCAAGCTTTGCGCGATGGCGTCTGTGGCTTCGATCTCTGCAATCTTGTTGCTCTCCTTGGAGTAAGAATGCAAATCGAACGAGTTCGGACCCTGCGACCTTCGGGTTCGCGGGGGTTCACGCTCGTCGAGTTGTTGGTGGTCATCGCCATTATTGGCGTGCTGATCGGCTTGCTGTTGCCTGCGGTGCAGGCGGCACGAGCGAGCGCTCGGCGTGCGCAATGTGCGAACAACCTGCATCAACTTGGCTTGGCGATGATGATGTATATCGACTCACATAATGGGCGCTTCCCGCGAACTTCGCACGAAGGGGAAACCCAGTCCTGGGTCTATTCCACCAGTCCTTACTTAGAAAACGTGGATCGGATGCGCGTCTGTCCAGACGATCCTCACCGTGAGGTCTGGCTGAAGCATCGAAGTACCAGCTATTTGATGAGCGAGTACTTGGCATTGCCAGGACCCGATTCGGTGGAACGCATCGACCAGTTGAAGGCGACTTCGCAGACCATTCTTGCTTTCGAGGGTTCGGATTATCGCAAGACCGAAGTGGTGAGCAACGCAGCGCTGGAACTCCTGGATCACGCCCATCCCGGCAGCGTGTGGTTCAGTCCACGCAACGTCGAGAGAGGCCGAACTTGGCCTCGTATGATTGCCGAGATCCAACCCGACCGTCATGCCGGTGATATTGCTAACTACCTGTATGTCGACGGCCACGTGAAGGCGATCCCTGAAGCCACCGTCCGTAACTGGGCAGAAACGGGCTTCAACTTTGCTGCACCAGGCCAGGGTGAGTCTTTCTAAAGAGAGGAGGAATCACAGATGAGTAGGGATCAACGAAGATATTTCGTAGCGACATTGTTGATCATGGTTGCTGCTCGTTCGGCGAGTTGTTTCGCACACGAAACACCGATCGACATTCGCGTCGATCCCGTGACGCAGCAGTTGCTTCCGCAAGTGAATAACAACTTTGCATTGCTCGACAACTTTGCGACTTTGATCTTCACGGACTCTCCAGGATTTGGGGTCACGTTTCCGGTCAATGGCGTCAGCACGGGAACGACCTTCGAATTGGAAGCCGTCGGACCTTTGCTCTATTGGAATGGAACCGGCCCAACCACAACGACCGCTGAACTAACCTTCGAGAATCCAGCGTTCGATAGCCTTGGTAACCCGGTGAGTAGCCCCGTGACGGACTACGCGATCAACCAGACCTCTGCAAGAAAGGTTGGGATGGTCTGGGGGACCTACACGGGAGCGCCGCAGTGGCACGCGGATGGGTTCTTTGAGCTGGCATCTGGGTCAGCACCCGGGATCTATGGCGTTCCACTAAGACTGCACGGTAGTGGACTCGAGCGTTCTGACACGTTCCTCTTTCCGCTAGTTTACGATCCCAGTGGAACCTGGACGTTAGCCCAGCGACTGGCTGCTATCGGGGAGTTGCGGGCTGAACTGATTGGGCTGGGGATTGCTGACTTCAACAACGATTTCGAGGTCGATGGCAGCGACTTAACCCTTTGGCAGAACGGTTTCGGCCAAACGGGTCCTATCGAGCCTGCCGATGGAAACGATGACGACTGGGTCGATGGTTCCGACCTTTTAACATGGCAACAACAGTTTGGCACGGTGACCGCACCACCTGTTTCTTTGGTCGCGGTCCCTGAGCCAGCAGCTCTTAGTTGCTTTTTATTTCTCGCGAGCACGCTAATGACTTGGCGTCGTTCTCGCACCATTTTTAATTAACGATTATTTCTCAGAGAGGGTTTTCAAGATGCGTTACCTTTTAGTCCTATCCGTTCTTTTGCTGACCTCAGCCGCTTCAGCACAAACCGTCACCACTTTCACGGCAGAGCTTGACTTCACGACGGTTCGGCTTGGAGGAGTCTCCGCCCCCGCATTCCCAGCCACCGCTTCTGCCACGTTTGTGCTTTCCGAACCGGCAACGGGAGGCATGGGCGAACCAACCGTCAGCTACTCGATTCAGCTCGAAGGTTTAGATCTAGACGGCTTCCAATCATCCAGCCTCGACGATAACGTCACGGCGATTCACGTCCACGATATCACCGACAACATCGCCGCTAATGGTGGCTCGAAGGTCGACGTCAACACAGGCGGCACTCAGCACGTTCTGAACATTTTCGGCGTTCCCCGCGATGGTGACGACGATGATGACCTAGTGACCGACCCCGTTGCAGGAACTCTCAGCGGCCTGTGGGAAGATTCCGACGCCGTGTCCAACCCCATGATGTCACTCGGCGACACGTTTGCTGTCTCAGCCCCCGACGTGATTGATCGACTGAAAGCAGGCAACTATTACCTGATGATCCACACCAGCAACAGCGCCCCTGGCGTGCTGCCTGGTGGGATCACCATTGGTGGCTTTCTGACGGCGGTGCCTGAGCCGAACGCTGTTGTGCTCGGGCTTTTGGCGATTGGTTGGATTGGTACCAAACGCAGAAAGTAAGGGCATGCCAGAAGCCTGGCGAGGCGTAGCTCGCCGGCTAGAAGTGTTGTGTTGTCACTCAATTCACTTCTGGTTCACGTGCTTCGCCACTTGCCAAATGAAGACGTCCCGATTCGATCGCCGTTTGCAGCCATGCGCGGCGGTCGATTTCCGGCTTCGTCGACCAATGCGAAGCGCCGCCGTAGAGTGATTCGCCACAGGTCGGACAGGGCAGGGTGGTTTCATTAGCGACGGTTGGCTTCTCAGTAAAGTCGGGCGAATCCCACGCGACGTCGCACTCGTCACACACGATAGCAATCGCTTCACATTGGCCACAGGTGCGCAGACCCAGCGTGCCTTGCTCACAGATGCGACACGTTCCGACGTAAAACATTTGGGCCATGGCAACTGTCCTTGAAGATCGAGGCTTGAAGTAGGGCCACGGATTGCACGGATAATACGGATAGGCTGTAGGATGGCCACTCCTGGCCGTCGCTTTAATTGCACAGCATGAAAAGTGCCCAATCGACAATCTGTTTATCAATCTGTGTCATCCGTGGCCAAATCTTGCGAGCTACTTGATGGGAAAGGCCGTGATGATTCGGTCTTCATTCACGATCAGACGGATGCGACGCGCCGGCGGATTCTTTGGGCGACTGCGGGCACCTTTTTGCCCGCCGACGTAGCCGATGCGACGACCCATGTTGACTTCGTACTTGATTCCGTTGTCCTCTTTCGACTCCTTGGTGTTCTCTCCGCGTAAAGCCATGCGGTAGGCTTCGTCGATCAGCGCGAGCACCTCAGCCGGTTCGTTCGCGTCAAAAACGCCGTGTGGTCCTGGTCGGTCCGGTTCGTTATGAGCATGAAGCATGACATGCCGGATTCGATGCCCATCCGCTCGACTGCGTGTGTAGCGCAAACCGGCGGGAGAAGTGTAGATCTCCGTGCTTCGTCCCGCAACAATTGCCTCGATGCGTTGCAGCTCTCTGCTCGGGATCGAGCTCTTCTTCTCGCCGCTAGTGGAACTCTGCTTGCCACCGGCTGGTTTCTCGCGACTTTCGACTTTCGGCGTTGCGTCTTCTTGCTCGGCTGTTGCGACGGGCAGGTTCCAACCGAATCGCTGGTTCAGCGCGGGCGCTGCGACAAGGTAGCCGACAAGAAGCACACCCAACAACACCAGCCAACGAGTGCCGACACGCCCCTTTGTGAGTCTCAACAATTCTTGAATGAGACGAGCTATTTGTTGGGTGTCGCGAGACATAACTTAAGTGTTATTTTCCTGAGTCTGCGGAGAGAAGAACGCCTCGTCGATCGCCTGTTGCTTGCGGGCGCGTTTCCATTGCCACTTCGCACGGCAGGTAGCAAAAGCAGCGACCGTGCTTAGTATCGCAACAACGGTAATCACCGCCAAGCCGACATCGTTGGTGTTCGCGTCGACGATATCCAAAGGGTGATCTTGCTTGCTGCCAGACACAACCCAAGTAGGGTGATCTTCTAGGTAAAGCATTTGCCGCTGATGGCCTATCGGATGCTCCTTTGAAAATCTTTTGACGGCGGTGTGACCATCGTAGGAGAATTGATGATCGTGAATGCGATGTCCCTCGTCGTTTTGACGGGGCGCGTACTGCGTGATGGTAGCGGTAGTTTCCTTACCGTAGAAATAGCACACGAGCGGCTTGCCGACACCATAGGCCAGAGTGCCCAGACTGAGTGCGGCAGCCAACAGCCAGAACCACCAACCGTCCGCATGTTTCTTTTGCATACTGCCATTATGACGCGGTGGATCGAATCAAGGCAAATGTTGGTTGCTAAGAGTGGCCGCCGGCTATTCTTGCGACATGAATCGCAAACACACTGGTGCTGGAACTTCTGCGCTGTGCTTAGTGAGCGATAACTTGCCAGTCGTTTGATCGATCTGGTGAACGGCGATGTCGTCGGAGTTCTTCCCTCCAACCAAGAGAAATTTGCCCGTCGGATCAATCTCAAAGTTTCTCGGCCACTCGACTCCGCAAGAGACGACCTCGATTTGGTCGATCTTGCCTGAGGCTTCATCGATTGCAAAAACGGCGAGCGAATCATGCCCGCGATTCGAGGCATACAGAAACTTGCCGCTGAGGTGGACGCGAATCTCCGCCGATTGCTTATGCCCCTCGTAACCCGGGGGCATCGAAGAGACAGTTTCGATCTCGGTGAGTTGCCCCGCTTTCGCATCCCAGTTGAAGGCCGTGATGGTGGCGCTCATTTCGTTCGTCAAGTAACAAAACTTGCCTGAAGTATGCCACGCCAAATGCCGCGGACCGGAACCGGGCGTTACTTCAACAAACGGCGGCTCGTGCGGAGTGAGTTCGCCGGTCGCCTGATTCACGGCGTAGACGAAAAGCTTGTCGAGCCCCAGGTCGGCTGCTAACGCAAACTTGCCGTCGGGCGAAGGGGTAATCGAATGGGCATGAGGTCCCTCTTGCCGGTCGGGGTGTATGCCTTTGCCATCGTGCTGGTGGAACGACGTCCGCTTGCCGAGCGTGCCCGCAGCCCCGACGTTGTAGGCCTCAACACTTCCGCCTCCATAATTGGCGATCATCAACAGACGCCCATTGGGAGTAAGGCTCACATGGCTGGGACCTTTACCCTGAGTTGGGTCCTCGTTGAGCGGGATGAGACGCCGCTGCCCGTCGTCCCACTGCATGGCAATCACACGCCCCGCAGCCTTAGGAGTCTCTGCCTCGCCTCGTCCACACGCGTAGACATACTGACCATCGGTAGAGAGGGCTAAAAACCCTGGGGTCGGTATCACCGCCGCTTGCTGCGGCTTGCTCAACTCCCCCGTTTCGGTGTTGAACTCACAGACGTAAATTCCCTGGGCATCGCCAGTGCCGTAGGTTCCGATGAGCAAGATGACGATAGGCATGGGGAGACCCTTTGAGTCGAAGGCTCTTGGCAAAAGAGGCTCTTCGTCGAATGGTTGGACATAAGTAACAACAAACAGTACGCAGCGACGTGGCGAATATGCAAATCAAATGTCAACGTCCAGCGACGACTTGTTTCATCGGTTTTTTTACAAAATCGACCGCAGCGGCCTGTTAGTTTCCCCGACTGCACGAATGCTGACTAGGGCGTTGGCTTTCCAACGTACTTTGCGGTTAGCGGGCAAGTATGGCAGCCGTTGGCCATGTGTTATAATAGATGTCCCTCCCTGCCCACGGTGCCCCTACTGGTACCCTTCTCCAACTACGAATCGTCTCTATGAGATTTCGTCGCTTATTCTACTTCCTGACACCTTTCATTCTGCTTCTTGCAAGCAGCGTACTTCCTGCGCGGGCTGCCGCCACTGCTGAGTTCACTTTACCTGAGAAGGTGACCTTCAACGCGCACATACGGCCCATCATGTCGAACACCTGTTTCGCATGTCACGGCCCGGACGAAGAAGACAATCCAAGCGAGCTGCGCTTAGACAGCGCAGAACATGCTTATCGACCAATCCCTTCCGATGACGAGCTAGCCGCCATCAAGCCGGGCAATAAAGAAGCGTCGGCCATCTACCAACGGATTATGCATGACGATCCCGACATGCAGATGCCTCCTCCCGAGTTTCGTCACAAGCTCTCGCCGCGAGAGAAAGCCCTTTTTGCTCGCTGGATTGAGCAGGGCGCAGAGTACGAAACCCATTGGGTCTACGCGCCCCTGACGCGCCCTGAGCTACCCGAACTCACCAAGCACAGTGATTTGCCGGCCAATCCGATCGACCAATTCATTCTCGCGCGTTTAGAAGCTGAAGGGATCGAACCGTCTGAGATCGCCAGCAAGGCCGAGCTATTGCGTCGGCTCAGCCTCGACCTCATCGGCTTGCCTCCGACGCCTGCTGAACTCGACACTTTCTTGAAAGACAACTCGCCCGACGCTTATGAAAAACAAGTGGAGCGATTGCTCGCTTCGCCACACTTCGGCGAGCGGATGGCGGCTCCTTGGCTCGACATCGTTCGCTTCGCCGATACGGTAGGATTCCATGGTGACCAAAACCAGCACGTCTTCCCTTACCGCGATTACGTCATTAAGGCGTTCAATGAGAATCTTCCCTTCGACCAGTTCACGCGTGAGCAACTCGCCGGCGACTTGCTCAAGAACCCCACTGATGACCAACTGGCGGCCACTGGCCTCGTACGGTTTGGCATGATGACTCGCGAGGGTGGCGCGCAGCCGAAGGAGTACTTGGCCAAATACACTGCTGATCGGGTACGCATGGTAGGCACGGCCTTCCTCGGTTCGACACTCGGTTGCTGCGAGTGCCACAATCACAAGTTCGACCCCTTCGCGACTAAAGATTTTTATGCGTTGGGGGCCTTCTTCGACGATCTGCGTCAATGGGGCGTCTACAACAACTACGGATACACGCCCAACCCTGACCTGCGGGGCTTCTCGAACGATTATCCATTCCCGCCGGAATTGCGACTTGAGAGTGACTCGCTCAATGAACGTATTGAGTGGCTTCAAGAAAAAGCAGACCAGAGCATCGCTGCTGAATTACCGAAGGAAGTCGCAGTCACTGAGGATTATCAGCAGTGGGTTCGCCAAGCAAAGGAATTGGTTGCGAGCCACCCTGAAGGGTACGTGCCAGTCCGGATCGCTGAAGCGATCACGGCCAATGAGCAAACCAAGGCCACCATGCTCGATGATGGGTCGGTGTTGGTGAAAGGTAAGCCTCAGAAAGACGATGTCGTAACCCTGACCTGTGAAGTCGATTCTCCGCTGCCAATCTGTAGCGTTCGCGTCGAAGTCTTACCCGATGAGAAACACAACGGCTACGTTGGCCGCGGCAAAGAAGGACGCTTCGGGCTGAGCCTTTCCGCCGAATTGAAAGCAGGCGAGAAGACTTCGCCACTCACGTTCGCTTGGGCTCAGCCTGATCGATTCGCACCGCACGGTTACAGGAATGGTTATTCCAGCCCAACGATTGATCTGAAGAAAACTTGGAAGAGCGGGCCTGAGCGTTGGCAACTTCCCAAGAACGAAGCACAACTTCGGCACACAGCCATTTACCATCTGCGCAAACCGCTGCCGCCCACCGGCGAGAAGCAACTCGTGCTCAAGATCGCCAGCGCCGATGTCGGACGAGTACGGATCTCGGTCACGCCGTTTGCGGAAGCCATTCCCGGCAAGCCAGCCGTCAATGAGCGCCTGCGAAAGGCTCTAGTCACGGCCCCTGACAGCGATGTCGTCCTAGCAGCCGCCTACCGTGCCACGACCCCTCCTGACCAGGCCAGCGCCACGGCCAAGGAATACCGCCAGCAGATCATCGAATGTCGTGCCGGTTATGCTCACACGCTAATTGCCCAGCAACTTCCGAAGGAAAAGTATCGTGTCAGTCGCGTGTTGCCGCGTGGCAACTGGCAGGACGAGTCGCAGCCAGCGCTGGAACCGGGCGTCCCTCACTTTCTCCCGCAACCCGAGAACGTTGGCGAACGTCGCCTGACACGGCTCGATCTGGCTGAGTGGATCACCTCGCCGGAGAACCCAATCACCCCACGCCATGTGGCGAATCGGTTCTGGGCGCACTTCTTCGGCACGGGGCTGTCGAACAAGCTCGACGATCTTGGCAACCAGGGCGAATGGCCCAGCCACCCCTCTCTGTTGGACTGGCTCGCCAGCGAGTTCCGTGATGGAGGGAAGCCGGTAGATGCTGAGGACGAAGCCCAAGCATGGGACGTGAAGCACTTGGTGCGACTAATTGTCACCAGCCGCACGTACCGCCAAAAGGCGGCTTACCGCGACGATCTTGCCGACGTCGATCCGTACAACCGTCTCCTCGCGCAACAAGCGGCACGGCGGCTTTCAGCCGAGATCGTTCGTGACAACGCGTTATCGATCGCTGGGCTGTTGGAAGACGACCTAATCGGCGGCCCCAGTGTCATGCCTTACCAGCCCAAGGGTTACTATCGCAACTTGAACTTCCCTGTCCGTGGCTACGACACCGATCGAGGAGACCAGCAGTACCGCCGCGGCGTCTACATGCACTGGCAACGGACGTTCTTGCACCCCATGCTGGCCAACTTTGATGCCGTCTCGCGCGATGAATGTACCGCGGGCCGCACGCAGTCGAATAGTCCTCAGCAAGCGCTCACACTGCTGAACGATCCCTCCTTCGTTGAAGCCTCACGGGCGATGGCCAGTCGAGTCCTTCGTGAAACGCCCGACCTTAGCAGTTTCAACGCCACGTTGAATCATGCCTTCCTGACTGCTTTGAGTCGCAACCCTTCGCAAAAGGAAAGCGAAAGCTTGAAAGCGTTCTACGAGGAACAACTCGAATACTATCAAGCAAACCCCAAAGATGCCAAAGCACTTGAAAGCGTCGGCGATAAGAAAATCGAGCTGACCCTATCAGCCCCCGAACAGGCAGCGTGGACGCAAGTCTGTCGGGCGATTTTGAATCTGCACGAAGTGATCACGCGATACTAGGTGATGAATTAGGACGCGGATAAACGCGGATTGAGCGGATGTTCGCTGATTTTATTGGCGATCATCGATGATCGAAACCTGCGAGAAGAACCAAAAGCACGACAACTAAAATCATTAAAAGCGACGAAGTCATCCGCGATGATCCGCTCGATCTGCGTTCATCCGCGTTCCATTCAATAAGAGCAAAGTATCGATGTTAGATCTCAACCAAATCGAAGCCGCTCAACAGCAAATTGCCCGACGCACGTTCCTCGCGAATTCCTTCGCCGGCATTGGCGGTCTGGCGATGGCCTCGCTGTTTGGCGAAGGGTTAAGCCCCCAAACGGCCAACGCCGCTAGCGGTCCGGTCCGCGTTTCGCACCCTTGGCCATCGCTCCCGGGCATGCCGCATTTCGCTCCCAAGGCTAAGCGACTGGTTCATCTCTGCATGGCGGGCGGGCCTTCGCATATCGACTCGTTCGACCCGAAGCCCGAACTTAGCAAGATCAATGGAAAGCCATTCCCCGAATCGTTCACCAAAGGTCAGCAGCTTGCCCAACTGCAAGGTGCGAAGCTTATTGCCCTGGGCTCGTTCGTCAAATACAAGAAATGGGGCAAGTCGGGCCTCGAAATCTCCGAGTTGTTCCCCAACATCGGCAAGATCGCCGACGACATCTGCGTGGTCCGCTCGATGACCACCGAGCAGATCAACCACGACACAGCCCACGCCTTTATGAACACGGGTTCGATCATTAAGGGCCGCCCTTGCATGGGTTCGTGGTTGCTTTATGGCCTGGGTGCTGAAACGGAGAACCTTCCCGGCTATGTGGTGATGACCTCAGGCGGCGGGCAGCCGATTTCTGCCCGGCAGTGGAGTGCTGGTTTTCTTCCTAGCAAGTATCAGGGCATCGCCTTCCAAAGCCAGGGGAGCCCAGTCCACTATATCGGCAACCCGTCGGGCGTCTGCCAATCCACCCAGCGGCAACTAATTGAACAGGTCCAACGCCTCAACGGCATGCTCGACGAACAGCGCGTCGATCCCGAGATTGCCACACGCATCTCGCAGTACGAGATGGCCTTCAAGATGCAAAGCTCCGTCCCCGAGCTGACCGATATGTCCGACGAGCCGCAGCACGTTCGAGACATGTACGGCGTGAAGAACCCTGGCGATGGTTCGTTCGCCTCGAACTGCTTACTCGCCCGTCGACTGCTCGAACGCGGCGTTCGCTTTGTTCAGCTCTACCATCGCGGCTGGGATCATCACCGCAACATCACCAATGACCTCCCGGCACGAGCCAAGCAAACCGATCAAGCCAGTGCTGCCCTGGTTCGCGATTTGAAAGACCGTGGGCTGCTCGACGATACACTCGTGGTCTGGGGCGGGGAGTTCGGTCGCACGCCGATGGATCAAGGCAACGGTCGCGACCACCACATCAACGCCTTCAGCCTGTGGATGGCCGGCGCGGGAATCAAGGGTGGCCAAGCGTACGGCCAGTCCGACGAACTCGGCTACGGCATCGCCGAAAACGAAGTCGCCGTCCGTGACTTCCACGCCACGCTACTCCACACCTTCGGCATCGAGCACGACCGCTTCACGAAGAGCTTCCAAGGCCTCGACCTCAAACTCACCGGCGTCGAGCACGCCCGCGTCGTGCACGAGCTTTTTGCCTAGGAGCTGTTTCGATTGCAGGGTGGCTGGGGACGAGCCCCGCGAGCCCCCAGTCATTTGGAAACTGGGGGCAGCCTCAAGCTGTCCCCAGCCACCCCAAATCTCAGATGCGCCTCGTTAGAAGTCCGCAAACTCCCACTGCAAGCAGCAGAGCAGTCGTCGGCTCGGGAACTTGCGTGATTTCGTAACCGATCAGATCGAGCGTGCGAAGATCGTTCGGCCCAATCGGCACGACGACTCCTGGGGGTAGGGTCGGATCGAACAGCCCGAGACCGAGGAAGTCTTTGAAGTGGCTTGCTTGTTCGCCATCACCTTGGGTGCGACCGGTCGACAAGCGGATTTCGGCGTCACCTCCAAAAAGGCTAGTGATCTGATCAAAGGAATCGTCACTTCCCGGAACCAGGGAACGGGGAAGGGTGGTGAACTCCGCCGGATTCGAGGGGTCGTTGGCACCGCTGCTATCGAAGCGAAAGAGATCAACGGTCGAAGGGGCCAAATCACTGACTGTCGTTCCGGCATCTAGAGCGGCATCCACAAGATCGACCTCTGAGATGAATCCGAGAGCGTGGCCGATTTCATGGGCGGCGACGGTTTCGAAATCGAATCCCACGACTCCGTCGCTATTGTCAAAGTCGAAATTGAAGTTGGTGCTAAAGGTAATCATCGCATCCGTGGCCCCAAAGACATTATCGAGTCCTGCAAAGCCTAGCGCTTTGAGGTTCGCCTTCGTCGCACTCACATCGCCCGAAAGACCAAAGCCCAACGGCAGTTCGAACAGGGCGTTTGCTGAAGTGGGCAGGAACGCGGTGATGAGGTCATCCGCTTCATCAGCCGCATCAAGCACCATTTGGTTACGAATAAGGTCGTAGCCCGCCTGCAGCGTGACCGAACTCGCTTGGCCAAGCACTCCCGCCGGAAGCGATGCCAGATCGGCATCAATCGTGATCGTGATCGGATCGGCAATCACCGCCTCCCAAGCATCTACTGCACGCTGAAAGGCAGCCAGCGCGGCTGGGTTCGCTTGCAGGCCCGCACCTGCGTTCAGGGTGATACCAAAGCCATTGAGCTCATGGGGTACCGTCTCCCGCAGTCGGAATTCACTGGAGCCATGCTCTGGCATCCACGAGTAGTAAGTCGATTGTGTCGGATCGGAAACCACGGCTTGTGCAGCTTCAGCGGAAACAATGCACACGACTGAGATGATCGCGAGGCTCTGGCCAAGTAGACGAGTGGCAAACTTCCTGAACCGACTAGCGCGTCGAAGCGCTCGTCGAGTTGTTGGTTTCATTAGACCCTCCAAGTTGATATTCCAGCGAATATGACGAACCGATCCAAGGCGCAAGAAAACCACGCGGCTTGAACATCACAGGCGACGCCAAGAAGCAGCGACGCTCCAAAGAGACTTCCTCATGCTAGCCGGTTGGAGTAGGCGAAACCAGCCTTTTGTTGACCGGAATGCCGAAACAGATCACAAGAAACGCATAGAGATTTTGGGTAAAAACCGCCTCTACGATTTCGCCCTACTTCTTTGACAAGTCCGTCAGCATGATGTTCTTCCAGCGGACCTTCGTCCCTTCGAGTTTCTTGTTAGGAATGTTGTGCACTTGCAGCGCGATGAAGCCCTTGGCGGTCACGTCGTCTTTCAGATCAGCAGCGGGGACGCCGTTGATCCAGGTCTTGATCGAATCGCCTACGCAGCGGATCTTGTAATGGTTCCACTCATTGTGCTTGAACGCTTCGCGTGCTGCCTTATTCTCCTCGCCTGCCAGATCGTTGAGCCAGCCGCGACGGGCTTCGTCGTAGATGCCAGCGGACCAGGAACGCTCCGACGTATCGATTTCCACTTGGTAGCCGTGCACGCGACCGGCAGGGATCTTCTTTTTGACTTTCCTGCCATCCTGATCGGTGATTTCGATTTGCTTGGTTTCGTCAAAGACATTGCTGCGAATTTGAATGCCTGAGTTCAGGCCGTCGTCGACCATGAAGTCGAGCTCAAGCAGAAAGTCCGTGTAATCTTTCTCCGTGCAGAGAAATGTGTTTGGCGTGTTCACGACGGACGTGCCGACGATTGTGTCACCCTCGACAGCATAGACGGCCTTGCCACCGCGCTTGACCCAACCCTTGAGATTCTTCCCGTTGAACAAAGGTGCAGCTTTCGTCTTGCCTTGCGAATCCTCAGCGTGATGCTTCGCATCAGCAGCGGGGACAAAGCCTGCTACCAACAAGGCGGCACCGAGGCCTACAAGACAGGCCCAACAGGCGATGCGAACAGGGGACGTCTTCTTGTTGAAATGCATTATCGTGGCTACTCGCTCAGTCGTGAGTTGGATGTGATACTCTCCCGGATGGTGCCCGGTGGGAACCCCATTATGGCCTGCGAAACCTCCCGCGAAAAGCGCTTTGCGGGAATCGAGAAACGAGCTGGTAAATGCCCTACTAACTCGACCTGATTGACTGGCTTTGCAGGGCTGAGGGAAAGCCCCTGAGCTGCCTAATCCTCGTAAGCAAAGGACAACGCTGTAGCTCGTTTCCTTCGCTGACGCTTCAGTATCGTTTGCGATCCGCAGGGCTTCGAAATCATTGAAGTGGTGTGGAAAGTTCGTGGTGATTGAATTCAACCTTGACTCATCGCTGGCGTGTTATGCTTTCGCGTTGCAACAAGACTTCTTTCCGTTCGATTCCCCACCGATAACCCGAAGGGGTCTCGTCTAGGCGAACGACCCGAGGGCACGGAATTGCCAGAGCAATCGAATTCAAGGCACGCTCGTTGGCGACGATCAGGCGCAACCGATGCTCAGTCTTGAGAAGCGGGCTCGGCAGGAGACTACCGGTTGACTTGATCACGAAGATCTATCTGCCGCTACTAAATCGTCGGCGAGCCCATCTCAACCGGCGATTGCAGAACCGACGAAGGCAGAATGGCTTGCTAGAAAAGCAGGTGCAACTCGTGCGATTCCAAACCGCCGTTGCCTGGATGCGGCGAATGTGACGGTCGTAGGCCGCATCGATTATGTGCAGATCACGTTGGAGATCTCGCTCGCGTCTTTCACGCAAACATCGGACCTCTTCAAGAATCGATTCTGCTTCCGGTGACAAGTTCATCGACAATTCTCTCTAGAATCCAATGGCGTCGTCCTATCGCTGGTTCGTCAAGTATACGTCCGTTTGTCCGAGGATGCGAATGTCCGAGCGGCGTGGAATCGCTCGGGGGAATTCTCTCGAGGGCTCATGAACCTACGTGAGTTGGGATGCGTATGGTTGATGAGGCAGCAGAACAGGCAACATTGCACTCACATCTCCCTCCTCGAAGCGAAATCTCTCCGGCATGAAACGCCTTGCTCCCTTCTTCCGCCAACGACTGGCGGAGCTCGATCGACTGCTGCGCGGTGAAGCGACCCAGCTAGAAGCTCTTGATGACAACAAACTGGATGTCTCAGCTAAAGGGCTGAGCATCATTGCCGTGCTGCTCGCCATGCTGTACGGGCTTTGTATGGGTTCGTTTTCTCTACTCAAGGAAACGGCTCCGACCCTGGTTGATCCCTACGGACCGTTGAAGCAGATTCTCGCCTCTATGGTGAAAACGCCCGCGTTATTCCTGCTCACTCTGCTGGTCACGCTTCCTTCGCTTTACGTCTTTAACGCATTAGTTGGTTCGCGTTTAACGCTGCTGGGGATGACTCGCCTGCTAGTGGCGGCGATGAGCGTGAACATCGCGGTGCTGGCTTCGTTGGGGGCGATCATTATCTTCTTCTCGCTCACCACGACCAGCTATTCGTTCATTCTCCTCCTGAATGTCGCGGCGTTTACGGTCGCGGGTGTCCTGGGGATGCTCTTTCTACTGCAGACGTTGCATCGCCTTACCAAAAGTGAACACCGCGGACTACCGACAGATTCCGCTCACACCAAAACGAAAATCACCTCAGATAAAAAGATTGCGTCGGACACGCGTCAAGCCGATGTCGCGAAAGAGAAACCAACCTTGGAACCCAGCGCACTCGACATGCCACGCGGTCAAGTGCTGGGGAGCTCGACGCGTGTCGTCTTTCGCTGCTGGATCGTCTTGTTTTCGTTAGTTGGTGCGCAAATGGGTTGGGTGCTGCGTCCCTTCGTGGGAAATCCGGACTTGCCCTTCACATTCTTCCGCGAGCGCGATTCAAACTTTTTTGCCGCGGTCTTTGGCGCCCTCAAGCAACTTCTCTTTGAAGGGTAAATCGTGCCTGCCTTCCAAACGGCCGATGACGTGCTTCGTCGCGCACGATGGACCGTCCAGCCGGATCAGGGTTCGCGTACTCTTGGCCGTTTGCTGGCGTGCATCCTCGCATTCGCGTTTCTCTACGGCGGCGTAATGGGCAGTTTCCGCGGTTTGGCGGGCTTGCCAGGCTGGGAGCAACAAGTGCTCTACTCCGCGATCAAAGCGCCTCTGCTACTGACCGGTTCGTTTCTCATCACGCTGCCCACATTCTTTGTCCTCTGTACACTACTCGGGCTGCGAGATGATTTCGCAGCCGCTGTCCGAGCACTGTTCACTGCCCAAGCCGGACTGGCAATCACGCTCGCTTCGCTGGCTCCGTTGACACTGCTCTGTTACGCTTCAACAATCAGTCACTCGCAATCACTCGCGTTCAACGGATTAATGTTTGCTATCGCCAGCCTCGCAGGACAGGCGTTACTCCGTTCCCATTACCGTCCCCTCATCGCACGCAACCCGCGTCATCGTCAGATGCTACTAGCATGGGGCGTGGTTTACGTGTTCGTGGCGATCCAACTCGCTTGGCTGCTGCGACCGTTCATCGGCAGCCGAGGCTTAGAAGTGCAATTCTTCCGCGACGATGCTTGGGGCAACGCTTACGTTGTCGTGGCTAAGCTGGTGTGGAAGGTGTTGTTTGGATGAGTTCTTTGCAATGACACATAATAGGGCGAAATAGCCTTTGAAGTCTGACAGATCTACTTAGTTCAAGTTGGTCGAGACATCCTCGTTAGAGATCAGCAAGAACAGCTTCGTTTCTCACCGGCAAGAGTGACAACTCGAGGTTCAGCAACTACATTGAACTTCGCTATTTTTTGCCTATGACGGTAGTCTGCGTGTCTTGAATAAGACTCTATACTAGCAGAGATCACATAAAACGATCTGACACCAATGATGAAAAAACTCATTGCGTTTCTCCCTACAGCAATGATATCTCTATTCTGCTCAGGGCAGGGTTTTGCTACCCCGCAGGAAGCAAAGATCGTCCGCGAAGACGTGGTCTTCCGCGATGGTGAGAAGACCTGGACCTATCAGAAGAGCCTCGTTCGTGGCTGGACGATTTATATTGAGCAGGCGCTGATCAAAGACGAGAAGCTGCTCGTTGACCTGAACGCCGAGCTAGTAAAGAGCTTTGCACACATCGAGAAGGTCGTTCCTGATAAGCCGCTCAAGTTCTTGAAAGCCGTGCCGGTCTGGGTGAGTCACGAGAAGACGTATCCCTTTCGCAAGGGCGAGAACGGAGTGATCCCGTTTCACCGCAGCAAACAGTGGCTCAGAAGCCACGGGCTGAATCCCCATATGGCTCCGGGAGTTCATGTGATTAACCCAAAGGCAGTCCTCTACGAGCATCGCGTCTTCGAATGGGGGCCGATGACCATCTTGCACGAATTATCCCACGCCTATCACAACCTTCACTTAAAACTCGATCACCCGACTGTGAAGAACGCCTACCAAAACGCCATGGCTGCGAAGCTTTACTTGAAAGTTCCAGACCGATCTGACCCTAAGAAAAAAGTACGTGCGTATGCGGCGACCAATCAAGAAGAATATTTCGCAGAGCTGACCGAAGCGTACTTCGGAACGAATGACTGGTATCCTCGCAATCGTGAGGAGCTGAAAGTGTACGATCCGCAGGGCTTCGAAATGATTGAAGTGGTGTGGAAAGTTCGTGACAAACGCTGAACGAACTCCCTCAGTCAACGAGCTGTTTTGAGTGGCTCGACACGGTCGTTTGAAGCCTCGTGGTAATCCTACGAGTCAAGTTTGCTGACTACAACCAATAGCATCGCTACCATTGGCGGTTCAGGGACTGGTCGCAAGAAGTTCGGACCAATCAATGCGTCCTGAATCAAAAAGGAAATCGTCGGTTTCGAGAAATCATCAGGCAGTCGAAACTTAGCCACTCGCCCGGAAGCCAAGGCATAGCTTGACTTTGCAACAAGGATAACCTCGAACCGCCTCCATTACATTAGTTAACGACGGAGAGTTTACCCCTCCGCGGAAGGGCCGATTAGTTTGGGCACCCCAGTGTGAATCGATTGGCACAAAAGGGCACACCTCTGCTAGGATATCGTGTTGATCGGTCAGTTGGATTCGCTGCAATCGGCACCATAAGCTGCCTTGCATTCGAGAGTTCATTGCGACCTGAGACAGAGAAACGGCAAAGCTTTTGCGCCCGGCTTTCAGGGTGTGTTGCTTACTTTTCTGGGGATATTCTCATGAAAAAACTGATTGCGTTACCAGTGCTTGCTTTCTGTCTTGCTGGATTCATCAGCGTCGATTTTGCCGCTGGTGATGATTTGGAACCGGCTCCTTTCCGAGGTGACCCAAACAGCGTGTTGGCCAAGTTCGATTTACAAGGTCAAGCGAACCTCGATTCGTTCTCTGAAGGAGCAAATCCAACTTTCCCACTCTTTCCCCTACCTGCCACGATCACACAAGATCCAACGGGAGCTCCTTTTTATCAAGTCGAGTTACCCAACTACATTGACGATCTGCCACTAAAGCTGATGCGGATTCAGTACAGTTGGTTCGGGCAGACCGGTGATGCACAAACCGTAACGATCAATGTGAGTCCCAATGTTCCTGGCGGATCAATTGCACTGGTCGATTCAGGTCCAATCACGCCCGTGCCTGGGGTTCCCAACGCCTTTCATCGCTACGATGATTTCGAAATTAGGCCCAACCCTGACTTTGAGTCGATCCAGGTCGAGTTCTTCAACTCAGACCCACGCTGGCTGATCTTCGATACGATCAGCACGGTCCCCGAGCCCTCGACCCTGTCGCTAGGTTTGCTGTTGGTTGCAGGCCTGACCACCCAACGTTGGCGCTATGCTTGCTGATTGATTCGCTAAGGGCCAGTTGGTTCATACGCCCGTGAATTGCGTGGTGAGCGACACTTGCTCTTGTCGCTCAACTAGGTGTTCACGGGCTTTTTTTTGATCTCGACGGTACGCGTGCAGATATTCGCACTCGCAGGCTAGTTCAGTTCACCGCCGCCGCTTTCACCGGTTCAGACTTTACCTCAGCCCGCTTCCAACTCCGCACGTACTTCACGCGATACGTTGAAGGAAGATCTTCATCCGCGGGCAGGCCCAGCCAGTCGGGCATCGTTTCCGAATCGAAGATCATATAGAGCGGTTGATGCCAATGGGTGTTCTCGACTTTCCGGACTGCGACGCCATCGACGTAGTAGACGATCTCATGCTCGTTCCAATCGAGGCCGTAGACGTGGAAGTCATCGGCCAATTTCCAAGGCGTCTGCCAGTGGTCGCCGACATTCCAGTGCTTGCGCGACTCGGGCGTGTAGAACACATGGAGATTCATGTTATAGCGTCGCTCAAAGCCTTTTGCTTTCGCGCTTAGTTCAAACACGTCGATCTCCGTCCGCCAACCGTTGCCGTTGCCAGCAAACCAGAACGAACTGGACCCTGCGGAATTCATCGGTTGGGCACAGACCTCAAAGTAGCCGTAGAGGACTTTCTCGCGGGCATGCACGGCGGCTGAACTATAAGTGTGATAGCCGCGGCGGCGTAACTTCTCAGGCGCGGCTTCTTTCCGCATGGTGAGTTGCAATTCCCCCGCCTTGACCGTCACATTCTTGGGATTAAACCAAGCCGGCTGGCGACCTTGCCATGAGCGATGTCGGGGCATCCACTTCGCTTCGTCGAGCACCTCGCCTTCGAACTCGTCAGTCATCTCGGGCCAAAGTTGCCACTCGTTCTTCGACGCTTGATGGGAGAGCGGCAACTCGTCAGTCGCTCGCTTGACCGCCACGATGTCACCCTCATGGGTCCAGCTTTCCACCTGGGACTTCGTCTTTAGGCCTGGGGCGACGTTGTCGTTGGCACTAACCAAGCAAACAGACAGATCACTGATTGCCCAAACAACTAGCACCCAGCGGAGACTCTGCGCGAGACGAAACATTTGGTTTTTCTTGAGGTGGGACCGCGGCACGCAACGGGGCTGCGAGCGCGGCAAGGTGGCGGGAACTCAGGAGGCTAGCGGCAGGCGATACTGAAAATCAAGGTTTGCCGGCTTCGTAATACTGACGAACCTCTCGTTCATCCATGGCACGGCCCAAGACGAGAAACTCGCCCATCAGTCCGTTGAGGTTCTGAACTTCAAACTTGGTATCCTTGGCCCATTCGCTGTAGGGCCAGTTGCCAAGATCACAGACGCCAATTCCCAACTGACGCATTTCTTTGATCGGCTGGGTACCAACAAGCCGACCATCGCAATAGTGGCTCACGGTTCCCTGATCGCTATCGACTACCGTTGAGAGGCAAACCCATTGGCCAATGTCGCTCTGGCTGATTGCGTGGCGGACCGAACTGTAGTGCTTGCGATCCTTGATCGATCCGGTGGTATTCGTGGTTTCCGCAAAGTGCATCAGTCCGCCGGTGGGTACGCGATCAATCGACCAATGGACGAACCGCTCTTGGTTGGTCTCCGGATGAAGCAGTGAGATCGGTCGTTCCTTGTAGAACGTTTCGATCTTGATCCAACTTGCCAGTGTCAAAGAGTCAAACGCACCGGGCAAATTCACGCGTACCCGATGACTTGCGTCAGCGAACCTTAAGGCTTGCTTCATAGGCCACCGACCGCGCGTCCAGTCGCAACCGACAATCGCCCCATAGGTACTCTTATCAGAGGTAGGAGCGTGGTTCACAAGTGTACGTCCCCACCCTTCACCTTCTTCAAACGTGTAGTGAGCGACCAGACTTGGGTCTGCCTGAATCTGTTGGCAATAGTTCTGCCAGCGTTGGTAGTGTCGCCCCTGACGCGAGTCAGCAAGTTCAGCCAACTGAGCGGGACCAACGAAACGGTTCTGCTCGGAATTCATTCTCTGCGGAACGCCCTCGCCCGCCAATAGCAGCGCCTCGCCACCAAGCAGCCGAAGTTTCTCAACGAGGGTTGCTTCTTCAGACACGGCAGCCTGGAAATCGACTTCGCCGTCAATCACATGGAGCTCCGAAGGGCCGTCGGTGGAGACCGACAGGCCAAACTCCGTGCCCAGATCAATTACATCACCTTTGTCAGTGCCGATTGTGAAACCCTTAGCACGTGCGGGGACGTGTGCGCGAAGCTTGCCATAGTGAAAGAAGCCTCGATCGGTCGTCAGCAGGTCAAACGACGCGGGTCCCTCAAGAATCACCGTCGCACCGCAATAAAACTCGATCTGCACGTGGCCTGAAGCCAACTTCAAAGTGCCCGAAGAGAGCGGCTTGCCAACCTGAAGCCCCGCAGCGTCCGTTTCCCACTGAGCATCAACGAGCTTCGTGAGGACCGCCACGCCATTACGACTCGCCTGCGCGGCTCGCTCAGCGGCTGAACCTTCGCGTTTTTGGGTAGGAGACGGAGACGTTGCGGCTTTCTCTTGCTTGGAAGAATCCGCCTGACTTGCCGAATCGCGGTTCGTGAGAAACAGACTCACAGCAACCAATGAAGCCGCTAGCGCCGCTGCAATTATTTGCCATCCCATTCGCGTCTTGTTGTCGCGCTGACCACTTATGCCTGCCAGCTCGCTAGCGAGTGTGACTTCAGCGGCGGTCAATAAATCGTCTTCAACCTTCGGCAAGTCGCCAGCCAAATAACGCCGTCGCAGTGCAGAGTGGACGTTGACATACTCCGTGTAGTAACGCAGTGCCGCAGGATGCTGCGCAAGCAACTCTTCCAAGCTCGCCAACTCCGCATCACTTGCTGAGCCATTCACAATGGCTTCAATCAACGGAAGTACACGCTTCTCAATGGCGTGTGCATTGGCTGGCGGATTCGAGCGCGGTCTTGCACTCTCTGTGGGATCAACATTCTCAAATGGATTTGACACGGTATCTGCCCCGATAGCTCATTGTCAATTTGGTGAATAACTTACGTTGGTTCTAAACAGTGCCTTGCGTACGCAGTGTGAGGCGAACGCATTGCACTAATGACTTTCGTATTCGGTTCAGCTGCTTAGTAACAGCGTTGGGAGTCCGGCCCTTCTGGAGCGCGTATTCTTTGATCGTACTCTTCTCCGAATAGCACCCAACAAGCACCGCACGATCCTTCTCGGGAAGTTTCGAGATGCAGTGGTCGAGTATTCTTCTTCGCGATTCCAAATCTTCTTGCGTCTGTTCGGCGTGCTCCGCCAACATCATCATCATTTTTTCGCTAAAGCGGTGCCGATCACGCCCCAGTTTTCTTACATAGTTGAAAACGGTGAACTTGGCGACCTGAAACGCCCAGTTGCGAAAACTGGTCCCCTCCTCAAATTGATCGAATCGCCGCCACAGCGTCAGGCTTGTTTCCTGGAGCAACTCTTCACTGTCGGTATACGAAGGGAGCATCGTCAGAATAAACGAGTGGATCGCCGCCTCATGACGGACGAACAGAGCAACAAACTGCTCGTGACTCGATGATTCCATATCCGAAGCACCCATCGTGGCGGTTGATTCTCCGTACCAACAACAATTAATGATCCGGCCTAATTCTCTACACGGCAAACCGCAAGGACTTTGGCAACACTTTGAGCCTACTAAGGACTAATGATCGAAACGGCTCAAATCTGCTCATGGAAGTCATCTTTTACGGCATATTTCGCAGGTTATTGGGTTGATTCGCAGAATCGGAGATTCTGTATTCATGCAGCCATCCGCACGCGTTCGATCGGTCATCGGTATCAAGCTGCTGTCCGTTCTGAGCCAACCTAGAAATCCCTAAGTCGTTACTAAAGAAACACTTAGGCAATCACCTGACCGGATACCTCATTCACGTCCAGCCCAAAAGCCAATCTCCTCAACCTGAAACCGCCAGAAAGTTTGTTACAGGAGCCATTTTCAAGGTGTTTTTCAACTTAAGAGGACATAAGCTTATACCTATTCCGGACGACCGGACACTGACAGCTTAAAGCTGCTCAGCTGTCCTGGTTTCCGCTAGGGTGAGGGAGTTGAGAGGTCTGGGGACACCGGACCCCTTAACCTTCCTCCCGATTGCTGCGAAATTTGCGAAAAGTAATTAGACTAGAAATTGCATCTCGTAGATTTCGTATTTAGAATACAATTTTGCGACTCTTCATCAAATCTTGAACCAAGCTGGCGAACCTAGCAGTTTGCCAATAGGTCCGGTCGCCGGGCCAGTAATCACTTGATAGGCATTGGCCACGGAAATTGTGATCAATGCGAGAGTGCAACGACTGTCTGTTGTTCCTGCGCTTGTAACGGGGGCAGTCGTCTAAAGCGGGCTGGAGATTCCGTCTCTCCAGCCCGCTGTTTTTATGCGCGCACAAGTGAGTCGAGAAAAATCAAACGAATCGGAAGCCGTTTCAATTGCAATGCTCGGCATTGGATTGAGAGCGCCCCTTACAGACAAGGCGTCTGGCGAACTCGATGACGGAGTACACCAGCTCCCAAGAGTATTTGGACTAGAAGGAAGGAACTCGGTTCAGGAACCAAAGTGGCAAGTACTAACGCCTCATCCGTAAGGATACTACCGAATTGGTTTGTGCGTCTAAGGTTTGCTACCACCTGACCGCGATCATTGATGTCTCGCCCAAAGCCGAAACCACTACTCGCTGTGTAATAGAAGCCGTCGATTTCCATTGGCGGGTTATTGTTGGAGAAGACAGTGCTTCTCGGTGAAGGGGCAACTTCGATACCCGCTTGCGACCGCGCTACGATCTGGCCCCGATTGTTTAGTGTCGGCAACGCATCAGCGAAGTAGGTTTTCTCCGGGTCGCTGGCTAGCGGTCCCCAGGTATCTCCTGAATAAAGCCAAACACTCTGGCTTCCGAGGCGAGTAATGACGGCAAGTTCTCCTGCATCATTGATCGCAGGCCTTCCGAACCCAAAGTTCTCGGGGACCGAAACAACTGAAGCCGATCCGTCGGGCTTAAAACTCCAGATGTCGCCCGATGCTGCGGATGTCTGAATCGAATAAGCAACCTCACCCAGATTGTTCATCGACCCGCCAAAAAAACCACCCGGCAACGCAATCGTTGCTAACGTGCGATCAGCGTCTCCCGTCCCGACTCGCAATTCGTTCGGTCGAACCAGATCTGCTGTCGTTCGTGCCGTGTAGAGCACTTCGCCCTGATCGTTGACATCCTGCACGAAGGCGTCTCGAAGATTAACATCAGGGACAGCGATTTCCGTCAGGCCCTGCGCGTCGAATCGGTACGCTCCTCTACCGCCAGTCGAGATACTTGCCGTGAAAGCGATCGTGCCGTTGTCGCTTAAAGCTAAAGCACTGAAGCCAAGAAAAGTATCACCTTGCGCAATCACTTGCTCAGTAACACCTGAGTTCCACCTAAAGATTCCGCTTTGGCGTTCTCCATCGACTGTAGCGCTACCCGACCAAACGACGCTGCCATCATTAGCAACAAATGGCCCATACCGCACATTGGAATTCGGGTCGATCACTTCATAGGTGTAGTGCGACGCAAAGCTGTCCGCGGCAGACGCCAGAAGAAAAACGCAAAGGAACCAGAACAGTAGCGGTCGAGTCACAGTTCCTGCACGCCATTGAGTGGTTGTGAAGAGAGAGTTGCACGTCGATTGCGTTGATGGCTCTTAGCCAATCACACTGTGCATCTTACCACAAATCGAAGCGACACGACCTACGATGCCTGGCGAACCCACAGATCCCTAACAGCCCCAGCAAAAATGCCGTCGGCTCGGGCACTACCCGTGACGCAGCAACGCTACTTGAGGCATTCGCTGAGAGTTGCCAGCCGAGGAAGTCGATGCCGGCCACTTCGCCGTCGAAATTGAAATCGCCATCGCCGAAGTCGTCACCGTCGTTAGAGTAGCCGTCTTGCCAGGCAGATAGGTCATCGCCATCGACGGCATCGTCCAGATTAAAGTCGCCGATGAAGTCTTCGGTCTTGCCGCGTAGTTCTGAGAGCCAGATCTGTAAGTCCCCGCCACCGACGATCCCGTCAATATCGAGATCATACTCGCTGCCCGGCGATGCAGGGCCAAACTGAGAGAAGAGGGCAGAGAGGTCACCGCCGTCGAACACTCCGCTACCGTCGAAATCGCCAATTGATTCTGTCACGACGAGCACCGCCGAGACAAGCTCACCACCATCACCTACGAAATCAACGTAAACTTCGTTGTTGCCATCCACGAGAACTGCAAGAGGTACATCGACGGTACGCGAGACCATGTCAACATCGCCATCATCAAAATTCAATTCTCCAGCAGGAACTCGAATGGGTGTGTTGTTGACGAACACGAAGAATTCTTCTCCTGGACTCACGCCAGGAAGATCACGATTAAAGCCCACACGCACTTGGGCACTGACGGCATTGTCCGTTTCCGCAGCAATGTTCACCACCTGCGACTTGCCCTGGGCACCGATGGGTGTCGTGACGACATCGCCGTAGTAGGTGTTTTCATTGGTCGAAAGATCGTACAACTGCGGGCCGCTCAACGTGAGTTTCAACACGGCCCCCTCTTCACCGTCGAGGGTGAGATTCTGCCAAGTGCCGCTCACGTCCAGATCGCTCTCATAAATGCCTTGCGTGCCATTCCAAAATACGCGATCGAGCGACGCACTGGTGACATTGGCCGTACCGATGAGAGCTTGCAAGTTGATCGTGTTGCTGACTTTCTCCAGATTATTCAGCAACACATGAATCTCATTGCCGTCGCGGAAAGCCATAGCCTGCAAATCCGTATTGTCGCTGCCTACCGGAACGTACTCACCACGCACGTCGGCAAACATACGGAACATGCCTGCCACGATCGTCTCCTGCCAAGCACCGCCGGCGACTTGCTCCCAAAAGACATTGTCGCCTGCTGGGTTTGTCGGAACGGCGTTCTGCCAGTGTCGCGGAGAAACGAAGGGTGTCGCGTTAATGATGCGGTCGGGTCGGTCCATGTAGACTAACATCTTCTCTTTGATGTCACGCACTAAATCCCATTGCTGTTCCGTCCGGGTATAGTTTCCGTAACTGCCGGAGCTGTTCGCCTGATTGAACGAGCCATACTCAGTCAAGGCAAACGCCTTGGGATCACCAAACAACTGGTGGCTGTAGGACTCGTAAAGATCCATGATCGCCGCCGAATGTCCCGGCGAACCGTCCACCTGTCGTGACCAGGAGCCATCATTGGCGACGTTGTAACGCTCGTAGGGATGGATGGTCCAAAAGTCGAGCTCAACCGAGTCGCCTGAGGGCGTTTCCCAGTTGACCATGTCGTCCATCAGTTGCCGCGATCGCTCCCACGAATTCTGCCCCGCGCCCAAATCATCGCAGCAAGACGGGCCTCCGATCTTCGCCTGCGGGAATTGCTCCTTCACCAACTCCGTTACCACACGGTGCATTTCGATCACGCCGTTCCATTGCGACTGGGTCGGCGTCGACCAGTTGGGCTCGTTCATCACTTCGAAGAAAAAGCGATCCTGCTCGATTGGCAGGAATCCCTGATTCGGCCTTGTTCCGTAGACAGCTTCCTCAAGATAAACATTCAAAAAGTCGGCATAGGCTTCGTAGTTGGTCGGCATCAAGCCACCACTGTCCAAGAAGTTTGGCCAGAAACCACCGTTACGGCCCGACTGCACGAAGATTGGCTCATCGTTGTAGTTACGCAGTCCCGACCAACGCGAGCCATTGAGGACGAAATTCCGATAGTCGCCCTGAATTTTTGAGATCAGAGCGGAGTGCTCAAAGTACCCTGGCTTACTTGGGTCTTCGGGTAGGTTCTGGGCAATGAATTGGTCTAACTCCGTTGCCACACGACCTGTTGTCGTATTGAGTCCGTTGGGCGACCAAGCTTCAACCGTCAAGTTCCCAAGGTTCGTATTGGTCGGTGCTTGCAGCGTTCCGCTATGATTGAAATACTTCGCCCGATCAAGCTCGCTAACGCCACCGATCGCGCGGTGAACATTGCCCATCACGGTCACGTTCGTTTGGGCATGCAGCGGTTGCTGCCAACCTAAAAACACGACCATCACGGCGGTTACCGGCGCAGCGAAAAAGCAATGTCTCCGTACCAAACTTCTCATAGCTCTGCCTCTGTTCCAGACTCAGTGTTAGCAAACAAGAAAACCCGTCGGTCGCTGCCCCGGGCGACCGACGGGTAACTTTACTCTCCGATAACCCAACGGGGTTAGCTGCGCTTACGCATTCCAGTCAGGCCCATTGCGGCCAATCCTAGCAGGCACAAGGCACTAGGCTCAGGAACGGCACCGACAGCAGGGGCGCCGCCGCCGTAGTTGGCGTTCCAATCAGCGAGATCAGCGATCGTCAGATTCGTGTCACGTTGGTACTCCAGGAAGTCTGCACCATCGACATCAAGGTCCCCATCGAAGTCGCCATCGGGGCTCGAAGCATCAGCATCCGTGAAAGCAACGCTAAACGAATCCGATGTGCCGATAGGGCCCGCATCAAGCCCACCATTTCGCATGAGACGGAAGGAGGGAAATGCTTCTGAACCGGAACCGGCCACGGTGACAGTCTCCAAAGCGTCAGGATCATCGACACTGGCAGTCGCGAGTACCGTAGCAGTGTCAACGTTCTCGACGATCAATTCGGTGCTAGTCCAAGTGTCGGCACCATCGTAGACCGCTTCCCATGTGACCTTGATCGTGTCGGAAACCAAATCTGTCGGCAGATCCTTCATCATAGTCGCAGGGTTCCAACCATTATCGACTCCGATATCCACGGGCTCAATGAACAAAGCGAAGGGATTATCCGCTCCGCTATTCTCATTACGTGTGAGATCGGTAAAGATTTTCAAAGCGCCATCTTCGAACTCACTGTAAGAGAGTTTGATTCCCAAGCTTGGTGCTGCCTCGAAGCTGCCAAGGACAAAGTTCGATCGCACGCCAGTGTCGAGCAGTCCAACGTTTGCGGCACCACTGAGCAACTCAAAGGAGTACGTTTGCTCAAGACGCAAGGTGTCACCAATGCCAAATCCGGCTGGGGTGGGGTGTGACGCGCCGCCACCTTCAGTGTCGCCGGTACCGCCTGCTTGGCCACCGAGGGCACCCATGTTCCAAATGTTACGTCGGAAAGCACCGCTGATAGAAACGGTACCTGTGCCGCTGGTATCGACCATTGGACCAGTTTGGCCGAGCCACACACCGGGATCTCCCCCATTGGGATTGACTGTCCCGAAAGTACGTAGCTCCCCATCAACATAGCCTTCGGCTGCTGAAAAATCGGTGTCGATAATAGTTGTCGTAATTTGTGCTGTGGCTAGGCTAGCGGTTGCTGCCAGTCCGAGTACGAGGCTCAATGTTCTTAAGATCATCGTTTTCATCAATCTGCTCCGCGCAGTTTCAGTAGTAAATCGGTAAATTGCCCCAAACTTATTTGTCTGCAAAACACGCGGCAGTCGAACAGACCCCGACTGCCGCGTGGTGTTGCTTCTATTGCTACTTGCCATCGCGGCGGCGCGCGCCGATGAGTCCGCAAGCACCTAATCCGAACAAGATAAAAGAAGCTGGCTCTGGAATCGCAAAGAACTCGTACTTGAACGAGTCGACCGACACATTCGGGGTCGCGTTACGCATCCACTGAATGCCAGCGAATAGATCGTTTCCAGAAGGAACGGTCTGAATCTCGCCCAAGATGGCGGGCTTGTCAGCGGCTGCACTCAGCAGGGGTGTGGCAGTCGTTGAATTGGCCAACGTCAAATCGGATGTCTGCCATTGGTCAGCGCCCAAGTAAGTCATTTCGATGCTTACGGCGAGTACATCAGAAACCAAGTCAGCAGGGCCGGCGACTCCATCCGGATCAAGACCGATATCCAAACCCGAAGCAATCAACGCGAAAGCGTTATCGGCACCAGAAAAACCATTGCGGCCCAGGTCGCCGAAGAGTTTAAGAGCGCCACCGCTCGAGGATTGGAACTCACTATAAAACAATTGCATGCCGATGACCGGTGAGGCATTGAATCCACCATTGACAAAGTTATGGCGGACACCGATCTGCCCAAGCGGTACGTTGATGCGACCAGAAAGCTCAAATTGGTATTCCGCTGAGACGCGAACCTTGTCGCCCACGTTGAAACCAGGACCGGCAAGCTCGCCAGGACCACCAGGACCACCGGCGTTGTTGCCTTGCGCACCGCGATTGTTCAGGTTCCGCGGGAAAGCAGTGGTGGAAGGGGTGTTAGCAGTGCCTGATCCGCTTGGGTCGACGGTTGTGAAGTTTTGACCCAGCCACCCATCCTGGAACTGCAAGTTGGCGGCGTTGAACATGCCGCTGCCATCAAACTTCGTGACGAAGTCGGTCTCATAAATGACGGCAGCCGACGCAGCGGTGCCGAAGGCGGTCGCCAGAACGGCAACCAAGAAAGTCACTATAGAACGCCTCATTAGAACTTCTCCCCTCGAAAAACAGTAAAAAGACAAGTTGTGGAAATTCGATAAGTCGTACGCGTTATCCGGCGTACATGAACCCATTGCTCCATATTGTACTCAATCGCACAATGAACTTATGTGATTCGACAGGCCGTTAGGCCTAGAAATCTACAAGAATCGGTGGATTCTCTTCATTGCCAGACTATGAGAACGGTTGATTTCCCCTAACTCACGACAGGGGAATCTCTTAAGACGCTCCATTCCGTGCGGCAAACCGCTTGTAGAGCCACTTACCAAAGGCTATCTGAGTCAGCAAACCGGGCTTCGGAACGAATCAAGGCCCCGCGTCTTCCGGCCCGGCCTCTTGCGAAGGCAGCACGGTCTCAACCTTCTGCTTGCCCGTCCACAGCGCCTCGTACTCTTTGGCGTCTACCTCACGGGCTTCTTGCAGGGCTACCCACCGCATCCCGTTGACGCCTTCCTCTTCGAAGATCACGGCCTTGTCACCGAAGCCATTGACCGCCCAGCGCACCTTGAAAGGTTTGCCGTCGCGATCGTTGAGGAATAGGGCATCAAGATTCTCGCGGTCAATTTGCATCCGTTTTAGGTTCGTTTTGAATTGATCCTGAAGCAAGAAAGTCGTCAGCGTCTCCTTATCGACCGGCCCTTGATAGCCGTGGTTGTTGGAGTAGAGCTTGTAGCAATTGTAGAGCTGCTGCAGCTTGGTCTTATTCATGGCTGCAACACCATCAACAATCGGATCGCCGCACCCTGGCAAGGCTACTACTACGGCTGAAATCAGGAACGCAAAACAGCTATGGATGGCTGCGACTCGGTATTTCTGCATCTTTAGAAACCTAGCGAAGAGGAGAGGACCCTGCTCAACAAATCTGAGGTTAGGCAAACCCTTAGAGATCTTCAAGGCTTACGACGGCTCCGTCATTGATGTCGATCAATTGATCAAGGACCAGCGCTGTGACATCATCACCAATAGCTTGAACTGAACCGTCACCCATCACAGCAAGAAAGATGCCTGCGTGTGCACTACCAAACTTGTCTTCACGCTGGTTGGTGGCGCGGCGCTCGTTATCTTGCCAGACGGTTGATGCCGAACTATCTCCCCAAATCCTGGGTGTGGCAGAGCGGAGCGCACCGTGTGTCGCACACGCGTAGTAGCCATCTCCGATGCCCAAGATGTCCCACCAGTTCGTAACAACCGCTTGATATCTTTCAGTTCCTTTCGATTTCTCGCCGAACATGATCGAATTGGTTGTGCCGTCGGGGACATTTTTTACTGTGATAAACTTGTGATTGGTCTTTAGCGTGGTACCACTATACTCAGCGTGGGCTTTCTTCGTGATCATTGCACTCCATATATAACCCTCAAGAGCACCTACATTGGGCGGTGAAGTATGCATATGCTGCCACCACATATCCGTGCCCGAGTACGGCGGTTCTTCAGCCATGTGAGCAACACGAGCAGCAGCATAGTCCATTTCGAAGCGGCTGGTTCCGGTGGAATCCGTGGTCGTTCCGATTTCGCCCCGTGAAGGACAATGGTAGGTGGGGACAGGTGACCCGCCCGCCTCACTTGCCATCGCCAAACCCTGGGTAGATCTGAGATCATAGAGGCTCTGCTGTTCGAGCTGGGGAAGTATCTGATAGGCCCAGCCCCAGTTTTCGTGCGGGTAGTTTCTATCTTTGGGGTCGTACTGAGCGAACCAACTCGACCAACCGCAGTCGCCCAATGTCGGGTATTCACCGTTATTGGACTCAAAAGTAAGAGCCGCTAATCCGATCTGTTTCAAGTGGTTCTGACATTGCGTCCGCCGAGCCGCTTCGCGAGCCGCCTGAACCGCTGGCAGCAATAGCCCCACCAAAACGCCAATAATTGCGATCACGACGAGCAGCTCAACGAGGGTGAAGCCGCCGTTTCGACGTGATTCAGAGCTAAGGGATAAGCGAGTCTTCATGATTTCATCTCCAAGGTTTCAAACCTGCGATGGAATAACCACCCTCAGGCTGCAGGAAATCCAGTGCGTTCCGGGGCACTCGATGGCCAGCGGCAGTTCTATCTCTGCAAGCTGATAAGTCGTTGAAATAAGAATCTGGGCAATATGAGACTAGGACTCTGCTCTTCAAATAGACTGGTGCAGAACATTGTCCTGTAAGGACTTATGTACAGTGGACGATAAAAATGACCGAACTTGTGATAATTCAGGTGAAAATTGGTCTGAAAAGATCCCCACGAAGCACACTCTGGCCCAGAAGTGCTGCCTTATTATAGGCAGTCGCAAGGTCAGCCGGCAAAGCTATTGCATGCAACCGCAGGTGCCCTACTGCACTAATTTGATCATTTTCAGCAAGTTATCGG
The DNA here is from genome assembly GCA_040218535.1 of Lacipirellulaceae bacterium. Taxonomy (NCBI): domain Bacteria; kingdom Pseudomonadati; phylum Planctomycetota; class Planctomycetia; order Pirellulales; family Lacipirellulaceae; species Lacipirellulaceae bacterium. The sequence continues at coordinate 794,345 of JAVJRG010000012.1, read as the reverse complement.
CCATGTTATTGGCTATTTTCAGATCCAACCCCGGCTTCACGCCTGGCCGTTTGTGGCCCACATGACTGAGCCAAGCGTCGTGCAGTAGGTCTTGCCGCTGCTTCACCAACTCGTAGATTTCAGCCTTCCTCTCGGCAACCCGCGGGCTGACGCCTCGCGGCTCTATGCCGGTCGCCCTCGCGATGATCTGAGCCATCAATTGGTGCCCGTCACTGTTGATGTGCACGCCATCCTTGCTCAAGGAATAGTCAGGCAACTCCTGGCGTTTCTCTTGGAGAAAATTGTTGACGGGCGTATGGAGGTCGATCACGCAGGCTACCAGTTTGGCTTGATCAGTGACTGTTGGCTCGCGAAGCTCCACTAGCCATGCGGCGTACTTCTGCATGACTTCGTCATAGTTCTTGTAGATGTTCTTCCAGGAGTATTCCTTCTCGCCCGCTGGCAATAACGTGCCCGCCTTTTTGCCGGGCAAGGGATCGAAGGGCAGCGGCGTCAGTAGGACCAGCTTGACTTTGGCTTCATCGCATTTCTTGATAAGCCGCTTCACGCCGTCATTGTAAGCCGTGAAGCGCTGCTTAGAGAACGGATAGTAAATCGCATCGTTGATACCGTAGCAGGCGACGACCAGCTTCGGTTCCGCTTTTTCCAAAACACGGTCCAGCCGCTCATGCAAGTCGGGCCGCGGGAAAGCGTGGGCCGGTTCTGAAAGCCCGCTGACGGTTTCGCTTGAAAGGCCCAAATTGATGAAATCAACTTCGGCGTCCGGATCAGCAATCCGCAGAGCCGTTTCTAAATGCGCAATGTAGGTACCGTCGTTCGTGATCGAGTCGCCCAAGAAAACGACCCGGCGACCTGTCCACTCGACACTGCAGGGAGCAGACGTTTCCTCGGCAAATGTGTTTGCACAAAACGCGAGGCAGTAAGCAGCAACGAACGAAAAAGCAGAAGCGTAAGTTTTCATGCTCACTACTTTAGCAATCCCCGCTGCATTTTTGTCAACGAATCACACGAATTTCACGAATAGGAAACCACGCTAAAGCCACATCCAGCGTTACAACTAATATTCGTGTGATTCGTGAAATTCGTTGACAGAAATAGTCGAGTCATTTTCGTCCGACGCTTCCAAACCCCTAGCTTGCGCTAGGGGCTAGGGAAGTCGAGGTAGTGGCGAACAAGTTAGACAAGGGAGTCGTAAAAAACTTTTCGTTCCCTCATCCAGAACCAAGTCCATGTCGCCCGTCGGTCACTCGCTTACAGGTCTCGCCCTTGGGGCGCTGGTGATTCCGCCTGAGTGGTCAACCAAATCGAAAACGATCTCAGCCTGTGTTTTCGTGTTGTTGGCCAACACGCCCGATTTGCCTTTTCCTTGCTGGGGTCACCAGCGTTACGACATCAGCCATAGCCTGTTTTCTACCGCGGTCGGTTGTGTCGTTGCAGCTGCGATGGCGTACTTCGCACTCCGACGTCGCGTTTCTTTTCCCGGCAGAATGATCACCGCAGGAGTGATTGCCTGGGGCAGCCATCTTTTGCTCGACATGTTCTATAACCACGGCAAAGGCCTTGCCATGTTCTGGCCCTACAGCGATGCGCGTCTTGCGTTGACGATTCCGTGGTTTTCGCACCTCGATTTGAGCGACTTATGGAGCTGGCATAATATCCGTGTCGCCCTGGTCGAGTCTCTGTTCTACGGCAGCGTCTTGACGCTCGCCTTGTTCATCCGTCGTTACGTGTTGTCAGATCGCAAGATGCCAAAGGCCAGGTAAACCCCACCGCAAGGTAAGGCAGGGATTACTGTGGTCTCTAGGTCTTCTTTTTCGTCAACGAATCACACGAATTTCACGAATAGAAAACCGCGTTTGGGCCACATCTGGCGTTTCTACAAATATTCGTGTGATTCGTGAAATTCGTTGACGAAAATCATGTCCTAACGAGAGTTCTTGTACAATAACTCCTCGTCACAACTCTCATTCTCTTTTGCCTATTACCATCTCACTGAAATGCTTCGCTCCTGGTTGTTACTTGGCTTCGCACTGATCCCCCAACTTGCACACGCCCAACGTTTATCTGACAGTGGCGTACAAACCAGCTTCTCCAAGCAGCCCGCCCTCAAGTGGGAAGACGGCATGGTCACCGGCAACGGACTCATCGGCTCGTTGCACTACGGCCCGCCGGAGCGGCAGGTGATCGTGTTCAATTCACACAAGTTCCTAGTGCCCAACGGAGCGGCGTTTCCCGTACCGGATATGACGGACCAACTCGACGAGCTCCGCGACGGGATGCTCGCTGGCAACATCGGGCCGGCGTACCAAGAATTCCACGACGAGCTGCTCCGCCGCCGCGGCTTGCCAGTCGTCCATAAACCGTACTACGGCATGGTCAGCTCGCAACCGTTTCACGCGGGGTATCAATTGGTGGTCGATATTCCCGGCGCTGAAGAGCCAACCCAGTACCATCGGAAAACAGTCTACGGGACGGGTGAAGTTTTCAATTGGTGGTCGCACGATCAAGGCAGTTGGGGGATGCGAAGTTTTGCTTCGCGTGCCGATAATGTTCTCATCACCGATCTGAATCCGCTTGAGCATGTGAAGCTAACTTGTACGCTCTCAGCTGAGTTGCCATCGCGCGCGCCAAAGAATGTCGAAACGAAGACCCTCGTCGAAAGAGTTCCCGATGGTGCCCTTATCAACTTTCGAGCGAAGTACCCTAAGAAGAATAGCAAGCAGGCTGGATACGAAGGCGTCACTAAAGTTATCGTCGACGGTGGAAAAGTTTTTATCGAAGGCGAGACGATTCGCATCGTAGATGCTGATTCAATTCTTCTCCTAACCAAACTTGAGCGCTACCGTAACGATTTGCATGAATGGGACAAGAAGAAACTTCAAATAGAACTTTCTGAGATTAAGCCTGACTACCAATCCCTTCTCGACCGCCACACCAAGATTCACAAGCCGATCTACGATCGCGTGACGCTCACCCTCGGAGAAAAAACCCTCGCCTCTTTGGGGAGAGGGCAGGGTGAGGGGAAGACCAACACCGAACTGCTCACCGCAGAATCTAAGAATCGCGAATCCGTTAATCTGGCATTGCTCGAACGCTTGTTCGCGACCAGCCGTTATCTGTTCCTCAGTTCTTCAGGAAAGGACTACGCCCCGCGGCTCTCGGGCATGTTCAGCGGAAGTTGGACGGCCGCCTGGGCGGGCGATTATACGTGCGACTCGAACGTGAACATGGCCGTCTTCGGCGGGAATATCGCCGACCTGCCCGAGTGCATGGAAGGCTATTTCGCCATTCTCGAACGAACGCTTCCGCAATGGCGCGAGGCGGCGAAGAACTACTACGGCTGCCGCGGCATCCTCGGCCCGGTGCGCATCGATGGTGAGTACGCCATCCCCATCCACTGCGGCCCTTACCACGCCCATTTCACGGCAACCGGATTAGGCCCCTGGCTGCTCTATCCGCTGTGGGAACACTACCAAATCACCGGCGATAAACAGTTCTTGCGTGAGCGGCTGCACCCGCTGCTCGTTGAGCAGGCCCACTTCTACGAAGACTTCCTTACGCGAACTGACGATCAGGGAAACTACGTTTTCGTCCCTTCGAACTCTCCCGAGAACGCTTGGGCAGGGATCAAACCGCGCACCTCGGCGGCTATCAACTCAGTGATGGACATCGCTGCGTGCAAACACGCACTGACGATGCTGCTCGAAGCGGAGAAGGAATTCGAGATCGCCCCCTCGGGGTCAACCAAGCGTTGGCAGCAGATGCTCACGAAGTTGCCGCCCTATCTGGTTAACAACGACGGCGTTTTCAAAGAATGGGCCTGGGAATCGTACGGCGAGAACCCAGGCCACCGTCACCTCAGCCACCTCTACCCACTGTGGCCCGCCTACGAGGTGAACCCAGAGAATCCGGGCACGCGCGACTTTATGCCGGCGCTGGCCAACGCAATCCGCAAGCGCCCCCAGGGGATCGTCCAAGCCCACGGCGGTTTACAAAAAGCGATCGGTTGGCTGCGTCTGAAAAACGGCGAGGAGTTCGGTAAGGTGCTGAAGTACTTCCTCGAAAACGGTTACTTCTACGATGGCCTCAGCAGCAGCCATGACCGTGGGCACAAGATTTTCAATTACGACTTGGTTCTTTGCCTGCAAGGCTTAGTGATCGAGTCGATCGTCTTCACGGACACAGATTACAACGGCGAAACCGCAAGCGGTGTTGTTGAGCTTCTCCCCGCGCTACCGGAGTTTATGAACCAGGGAAAATTGACCGGCGTGAAAGCTCGCTGCCAAACGACGATTGAATCTCTGGAATGGAACCTCGACGAGCGCTGGGTCCGCGCCCGCGTAACCAGCGACAAAGACCAAACCCTTGTGATTCGTCATCGTGGCGGGATGAAGAAAATCGAGTCGAACGTCGATCACAGCACGACACCTGAGAATGCCTTCACCGTCGACGCGACAGCTGGTGAGCCGGTTGAGGTGAAGGTGGAGTTTTGAATGATTGTGCGTGGGGAACCCCTAGCTTGCGCTAGGGGCTAGGGGGGATGTAAAGTTCTAGAAGTTTCCAATCTGGAGACGCTTCTTCCTCAGGACACACTAGCCCCTAGCGCAAGCTAGGGGTTCAGGGTTCGAAACGCCCGCTTAAAGGGGCGGCCAACACCGGCTATCATGCGTGCTCGCGCTGCCCGAACGCTTCCTCTCCGACGCCATGGCCGAACAAGACCTCATCGCCAAAGAAAACCCGGTCGCCCAGCGACAGAATAAGACCGACCGGCTATTCCTGGCTCGGCTGGTCCGCGATGCGGGTGAGGACAACCGGCTTGATGAAGCCGCGGTGGCTGCTGCTCACGAGATCGTCCTCAAGTGGGTCGAACTCGATAAGAAGGGGCGACTGAAGAAAAAGTCCGAGCGCCAACTCGAAGGCGAATTCTTCGCGGACCTCTTCGACAAAGTTCTGGGCTATCCCGGCGTGGCCACTGACGCCACGAAGTGGAATCTCGAGCAACAGTACAATCTGTCCGGCCAATTTCCCGACGCCGTGCTGGGCAACTTTGGAGAAGAACTTGAGCCCGAACCCAAAGCGGTGCTCGAACTCAAAGGCCCCCGCGTGCATCTCGACCGCGACCGCGCGGGTGGTCGCACGGCCGTTGATCAGTGCTGGGATTATCTGGTGAACATGCCCAGCGGCTGCCGCTGGGGCATCGTCACCAATATGGTCAGTTTCCGGCTGTACGAACGCGGTTCGACCAAGCGAGCGTACGAACACTTCTCCCTGCAGTCGCTTGCTTCGCTGGCGGTGTTTCGTCAGTTCTATGCCATCTTCCGTTACAACGGCCTCGTGAAGGGCATCGCCAAGGAAGAACCGAAGGCGCTACAGCTACTGAAAAGCACGCAGAACCGCCAGCGCGAAGTGAGCGACAAACTCTACGATGCTTACTCCAAACATCGGCTCGACTTCGTCGCCCACTTGCACCACGATTTGAAGCACTCGATTGAAGACTCCATCGAGTACGCCCAGCGTCTGCTCGACCGCGTGGTGTTCATCGCCTTCTGCGAAGATCGCGGCCTGTTGCCCAAGGAAACCATCAAGCGAGCGTACGAAAACCTGCCCGCGTTCAGCGCAATCACCAACCCGCGTTGGCAAAACTTCAAAACGCTGTTCCGCTTTGTCGATGAGGGCCAGCCGACCACCATCCACACCAACGGGGGTCAAATCCCCGCGTACAATGGCGGGCTCTTCAAGCAATCGCCCGCGGACGAGCTGGAACTCGACGACCGTTGGACGGAATTCTTTCGCTTCGTCGGCGAGTTCGACTTCGCCGACGAAGTGAATCTCGACGTCCTCGGTCATCTGTTCGAGCGCTCAATCACCGAGCTGGAAAAGCTGAAAACCACGGGCCTCTTCGGCGATGCCGAAAAGAGCGAGCGCTACGCGCAGATGCCGCAGTCGGCCAAGCGGAAGCAACTGGGCGTTTATTACACGCCAGCCGAACTGACGAGCCGGATCGTGCTGTACACGGTCGACGAACTGATCGAGGAACGCTTCCGCGACTTGGCCATCGAGCAAGGCACGTCGAAGAAAAAGGCCGACCTGGGAAAAACGCCCGACACGCCCGACTATTGGAACGGCTGCCTCGCGATCTTGCGCGATCTGCGCGTCGTTGACCCCGCCTGTGGCTCCGGGGCGTTTTTGTTTCAGGCGTATAACACGCTGGAAAGCCGTTACTTTGAAGTGCTTGAACACCTGACGCAGTTGGGTAACAAGAAGGCCAAGGAGCAGGCCGTCGTCCAACAGGCGCTCGTGCCGCAGTGGATTCTCGAAGACAACCTCTACGGCGTCGACCTCTCGCCCGAAGCGGTCGAGATCACGCAACTGGCCCTCTGGATCCGCAGTGCGACGCCGGGGCAGACGCTGGCGAAGCTCAGTGAAAACATCGTTCACGGCAACTCGCTGGTTCACGACGCGGAAGTCCACCCCGCGGGTTTCGACTGGCGGGAGCGATTTGCTCATGTGTTCGACCGCGAGCAACAGGGGTTTGACTGCGTGATTGGGAATCCGCCCTGGGAGCGGATCAAGCTGCAAGAGCGCGAGTTCTTCTCGCTACCCGCCCCGGAAATCGCCACCGCCACGAATGCCGCTAAGCGGAGAAAGCTGGTCGCTACGCTCGAATCCGAAGACCCGGCCCTCTACGAGCGTTACGAGCAGGCCCAAGAAGCTGCCGCGTCGCTGCTCACGTATTGTCGCAAGAGCGATCAGTACCCGCTGACCGGCAAGGGGGACATCAACACGTATGCTGTGTTCGCGGAGTTAGGCTCACAGCTTGTGGCGCCGAGAGGTCGCGTCGGGTTGCTCGTTCCCTCAGGCATTGCCAGCGATAAGACGACCAAGGATTTCTTTGCCGAAGTCGCGGAGAACGACCGGCTGATTCGGCTCTATGATTTTGAAAACAAGAAGATTTACTTTCCCGATGTTCACGCCTCGTTTCGCTTCTGCATTTTGAGCTTCTTTGGCTCATCGCGTCAGACCGATCATGCAGACTTCGCTTTCTTCATACACTGGATGGATGAGCTTGAGGATAGTAACAGACATATTCCACTTTCCGGTGATGATATAAAACTGCTCAATCCGAATACGAAAACGTGTCCCATACTTGAAACACGCCGTGACGCGGAGCTTGCCAAGCAAATTTATCGGCACGTGCCGGTTCTCATCGATAGGACTCGCAAAGGACCGACTGGCAACTCGTGGGGCATCTCTTTCAAGGCTATGTACCACCAAACAAACGATGCGGAGCTATTCGACGAAGCAACTGACTTGCAGGCCCAAGGGTGGAGCTTGAAAGGCAACCATTGGAGTAAAGGCGATGACATCCGGCTGCCAATCTACGAAGCGAAAATGTTCCGTCCTTATGATCACCGCCATGGCACCGTTTTCGAAGACACCAGCAATTGGATTAACCAGGGGCAAACGCACGAGACCACCTTAGTACAGCATCAGAACCCCGAACATTTAGTTCTTCCACGATTCTGGACGGATAAAAGTAACGTATTGGATCAGTTTGAGAATTCACTTCCGCCTTTTCTATTGGCATTCAGAGATATTACCCGTGCTACGGACCAACGAACACTACTCGCATGTGCAATTCCGTGTGTCGGAGTCATCAACACAGCTCCAATTATCCTCTTTGAGAGTGCTGAGGTCAGATTGCAAGCCTGCTTGCTGGCTTGCCTGAATGCAATGTGTGTTGATTTCTTAGCGAAGCAAAAGACCGGCGGGACACACATGAACTTTTTCATTGTCGAGCAGCTCCCCGTCCTCCCTCCCGACACCTACGCCAAACCGTGCCCCTGGGACCAGCAGACCACGCTGGAAACCTGGATCAGCGAGCGGGTCCTCAAGCTCACTTGTACGGCTGAAGACATGCTGCCGTTGGCCGAGGCGTGCGACTTCACCAGTGGCAGTTTCCAAAAAGAGTACAACGGGCGGCTCAACAAATGGGACGAGGCCCAGCGGGCCCACCTGATGGCCGAGCTCGACGCGGCCTATTTTCATCTTTATGGAATCAACCGCGACGACGCGGAGTACATTCTCAGCACGTTCAAAGGCATTCACGAGGAGACGACGCTGCTACGTGATAATCGTAGCACTGCGCAACACATACTTGCGTTGTATGACGAGTTCGCGAAGTAGAAACGCAACTTGCTGGTGACGCGAACCCCTAGCTTGCGCTAGGGGCTAGAGATCGAAGCAGTGGTGACGTTCGCCACAAGAACAACCCCTAGCCCCTAGCGCGAGCTAGGGGTTCGAAGTGCCAAAAGCGTTCGAGCCCCCAAGAACGTCCGAAGCCTCAACAACACCTTCGATTGCTTAAAGCTCTTTTCCAAGAATAAGGTTGGCATAGGTCTCTACTCTCGCTACGATAGGTGTATGCCTGTATACCTTTTTACTCACCATGGTTTCGGAACCTGGCTCCCCGATCATCGGCGAGGGTACACGCAGAAAAACCAAGGCTACCAACCGACCAGTCAGCCCTTAGCAAAGTCGTATCGCAGCGTGATGAAGCATGAAGTGTTCTACTTCACTCGCGGAACTCAGCAACGATTGATCGAGAGGCTTCAAGCGATTGCAGAAACGGAAGACTATCGACTGCATGGCGTGGCCACTGACCGAACGCACCTTCACGCTGTGGTCAGTTGGCGTAATGAGCATCTCACGTTCAGAAAAGTTCGAGGTCGGATCAAGAACCTACTCGCGCTCGATCTTTCGCGTGCTGCAGGCATCACAGGTCGACCCTGGTTTTCTCGTGAAGCGAGTCGCAAGCAGGTCAGCGACGAAGAGCACTTCAACTACCTGCTGAGGGTCTATCTGCCAAAGCACCAAGGTTGGCAGTGGTACGAAGACCGAGGCTGGGTCGATCCTGGTTCAACTTGATATTCTACGAATCTGCAAACCCCTAGCTTGCGCTAGGGGCTAGGGGTCTTGGAGCTTGGAGGAGTTAGTAGCTGAGCAAACCCTAGCCCCTAGCGCAAGCTGGGGGTTCTGAGTCTTCTGCAAGTGCCCATTTTCTAGACCTCAATCCTTGAGAGAATTTACTATAATCAAGTTCTCACTTGAGAATGACTAGCTACACACTCCGAGCAAACCATGAAATCCTTCTTCATCGCTGTGACTGGCCTGCTTCTTCTCTGTAACACCAGCTTTGCCAAGCAAACCGCCAACTGGCCGGGGTGGCGCGGCCCCAGCGACAACAGCGTTGCTGAAGGTGATTTTCCTGTGGAGTTCTCTCCAGAGCAGAATTTGCTTTGGAAAGCGGAACTCCCCGGCATCGGTAGTTCGACGCCAGTTGTTTGGGGCGAGTTCGTCTTTGTGACTTGTTCGATCCCGCAGAAGGAAGGACCACCAACCGACGCGATCGCCTGTTACCAGTTCGAGAGATCGCAACCGACGGCCGACACCGTTTGGCTCCGTCCGCTCGGTCCTGGCAAAAACGGCAAGCACCCCAACGGCAGCGGCGCGAATCCTTCACCCGTGACCGACGGGAAGGTTGTTGTCGCGTACTTCAAAAGCGGACGGCTCTCGTGCTGGGATTTCGACGGCAACCGGATCTGGGAGAAGAACCTCCAAGAGATGTACGGCGAGAATACTCTCTGGTGGGACTTGGGCACGTCGCCCGTTCTTGCCGGCGACAAAGTGGTCGTCGCGGTCATGCAGGAAGGGGATTCTTACATGGTGGCCTTCAACTTGGGCGATGGCGAAGTCGCTTGGAAGACCCGACGCCAGTACAAGCGTCCCCGGGAGTCCGATCAGGCGTACACGACGCCACACGTTATCAAGCAAGGTGGCGCGCTGACGATCGTCACGTGGGGAGCCGATCACCTAACAGGACATGACGCGGCGACCGGAAATCTTGTTTGGGAATGTGGCGGCTTCAACCCGGAAGAAAAAGGCATGTGGCGGGTGATCGCTTCCGCTGCGGTCACGCCCGAAGTGGCTGTCGTTCCCTACGGTCGCGCGGAGCATTTGGCTGCCGTGAGTCTCAAGGAAAACCACGGCGACATTACCGCAGACGCTGAGCTCTGGCGCCGTCACGATCTTGGAGCCGACGTGCCCACGCCGATTATTCATGGCGATCAAGTGTTCGTTCTCGGTGACAAACGACAACTCACCAAGCTCGACCTACAAACGGGCAAGACACTCGACGAGTTCAAGTTGCCCAAGAATCGCAACAAGTATTACGCGTCTCCGATTCTTGCCGGCGGCAATCTGTATTGCACCCGAGAAGACGGAACGATCTTCGTCGTCTCGACAGAAAACGAATTCGAAGTCCTCGCCGAGAACGAGCTCGGAGAAAAAACCATCGCCACCCCTGTGGCAGTCCGCAACCGGCTGTTGGTACGTGGCGAGAAGCATTTGTTCTTGTTTGGCAGTGAAAACTGACTGCTATCATTTGCAATGAAGCCGGGCATTGGTTGATAATAGGGCTGCACGGGAATTCGCTCGTTCGCTGCTCGAGGCCAGCAACTGAGCATAATTGTCTCGGCAGTGCGTTCAGGCGATTTGCAACGCACTTTTCACGGAACAAGTAGGGGAACTCTCACATGCGCTGTTTGTGGAACACTGCGCTGGTCGCAGCTTTGATCACCGGAGTCTTTGCTTCTTCGGCGTTTGCTCAAAATCCAATCAACGCCACGGTGCCGACATCGCCTTGGTCGATTCAGTTGGAAGATGTCGTTACGATTCCCAACAACGGCGGGAACTCGCCACGGTTGGAAGAATTGGTCTTCGGCGGAGCTCCCGGACAAGCTTATGTTATTGAACAACGGGGTGAGATCTATCGCTTTGACCCCAACGCCGCGAATCCAACGCCGACGTTGTGGCTGGATGTGGCTGACTTTCTGGGGAGCGACTTTAACTTCAATAACGAGGGCGGACTGCGCGGGTTGGCTTTCCATCCTGACTTCAATGACTCACAGTCGGACGGGTACCGAAAGTTCTACACAACGCACAGCCGCGATGCCTTCACACCGTTGGCGGGGAGCCCCTCACCCACGATTTTCAACTCCCCACCCGGAGTGAATCACGATTCGGTCGTCGCGGAATGGATGGTCAACGCCAACGGCACCGTCGACACAAGTTCGTATCGCGAGCTGATGCGGATTGGACAACCTTTCAGCAACCACAACATTGGGCGCTTAGGCTTCAATCCGACGGCAACACCCGGCACGGCCGACTATGGGAACCTCTACATTGCTGTTGGTGACGGAGGAAGCGGGGGCGACCCTAATGATCTGGCCCAAGACATTGACACCACTCCTTCAGCGTGGGCTCATGGAAAGATTCTCCGTGTTGATCCGATCGCGACCGCTACGGATCCTTACACCATTCCCAACGACAATCCCTTTGCAGGCCAGTCCAATCGCATCCAAGAAGCTTGGGCCTACGGTCTGAGGAACTCTCATAAGTTCTACTGGGACCGTAAGACCGGCGAGATGTACATCTCCGACATTGGCCAAGGAAACATTGAAGAGATCAGCCGTGGCGTGTCCGGTGGGAACTACGGCTGGCGTGATCGCGAGGGGACGTTTCAGTTTGAAGGAGGGTTCGGCACACTCCCCGCCAACCATCCCAACGACTCGTTTATTTACCCCGTCGCACAGTACGACCACGACCCGGACAACAATGGTTTCAACTCAAGTTCCGCCGTTGTGGGTGGATTCGTTTATCGGGGGACGGACATTCCCGAGCTCAACGGCGTTTACTTCTTTGCCGACTTCGCGACAAACTCCAACCCGATTTATGCCGTCGATGTTGATGACTTAGTGGATCGCGACGACTTCACTAACGTCAGCCAGTTCAACAATGGCTTCCTCGCGCCATTTGTCGATGTGCCCATCAACGACAACGGCACGCTCAAAAGCTACCGGCAATTCCTACGGGATGAAAACAACGCCAGCTATAGCCGCACGGATATCCGCTTTGGTGAAGGGCCCGATGGGACGCTTTATTTCATGAACAAGCGAGACGGCACCATTCGCAGGGTCACGGGGGTTGTGGGGATCGACCCAGGTGATGCCGACCGCGATGGCGATGTTGATTCCGCGGATCTGGCTCGCTGGACCAATGGGTACGGTACCAGTGAAGACTGGAACGATGGCAACTTTGATGCTTCGACACGCGTCGATGCCGTCGACTTTCTCACCTGGCAAAACAACTTTACCGGCGGACCAGGTCTGCAGGGCGTTCCTGAACCGGCTAGCTTGCTGATGGTTGCGACTCTGCTGGCTGGGCTCGCATCGACGCGCCGAAGACGCTACTAATCTCGGCAGCTCGATCTGTCTCAAAGCTATTGAGGCGATCGACTTACAAAGAGAAGCTGTACTTCGCGTCCCAGTCAGAAAGGCGTGATTACTTTCTGAAAATCTGTTTCATTCTCCTCTGGCTGGGGGTATGATGTGGACCATCGCGTGCGGCCTGCCGCAGTGCGTTCTGTTCATCGATACTCTATTGGGGAGATAGAGACTATGCGGTTGGCTGTTCGAGTTTTCGCCACGCTTTCAATCAGTTGGTTTTTCGTCCACTGCGATTCGGCACACGCGATCGAAACGACAGCTCCTTGGGGTTCCAACTCGCCGAGTCCGTTTCAGAATGAGCAACCCTCGCTCACGTTGAATTATGTGGTTCGAATCAACGGCAATGACGAAGACCTCGGTGAGGTGGGGCTGTTCGCCGGCAGCTTTAATCCCCGCGATTGGGCATTAGCTCACGGACAAATACTTCCTATTGCTAATAACACGGCGCTGTTTTCCAAGTTAGGAAACACCTTCGGCGGCGATGCCATTAACACTTTCGCTTTGCCGGACTTGCGAGGTCGCACAGCCATCGGCGCCGGACAGGGACCTGGGCTGCCCAGTTACAACCTAGGGCAAGAAGTGGGAACTGAGAGGATCACGCTTTCGGATGTCCCCGAGCATACGCACTCCTTCGGCAACGGACTGACCACCGGCACTGCTGGAAGCGATTCCACCCATTCCAATATGCAGCCTTCTTTGGCATTGACCCCAATCATTGCCATCCAAGGGCTTTTTCCTTCACGGAGCTTGACCTCCGAAGACAGCGGCGATCCAGGCATCGCTCGAATTGGCTTGAGTGGTCAGGAACCCTTCCTTGGCGAGGTTACTTGGATCGCCCACGACGATATTCCCCAAGGTTGGGCACGTGCCGACGGGGAGCTTCTCGACATCAGTCAGAACCAGGCTCTTTTCTCGATCCTGGGGACGATTTACGGAGGTGACGGTCGGACGAACTTCGCCTTACCGGATCTTCGCGGTCGAGCGGTCGTTGGTGAAGGACTAGGTCCGGGACTTTCGAACCGGCCCATCGGAAGCCAAGCAGGCGATCATGAAGAAACCCTAACCGAGTCACATCTGCCAGCTCACATGCATGACTTTCTTGGTTCCGACGCGGTCACCGGCTCAACAGGAGGTGGCCAACAGCAAAGCAACCTGCAACCGACACTTGCCTTAAGTAACATTCTCGCCCTAGAGGGGGTCTTCCCTTCGAGAGCGCTGGAAGAAGAACCAGCGGATCCCAACCTACCGCAGCGCATCGGCAGTGGAGAGCCGTTTCTTGCGTCGGTTAGCATGTTCGCAGGCAACTTCAATCCGCGGGGTTGGATCGATACCCACGGGCAGGATCTTCCTATCGCTCAGTATTCTGCTGTATTTTCGCTGTTGGGCACCGACTATGGCGGAGACGGCAGGAGCGACTTTGGAATCCCTGATCTACGAGGACGCGTCGCCGTTGGCCAGGGCACAGGTCCAGGGTTGACGCCGCGAAACCTTGGCAGCAGCTTCGGCCAGCAAATGAGCGCCTTGACGGAGGCCAATATTCCGTCTCACGTCCACCAAATTCCCGAACCTTCTACGATCCTACTACTGGCAGGTATTGCTTCCTTCGCGCTGCTCGCAGAGAGGCGATCGCGCTAATCGTTCCTCTAGTCCGGGAAGCATCAGCTGCCTATCTGGACTTCGTTCGCACACGCGCCTTCTTGGATAGAAGCAATGTTGGCGAGGGTGGTCTCGGCGATGGCCGTTAGCGCTTCGTGCGTAAGAAAGCCTTGGTGCCCGGTGATCAGCACATTGGGAAATGTCAGCAACCGGGCCAGCACGTCGTCGGTGAGTACTTCCTCGCTGCGGTCCTCGAAGAAGAGGCCTGCTTCTTCTTCGTAGACGTCGATCCCTAGCGCCCCAATCTTTCCCGACTTCAAACCACCGACGACTGCCCTGGTGTCAAGCACCCCGCCGCGACTTGTGTTCAGGAGGACCACGTCCTGCTTGAGAACCGCGATCGCTTGTTCATCAATCAAGTGATGCGTTTCCTCGGTCAACGGGCAGTGGAGCGAGATGATGTCTGACTGGGCGAACAGCTCGGGGAGTTCCACGTAATTTAGCCCTAACTTTTTGCAGTCGTCGTTCTCGTATTTGTCGTAGCCGAGCAGATGACAGCCGAAACCTTTCATGATCCCGGCAAACGTTTCTCCAATCTTTCCCGTGCCGATAATACCTACCGTCTTGCCGACGAGATCAAAGCCGACGAGCCCATTCAACGTGAAATTCCCGTCGCGTACCCGGGTGTAGGCTCGGTGAAGGTGACGATTCAGCGAGAGTAGCAGCGCCACGGCATGTTCCGCCACGGCGTGAGGGGAGTAAGCGGGCACCCGAACGATGCGAACCTCATGCTCCTTCGCGGCAGCCAAATCGACATTGTTAAATCCCGCACAGCGGAGCGCGATCGTCTTCACTCCCTGGTCAGCGAGTTGCCGGATGACTTCGCCACCAAGTTCATCATTGACGAAGGCACACACCGCGTCGAAGCCTTCGGCCAGTCGCACGGTTTCGGTCGTGAGTCGGGGCTCGTAGAACTTCAGATCGAATCCGTGAGCGAAGTTGGCTGCCTCCAAGTATTTGCGGTCGTAAGGCTTCGTGCTAAAGATGGCAATCCGAGTCATCGGGAGTCGCTGCTTTCAGAGGGAACGCAAGATTTGCTGTCAGAGCAGTCATGCGTAGGCAGTCGGGTACTCTAGAGCCAATCATCCGACTGCTTACGCATGGCGGCTCAGAAACTGGTCAACTGACTGCTGGCCACAACGCGGCAAAGATTAACCCCGCGGCTACGCCTTGCACAACGCCATCGACCACGTGGCCAAGAGCGCGTCGCTTGTACCAGATTCTTCCTGGGATGTGGCCCATGGTCAGAACCAACAACGTCGCTGCGCCGACGAATTGAAAGACGGCCATGAACTCTGCCCCAGGTGTGAGCGCTTGGGTCGCGAGATACGCCACGGAGAACATCGTCACCAGCAGAAAGAGAACCTGTTGGCCCAGCATTTTTCCCATGGGACATTCGGTCCAAATCTGAAGGATTCCCTGCGGACCTTGCTTCTGCCGCTCGGCAAACTCGGGCGTCTGCATTTCTTTCATATCGCCGTAAGGAATCATGTAGTTGCCCGCTGGGATGTTAATCCCTCGAACTGCTTCGCCAAAGGCGGCCTCATCGGGGAGCCGCTTCCAATCGGCTTGATGCACGGGGAGTACCATCCAGAAGATGAATCCCAAAAAGAAGAGAGCCGCTGTCGAAGCAAGAATCGGCAGCCACAATGCAGTGAGTTCGACCATCGGGAGTCTCCCAAGATTCAGGTTAGAAGTAGGCCAGCAACCTAAACGTCCAAATTCCGCACATCCAATGCATGCTTCTGGATAAACTCGCGCCGCGGCTCGACTTGGTCGCCCATCAGGATGCGGAACAGTTCGTCGGCGCTGCCAGCGTCCTCCATTTTGACTTGCAGCAGAGTGCGATTCTCTGGATCGAGTGTCGTCTCGCGAAGTTCTTCGGCGTTCATTTCACCCAAGCCCTTAAAGCGAGTAATTTGAAGGCCCTTTTCACCGGCGGCACGAATTGCGCCCGGCAAGGCACGGAGGTCTTCCAGCCCACTTTCGTTCTCGCCGCGACGGAGCGTGTAACGGCTGCCTTCTTCGCCTGTGCGTTCGATGGGGATCAGCGTATCGATCTCAAAACCGAGTTCGGACAGGTCCTTGAGCATCGTATTGATCGTGCGAACTTCATGGAGCTCGACAATCCTCAGCTTGGGTCCTTGGCTTTCGCTTGTTTCGCTCTCCTCTGACTTCGCTTCGCCATTCGTGGCAGCCCCGCTGGAGCTGGCACCATTCGCGCTTGTCGCAGGTCCTACGGACGTGCCCGTGTCGACCTTCAATTCGTGGCCTAATTCTTTCTCTTTGGCAGCGATGAATTCATCTAGCTGCTTTCGCGTTGTGAACCAGTGGTCTTCAAATCCGAGAAACACATGATAAATGGGCAGCTTGAGCGTCTCGGGGTCTTGCCGTTCGGCGTGGGCTTTGAGACTAATTCCGCGGCGTTCGAGCGCGATGATCGATTCTTCCATGGCGGCAAGGCTGCGGACCATCCGGGCCATCTGTTCACCCTCGACGGTGCGACCATCCCCCGCGTCGAACACGCTGTCACCCAGACCTAAATCGAGAAGCTGCCGCTTCATTTCCTCTTCGGTTTGCACGTAATAAGTCTTCTTCTTGTTCTTGACGCGAAACAACGGCGGCTGGGCGACGTAAACGTGCCCCTTCGCCACGAGCTCATACATCTGGCGATAGAAGAACGTCAGCAGCAGTGTCCGAATGTGTGAACCGTCGACGTCGGCGTCAGTCATGATCACGATCCGCCCGTAGCGACGCTTCGTAATATCCTGGTCGGCCCCGATACCCGTCCCCACCGCCGAGATCATGCTGCGGACTTCGTTGTTGGCGAGGACTTTATCCTCCCGCGATTTGTAGGCGTTGATGATCTTACCCCGTAGCGGCAAGATCGCCTGATACTCACGCAGTCGGCCACCCTCAGCACTTCCGCCGGCCGAGTCGCCCTCCACCAGGTAAAGTTCGCACTTATCCACGTCGCGACTGGAGCAATCGCGCAGTTTGCCAGGCAAACCGCCGGAGGTAAGCGCACCCTTCCGCTCGCGAATTAGCTGCCGTGCCTTGCGTGCTGACTCACGAGCTTCCGCAGCAAGCTGGCCCTTTCGGACGATCGCCTTGGCGGTCTTGGGGTTTTGTTCGAAGTACTTCGTGAGGAACTCACCGAAGATGGAATTGACGATTCCCTCCACTTCGCTGTTGCCCAGCTTTGTTTTCGTTTGACCCTCGAACTGCGGATGAGGGACACGCACGCTGATGACCGCCGTCAATCCTTCACGTACATCCTCACCGCTGGGGGTCAGGTCTTTGAAAAGGTTCTCTTTCTTGCCATAGGCGTTGATCGTACGCGTTAGAGCACTACGAAAACCGGAAAGGTGGGTTCCTCCCTCATGGGTATTGATGTTGTTCACGTAAGTATGAACATTCTCGGTGTATTCGCCTGAGTATTGCAGAGCGATCTGCAACTCCACGCCATCCTGGGCACCTTCAACACTAAGCACATCGGGGTGAACCGTGTCGCTTGCTCGGTTGAGGTGCTCCACATACTGACGAATTCCATCGTCGTACTGGAACGACTCGCTCTCGCCATTACGCGCGTCGGAAATCGTGATCTTCACGCCCGCGTTTAAGAAAGCCAGCTCCTGCAATCGCTTAAGCAACGTGGAGTAATTGTATTTCGTTACCTGAAAGATCTGTGGATCGGGTTTGAACGTGGTTTTCGTGCCCTTCTTGTCGCTTGCGCCGACGCGGCGGACAGGACCCTTGGGGATACCACGCTCATATTCTTGATGGTAAGTGTGCCCGTCGCGGAAGACCTCGACCTCGGCCCATTCACTCAAGAAATTCACAACGGTCACGCCCACACCGTGCAAACCGCCGGAAGTCTGATAGGCACCTTTGCTGAACTTGCCACCGAACTTCAGCACGGTCATCACCCCCTCAAGAGTGCTGACTTCGCGATCCATCTGTTCAGAGAGTTGCTCGTGCTTTTCGACAGGGATGCCACGGCCATCGTCCTCAACGGTGACCGAACCATCGGCGTTGACCGTCACGGTGACCTCGTTGGCAAAGTCTGCCATCGCTTCGTCGATGGAGTTATCGACGACTTCGTACACCAAATGGTGGAGCCCCCGAACCGTCGTGTCACCGATGTACATACTGGGCCGCTCGCGCACATGCTCAAGATCGCTAAGGTGCTCGAGATCGCCGGCGTTGTACTCTTGATTGGCTTTCTTGCTGCCTGCTGGCTGCTCTTCGGGTTGTTGTTCTTCGTCTGCCATAATTTCTGCTTGTCTGGATACGGATTGATCTGGCGGCTAAGCCACGAGTGGCTAGACCTTGCCGACCTTAAATCGTAGTTGTTTTATGCCTGATTCCGGCAACGCGGTCTGCATTGCCTGAAGTAGTCTTTCTTTGTCGAAGCCGAGTTCTTGCATCAAAAGCGAATTCGCCACGATCACTTCGAGCACTCCACGCTTCATCGCACCGGGCGACGTGACTTTCGCAAGTTTCTCTCCAACCGCCTGCTGCCATGCTTCGTCCCACTCACGAGCCGCTTGCACCCCGGCGTAGCCCTTACGTTGAACAAGCTGGGCCACGACATCAGCGATCTGCTTTGGTTCGCGACGGTGGTACCACCAACCGCGTTGTTTTTTCCGCTTCTCATGAAGGGCCTGCCAATCTTCTGGGTGGCAGTCCTCGGGAGCAGCAGAGTCGCGTTTCTTGTCGTTATTTCCCATCCTGTCTTACCGATCTCGCGCCAACGGCATAATCACGTACGCGAATCCATCATCGGTTACACAAACCGCGGCACTGTCGGCACCTTTAAGTTCCATCGCGAAGGTCTTATCGGCATCAAGCACCTTAAGAAACTCCATCAGGAACTTCGGATCGAGCATGATGACGATCTCGTCGCCGTCGTAGCCAATCGGTAACTCAACCCGTGATTGCCCCACCTCAGCAGCTTGGCCCGCCAGCACGAGCATTCCGTTGCCAAAAGTAAAGTCAATACCGCGGCTTTCCTCGCTCGTCACAATGGCCGCCTGACGAACGGCCGCATGCGTGGGTCCGACGGCCAGATCGATCTTCTGGGCCCCGCTGGAATCGGGAAAAACCTTCTTCCAGTCGGGAAAACGTCCTTCCAACAGGCGAGACGCAATCGTTGCTCGCTCGGTCTGAACCACAAACTCGTTGCCACGCACCGCCAGCTTAACCGCCGAATCGTCAGGAGCCACCGCCCGCTCGATCAGCGTCATCGCTCGTGTGGGGACGATCGTATTTTGCGTCGGATCGATCGGTGTGCCACTGCCGGTCACTGGTCCCGTCATTTTGGCGAGCCGCCGACCATCGGTACCGACCGCGGTCAACACGCTATCGTCGAATTCGAGCTTCACGCCACCTAAGGCGTAACGGCTACTTTCGTTGTCGGTGGCGAAGGCCGTCCGTCGGATCAATTCGCGAAGCAAGCGCGCCGGTGCCTCGTAGTAATCGTCCCCCTCGAAGGACGTGACGTTGGGAAACTCCGCGGGGCTTTCCGCAGGCAACTGAAATTGGCTCCGCTCGCCGCGGATGGTGGTGCCGCTGCCATCGGTTTCCAGTTGGAGCGTTTGATCAACACTTTCCCTCAGGATCGAACCGAATCGTGTAACCGATAGCAAAGCCGCACCGGGGGTCTGAACGTCCACTCCGGAAACGTTGTGTCGGACGCTGATCTCCAGATCCGTTGCCGAAAGAGTCGCCCCCGAATCGGAAACCTCAAGTTTGACATTCTGGAGAATCGGCTTAGGACTACGCGATGGTGCGACTGCAGCGACGGTTTGGAAGGCCGCCAACAGTTGCTCGCGATCGCAGGAAATCTTCATAGGTATTCCTTTCGTTACTTCTCAGGCAACCAGGTTGGTTACCTTTTCTTTCTATCTATTAAACTTTTGTAGTAGTGGTAATTATGCGTTGCTAGAATGTGTCGTTAGCGGGCAAAAAAGCCGTGGAAACTTCTATGCAGTAGGGGTTTAGGAAGACTCACTTGGTGTGGAAAGGTTGTCTGTAGGATGTCGCAGGAATGTGTGTCAAGTGTTGATAGCTAGCCGCAAGTTGGTGGGTCCACATCGCTGCCTGTCAATAGGTCGAAAGTGTTGAGGGGAAACGACAGGGTGGCAACAGGTTTTCCACATAGGGAGCGAATTTCGATGTTGGAATCACAGTCGTTTAGCCTTGAGCCGAAGGCGAGGCTTTCTCATGAGAATCCCACGCCTTCGGCTACGGGCTAAACGGCGGTCAGCAGATGCTCGAGTTCTCCAAGTGCGTGTTCGAGAGCAGGTATTTTTGTGCGATCGCGTGTGACTTTTTCGGCAGCGCTGATCATGGTCGAGTGGTCACGGCCACCTAAGTGCCGCCCAATCTCGGCATAGCTCAGCGAGGTCAATTGACGGGCTAAGACGACCGTGATGCCACGGGCTTGGGTCAGTGATTTCCGCCGTGAACTGCTCGTTAAGTCGGTCTTCTTGAGGCCCAAATAACGACAAACGACCGTAGTGATTTCCTTCAATGAGAGCTGCTCGACGTCGCTTGCTACGGTCTCAGCATGGCGAGTCGTTTGTAGGTCGTAGTCGTATTCCGTTAGCAAACCGAACAGTTTTGCTGCTGGCTTACTACCGGAACGATTTACCAGTGTGGTGAGTTGCTGTTCGTCGAGTTCAATGCTGCGATTCTCTGCGATCGATCGCAGTAGGTGACGTCGTGCTGCCGGACCGGGCGATTGCAGTCGCAAGACGAGCCCTGCAGAGAGACGATCGACCAGGGCGTCTCCGTCGCCGCGCAGATTGGTGAGCGTCAACGGTTCGCGACTGGCGGTTACGATCACACGACCACCGCGATCCACAACCGCATCGAGACAGCGGCAAAGTTCTTGTTGAATGGTGCTTCGCTGGCGAAGTTGGTCGAGGTCTTCAATGACCAACAAATCAACTTGTCGGATGCTTCGTCGCCACGTGCGAAGCCCAGAAGGGTCCGAGGAATCCTCCTGCAAAGCTTGCAACTCGCGACCAAAATCAGCCGCAGTGAAGTAGGCGACCTCTTCGGCAGGAGCAGTCTGCTGCGATGAATCCGATTGCCAAAGTCTCACGAGACCTTGAGCGAGCATCGACTTGCCGCTTCCGGAAGGACCGACGAGGGTGAGCGGATTGCAGTGAGGCAGGGAAGAATGCTCAGCAGGCAGCAGTGATTCGAACAACGCCGCTAGCAGTTGGTTCTGCTCGTCAACGACAAAGCGACTTTCCAAGCGATCACCTGCAGGCGCGCTCGCCCCCAGATCAAGCTCTTGGATTTCGTATTGTTCGACGTCGCTGAGCACTTCGGTTCCGTCCCGCTTTCGGGGCTTTGAGACTTCTTTTTCAGGGTTCAAAAGTGCGAAATTCGCCCAGCTTTGGTGGGCGAACAGGGTCGCCAGAACTGGCACTTGGAGAGCCCTGCTACAGCAGTTTTTTCCAACCCGTCAGCCTACCCGATTTGACCCTCGAAGGGGACCGGCGAAGGTCAAAAACAGCCGTTATATTCCTTGCCGTAACCCATTGACCACATTGAGGATGCGGCGAGCGGCTCCGTCGATTTCGTCCCTTGTGGTCAGCGCTGAGAAACTGACCCGAATCGAACCGGAAATCTCCTCTTCCGAGAGGCCCATCGCGAGCAACGTCGGAGACGGTTTGCTGGAGCCACTAGCACACGCTGAGCCCGTTGAGATCGCCACGCCAGCCAGGTCGAGAGCCATCACCAAAGCCTGTCGGTCGACGTCCGGGAAGATCAGATTGGAAATGTGCGGAACACGCTGTTTGAGATCACCAACGGTCTTGACCGGGATCCCAGGTTGAGGAGTTTCGCCCGGAACCTGTCCGGTCCTCAGTGCTTGCTCGAATCGTTCTTGCAGAGTGCGCAATCGCTCGTAGTTGTCGTGCAGATTTTCTTTCGCTAATCGCAATGCGGTTGCCATACCCACCGCCAGCGGAACCGACTCCGTTCCAGGTCGCAGGCCCGCTTGTTGGAATCCGCCGAAAAGCCCAGGGTCGAGAGACACCCCGTGCTTGACCACTAAGACGCCAATGCCAGTGGGTCCATGAAACTTATGCGCGGCACAATTTAGAGCGGTCACGCCAAGGTCGCTAAAGTTGACAGGGCACTTTCCGATTGCCTGGGTCGCATCCGTATGGAGCGGAACGCCAGCCTGCTGGCAAAGCTTCGCGGCCTCTTGCACTGGCTGGATAATGCCGGTCTCGTTATTGACTTGGATCAGCGAAACGAGCCGATGTCGCTCAGGGTTGAGTTCGCTTAGTGAAGCGATTTCTGCCGTGCCATCGGCTCTCGCAGGCAATCGGGAGACGCTCACTCCCTGGGATTCGAGCTGCTCGGCAGGAGCGCTGACGCAGGGGTGCTCCAGCGACGAAATAACGAGTTCTGTCGCCCTTGTGGGTTGCTCAGGCTGGTTGAGCCCGAGAATAGCCAGATTTGCCGCTTCGGTCCCGCCGCTGGTGAAGATCACCCGATCGGCTTCCATTCCCGTTGTTTGGGTGCCTAGCAGGTTGCCGATCTCCTCGCGGGCCTCTTCCAACCGCCGCCTCGCCTCTCGACCTTGGCGGTGCTGGCTTGACGGGTTCCCAGGATAGCTGAGTCCAGCCTCGTGCATCGCCTGGGCGACTTCGGGCAGCAACGGTGTGGTTGCTGCGTTATCGAGATAGATGGGCTCATTCTCGGTCATGCCAGCAGTCTATCAGAGCAGAGCCTTTTCGTTAGCCCGCGGGCTAGTCTCGTGACGCGTGACGTTGCTAGCATTTCAACCTTCTTCAGCTCATTCGACCTTGGGACGTGATTTCGTGGCAACTATGATCCGCCCGCTATCCGTTGCCTTCAGGAGCCCGTGCGATGACGACCTTTCTACGTGCTGCCATTATGCTGACCGTGCTGGTTGGTTTGCCTGCCGGGTGGATCTTTTACGATCAGCTTCCCGAGGAAGCTCGCCATGCACTTGGTGGGATTGTGCAGGCGGGGAAGGAGCGGTTGGGTTGGACCACTGTCGATGAGGTCGCGGCGAAACCGCAAGCGATGGGGGAGCCGAACGCGCTGCCAACGCAGGTACCTCCAGCGTTGTGGGAGGACACTGAACGAGCGGCAATCCCCGAACCGTTTGAGTCGGTTGCCAAGGCAGCCCCGTCGCAGCCAGTCCCGTCGCAGCCAGCCACGAAGAACGCTCAAGACCATTTAGAACCCTTGCTTCGCCAGCTCCGCGAGTTGGGTGCCAGCCAGTACGACTTGCAGACCTGGGGTGAAGCGGAGCAGTTTTATCGTTTTCAGTGCGAAATGCCTCTGTCGCAATCCTCGGCTCTGACGCAGCAATTTGAGGCCGTAGCGAGCGATCCTCATGAATCCATCGCACAGGTGGTTGCCGAGGTTGCCGTCTGGCACGCCGACCGGCAGATCCGTTGATTGAGAGCCGCTATCGGATTCTTCTTGAAACAAGACTTCAAGCATGCAGAACCGCTCCCGCAACTTGTCGAGAAGTTTGGCCGCCCGGCTGGGCAGCACGGCGCTGAGGTACTCGATTGGCACGGGTTCGTCAGATTGCCAGCGAAATCTTTTGCCCCCGATGCGGAGCGGTTTCGACAGCCTCTTTGGGGTGCAAGGACCAGGTATTGCCGAGGAGTTGGACGAAGGTAAAACGTCCACGAGTGAGCAAAACGCCAGTGATCTCCAGCGACTCGAAGGGGTCCTTTTCTTAGCTCGGGAGCCGCTCTCAACAAGAAAACTGGCGAAATTGGCGAGTCTTGCCGATGGAACTTTGGCCCGCTCCCTGGTCCGTCAGCTCAACACGAAGTTGAGGCAAAGGTCCAGCGGGCTGGAAATCGTGGAGGTGGCCGGAGGCTGGCAGATGATGACTCGCCCCGAGGCAGCGGACTGGATCGCCCGCCTGCATGGCGGCGGGGAGGATCCGCAACTCTCCGGTCCCGCGATGGAAACCCTAGCGGTCGTCGCTTACCGTCAGCCAGTCGTACGAGCCGAGGTTGAGGCAATTCGAGGCGTGCAGTGCGGCGAAATGTTGAGAGTCTTGCTGGAGCGGTCGTTTTTGCGTATTGTCGGACGTTCTGAGGAACTTGGCAGGCCGTTTTTGTACGGTACCACACGAAAATTTTTGCAAGTTTTTGGGCTCCGGCGGTTGGAAGAATTGCCGCCAATCGATCAAACTCTTTACGCAAGCCGTTCGATCGCCCACGCTCCTGAAGCACACGAAAGTTTGCCCAAGGCTGCTTAAGGCGACGCTTGCTTGCCAGCGGAGTTTTGTGCTTACCCAAATTCCTTCTTTCGCTTGCGGGAGAGGGCAATAAATGATTGTATCGTCAGCGAAGAGGGGGGAATTCATCGTGCCGTCGACCATGAGTTCAACAATGGGGAGTTCAACAACAGGGAGCTTTCCAGCGAAGAGCCTTTCTTCCGAGCCATCATGGCTCGACGAGTTGTGGGAAGAAAAGCAGCGAACCGTCATCACTGCTGAAGAAGAAGAGTACGAGTACGAATACGAAGATGACGACGAGGCTGAAGACGACGACGAACCTGCGGAGTACGAATACGAATACGAGTATGAAGAGGTCGAAGAGGAGGAGGACGACGAGGAGTACGAGGACGACGACGAAGATGACGTCGAATACGAGGACGACGATGAGGAAGAAGAGGACGACGAACCCAGCGACGACGAGCCTAGTGAGTTGGAAGACGAATGGGAAGAAGTCGACGACGATGAAGATTCCGACCTCGACGACGACCTCGACGACGAAGATGAGCTAGGCGTCGGCTACGACTACGACGACGAAGAGGATGACGACGACGAAGGCTATGACGAGTTCGGCTACGACGATGACGACGACATGGACTAGAGGGCGTCACAGGATATCAGCCGCAGGGCCTTAGCCCCCGGTTACCTTGAGAACCGGACGCTAACGCGTTGCGGCTGAAGAAGTCTTGAATCTGGTTCCACTAATCATCAAGCCAAAAGAGTCGCTTCAGAGCATCGATGAGACTATTGGGCGAGCCTTCTTCTGAAGCGTCTCGCAAAGACTTCAGTGGCGGGTACAGCATCTTGTTGACCAGCCGGTCGGCAAACTGTGTGATTTCTTCTCGCGTCTTTTCATCAAGGTCGGGCAGCTTGGCGAACAGCCGCTCAAGCTCTGCCTGTTTGGGCTGCTCAAGCCCGCGGCGAAAGTCGGTAATCACTGGGGCCGCGGCACGGTGGCGAGCTTCGGCCAGAAATTTGTGGGCTTCGTCGGCGACGATCTCTTCAGCCAGGGGCAATTGATCTGCTCGGGCTTTGCGATTCTGTGCGCAGGCCAGCTCCAAATCATCCAGCGAATAAAGGTACACGCCCAGTCGCTCACCAACGGCTGCCTCGAAGTCGCGTGGGACGGCCAAGTCGAGGATGAACAGCGACCGCTGACGCTGAGAGGGGGCGATCAGTTTGTCGAAGGCATCAGCCGTCACAATGGGCTGCTGGGCAGCCGTGGTGCTGACCACCAGGTCTGTTTGACCGAGCTGCAGCCAGCGATCGTCCCAGTCGACGGCTACTCCCGAGAAACGTTCCGCTAGTGCGGCACCTCGCTGGGCGTCGCGATTGGCCACGTAAATCTTGCGTGCCCCCTCGTCGCGAAGGTAACGGAGCGTCTCCTCGGCCATTTCGCCCGCCCCGAGGACGAGGACGTGCTTATCGTCAAATCGCTCGAAAACCCGGCTGGCAAAGTCGCCGATGGCCACGCTGGGGATGCTCACCCGATGCCGATGCAAGTCCGTCTCGCCCGCCACACGACGAGCGGTTCGTAGTGCCGACTGGAATAGCTCATGCAGCAACGGCCCAGCGGTACCCGTCTGGTGGGCCCGTTGGTATGCGTCTTTCACCTGCGAAAGAATCTGCGGCTCGCCCACGACCATGCTGTCGAGGCTCGAAGCAACGCGATAAATGTGCGAAACCACTTCGCTTTCTGAGAGCCGAGTCAACTGCGTGTCGACTCGTTCACGGGGAACGCGATGATAACCGAGCAACGCATCGGCAAGTCGATCGTCGTTCAGGTGATTCTCGGTTTGATCCGTCGCCGCATAGAGCTCAACACGGTTGCAAGTGCTCAGGAGCGCGAGTTCCGTTTCGGGGAATTCTTCTCGCCAACGGTTGAGCGCGTCCTCCGCTTGGCTCTCGCCAAACGCAAGTTGCTGCCGCACATCCAGGCTTGCCGCCCGATGGGTACAACCGACCATCCGGAGGTTCATAGGACACCTCCTGTGGTCAGGGCGGAAGGCGGAAGGTGGAATGCGGAAGATTCTCGCCCCTCGCCCCTCGCCTCTCTATCTGCCTCTCCATGCAGTGAATCCTGCAAGGTAAACGAAGCCAAGGTCAGCAGCAGAAATGCGAACGCGGCCAACGTCAAATAGGCCACCTTCCGCCCGCGGCGAGCCGCTGGGTAGATGACTCGAAACCCTTCAGCCACAACCAACCACACAAGCATCGCGGCCAAGCTAAGCACGACGGGATCCGTCCAAGGAACGCTACGCCCCTCGGAATGCGACAACTGGCTGAGTACCCCCGTCAGAAAGCCGAACCCGATCAGCAGTGCGGCCGTTCCCAAGGCGCGACTATTGGCGAGTTCCAGCCATTCGAGACTCGGAAGGCGAAAGCGCTCATTGGTGGGCATTTTTCGCTTGAGCCGAGAGCTCTGCAGCAGATACATAAGCCCCGTGACGAACCCGAACAGCACGGCGACCGTTCCCCCCATCAACAGGCCCGCATGGAGCAGCGTCCAGAAGCGGGGAACCTGTAAGGAGGCAACACTCGTCCTTTCGGAGAGAGAGGCAGTACCGATCAGACCCAACACGACGGGTAGCATGAACAAGCCCAGAGATCGTCGCGGCAAATACAGCGTAAGTGCCAAATACGCGACGGCCAACAACCCGGCGACACCCGTGTACCAATCATGCGGGCTGGAGAGTGGCGCTTGGGGCAACTCACCAATGCGCTTCCACAAATACCAAGTATGCGCCACGACGCCCGCTGCCGCCGCCAGCAACATCGCCGGTCGCCGCCAGACGGGCCGGCTCCACAGGCCCATCAGCGCTAGCGCAAACGCAACGGTATAGCTGGCTGCGAAACAGAAGGTGTTAACGCCTGGGGACATGGGTTCCTGGTTACTTGGAAGAATTCACTCCACGTAGAAGTGCGAGTGACTTTTGATCGTGGCTCTCAACCCATTCTACTCGCCCAGCCCGTACTCTTTTAGCTTCTTATGCAGCGTATTGCGGTTGATCCCTAACCGTGCTGCGGCCTTGATTTGCACGCCGTCGCACATGGTCATCACCTGCGAGATCACTTCCCGCTCCACCCGATCGACCACGCGGCTGTGCAGATCTTCGGCCTTCTCGTCGGCGCTGCTGACGCCCTGTTGGACAAGTTCTTCGGTCAGCTCCTCGAAGTTCATTACCCGGGGACCTACCGAGCGAGGCTGTTTGCCAGTGCGGACCGCCGAGGGAAGCAGGTCGAAGGTCAGTTCGTCGCCGGGAGCCATCACGACGGCACGCTCGACGTAGTTCTGCAACTCACGGACGTTACCCGGCCACAAGTAGTTACGCATCGCTTCCAGGGCTTTCGCTTCGATGTGGGCAACGTAGCGGTCGTTTTTCTCGTTATAGAAATTCAAGAAGTGGGTCACGAGGTCGGGAATGTCCTCGGTGCGTTCGCGTAGTGGAGGAAGGTAAATCGGGACGACGTTCAAGCGATAGAAGAGGTCTTCGCGGAATTTTCCCTCGGCGGCCAAGTCCAACAGGTCGCGGTTGCTGGCGGCAATGATTCGCGTGTCGACCTTCACCGTTTTGGTATCGCCGACGCGCTCGAACTCCTGCTCTTGGAGCACGCGCAACAGTTTCACTTGCAGGTGGAGCGTCGTGCTGTTGATCTCGTCGAGGAAGATCGTCCCATTGTGGGCCGCTTCGAACCGTCCAGTCCGGTTGTCGATTGCCCCGGTGAAGGCACCCCGAACGTGGCCAAAAAGCTCGCTTTCTAGCAGGCTCTCGCTGAGTGCGCCGCAGTTCACGCGGACGAACGACCGGCTGCGGCGTTCGCTCTGCTGATGAATCGCCTGTGCGATCAGTTCCTTGCCGGTCCCCGTTTCGCCCAGCAGTAGCACCGAGGCACTCGAACGAGCCACCTGCCGCGTCACACGGTAGACCTCGGCCATCGCTGGGCTACTACCGATGATCCCCGGCAACGGCTCGGGGCCGTCGTTGGAGTTGTCGATGCGTAGGGTAGAAAGGGACATGGGGAATTACGAATTCGGAATGACGAATGAAACCGTTTAAGGAAGTGAATCAGGGTTTTGTGCCGCTAACCGCTTGCGGTTTCGCCGCTCGGCCTTCTAGCACATCTAGAATGCTCCCGAGGATCATCTGCGTCTCCTCGCTGGAGATCTCACTTGCGTTGTAGCGGTCGTACTGCCGAATGATCTGTGTGCGGGTCAGCTGCAGGCCGAATCGGTTGTGGCTGGCAGTAAAGGCTGCAAGAGCGGCTTGGCGACCTTCGGCCGGTTGAGTTTCGCTACTGGCGTAATCGACCAAAGCAAGTTGACTTGCCTGCGTGCCCAGATTCTCCAGCACGGCAAGCGAGGCAGCGGTAAGTGCCGGATCGTAGAGCGTGCTACTCACTACCTCGGAGTCGCGAATAAGTTCATCGTAGGCGTGACCTTCCTTGAGCAGCTTAGCGATGGTTTCCAACGCGTATTTCGCTTGGGCAGCCCGCTCTTTGGCATCAGGAAACGGCGAACTGGCGAGTTTCGTGAGGCGGCTAACCAACCCCTTCACGGCGGCGGTGCCTGAGGGTCGTGGCTCGACCAAGACTTGAGGGACGGTCGCGGCTAGCGGTTCCATTTCGCGGAGTCGCTCACCAGGACTCACCACCGCGATGGGCACCTGGGCCGTTCTTGGATCGCGGCGAAGTTGGTAGAGCACCTCACGCATACGGGGACGGTCGAGATTGGCATCGAGAACAACGAGGTTCATTCTAGAGGTTTGTGCGACATCGAATGCGCTGAGCAGAACGCTACGTCCATTGGTCGCCGGGGAAGTATCGTAACCGGCTGCGCGGAGGGCTCCGGCCCACGCGTTCGCGTGATCGATCGTCGAGCCTCCAACGACCGCCACCGGTTCGCCGCCGCCGGTGGCGAAGTACCAAAGAGCAGGAGCAACCGCGCTCGACCCTGGGAAACGTTGCCCCGGAGCGATTTTCATGATCGCCTGCAATGCAGCGAACTTAACGCCTCGGTCGGGAGAGGCGACGGCAGAGGCTAGGGCCGTTGGACGCCCGTGATAGCTCGAAATTGCTGATAGGTCACCACGCTCGCCGAGCGTTTCTGCGATCTTCACGGCAGCGGCGTGATACTCTTGCTTAACCGCGCGGGCCAGCATTGTGTTTAGTTCAGCGATACTCAGCGAATCAAACCACTGCTTCAAATCCTCAGGAACGTCTGTGTCGCTCAGCCCCGCTTCTTCGGCGGCGATCAGTAGCATCGTCTCGCGTAGATCGGCTGCGGGCGGCATGCCGCCGAGATTCAGGACGCGAGCCAGTCGAGACGCTGATTTGATCCGCAGCATCCGGGCCGGCAATTGCTGTTTTGAAAGGGTTTTCGTTTTGGCATTCCAGGTCCACCAAGGGCCCTCCTCGTCGATCGAGAGCGCCACCGGAGGCGGCCCCTGCCGACTTGCTGCTAAGTCGCGGCGAGCCAACTCGAAGGCCTCTGCCGGTGAGGGCATGGGCAGGCCGAACTTCGCGAGCGCTGCCCGCGCGGCTTGAGATGCCGGGACTTCGTCTCCCTGGATCGAAAACAATGACAGGTAGGGCAGGGCATCCTTCATGCGTAGATGTCCTGCCAGCTCAGCCGCGTCGCGTTGGACTAGGCCTTTCCCACGAGCGAGCACGGCGAGCGTAGGTGACTCCACGGCATGTCGCATCAACGCCAAAGTTGCGAGGAGCTGCGCCCGCAGGTCTTCCTCTTCCGTGGCGGCCAGTGCATTGAAGCAGGCGACGATCGCTGGCTCTCCTCCGACGCTCAGGTCGGAGCGAGTTTGCCGGCGAACGGCATCGGACTCGTCACTCAGCTTCGCGATCAGGGAAGCGATCCGCTCAGGATCGCGTGCTCTGCTGTCAGTCGCGTCGAGGATGCTTTGGACCAGTGTGGCCGCCGCCTTTTGAAACTTCGGAGAAGCCTTGATACCCGGATCTCGAGATTGACGGACAAGTCGCACCAAACGGGCAGATCCAAACCGATCCGCCAGTGAGACCAACTTCTCTTCCGAGAGATTCGCCACAACGATTTCTTGGAGAATTGGCTCGGCAACACTCGGATAGCCTAAGTCGACAAGCGTCGCCACCACTTGAAGTTGCTCGGCAGGCGTCGTGCGATCTTGCTCCAGCACAGCCGCGACTGCCGGGTTGTCGAGTGGGTCGGCAACGTCGATCTCGACATTGACGGCTGGGGTTTCCTCCTGGGCGAAGGAAGTTACCCCAAGCGTCGCGACTATACCGAGTGCGACAACGAGAGACGTGAAAGGCTTGGGCATGGTTTGAATCATGTGTCGCCCCTTCGGGGCTATTGGTCAGGGGAGTGACTTCTCCCAGGGGCTCCCGCCCCTGGCTAGGTGGTGTCGTCGCTTCGCGACTGAATCCAACGATTACGCTTTCAACCGCTGCTGCCACTTGGCGACTTGCTCAGCGACGCGGTCTGGGGCCGTTGAGCCGACGCTGCGGAACGCGGCAACGGCGCGTTCCACACCGAGGACTTCGTAAACGGACTCATCGAGGGCAGGGTGGGCTTCTTGGAAAGTCTCTAACGGCAAATCGGCCAGCGGTACATCTTGCTTCATGGCCTTGGCAACGAGGTTGCCGATGATCTCGTGAGCGGTTCGTTGGGGAACATCGAGCTTGATGAGGTGTTCCATCAGCGTCGTCGCGTCGAGGTAGCCTCGTTCGAGTCGTTCGTTGATCGCCTCCACTTGCAGCTCGGCACCTGCAACCACGGCGGCGGCCAATTCGAGGCAGGCTTCAACCGTGTCGGCCGAATCAAACACACGCTCTTTATCTTCTTGAAGATCACGGTTGTAAGCGAGCGGCAGGCCCTTCACGAGTACGAGAAGGGCCTGCAGATTGCCCACCACGCGGGCCGTCTTGCCGCGGATGAGCTCCATCACATCCGGGTTGATCTTCTGTGGCATGATCGAGCTGCCCGTGCAGTAATCCTGGGGCAGCTTAATAAAGCGGAACTCAACGGTGGACCACAGAATCCATTCCTCGGCCAAGGTGCTGAGGTGTTCGGCAATCAGTGTCAGCGCGAAGGCGAACTCGATGGCGTAGTCGCGATCGCTCGAGGAATCGAGGCTGTTGGCAACGAGCCCTTCAAACTCCAAAGCCTCGGCGACGTGCTGGCGATCAATGTCGATCGTCGTCCCCGCCATCGCGGCAGTTCCGAGCGAAAGTTGATTCACTCTTTTTCTGCAGTCGGCAAGCCGGTCACGGTCACGTTGGAACTTCTCGCAATAGGCCAGCCAATAGTGATTGGCCAACACGGGCTGAGCGCGCTGCAGATGTGTGTACCCAGGCAAAATGACTCCCGCGTCTTGATCACAGCGGCTCACGAAAGCCCGTTGGAGATCGCCTAACAGTCGATCGGCCCGATCGATTGCTTCGCGAATCCAGAGACGAAAATCGGTTGAGACTTGATCGTTGCGGCTCCGTCCCGTGTGCAGTTTGCGACCGACGTCGCCGATTTGCTCGACGAGGGCTCGTTCGATGTTCATGTGAACATCTTCGAGATCTTGCCGAAAGACGAACGTGCCGGCAGCGATCTCGCGACCGATCTCTTCGAGGCCGGTGACGATCTGAGCGGCTTCGTCCTCAGTTAGCACGCCCGTCGTGGCGAGCATCTGCGCGTGAGCGACGCTGCCGCGGATGTCCTGGGTGTAGAGCCTTTGGTCGTAAGAAACGCTTTCCGTAAACTTTTCAACCAACGGCGCGGTTTGTCCGTCGAAGACTCCACCCCAGGGTTTCGCACTCTTCTCGGCTTCAGATTGTGAGCCAGCGTTAGACTGTGAGGAGGGCGCCACGTTGCCTGCTTGCCTGGGATTTGGAAACGAAATCGGAATCGGTTGTGCAATGAAGAAAATCCCGCCAAGCTCTTTAGCTTAAACGCCTTAGGGCGAGAAGTCAATGTGCCGCGGGCACGGAGAGCCTAGTATTTAAGCACGATTTGGCCCCGGATTCACGTCGTGACTCCAATCCTAGCCCCTCGCGCGAGCGAGCGGGTTTCAACGTCACGCGGTGTGAAGAGTTCAACCCCAGGCTCGCGCCTGGGGCTAGGGTTTTATGGAAGTTTTCGACTAGGATAGCAAGATCGAGGTTTGCCCAACGAACAGTGATCAGACTCTGTCCCTAATTGCGAGCCAGGAACTATGAAATCTCTCTTCGACGCCATCGTGAGCATGCCTCCTCCCTTCAACATGGTGGTGTTCATCGTGATGATCATCTTCGGTTGCATCACCCTCTGCGAGGTTGCCAAGCAAGTGCGACTGTTTGTGTCCCACCGCCAGGAGCTGGCTTTCAAACGCGAGTTAGTCGACAGCGGTATGGATGGCAGAGAGATCCGACACATTGTGGAGAGCACTGCGCTTCCAAACAAGCATGAGGAGCAGGAAGAAGAGGAATCTGCCTTCGGCAAACCGGCTTTCGAGGCGTAGTATTTGAGGCCTAGCCTTTGCCCAGTGATCTCGACAGCATGATCCAGTTCGGAAGGTGGGTGCCCACTTTGGCAATTGTACTCATCGTGCTGCTTGTCTTGATCTTCGGCGTGTTGGGATACTATTCTCACCAGGCGGCCAAGAAACGGCGGGCGGCTTTGTCGCAGTTGGCCGATTCGCTCGGGTGGGTATACACACAAGCTCGGGATCATGGGCATGACGAGCGCTTCGCCCAGTTCGATCTGTTCAGGCGTGGATCAAATCGCTTCGCATACAACACGCTTGTCGGCCAGATCGAGACGCCCTTGGGCCTGCAGTCCGCGCAGATGGGTGATTACCATTACGCGACCCGATCAACCGATTCCAAGGGCAAGTCCAAGACGACCCACCACCATAGAAGTTATCTGGTGGTTGAGATTCCTCTTAGCGGCGTACCAAGTTTGACGATTCGCCCGGAGCATTTCTTTGATCGCGTGGGCAGCTTCTTTGGCTTCGACGACATCGATTTCGAGTCCGCGGAGTTCAGCGACAAGTTCCATGTGAAGAGCCAAGACAAGCGCTTTGCCTACGACCTAGTTCATCCCCGGATGATGGAGTTTCTGTTGAACCGTCGCGGGCCAATCATCGATGTTCAGCAAGGTTGGCTGTGCATCCAAGAAGGAGGCATCTGGAAACCGGAGGAGTTTCTCACGCACTTACAGTGGTCTCAAGAGTTTTTCTCTTTGTGGCCGCAGCACCTGATAGCTGATTTTGAAAGCAAGGCGCGAGTTTAGTTACTCGGCCATACTGTACAACTCAAAATCCGTGTCATCCGTGCAATCCGTGGCGAGAACGCAGGCTCGCCATCTTCGTCAAGGCATGTTCCCTCGGCTATATTCTTGACCATGCAATACGCTCCCGTCTTCATACCGCTCGGCGTCCTCTTTCTTCTGGGACTGTTTGTCATCGCTAACTACAACCGCTTTGCGCGAGTACGGCAGCACTTGCTCGAAAGCTGGTCGGACATCGATGTCGAGATGCGACGGCGGTACGAGTTGATCCCCAACCTCTTGGCTTGCGTCAAAGGGTATGCTGCCCATGAGAAAGAAGTGTTGAGCGAAATTGCCGAACTGCGCACCCGCGCTAGCCAAAGCCACGGCACGCCGACGCAGCAGGGGGTGGACGAAACGGCACTGGCCATCGGCATGAAAAAATTGTTCGCCTTGGTCGAGGGCTATCCGCAGTTGAAGTCTGACACGCAGTTTTTGGCTCTCCAAACCGAGCTGGCAAACACCGAAGACCGCATTGCCGCGGCTCGACGGTTTTACAATGGCAACGTCCGCGAGATGAATCAGCTCTGCGAAAGCTTTCCCTCGAACGTCATTGCCGGAATGTTTGGCTTTGAGCGAGCCGATTACTTCGAGCTTGCTAGCGAAGCAGAACGCGTCGTGCCTCGGGTGTCGCTGAAAAGTTAGCCGACGACCTTGGTCGCCGCGAATTTGCCGTGAAAACACGATGTTTTCGCTTTTCCTGGCAAAATTCGAGGGCCGCTTCTCCTCATCGCGACTCTATCTTATTAGCAGCACCTCAGATCTGTTCCATCGTGCACGACGACCAAGGCCGTCGGCGAACAACTTTCCATGTACGACTTACTTACCGAAAGCACGCCCGCGACGCAGGCGATTCCGCCGACCGATGGCGAGCGGCTGATGCGCTTCGTCAGGCATCGGGATGAAGCGGCGTTTGCAGAGGTGGTTGAGTCGCACTCCACGCTCGTCTGGTCTGTCTGCTGGCAGATCCTCAGGCAGCGGCAAGATGCCGAGGATGCTTTTCAAGCGACGTTTCTCATTCTGGCTCGCAAGGCGCACACGATTAAAGCGAACGACTCAGCCGCGGCTTGGCTCTATCGCGTGGCATTTCGAACCGCGTTGCGATTGAAAGAACGGCGGAGACGGCGACGAGAAGAGTCGCTAGCACAGGAGCAACTGGGTGAGTTGGCAGCCGATGAGCAACCTAATTACCAAGATCAACTGAGTGCGGTTGCCGCGAGTGAACAGACTTCTGCGTTGATGGAAGAGCTACACGCACTGCCAGCACGCTATCAGCGCCCCTTGATACTCCACTACTTCGAAGCGAAGTCGCGGGCCGCGATTGCTGAGGAGCTCGGTTGCACCACTGCGGCAGTCAAAGGACGTCTAGCTAGGGCTCGCGGAATGTTGCGGAGCCGACTGGCCCGGCGGGGCGTGGCACTCTCCGCGGCGATGGCTGTCACCGCCACAGCGTTTGAAGCTTCCGCGGCGACGCTGCCCCTTGCACTCCCGGCAGGGACTGCCGGACTAGCACTCGCGTTTCGCACCAAATTACCACTTCCCGACGGCGCTCAAGTTGTCGGTTCTCTAGCCCATAAAGGGATCGCTGCTATGACTGTTGCGACGATGATGAAACCGGCCGCGGGAGTGCTTGCCGTGGCCTTGGCTGCCGTGTTGTTGACGCAGGTGAACGCTAAGGAGGATGTTTCAATAACTTCACGCGGCGAAACCGCAAGCGCTGCGGTTGACTTACTGGCGGCGAATGAGACGAAGTCGACGGTCCACGAGGCGGCAGAAGTTGATGCCCCCTTGCAGCCAAGTCGCCCGGCAAGAAGGTTTGTTGAAATCGACGAGGTAGCGAAGCCCATTCCGGCGGATAGCCCGCCACCAGCGGTCGAACTAGATGCTTTCGACGATCTGGAAGTGAAGAAGCCCGGATCGGCAATCGTAGCACCTTCACAACCACCGCAGTCGTTCGACAGTTCTTTTCGAAAACCTATGCCGATGCCTGATTGGACTGTGGCCGCTCCAACCCCCTTCGAGCCAACTTACGCCGCACCCGCATCTATCAAGATGGGGTCGGCTATCGAGTTGCCCGCGGGTGGGAAGAAGCAGTTGGAGTTGGAGCGTCAATACTGGGCGCTAAAGGCTGAAGGACTTAGCAATCAAGCAGACCTCAAAGAGAATCGGGCTGCGGCAATGAAGGAAAACGCAACTGGTAGTGCTTTCCAACAACGCGAATTACTGGTCGAAGCTACGCTGCTTCATGCTGAGGTGAAACTGTGCGAGTCGAAAGTTGAGGAGTTGGCCGGTCGGCTCAAGCAAATCGAACGGGTAGAGAAGCTTGAAAAGCGACTGCAAGAGAACCCGCCGCAGCCGGCAGTGAGACGGCAAGCCGGAGACCTCAAGAATTACACTTACGATGCGACGCCTGTGCCAAGAGACAATACAATGCAGTATCAAGCTGCTCCTGATGCCTTGGACGCACGCCCAGCCCAGTCTTCAAGGGTCACTGTCGGTGCCGTCCCACAACCATCGTTTGGGTCAGATCCCTTCGCTCAAAAAGCAAGCAACGGAAAAATTGATCCCGGCGAGACGATTAACATTCAAGCGATTGGGACGCTGCCTGAGGCACCGATAAGTGGAAACTACGCGGTGGAACCGATGGGGACCGTAGCCTTGGGGCCGATGTACGGACGCGTGAAGGTTGCCGGTAAATCGCTCTTGGAGGCCGAGGAGCTGATCAAAACACACTTGTCAGACTATCTGAAGGAACCGCAAGTGCAGGTAACTTCCGCGAAATATCCTGAGCGATCCAATTCCAGTTGGCAGCAACCTGCAGCTAAAGGCCTACGTTACTAGCGGAAAACTTCCGGTCGAGGTGTAGCTCGACGGCTAGACCGTTCCGCAATCAACACTTCGAATTCCGCAATTCGTTACCGCATGCCTTCGAAGAAAAAGTAAACCACAACGCCAAAGCAGCCAAAGATTAGTGCGGGGTTAGCCATGAGAGATCTCCCTTTCCGTGGGGATGCAAAGTTGTGAAGAAGTGACACGTGGAAACCTTCCTGGTCTCCGGGGCGAGTAGTCGGGTTCCGGGCCGACCACTCAGCATTAGAATCGTAACGCGAATCGCGTGCCAAACTGTGGAATTGCTCAATCAGGCTGTTATCCGCAGTTTTGTGGCTCGAAAGGACGTCCTGACCCTGCAACTTTTACAGGCGTGTGAAACTTCTTACACAACCTAGGACTTGAGCGAAAACCGTAAAAAGGGCCGAAAATAAGGAGATTCGCTCCCTCCGCTGCCCTGGCAAAAGCTGGCGAAATCTTCCTAGGCTGGTTATTCTGGAGCAAGGCAGGAACAGGGCCGCTTTCGCCGCCCAGCCGATGGTCTGTGCCGTTCTGGCAACCTTTGACGCACACCTTTTGACAACGGACGAGTCTAATGACCCGGACACGATCGCTAGCTTTCTCTACCAGCCGCGCAAGCGTTCTGCGCGCAAATCTTTTGCCGTGGGGCCGCGTTCTTTTCCTTAGCCTTGCCGCGAGTCTCTCGGCAGCTTCTCTCTCGGAAGCCACTTACAACGACCTCATGGGCTTCCCTGAATTGCAGTCGCAACTTGGTGGCTCGATTCCCACGGGTAGCAGCATCGAAGTTCAACAGGTTGAGGCTGAAATCGCCAGCGGACCAAGTGCGGGCCACTACTTCCCTTCCAGCGGCGAGTTCGTCGGCAAGACACTTACCAACGAGACGCTCATTGCCGGAGCCCCTTCAGCAGATGGCGGAACTTCGCCGCACTCTTCGACCGTTGGACGCAATTTCTTTGGCAACACGAACTCCATCGCTCCTGGGATCAGCACGATTGATGTCTTCGAAGCGAATCACTGGCTTGCCAACGGTTTCCTGCGTCGTGGGACCGCAAGTGCACCGGTGGTGACGACGGCACGGGTTTCGAACCATAGCTGGATCGGTGCTTTTCCCAACGCTTCGGATACGATCAACGCTTTGCAGCGGACTGATTTCATTGTCGAGCAGGACGACCTCATCGTGGTCGCTGGAGTTCCCAACAGCGGTGCCAATCAGCCGCTGCTCAAAGATGCGTACAATGAAATCTCTGTCGGCCTTACCAATGGCAATCACGTCGAGGGAACGACCGCTCTTAATTCGACCTATATTGCAGGTCGCCAAGCTCCTGATTTGGTGACGCCCGGCTTTCGTTTTGATAACAACTTACAGCGAACAAGCTGGGCGGCGCCGATGGTCTCAGCAGCCTCAGCATTGCTGTTAGAGACGGGACAAGCCGCGGCGCTGTCTAATGGAACGATCACCAACCGGACGCGGACGATCAATCACGCGGAAACTTCCGAAGTGATCAAAGCGGTGCTGATGGCTGGAACTGATCGGCACGTGACAGGCTTCCGAGATCCGGCCTTCACAGATCTCACCGATTACACCGTCGATACGACGAACAATCTGGATCTCGATTACGGTGCTGGCCAGATGAACATCTTCAATAGTTACAACATTCTGGCCGCTGGCGAGCAAGATAGCGTCGAAGATGGCCTCTCGGTGGCGATTGGTGATCGTGGTTGGGATTACGATCCGAGCTTCGGTGGGGCTGGGGGCTCAAACGCTACCGGCACCTACCGGTTTATTGCTGCCAAAGATGGCGATCTTCTGCAAACAACCCTCGCCTGGAATGCCAAGGTGGACCTTGTTGGTGCCTCGCTGACAACAACGGTCAACGACTTCAACTTAGAGCTTGTCGACGTCACAGTTCCTGTTTCCGAAGTCGTGGTTGCGTCGTCCAACAGCCTGATCCACAACACGGAGAACCTCTATTTTGACGGCCTGGTTGCGGGAAGCATCTACGAATTAAGAGTGACTTCGACCTCAAGCGTCGATTGGGATTATGCCCTCGCATGGCAAATCACCACGATCCCCGAACCGAGCGCTCTACTGCTAGCCGCTTGCAGCTTAGCCGCCTTGTCAAAGCGACGACGCCATCGGAGTAGCTACTCCCACCGGTAAGCAATCAGCTCATCCAGCGTTCGCACAAACACCTCGCCACCGACGACGGCCACGTGCGCCCAACTGCTAGCGTCGGTGATGTGCCGTTCGTCAAGCAGGTCATACTTTTCGGGATTCGCTCTGATCAGCCGTAGATCACCCGTCTCGTCGAGAGCCAAAATCTTGTCTCCTTGGGCGACCATTGACCAATACTTTCCGAAGGGCTTCGTACGCCACTTCTCCTCGCCGGTCTTGAGGTCGAGGCATGTGAACCGTTGGTTTTGTAAGTGCATGTAGAGGAAATCACCGACGATCACCGGGGACGACATGTAGGCTTTCGCCTTTGCTTGCCACACTTCAGTTGCAGCGAATGCGCCATCGCCGGAGGGCTTGATCTGCCACAACTGCGATCGGCCACTGTGAGCGCTAGTGAAGAGCGTGCTCTCGCCGACGACTAGTGGCGTGAGGATGTTCATTCCTCGGAACGCCTGAATCGGCTGCGACCAAAGTTCCTTACCGTCGTCGATGCTGATTCCTTTCAGGTCGTTCCGCATTTGCACCAGCAACTGCCGAACTCCGGCGACAGTGGCAATTGTTGGCGAAGAAAAGGCGGAGTTCATGCGGCCTTCTTCGACAGCCGTTCGCCAGAGGATGTCGCCGCTGTTCTTGTCGACTTTGATGAACGACTCTGCCGCTTGCACGTAGACGGCATCCCCATCCACGAGCGGCGACGAAGCGAAACCGAAAGCTGGATTAGGCGTGCCGTATTTTTCTTTGAAGTCGACGCTCCAGACTTTCTCGCCAGTTTTTGCATCAACGCAAACCAGCACATCCTGAATGCCGGCGACGTAGAGCCGGTCGCTTTGGGCATCGTATGCCGGCGTGGCGCGAATCCAACTACCGTTGCTGGCGGCAAAGAAGGGGACCTTCATCGCCCCGTCCCAGTGTTGCTCCCAGAGCTGGTCGCCTGTCTTGCGATTCAATGCGAAAACGTACTCCTGCTTCTCACCGCGCGTTTCGGTCGTGAACACGCGGTCAGCCGTGACGATGGGGCCGGAGTAGCTCGGCCCAAACGGTTTCCGCCACTTTTCAACGAGCATCCCCTCGTCAAGCTTCTCCGGCCAAGCCGCATCCTCTTCCACCGCCTGCCCATCCCGTTGCGGTCCCCGCCACTGAGGCCAAAGATCGCTCTTCGCCAGTAGAAGTTGCGGACTGAACAAAAAAAACAAAGCGATATAGAAACTGGTCCGGCGGATGTGCATAGCTTCGTTGAGGCTTTCGATTTGGAGGCTTTTTGAGAAGGTCCGATTTAGTAACCCGAAGCGTAAGCGAGGGGGCATCCCAATAGGGTTTTTCCCTCGCTTACGCTTCGGGTTACGATAAACTCCGTGTCATCCGTGTCCCGATACATCGGGATGGCCTAATCTACGGTCCCAAGCCAATAACGGCATCGGTAATAGTAGGAGGAAAACACTTGTGGGCTCGGGCACCACTTTTATAGCAGATTCTCCCGTCTCACCGAGGCTTTGCTGCCAACGT
Source organism: Lacipirellulaceae bacterium (assembly GCA_040218535.1). Lineage (NCBI taxonomy): Bacteria > Pseudomonadati > Planctomycetota > Planctomycetia > Pirellulales > Lacipirellulaceae > Lacipirellulaceae bacterium. Next base: position 754,221 of record JAVJRG010000012.1, on the reverse strand, counting down.
AACAGGTCGCTGCCGTCGACCGTGCCGTCGCGGTTGGCATCGCCCTGGTTGTGCAGGGCGTTCGTTAAGCCGTAGTTGGTGTCCCACTCGTCTAAGTCGTCAGTTTCGACCTGTCCGTTATGATTGAAGTCGCCATCGTCGAAACGCGTAAGCACAATCGTCGAGACACTCATCGCGGGCATTTCGTAAAGCAGGGCATTCACCAAATCGAGCGTAACGACGCCTGCAGCAACAGGGGCCGCCCCAGCGTCGGTGAGCTGGTAAATGGCAGCCTCGTCGAAGCGCTCGTCATGCGTCACTTCGATCGCCGCATCCAACGGCGCATCGGTCCGATTGATCGCGACGACGATTATTCGGTTTGGGTCCTCGGAGTCGAGGCTTGCATAAACGGCTGACTCGGCAATTTCATCCGTCCCGGCTTCGATTGAGGTATCGCCGAACTCGCTTCCTTGGCCGTCGTAGTCCAAGTACATGTTAAAGGCGGCGGACGCAAACTGCGAATTCGCTTCGCCATGCAGGTTCCATAGCGAGGCGGCGAACAGCCCTTGCTGGCCGAAGATCCCCAGCGCGTCGGCCTGGGCCACGCCGCCGGAAATATGATTCGTCCCACCATAGTTATATTCGGTCAAGGCGAGCAGCGTCCCTGGCTTGAACTGGTCGATGTCGTTCTGGGCGCGCGGAAGGAGTTGGATCGGCTGCCCGATGACATCGTTAGTGATCCAGCTATCTTCCTGATAAGTTGGGTCCCACAAGGAGCGAGGCGCTTGCACGCGGGCCGCGGCGACGGCCGGAGCGCTGTTGTTTTCGATGATCCGCACCCCTCCGCCGCGCGCTTCGGGGTACCAGTGCAGGTCGAGCACGTCCAGTAGCGTGCGGCCTTGCACCGCTTCTTCCGCGGCCACTTCCTGCAAGAGCCACTCGTGGAAGTTCAACTCACCGACGCCTTCGTCGGCCGGAGCCGTTGTCGCGTCGGGTGCGTTTTGCAGATTGAAAAAACCTTGCCAGCCGTAGCCGACGGGGCCGAAGGTTTTTGCATTTGGGGCGACATCTTTAATTGCACTGGCGTGTTCAAGGGTGTTGGCCCGGACTTCCGCAAACGTCGCCTTGGACGGATGCAGTCGCGAGTGCGTTTCCGCCCACAGGCCCGGCTCGTTATCCAAGGCGTAAAACACTTCTTGCCCTGGCTGTTTGGTTTGCTCCACCCAATTGACGAACTCATCGGTGAAGACGTAATTGTCCGTCAAGTTGGGCGTCAGCGAGAGCGAAGAGCCCGGGTAGATGGTCGACTTTTTCGCTTCGACTGCGTGCCAACGTGCGGAGGGGGCGGTCTCACTGACGAAGACTTCGCCGTTCGTGTCGGCGGAAACATAACCCGCATGAGGAATGGTCGTCAGCAAAGCACGGTTATTGTTTCCAGCATCTACAAGCGATGGCCGCACCGCTTCACCTGGCGGCGTGTTCGCTTGGAAGTTGACGAGAAAGTTATCGCTGAAGTGAAAAAAGTCGCTCCCCGCGTTCGAGGCGTTCGTCTCCCAGTTATAGCCGGTCCAGCGATTGCCCCCGTTGCGATCGAACTTCACCGGGTTGTTCCAGGAAGACTCCGCGTAGGAGTTGATGCCGTAGATGTAAGGCGAGATCGCTTTCTGATTGAGAGAGGAGTTGATCGTCAGCCGCACATCGCTTGGGCCTGGATCGTCAGGCGTGATGAGTTGTGCCTCGACGGAAACTCCCAGCGTAAACACGATCAGCGCAGCAGCGGACAAGCATCGATTCAACATTGCCATTTTCTGTTCCTAGTCGTTACTCAGACATTAACCACGACGACACAACGAACACGACGATGTTTTAGACAGGGTCTACAGGATGAGCAGGATCTCTTCTCGACTGCTATCCTGTCGATCTTGTTCATCCCGTCAAAAGAAGTTTCGTTGTGCTCGTCGTGTCGTTGTGGTTCAAGAACTAATGCAAGCACGGTGCGTGATAATACTCGTGAATCTCGTCGCGCGTGCGAGGATCAAGCCGCAGACACTCGGCCAGTTCCTTCAGGTAGCGTGCCTCGGCATGCGTGTCTAAACGAATCGCCATCAGCGACACGGCATAGACTTGTTCCTCCATGCCTGTGGGAACGCTATGAGCGAAGTCATGCACGTCCAACGGTCGGCGGAATTCGTCATTAAGGAACTGTGCCTCGTCGCGGGAGATCTGCCCCAGCTTGCTGAGGATCGCTTGTTGCTCAGCCTGATCGATCCCGCCGTCGCTCTTGGCGGCATTGATCATCGCGCGGATGAGTACCGCACTGCGGCGATTGAGTTCGCTATCGTCGTAGCCGTGATGCTGGTGGTGCGGCCGCGCAGGGACATGAGCGGCACGTCTGGGAGTGACATGGCGTTGATATCGCTGCTGCGCATCACGCAGCACGTGATTCAGATTTCGCCCGCGCTGCGAGTACTGCTGCTGGCGAGCATGGGCCTGTTGGGCTGCTGCTGTCTGTTGCTGCTGCCGATACGCTTCTTCCTCCTGCTTCCGCTGGACTTCGCTGAGCACATGCTCAAGCACCTGCTGCCCCAGCCCGCCACCACGCTGCGAACGATTGCCCAGTAACCCACCAAGAAGTTTAATCGCGTCCATCGTCTGTGCCCTCGAAAGTGAAGAGAAATATTTCCTAACTAGCAATGTACCTCTATCGAGGTGCTAGCAGCAAACAATGGTTGCGTTTGCCGTAGTGGTGTTGGATTGAACCACGGAGGCACGGAGAACACGGAGGAGTAAACGCACGACACTGTGCGCAAATTGCACATAGCTTGAGTAGACTATTCGAAACTTATCAACTTACTTACCGACTCCACGATAGAATCGGGGTCGCATCCGTAAAGATCAGCACCACCGAATGGGTTCAGCTCAAGAAGTCGAAGTTCATTTTCGGATTCGCAGATGTCGAGCATGTATGCCGAAGAAGGTTGTGGTATCTCGCCAGCGATTACGTTGGCAAGATTCCAAGCTCGGCTGTCAGGGTTGTCTGAAGTGGCAGAGCGAGTTTGGGTGTCATACTCACTGCCTGCAACGACTTCTGAGCCTACAACAACGAATCGCCATTCCTTTCCAATATTACGGACGGGTGCGACAACTACTGGTATCGATTCGTCATCAAAATAGAAGCCGTGATCCAGAGCTTTCAAGGTGATGGCGTCAACATTTAACACTCGACCACTGAAAGGCTTCAACGGGCTGTCTGGCCTTAAAAAAAGTTGCGTAGGTGATCCAAGCTCTTCGGCTACGGCCTTGGTGTTTGCAACTAATTCATTTGCTGGAAGAATTCGATAATCATCGTGGATTAACCATCTCTTCGCTGCTTCGTACCAAGAAGAGCACTCTAGCGCTGAGGAATTACAAAGCGCGCCAGGTGACCAATCGAGTTTTTCATTGATCGCGCTAGCATTGCCCAGAGAACCGTGAAAGATCGTATTGATTCCCGAGATAGAGTTTGGAAAACCGTCGTACCACCAGCTATCGCACCAATCGACGATCTTCATTCCACGCTCAGATATAGCTCTACGCAAACCAGCGTGAGTCTCGGGGAATACGTCAGATTCGAGAACCCAAGTAATCTCGGTCATTTGAGTGATCCGCATTCGAAGATAAGAGAATATAATCAGAGGAGGGAAATCATCCTATTAAGGTTCACCAACAAACCTCCGTGCTCTCCGTGTCCTCTGTGGTTCAAAAAAAGAACCGCCAGAAACCTATCCCTTCCCTTCACGAATCACCAACAACCGCAGCTCGGTCATGTCTTCAATCGCGTAGCGAATCCCTTCGCGCCCGAGGCCGCTGTCTTTGACGCCGCCGTAGGGCATGTTGTCGACGCGCCAACTGGGGACGTCGCCGATCACGACGCCGCCGACTTCCAGCTCGTCCCACGCGCGGAGCATCTTATAGAGGTCGCGGGTGAACACGCCCGCCTGGAGACCGAACACACTGTCGTTCACTTCCGCGAGTGCCGCGTCAAAGTCTGAGAACTTCGCCAGCACTGCCACGGGGCCAAAAGCTTCCTCGGTGCAGATCGGCTGGTCGTCGGGGACGTTCTCTAGGAGCGTCGCTTCGACCATTGCTCCTTCGCGACCGCCGCCGCAGAGGACTTTGCCGCCCGCTTCGACGGCCGAATCGATCCAGTTCTTCAGTCGCTCGCCGTCGCCTGCGGAGATGACCGGGCCGATGAACGTGTCCTCGTCCTTGGGGTTGCCCATTTTGAGTTGCTTCGTGCGCTCGACGAGCATGTCGCGGAACTGGTCGTAGACCTTTTCATGAATGAGAATCCGCTGGACGCCGATGCAGCTTTGGCCCGATTGGTAGAACGCGCCGACGATCATCCGTTCGGCGGCGTCTTCGAGGTCCGCATCCTCGTCGACGATGCAAGCCGCGTTGCCGCCCAGTTCCAGGATGACCGGCTTCTTGCCCGCCTTGGCTTTCAGTTCCCAGCCGACCTCGGGCGAGCCGGTGAAGCTGAGGAGTTTCAGCCGCTCGTCAGTGGTGAACAAATCGGCCGCGTCACGCGAGCAGGGGAGGATCGAAAAAGCCCCCTCGGGCAAGTCTGTTTCTGCCATGACTTCACCAATCATCAACGCACCAATCGGCGTGCGGCTAGCAGGCTTCAACACAAACGGGCACCCGGCGGCAATCGCAGGGGCGATTTTGTGAGCGGCCAGATTCAGTGGGAAGTTGAATGGCGAAATGAACGAGCAAGGCCCAATCGGCACCCGCTTGTCCATCCCACGGTACCCTTTCGCCCGGGCGGAGATCTCCAGATTCAACACTTCGCCACCGATGCGGACCGCTTCCTCGGCGGCAATACGGAACGTATCGATCAGCCTGGAGACTTCGCCTCGGGAGTCCTTGATCGGTTTACCCGCTTCGACGCAAAGCGCATCGGCGAACTCGTCGAAGCGTTTCTCGAACTGGTCGACGCAGTGATAAAGGATTTCTTGCCGCTTGTACGGCGGCAGCTCTCGCATCGGTCGGGTGGCTTCGACCGTGGCGGCGATTGCTTTATCGATCGTGTCTCGGTCGGCGACGGCAACCTTGGTGGCCACCTCGCCGGTGTACTTGTCGGTGACTTCGAGGTCCGCGTTGGGTTGTTGGGGCTTGTTGGCTAGGTAGTAGGGATATTGAGAGTTCATTGCTTTCTCATTTCGGATTCGGGTAGGTCTCGCGCAGAGACGCGGAGACAGCAGAGTTGAGGGCGTAAGCTAATTAGAATAATCGAAGCAATTCACAGGACAGTGGCTTGAGTTATTTCATGCTGTTTCAAGTCGAATCCTCTGCGTCTCCGTGTCTCTGCGCGAGACTTAACACGTTCGGCTAGAGAGCAGCACTCCGTCGTGGAATCTCTTCATTCAGGATCTTCACATTCTCCGAGTAATCCACCGGCACATCGACGACGTGAACACCGCCTGCGGCGTAGGCTTTCTCGACAGTGGGGATGAACGCGTCGGCGGACTCGATCAAGTGGCCGTGAGCTCCGTAGCTTTCGGCGTACTTCACGAAGTCAGGGTTGTCGAAGTCGAGGCCGTAGTCGCTGAAGCCTTCGTGATCTTGCTTCCACTTGATCATGCCATAGGCGTTGTCGCGGAGGATGACGACGACCAAGTCGAGCTTTAACCGCACAGCCGTTTCGATTTCCGCGGAGTTCATCATGAAGCCTCCGTCGCCGCAGATGGCCATCACTTTGCGATCCGGATGAACCATGCGGGCGGCCATGGCTGAGGGGAGTCCGGCACCCATCGTGGCCAGAGCGTTATCTAGAAGTACGGTGTTGGAGAAATACCCAGGGTAGTTCCTTGCAAACCACAGTTTGTAGACGCCGTTGTCCAAGGCGATAACGTCGCGGTCGGTCATCACCTTGCGAACGTCGGCGACGAGTCGTTGCGGGTAAATGGGGAAGCGTGGATCGTCGGCTCCCTCGGCCAATTGCTCTTGGAGAGCCGCTTGGACTTTCTCGAAGAAGGTGAAATCCCAGCAGCAGTCGGCTTTCATTTCGCTGAGTTTTTCGCCAATCTGCCATACGCTGTTCGCAATGTCGCCGATGACTTCCACCTGGGGGAAGTAAACCGGGTCGACCTGGGCGGAGGTGAAATTGATATGCAGAACCGTCCGTCCGCCCGGACGCATGAAGAACGGTGGCTTTTCGACCACGTCATGCCCCACGTTGATAATCGCGTCAGCCGCATCGATCGCACGGTGGACGTAATCGTTGTCTGAGAGGGCAGCGTTGCCGAGCCAACGCGGGTTGTTCTCGCCAAGGACACCTTTGCCCATTTGAGTAGTAACGAAAGGAATATTCGTGTCCTCCACAAACTTGCGGAGCATCCGGCAAGTGAGCTTACGATTCGCCCCCGCACCGACCAACAACAACGGATGCTTGGCCGCAGCGATCACTTCGGCCGCTTTGCGGATTGCTTTATCATCGGCAACGGGTCGACGGGTGAAGCTTGGCTCCAGGACGGGGGCGTCGGTCATTTCTTTGGCGATGTCCTCCGGCAATTCAAGATGCGTCGCTCCGGGTCGCTCCTCTTGTGCTAGCCGAAACGCTTCGCGGACGCGAGCCGGGATCATATCCGCGCTTTCGACTTGCTTGGCGAACTTCGTGAGTGGTTGCATCGTGTCGACGATGTCGACGATCTGAAACTGCCCTTGCTTGCTGGTCTTGATCGGTTTTTGGCCAGTGATCATTACCATCGGCATCGCGCCGAGGTTCGCGTAGGCGGCCGCGGTTACGAAGTTGGTCGCCCCCGGGCCAAGCGTCGAAAGGCAAACTCCCGCCTTGCCCGTCAGTCGTCCGTAGGTAGCCGCCATGAAGCCAGCGGCTTGCTCGTGGCGAGTGAGGACAAGTTTGATCGAGCTCTTCGAGAGCGACTCAAGCATGTCGAGATTCTCTTCGCCAGGGATGCCGAAGAGATACTCCACGCCTTCGTTTTCGAGGGCTTGGATGAAAAGATCAGAGGCTTTAGTCATAGGAGTGGACAGGGTGCAGTCGGCAGGGGGCAGTGACTTAGGAGCTTCATTTTACACCTTTGGCCAAGGCAAACGTACCGGTGCAAGTTTGAATCTCAAAGAACGAACGACTCGGCTAGCCCGCGAGCACAACGACTTTGGAGTTGGCTCGCGCGGGATACTCATGGGGCCACCCATCACGTGAACAGCAACATCTGCTCGGCTGGTTCTGGGGAACGCTCCCAATCAGTCGGTGGTAGGGTGCGTTCTCTTGTCTCGAGTGCCAATTCAAGGCGGGGTGTGATAGGGCAGGGCCAGCCGTCTAATCTTTGGGCGATCAAGTGGGGTGGGGCGGCAAACGCTTCGGCGAGTTGGTTGCACAGGTATTGTTTCATGATTCCGGGAGAAAGCCAGCCGTGGCGGTCGACGTAGTCCGTGTAGGCCGTTTCGGCGGCGGCTTGAAGCGGAGCCGCGGGCAACAACATGGCAAGCGCAAACGCCTTCGCGTCTCGATCTTGAAGATTCTCACTTCTCAGTGCAAGTGGCGCGTAGGCGCGTGCTAGGAGCAATCGATACGAAGCGATCGGGTGACTGTCGGCAATCGTCCGATCAATCCAGATCGTTGATGAAGAGGATGGATCCTCCTGATCAGGCTCCTCGCAAGTGACGCAGGCTTGAACGCTGTACCGTGGCACTAACCCAGCGACGATTTCCAGTCGTACTCCGTTTCTTTCCAAAGCGGCTTCAACATCTACAGGAGTTGAGAGGCGCGCTGTCAGTCGCCGCGCTTGCCACTCGACCGCCAAGTCTGTCAGGGGCTGTGTTTCTTGGAAGCCGTCTTGCTCGCCAAGAGTGGGCGGTTGGACGCCGAGCGTTTCGGTCAGTTCTGTTTGTGCCTCGTCATCGAACTCACCGCCCGCGGCAGAAGCGGCTGGCGAGAGCACCCAAGAGTGCAGTCGAGAGATTGGGTCCAAAGACCAATCATCGTCCGGGCGAAACTCGTCGGAAATGGAGTCCGCTTCTTCAAGGACTCTTTCCTCGACGCCAAGCACATTGGCGACTTGCAAAAGAATCTCCTCATCCCGCCACGGCCCCCGTCGCCCTGATTCAACGGCCGACACGACCGAAGCCCGCTGGTCGACCAGTTGAGCAAACGTACGGAGCCCCAGCCCGGCATCAATGCGAAGCTGTCGGAGACGTTGGCCGAAGGCGTGCATGAACCCTATTCTAGCGCGTTCTGTCCCCAGCGGAAGCAGGTTCGATTCGCGTTTCGACTTCCGCCGGTTGAAGCATAGCCGTAGGCCGTGATACCTTGGAGCGATTTTACTCGCGTTTTCGCATCCCCGAACCTGCTAGGCGAGACATCGCTCGCCCCTAACCCCTCGCCCCACCTACTATGCCCCGCCGAGACGATATAAAGCGAATTCTCCTCATTGGTTCTGGCCCCATCGTGATTGGCCAAGCTTGCGAGTTTGACTACTCGGGAACGCAGGCCTGTAAAGCGCTGCGCGAGGAAGGGTACGAGACGGTTCTCGTCAACTCCAATCCGGCGACGATCATGACCGATCCGGCGACCGCCGATCGGACCTACATCGAGCCGCTGACTTGGCAGATGATCGAGAAGGTGATCGCCAAGGAGAAGCCCGACGCGCTGCTGCCGACGCTCGGTGGGCAGACGGGGCTCAACGTGGCGATGGCGCTGGTTGAGCATGGCGTACTCGAAAAGTACGGCGTCGAGCTGATCGGTGCCGATGCGGACGTGATCGACAAGGCGGAGAATCGCGAACGCTTCAAGGCGGCGATGGAGAAGCTCGGCCTCGGGGTCTGCCGGGGTAAGACGGTCCAAACGATTGAAGCTGCGCGCGAGTGGGTCGAACAGATTAGCCTGCCGGCGATTATCCGTCCTAGTTTTACGATGGGCGGCGCTGGCGGTGGTATTGCTTACAACCGGGCCGAATTCGACGAGAAGGTTCTCCGCGGGCTCGATCAATCGCCGACCACCGAGGTGCTGATCGAAGAGTCGATCATCGGTTGGAAAGAATACGAAATGGAAGTGATGCGCGACGCGGATGACAACGTCGTCATTATCTGTGCCATCGAAAACTTTGATCCGATGGGCGTGCACACGGGCGATTCGATCACTGTGGCCCCCGCGCAGACGCTCACCGACAAGGAGTACCAGCGAATGCGCGACGCAAGCCTCGCCGTCATTCGCGAAATTGGCGTCGAAACGGGCGGTTCGAACATTCAGTTCGCCATCAACCCCGACGACGGGCGGATGGTTGTCATCGAGATGAATCCTCGGGTAAGCCGTTCCAGCGCGCTCGCCTCAAAGGCAACCGGATTTCCCATTGCCAAGATCGCTGCGAAGCTGGCCGTAGGCTATCGGCTGTACGAGTTACCGAACGATATTACTCGCGAAACACAGGCCTGTTTCGAGCCAAGTATCGACTATGTGGTGACCAAGTGCCCAAGATTCGCCTTCGAGAAATTCCCAGAAGCGGACGACACGCTGATGACGCAGATGAAAAGCGTCGGCGAGACAATGGCCATTGGCAGTACCTTCAAGGAATCGTTCCAGAAGGCACTCCGCGGATTGGAAGTCGGTGCAGCAGGCTTTGGCTGCGACGGGAAAGACCTCTGGGGGACAGACGAGCAACCGACCCGCGAGGACATTCTCGCGAAGATTTCCCGGCCCTGCCCGGAACGCATCTGGTTCATTCGCTACGCATTCAAAGATGGCATGACGGTTGATGAGGTATTCGAACACACAAAGATCGACCGCTGGTTCCTCGACAACTTGATGGAAATCATTGAGACAGAGAACCGCCTACGCGAGATCGCCAAAGAGAATCCGGATAGTGGCGGCTGGAAGGAACTCGATCGTGAAGTCTTGCGCACCGCCAAGCGCTTTGGCTTTTCAGATCGGCAGCTTGCGAACATCTTTGGTGTTGAAGAGTTAGAGGTCCGCGGGCGACGGCTCGATCAGAACATCTGTGCGGTCTACAAGTCAGTCGATACTTGTGCTGCGGAGTTTGAGGCCTACACGCCGTACTTCTATTCGACGTATGAAACGGAAGATGAAGTCGCCGGGAGGCAGACCCGCTACGAGTCGCGCCTTGAAAGTTATGAGAAGGAACCGGTTGAAGGTGCCGCGAAGCCGCAGAATAAAACCATTATGATTCTTGGCGGCGGACCGAATCGAATCGGGCAGGGCATCGAATTCGATTACTGCTGCTGCCATGCCAGCTATGCCTTGCGTGAGCTGGGCATCGAGAGCGTGATGGTCAACTCCAATCCGGAGACGGTCAGCACGGACTACGACACGTCGGACATTCTGTTCTTCGAACCGCTTACCGTCGAAGATGTACTCAACATCTGCGACCGTGTCGAACCGGACGGAGTGATCGTCCAGTTTGGGGGGCAGACACCGTTGAATCTGGCACGTGATCTGGCCGATGCAGGCGTTCCGATTATCGGCACGAGCGTCGATTCCATCGAAGCGGCTGAAGACCGAGAGAAGTTCCAGGCGATGCTGAAGCGTTTAGATCTCAAACAGCCGCCAGGGGGAATCGCGCGGAATCTGAGCGAGGCGAAGGAGATCGCCGGTCAGATCGGCTATCCGCTTCTCGTCCGACCCAGCTTTGTTCTTGGAGGCCGGGCGATGGAGATCTGCTACGACAACGCGCAGCTCGAAAAGTTCGCTGCGGAGGCTTTCATTGCCGCCGAAGGCCAGCCGGTCTTGCTCGATAGCTTTCTAGAAGGCGCGACCGAGGTCGATGTCGACGCGATCAGCGATGGCACGACAGTCGTTGTTCCCGGAATCATGGAACACATTGAAGAGGCGGGCGTCCACTCGGGTGACTCCGCCTGCGCGATTCCGCCATACAGTTTGCCAGGGCCCGCTGTGCAGGAGATTCGCGAGGCGGCTGAAAAGCTCGCCCGCGATTTGGAAGTTGTTGGACTGATGAACGTGCAGTTTGCCGTCCGCGAAGAAGAGGGCAAGCACCAGATTTACATTATCGAAGTGAACCCACGCGCCAGCCGTACCGTGCCGTTTGTCGCCAAAGCCACGGGGCTGCCAGCGGCCAGCGTTGCCGCGAAGGTGATGGCGGGCGTTTCTCTCGTCGATCAGGGAGTTACCGAAGACCCCGTTCCCGCACACGTATCGGTGAAGGAAGCGGTCTTCCCGTTTATCAAGTTCGCTGGCGTGGACATCGTGCTTGGCCCGGAGATGCGTTCCACGGGCGAAGTCATGGGCACGAGTCCCCGGTTCAGCATCGCATTCGCTAAAAGCCAGCTTGCTGCGGGGACGGTATTGCCCACCGAGGGGAACATTTTCTTAAGTGTTTCTGACAGTGGTAAGGACGCGGTCGTCGATCTCGGCTCTCGCTTGCACAAACTCGGTTACACACTTTTGACAACCGAAGGGACCGGTAAGCTTCTCGACGAAGAGGGTGTTGCATCAACGCGCGTGAAGAAAATCCGCGAGGGGCATCCCAACTTGTTGGACTTCCTAACCGACGGCAAAGTGGCCCTCGTGATGAACAAGCCGGGCGGCAAAGGCGCCCGTACCGATGAGGGACGCATCCGCGCTGCCGCGGTGCAAGCGAACGTGCCTTGCCTGACGACTATCGAAGCGGCCACGGCTGCCGTGAGTGCGCTAGAAGCCTTGCGAGAAGAAGAGATGGAAGTCGAGGCGCTGCAGGATCGGTTTAGCTGACCCTTACACAACTCAGTGCGACGGCAGAAAAATGCTACGGCGGCCACCGGCTGCGCGGTATACTTAAGGGTATGAGTACCGCTAGCACTCCTTACAAATCGACTCTTCCAGGGTTTTCGCCTCCCTCGGCTCTCGGTCCGCACCGTGCGGCTGACTATTGGGAACTGCCTGAAGGTGAGCCAGTTGAACTGATTTATGGAAGGTTAATTGTGAGCCCTGCACCGAATCCTCTGCACCAATCGGTTTCAGCCCTTCTCACGCGTTTTCTTCTTAACGCAAGCGACAAAGGTGGGGGTCGAATGCTGGCTGCTCCCACAGACGTAGCCTTTGCGGATCATTCAATTGTCCAGCCAGACTTGCTTTATATCGCCAAGGAGCGCCGCCAGATCGTAAAAACTCATGTCGAAGGTGCTCCTGATCTCGTTATCGAAATCCTTTCCCCATCGAACAAGCGCCGCGATCGTCTCGAAAAAATGCAACTCTACGCGGAGTCAGGCGTTGCCGAGTACTGGATCGTTGATCCCGAAGAGCGGCATTTTGAGTTCTACCTCAACCGCGACGGCAGGTACGAAGTTCAGCCGCAGCGGGACGACCATTACACCTCGCCACGATTGCCAGAGCTGGCGATCAATCTGGCCGACTTTTGGCACGAGGTTGCACGGCAGGTTGGTTGAGGTCGTCTGAGCCATGGAAACCGACGAGCCAGAACTGCCTAAGAGGGATGTGGCAGCGCTGCCACCGTTGCGGATTCACCACTTTTTTTGTGGACGATTGCCGTTGCAGCAGTGATCAGTGGGTACAAGTTGGTACGCATGCCAGAGATGGATATTCCAATATCCCCGACCGCGGGCGAGGGAATTTCCATCTTCTACTACGTGCCACAAGCAATCGTACTGGCAACATTGTTCCTTGGGCTCTACTGGAGAATTGTCGGATTACCATTCTTCTGCGAGCCTGGTCATTGGCTGTTGCTGACCTTATCGATTGAAGCCTCTCATGGATTCTACACTCTATTCGCCATGTCGCTGCGTTTTGACGCGCTATTTGATCATGCTAATCTCCTGCTATCGATTTTACCGGCTTGGTTTGCTTACCTCGTCGTGGCTGGTATTTACTTCTATCTTTGGTGCTGGCAGCATGTCGCACAGCACTGGCAAAACTTTTTCATGGTCGCTTTCTCGATTGAGATTGCCCAAATGCTGCTTAATGTTCTTTCCGTACAATTACAGAACTATTTCATCACTTTTGGGCAAAAGGCAACGTTTGTATTCTTTGGGTCGATGCAGGTGATCATGCCGCTGATTGCAATCGCATTCATGATTGTTGCCATGAGAAAAGATGTCTCATTGGAATCGTCTAGGCATTGGTCCCACTGGTGCGGTGCGATCATGTGGCTAACACTGGCGATAGTGAATCTTCTGTCTTGGTGCTATTATTTCTGGTGGATTGTTAATGAAGTGTTGCCGGGTTTGCCTTAGCCAAGTCGCTCAGAAAAGTACAACGCGAACATAGCGCGAAGTTTCTCTGCGACCTCCGCGCCTCTGCGCGAGACTTCTACACATTCTTTTGTAGAAGTTCTCCGCTTCTACTAACTGCTAGCACTTCTCAGAAACCACCCCATATTTTCCGTCTTGCAAGTCACAAAGTACAACCATCGGTAGTGTCTCACTGCGCGCATTCGACACCTGTTCAGCGACCAAGACCTTGTGCTTTTAACTGTTGCCCAAAACTTTTTTCTTGCTCCACGCAAATCGCTGTTGACCCACTTGGCGACTCGATTTATTCTCCGACCCACACGAGCGAATGACTCGCTCACGCAGTTGTCACGAAGGCAAGGGACGCCGAATCAAGCGACGCGAAACTTTTCAAAAAACCAATTTTGAAAAATGATCAAATCGCTCTCGCCACACTCCTCGCCTTTCGCTACTCTGCGACCCACACAAACGAAACAACTTTCTTCAAGTTTGTCCAACAACACACATTCGAGACCACGTGGAAGGATTGATTGGGGATCGGAATTAATTCCCAACAATCATCGAGCGGCACGCGTGAGCACGGAAGCAAGCGCCCCGCTTGGAAACACTCCCCTCGACTGAAGAGCCCGACACAACTTTTCAGTCCGCCTTTGTGACGCAGGCGTAAAACGCATCCAATCGCTCCCGGAAAGGTAGCTACGTTCTTTGCCCCCCTGGAACGTAGGCTTTTCTGGGAGCATTTTTTTTGCGCTTCGCTTGAGCTGTCAGCTTTCAGCCGTCAGCGATCAGCTTGTTGAATCATGAGTCAGCATCCCTAGCGTTTCTTTACTAGCCCCTGGCGCAAGCCTGGGGTTTGCAGCGCTAACACGTATCGCAGTGACCTCAGGCTTGCGTTAGGGGCTAGGATTGCGAGCAATGCAAAAGCTGATAGCTGAAGGCTGAGGGCTGACAGCTATGTCTTGTGCTACGCGACGACTCTTCGTAAAGTGCACGCCCCGCATTTCTCACTGCAACCAAGGATGGTTCCGATGAGCTACGACTCAGCCGCTCGCGCGCATCAGTATGCCCCGCAGACTTCTGCTTTCTCCGATTCCCCCGTCACCGCACAAGAGACGATCGATCTCGGTCGGCAAGTGATCGCTGCTGAGGCGCGAACGCTCGTTGAAATGCTGCCAGGACTGGATGAAGCGTTTGCTACAGCCGTTGAGAAGCTTCGCACCCTTGAAGGCAATTTGATCGTCACGGGGATGGGCAAAGCGGGTCTGATTGGGCGAAAACTGACGGCAACTTTTGCTTCGACGGGCACAACTGCGCACTACCTGCATCCGGCAGAAGCCTTTCACGGGGATTTAGGACGCGTCACCAGCGGCGATGTTGTTCTCGTGCTCTCGCAAAGTGGTGAGACGGGTGAAGTTTCCCAACTACTGGCTCCTTTGCAAACGATGGGCGTCTATCTCATTGCAATGACGGCAAGCAGTACCAGCACACTCGGGCGTGCCGCGGATCTCGTGTTACCACTGGGAAGAATCGACGAAGCGTGCCCACTAGGACTTGCCCCCAGTGCGAGCACGACCGCGATGCTTGCCCTCGGCGACGCGTTGGCATTGGTAACAAGTCGCCTCCGTGGATTCGAGCCAGAAGACTTCGCCCGCTATCATCCGGGCGGCGCTCTGGGTTTTAAGCTGAGTCGGGTTGAGGATCACATGCGTACGCTCGAGGAGTGCCGCGTGGCGGACGATGTTCGTTCGATCCGCGAAGTCTTAGTAACGGCAACACGACCAGGACGTCGTAGTGGGGCAATCATGCTGACGGACTCGACGGGCACACTTACAGGTCTGTTCACGGATAGCGACTTGGCCCGACTCATCGAAAAACGAGACGAAGCGGCCCTCGACGAGCCGATCTCTACGCGAATGATCGGCTCTCCAACAACAATCCAAGTAGGCGAGCCGATGAGTGCTGCAGTGAACTTGCTGGCAGATCGCAAGATTAGTGAACTACCAGTCGTCGACGAAGAAGGCTGCCCCGTAGGAATGATTGACGTCACCGATATCGTTGGTCAATTGCCGAAAACGAGCAAAGACAAGCCAGAAGTGACCGGGCCACCGACGGTAAAAATCTTCCCCGACGGCGACCACATTTTTTGAACCACAGAGGACACCGAGAGCACGGAGGTTTGAGTCCAGCCTATCAGGCGTGTTCTTATCTATTGAGAAGATAGAGATTATTGAAGCGCCAGATAGTTTGTCTTGGAGATAGGTACTGATGAGCATACGTGTTAATCCTTGAGCGCTCCAATGTTCTGCAACCATGTCAAAGAACCTTCGTGCACTCCGTGCTCCTCTGTGGTGAATAAGTAGAATGTCCCTGAAAGACCGCTGCCAACAAATCAAGCTGATCCTCACCGATGTCGACGGCGTATTGACCGACGGGGGGGTGATTCTCGACAACCAGGGTGTCGAGTCAAAACGCTTTTCGATTCGCGACGGCCAAGGCATTCGCCTCTGGCAACAAGCAGGTGGTCAAGTAGGAATCGTCACGGGGCGCAGCTCACAAATCGTCAAGCTGCGGGCAGCGGAGCTCGACATCGATATCCTTCGTCAGGGCGTCAAAGATAAACTGCCGATGGTCGAAGGGATCGTCGCCGAGCAAGAGCTGACGCTTGAGCAAGTCGCCTACGTTGGCGACGACCTACCCGACCTGCCAGTTATCAAACGAGTTGGCCTCGGGGTAGCGGTCGCCGATGCGGCCGAAGAATGTCGCAAGGGAGCCGCCTACGTCACCAGCGTCGGTGGCGGTCGCGGCGCCCTTCGCGAACTCATCGAAGTGATTCTCAAGAATACGGACCGTTGGGAAGGCGCGATTAAGCAGTTTACGCGCTAGCGAAGCCGCTCGTCGGCTTAGCCGTTACCAACTTAAGTAAAGGAACCACAGATGAACACGGATCAACGCAGATGGATCTCGTACGCTTTGCTTGTGTTTGGACTACTTGCTTGCAACCATGTCTCCGCGCTGACTCCAGAAACCACGTACCAATTCGATGACTACTCAATCAAGAACTACGACGAATATCCCGAGTCGAAGATGGTTCGACTTGGACGGCACCGCTGGATACCCAGGTCAGACGGTAAAAAGGCTCAATTGTTTTCAGAGGGCTTCACGGTAGAAGAGTACGACATAGTCAACTCGGGGAAACGTCTGCGAATCGAGGGCACCGAAGTTGGTACTTCACTAGACATGCCTTGGCAATTTCCGTTGACGGCTAAATTCATGAAGTGGGGTTGTTTCGATCCTCAGCGATTTAGAGGTTTCACTAGGACGCTCGCTGAAAATAAGAACCAGCCCTCCGAAAAGATCTACTACTTCGGCGGGATCGCATTCACACGATAGGCAACCAAGCGCCGAGAAAGCTCGGCGGCTAAACTTTTAATCCCAACCTCTCGCCTCTAGCCCCTAACCCCTCCCCCCTCAATGCTCACCCGCCTGACCCATGCCGCCATTGCTTTCGCCATCACGGCGGTGTGCTACCAGGTCTACGCGCTGACGGTGGTGCCGCGGGTGGCGCCGGCGGGAGGTTCACGGCGACAGAGCGTTTCCTATGAGACACCTCGCACACCGCCGCATAAGTATCGCGAGTTGCTCGCCAGCTACTTGCCCGCCGGCCATTGGGCATTGCGCGAGCCGCCCAAGACGTTTCAAAATGGGCAGGTCATGGTGGTGGCCGATATTCCCAATGGCAGTCAACCCTCGCGCAACGGGCAGTTGCGGATTGATCAGTGCCTGATCATTGCGTTTCCCAAGGGCTGGCAGCTCGGGCAGGTCGCTCCGCGGGATGCGATTCTCTTGGAAGCCCCCAGCGGTGCCGTCAT
This sequence comes from Lacipirellulaceae bacterium, assembly GCA_040218535.1. Taxonomy (NCBI): domain Bacteria; kingdom Pseudomonadati; phylum Planctomycetota; class Planctomycetia; order Pirellulales; family Lacipirellulaceae; species Lacipirellulaceae bacterium. The sequence goes on along the minus strand of JAVJRG010000012.1, from coordinate 737,170 downwards.
CAATCTCGATCAAGGAACCGATGAGAACGCAGCCGGTTCGAAATCCGTTTCGCTGGGCAAGTTTCAGCGAGGAAAGCTCCTCGGCCCGATCACCATTCGTAGCGATATGGAAGAGCCGGGTTCTCAGGATGATCTGCTCATCACCACACGCGAAATCAACATTGATGAAGACGGCATCAACACCCCCGCCGCGGTCGAACTACGGCTGGGGAAGCATTACGCTCGCGGTAAGGGTTTGAACATCTCGATGCTTCCCCCCGGCGACGATCGCCGTAAGGGGTCGCGACTTGGTCCGTTTGAGATGTTGGAGATTACCAACGAGGTTTCCGTCGATCTGGCGATTGAACAGTCGGACTGGTTGAAATCGAGTTTACCAGAGGAAGATGCCGAGCCTCGTCGACCACGAAATGGAACGCTCACCTTGGGTAGCGCCGCAGGCGAAGGTCTCGATCAACCGCTACAAACCAAGAGCCGCGCGCCGAAGAAACGCCAGCCCGTGCCCCCCGTAAGGATTCGCAGTACCGGCCCGTTCACCTTTGATTTCCTCAACTACATCGCCAGTTTCCGAGGCAAACCCGACGAAGTGGGCGGAACCGGTCGCACCGATCACGGTGGAGTCCAGATTCGCCAAGTGCATCCTGACGGCAAGCTGGATCAACTCTTGGCGAGCGAAGTGAATCTTTACTTCACTGAGTCGAGCGCTCTGTCTGTCGAGAAAAAGTCGGGTGAGGTGACCGCCGGGCAACGGTTGGGCAAACTCCAACCGGCAACCATTGAGGCCAAGGGGCATCCCGTCGTCTTGAACGCTCCGTCGCGAAATGCAACCGCACGTTGCGAACGTTTGCGTTTGTTACTCGATCAACGGGGAATCATCGTCGATGGCGGCGATGAGGTCACACTCTCCTACGGCGGGAGTGAAATCCACGCTCCGATGGTGCAGTATCATCAGCCCCCCAAAGATTCGCCTCACCAAGTGGGCGATCTGCTAGCCGCGGGGCGGGGCTGGCTCCGCGCAGTGGTTGATAAGAACCGCCCCGGCGAACCGTTAGAAGTAAGCTGGCGGCGTTCCATGCAGCTTAAGCGGATCAAAGGCAAGCCGGTTCTGGCACTTGAGGGCCGACCAAAGCTCGACATGCCGGCGATGGGGCGTCTGTGGGCCGACGAAATGAAGGTTTATCTGCTAGAGAACAATGACCTGACTCGCCCAGAGGTGGCCGCGGCGTTTGCTTCCGTGAACCGCGATGACAAGCAGATCAACATTCTGCCCGAACGCATGGTCGCCAGCGGCCACGTCGAAATCCAATCGCCGGAGATCATCGGCAAAGTCAATGAACTCTCTCTCTGGATGGACTATCGAAACGCAGCTTCGAGTAGCGCGACAACATCAAGCCAATCCGGCGGTAGCAGTCGCTCGCTGATCGACCGTGGTAATCGGCAAGGCCGCCGTTCCTATAGCGTCGTGGGTAATCGGCTTGAAATGCAAGTGGCCGTGCGAGATCGCCGCCCAGACGTCGCAAACATTCATGTCGAAGGCAATGTATTGTTTCAGGAGTATCCGCTGGGAGCGAATCAATCCCAGCAAGAATCCCCCATGCGAATTGCTGCCGGAAGCCTGGAAGTCACCGGAGCCGATACGCCGGATGCACGGATCGCCATTAAAGGTCGTCCCGTCGACCGCGGCAAGATCGTTCCCGCGGAGATCGACGTTCGCGGCACAACGATTCGCGCGGCGGAGTTGATCGTCAATCGGGGTTCCAGCCGCGCACGGATCGATTCGCCGGGCGAAGTGGTGATGCTCTCGGATCGCCCCGTGAGTCGCATAGATGTAGGCAATGGTGGCAAGCTCGCCAAGCCGCAGCGCACGCACATCACCTGGCAGCAGTCGATGCAACTCAACGGCGATCTGCTTTCCTTCCGCGGCGATGTGCGGGTGCGAAACCCCAGCGGTTGGATTCAGACAGAGCAGCTCGGCGCCCGTTTGACCAGCACGGTGAGTTTCGACGGAGCATCTGCCGATCGGAAAGCAGAGATCGCGGAGCTTTCCTGTACCGGTGGCGTCTTAGCAGAGTTCGATGATCGCGACGCCGCGGGGCTAACTTCACACCAACGGGTCGAGGTGCAATCGCTCAGTGTGAATCAGATCACCGGAGCCATCGCCGGGAGAGGGCCGGGACGAATCGAAAGCACACACTTAAGCAAAAAGTCGGGCTCACTGGGACGCTTGGCGGGCAATGTGGAAGCGGAAAGCAGCTCGGGACAGAGGCTTCGCTACTTAAGGACCGATTTCACGCGCGAGGTCCAAGGCAACTTGCATCAGAAACGGGTCAAGTTGGTTGGCAATGTCAGAACCGTCTACGGACCGGTGGACGCTTGGGAACAGAAGCTACCACTGGCCGGCGTCGATGGCCCGCGTGAGAACACCGTCTGGATCAACTGCGACGAGTTGGAGGTCGCCGAAAGCCCAACCGGTCGGCTTTTCGCCCCGCCAGGTGGTCGTCCTGTTGGAAGACAGCAGTTAGGGCCGTTGGAATTGGCCGCAATGGGGCGCGTTTCGTTTGAAGCCCAACACCCGACTCGCGGCCTGATCAACGCCCGCGCGAATCGGGCCACCTACGACCAAGCGAAGACGCTGTTCGTTCTCGAAGGCAACCCAGTGACGATCGCTCACCAGGAATTCGTTGGTGCACCAGTCAACGAAAGCACCGCCAAGAAGCTGCAGTATTGGACTAACACCGGAGAAATGAAAGGCACCGGTATCAAGGGAAGCGGTTTGCAATTGGACTTCGATAAATTCAATCGAGGGCGTTAGCGGCTCGCCGCTTAGCCGCAATCACTTCATACCACCCGTCGCCGCTCCGCGTCCAACCGCTCGGAAATAAAGTTCATCGCTGGGCCAACCATTTTCACATAGTAAGGCCACCCCGTATTCTCCGCGGCTGTTTCAAAGTCGCCTTCGTAGGGCACGCCCAGCGAATACAACTTCATCCGCAGGCGTTCCGCCGAGTCGTGCCAGTAGAAGTCGTTCGGGTCGGCACAGAACCACTGGTTCCGCGGCCAGTTGAGCGGATGGATGTGCAGCGTCGCCGTATCTTGTCGCGCGGTTTCGACTTCTTGGTACATGCGTGTGAGCGCGGGATCTCGGTCTTCAACATAAATCTGATAATCGAGAGCCGGCGCGATCGCCGCGACAATAGGAAACACGTTCGGATGCTTATACGAAATCCGCAACGCTCCTTGCCCCCCCATCTCGCAGCCGAGGAGTGCAACCTGTGGCGGCTCGACCTGCCAATTGGCGGCTAGCCACGGCATGACCTTGTCGAGAACAAATCGTTCGGCGCTCAGTTCCGGATCAAAGTCACGGTGTATCCGATCCGCCCACCAGCTTTGGCCTGTTTGGGGGCAAAGGACACGTAGCCCGTGGCGATCAAATTCTTGGAGAAAAGTTTCCTTTTCGAGCAGGCTTGTTTGCTCGCGATCGTGCAGGTAGATCACTGCCCCGGGATGTTTGCTCAGTTTTGCGGGCGTGTAAGCCTCACAAGCGTGTCCGGCGATTTCGAATTCGTTCCATGCTCCCATAGGAGCTAGATTACCGAGAACAGCCGCGACCTAACAGGTCGCCGGGGATTGAATGGCACGGCCCCGGCGACCTGTTAGGTCGCGGCTAGCTTGAATGTCCGCCGGTAACCAGTAGCGATTCCTCCGCCACAGCGATAGATTTCCTCTTATGCCAGTCCTCCACGTCATCTCGCAACTAGATCGCTATGGCGGTTCCTACCTTCTGCGTGCGGTTGCGAGACAGAATCCCGCGCAGCATAAAATCATCGCTTTCGAAGCCGATTCGCAGGTCGTCGAGGAGCTCAACAAATCCGGCGTAGAAGTCCGAGTCATTATCATCCGTGGCGGCTGGGATTTTCTCGCATTAGGACGACTCGCGAAGCACATTCGAGGACAACGTCCTAGTGCAGTCCACGTTTGGGATGTCACGGCTCTAATGAAGGCAAAGCTCACGACACGACGTGCGACGCAATTGATTTACTCCATCCAGGCGACCGACCTAGAACAGCCGTGGGCTGCGAAGTTAATTCACGCACTCCGAAATAAACTAGCAGCGGTCGTGGTTCCCGATGAACCTCATCAAACGTGGTGTGAAGAGCAGGATATTGCTCGCGAAAAGATTCATGAGGTCACTCCTGCGGTGGCAATACCGCACGAACTTGATTCCCAATCAGCGCGACAGGACCTTCTCAAAGAACTGCAACTTCCAGAAGAAACCGAATTGATTGTCGCAGCCGGACCGCTCTTGCGCGACAAAAAACTCGACGAAGCCATTTGGTGTTACGAGCTCGTGCGAGTTCTTCACCCAAAGGCACGATTGGTGATTGTGGGAGACGGCTCCGACCGCGCACGTCTCGAACGTCACGCACGCTTGGTGAGTGATGCATCGAGCATTTACTTTCTCGGCGAAAGAGAAAATGCGACGAAACTTATCGCCGCCGCGGATGTCTTTTGGCAACCGAGCCTTAGTCGCACGACGCCGATTGCCTTGCTCGAAGCGATGGCCGCCGGGCGAGCGATCGTGGCAAACGAGATACCTGCTCATCAAGCAGTGATCAGAGAAGGCGAAACTGGCCGATTAGCACCCATCATAGACAGGGCAAAGTTCACAAAGGCGACGAATGAATTTTTGGAGGACGCAGACCTGCGGCAGAAGTTAGCAGAAGCGGCCGCAAAGAACGTCGCAGAGCATCATTCCCTACAAGCTACGATTGCCTCATTGCTTCAGCTTTACAAATAATCTCCCGAGAGCCGTCAGGCGTAAGCCGTCGGGTTGCACTCTCTCACGCTTTAACCCGACAGCTAACGCTTGACGGCTCGGAAGGTAGCAAGGGAAATCCTCGACAGCTCTTACATCGCCAAGCTCAACACGGTACTCCGCACACGTGCCATGCAGTTCGACGTGGCGATCTCCGGCGGCTGCCAGCGTGTACTGACTTGGTCTTGAGAGACTCCCACAAGACGGCGGTTTCTTTCCGCGTCGCTCCATGTCGCTCGGATCCGAGCACATTCGGTAGCGATATTGGCTGGCGTGGGAAGATAACCCGGTTGATTGCCTCGCATACGAAAGCGTCCTTCCTTAGATGACGGTCCAAATCCAAGAGTTTGAAATGAAAGAACCGGGGCTGCGACGTGCGGCAAGAGTGTTCAGGCGGGTATCTTCTCGCGGCACTTGACCGCAGCCCCGGACAGGCGGCTTCAACTGATGGCTGTGAATCTAGGAAAACCGTGTGGAGATTTCGTGAAGCCAAGGAGAATTGTTCGCGAAGAGCCAAGAGCCGACAGGCGTCAGCCGTCGGGCTGCACTCTCAAAAACGCTCCCGACCCTCTCACGCTTTAACCCGACAGCTTACGCTTGACGGCTCTGGATGCTGTTACGCTCAACCTCAAATTCCCTTAGAATATTGCGTTCAGTGGTCAGGGAAGCACAAAGGAAGACACAACGATGAAGGATGTTCTTGCGGTAGTTCTAGCTGGCGGTAAAGGCTCGCGCTTGGAGCCCCTCACCCGAGATCGCGCGAAGCCCGCGGTCCCCTTCGGTGGGACTTACCGCATTGTTGATTTCACGCTCTCCAACTGCCTCAACAGCGGCATCCGCAAAATCCTTGTCCTCACGCAGTACAAGGCGATGAGCCTCTCCCGCCACGTCGCCCACGGCTGGCGGCATTTGCTCTGTCGCGAGCTAGGTGAATTCATCGATGTTGTGCCCCCGCAGCAGCGGATCGACGAGCAGTGGTACCAGGGCACCGCGGACGCCGTTTATCAAAACATCTACACGCTCGAACAGGAGAAGCCCGAGCATGTGGTGATCCTCGCCGGCGACCACATCTATAAGATGGACTACAGCAAAATGGTCGCCCATCACATCGAGCAAGAGGCCGATCTGACGATTGCTGCCTTACAGGTGACCGTGCCCGAGGCGCGTGCGTTTGGCGTGATGCAAACCGACGAGACCGGTCGCATTGTTGGGTTTGAAGAGAAGCCGGAGAACCCGAAGACGGTCCCCGGCGACGACGAGCATTGCCTCGCGTCGATGGGTATTTACGTTTTCAACGCGCCGTTCCTGTTCGAGCAGCTTTGCCAGGATGCAACACTTCCCGATAGCTCGCACGACTTTGGCAAAAATATCATCCCGTCGATCATCGACACCCAGAAAGTGGTCGCTTTCCCATTCCAGGACGAAAACAGCAAGCAGCAAGCCTACTGGCGGGACGTGGGCACGCTTGATGCGTTCTACGAAGCGAACATCGAACTCACCGGCGTTGAGCCGCTGCTCAATATGTACGACTACCATTGGCCGGTCCGCACCGACCAGCCGAACCTCCCGCCGCCGAAGTTCGTGTTCGACGAAGACGAAGGCCGTCGCGGCGAAGCGCACGACAGTATCGTCGCCGCAGGGACGATTATCTCCGGCGCGAAAGTCACCCGCAGTATCCTTGGCCCGAAATGCCGCGTGGAAGAACGCGCCGAAGTGAGCGACTCGATCCTCATGAACGGCGTCCGCATCGGCCCCGACAGCATCATCCGCCGCGCGATCATTGACAAAAACGTTGACCTCCCCGCAGGAGCAAAAGTCGGCGTCGATCTCGAAGCCGACCGCCGCCGTGGTTTCACGGTCACCGAAAGCGGGCTCGTGGTGATCCCAATGATCGCTGACGCGAGTGCGTTGTTCTCGAGATAGTAAAACCACGCTCCGCGTGGTTAGCATCACCAGTAGCGCAACAAAGCAGTATCAAGCAACAACACCAGTGCCGTTATCGAAAGGCAGCGTTAGAGAAATCGCTAACCACACGGAGCCTGGTGTTACGTAGGCAGCCGCGAGCTAACAGCTCGCCGGAGAAGCTTCAAGAACGCTTGCGTCGCGTGACGATGACGAAGCTCGAAGAAAGCAGTAGAACGAGAGCACTAGGTTCAGGCACGGCGACGCGGGTGAGCCAGTAGGGGCCAATTAACTCGGAGGGCGTGAAGGCAGTAGTGGCGCTAATTCCCCCAACTCCTGGCGCTGAAAACTTCTGCTGAGTTGATAAATATACGATGGAGGCATTGTCAAGAGTCAATTCCTGTCCAGAAAGGTCCGCATTTCGAGCTAAACCGTAACTAATCCGTAACCCGTTTTTGGGTCGTGATTCAACTATAGTATTACCTGCGGTATCTTGAGCGAAATACAATTCCTTGGGATAGGGAAGCCATACGAGATCGTCGAAATCAATTATGATTCCTCCAATTAAATCTGGAACTCGTCCGGGGTCTCGTCCCTGGAATCCAGTGGGCGGATAATTGCCATCGCCATCGATGTCATCTCCGAACCAATGATCATGAAGACGGTAGTCAAACCCTCCTGTTTCAGTGAGATGCAGTTTCTCACGAAAGTGACTTAACACATCACCATGCGAGTCCTCTAGCTTGTCCATCCAACGATTAGCAGGCTCGTAGGACGCCTTTACTCCAGGATCCTCGTCGACCCAATTTACACCTGCGGAGTTTGCAATTAGGGAGACATCTGCAAGCGTGGCGACCGTGAACCCTTCCAAAGGCGCACCTGGAGCCAATGCCGCCGCGAGTCCAGTCAAGTCGACTCTCTCCGTCACCGCCAAATCCAACCACTCCCTTCGATTCACCGTATCGTAAATCAGCAACCCATCGCCGGGCACGAGAAAATCACGCTCGACGAGCGCAGCGTGCGTTGGAGCGGAGAAGATTGCGAGCGTGATGACAGCCAACAGCAGAGTGCGAAACGGCATTTCGATTCCTCAAGAAACCTAGGGCGTTGTTTCGCCACATGGTCGTTTCTGTTAGAAACTTAGGCAAGAGCAGTCGTTTGCTAGCATCGTAAAACCACGCTCCGCGTGGTTACACATTGCTTTGTTGCCTCGTACTGACAACGACAATGAGTTCGTTCACGGTTTCTAGCTTGGAACTCTCCTCTGGGACGAACCACGCGGAGCGTGGTTTTACTGTATCTGCGACTATTCAAGTACCTTGACTAACCAACCCACAACCCGCCACCGCATCCTCGCGATGCTTTCACTCATCCTCGCGGGTGAGGCGGTTTATATTCCGCCGTTTCATTTGAATCGCTACTTCAAGAGCAGCATGCTCGAGGCATGGGGCATTGATGAATCGCAACTGGGCAACCTGTTTGCCGTTTACGGTATCGTGGCGATGGTTTGTTATTTCCTCGGTGGACCTGTCGCGGATCGGGTTTCGCCGAGCAAGTTACTTTCGTTCTCACTGATTGCGACGGCGGCAGGCGCTGTGTACATGGGGACGTTCCCGTCGTTTGCGGGTCTTTACTGGCTTTACGCCTTCTGGGGCGCTTCGACGGTGTTGCTGTTTTGGTCGCCGCTGATTCGTGCCACGCGTGAATGGGGTGGCAGCAAGACACAGGGGCGAGCCTTCGGCGTTCTCGATGCGGGGCGTGGCCTAGCAGCCGCTCTGGTGGCCAGCGTTGCCTCAGCAATCTTCAACTACTGCACGTGCGAAACCGTGAGCGACGCCCAGCAAACACTGCGGTACTTACTATGGTTCTATGCTGTCGTTGCGGTCTTGGCTGCCGGGTGCGTCATGTTGTTTATTCGTGAGCTCCCTGACGAGAAAGAAGAGCCGCAGAAAGCGGTCCCGCAGCAACCCTTACTCGAACGGATCCTTGCCGTGTTGTCGCGCGGCACCACATGGCTGCAGGCGATTGTCATCTTGGCTGCCTATAGTGTGTTCCGAGGTTTCGACTACTACGGACACTACCTTGAAGATGCTTACGGCTACTCCCAGACCGAATCTGCCTATGCGACGTCACTACTTACTTACATCCGCTTCGGCGCAGCACTATTAGCCGGCTGGGTTGCTGACAAGGTGTTTGGTGTTGGGCGAACGCTTGCCATTTGCTTCGCCCTGTTGCTGGTCGTGTACGCGGAGTTTCTCACGGTGCCGGAGGGCTTGCCCGTGGGGCTGATGCTCGCCACCTTGGCGATGAGTTGCCTGGCGATGTTCGGCCTGCGTGGTATTTATTTCGCCCCGCTAGAATCGACCGGCATGCCGCGAGAACTCACTGGCACTGCCGTCGGCGTGATTTGCTTCGTCGGCTTTTTGCCGGAAATTTTCATGCCCAAACTCTGCGGGCACTTAGTGAAGAGCGCTCGCGATGCGGGCGAGGTGATTGTCGGCTACGAACAGATTTTTTGGTTTCTAGGCGGGTTATCGTTATTAGGTGCAGTGGCATCATTGATGCTGGGGCGTGTGGAACGGTGAGAAGGTATCTCCTATGCCATTTCGTTTGACATGGCCGAAGGCCTCGATCACCGTAGCCTAGGGCAACGCCCTGTCATTGAAGCACGAATTCAAACAGCTACCGCGAAGCGGTTTCATCCCATAGCCCAGGGTTGGCCCATCGCGAGCAACAGCGAGTGTGGGCCTACCCTGGGTAAGAGTAATAAACAAGGATCGACCGAGAAAGAAGTTATGAGTACCGAAAAACGTCATCGAGGTCGAAACCGGTAAGGTTAGCCTCGGCCTGTTGCGACCTCGCCATTGTGCCGCCGGTTGTCAGGCCTTGTTGCTCGGTCGCCCGTTGGTATTTGCATACGTCCCCAGGGTAGTTCAAAGCTCGCTGGGGCTCGCCGTTGACCAACCCTGGGCTATGGGATGAAACCCCTTCGGGGTAGGGCTCATTCGTTGCCCTGGTCTACGATGAATTTGGCCTTCGGCCAATGTTGGCAACAGACCCGTTTCGTCGATTCATCAAATCTCTACCCCCGCCCACTCCTAACCGCCTCCAACCGCATCTGAATCTGCCGCACCGCGTCGGCGTTGTCGCGCTTTTTGTACCAGGTGATCGCGTCCTCGTGCATCTTCACGAAGTACTTGCTGAGCTCGCTTCCACGACGAGGTGGAATCGCCGCTAGATACCGCGGCCAGAAGCTATCGATGAACTCCGGGCCCCTTTCGATCGGCTCAGCGATTTCGCGCATTCGCTTGAGCATCTTGGGCGCGTAGCGGCCATCTTTGGCGACCGCTGCGGTCGTGGCCGCGAGTGATTTGGCGGCTTCGATCGGTTCGTCAATCTCGACGAACAGTTCCGCCTGCTTGAGCCGTGCCAGCGAAGCCAGATCGGGTCGGTCGGCAGAAACATAAACGGCAGTCAACTGGTCGTAAGCTTTGATTCGTCGTTTAGGGTCTTGTTCATAAGCGATAAAATCTTCGAACACTTCCCACGTGAAGTCTGGAACATTGGCGAACGTGCGGAACAGGACGTCGAGCTGCTTACGCATGAGCTTCTTATTCTTCTCGTCGATCGTGCCGCCGGCGCTCATGGCCGCCATTGCTCGCCAAGCTTCGGTATTGCCTGGGCAGAGGCGAGTGATCTTCATCAGGTATTGCAACTGATCGCGGGGAGAGAGTTCCAACTCGCGGGTGATCTCCTCGAAAGCCGCTATCACCATATCGGCTTGTCGTTTCGCCTCGGCGTCGAGTCCCGCGGTTTGGAGCTGGCGTTCCATCTCGCGATCGGTGATTTTCTCGCCGGTGTGCGGATCGTTCAGCTCGCCGACGTAATACTTATCGCCACGGTAGCGTCCCGAGGACTTTAAGGCGAAGGCGATACGATCTGCTGTCGGCGGTGCGGTCAACTCGACCCAACAGAGCCAGGCATGGTAGTCGTTGTAGACATTCTCGCCTCGCACATAAGCCGCCGGGATCCCCAGGCTCTTTCCTACACGGCTCGCAAAGTCCGCTTGATGGGCACACACTCCCCCGTACTGGCGGATACTCGGGAGGTCGTAGACTTGCCCGTTGAGTTTAGCAACCTCGGAGCCGCTCTTGAGCATCGTGTAGTCGTAGGGAACGTCTTGGTAACTCTTACCGAAATTGCCCGTGCGATGCGCGTAGTTGGCGACTGCCCATTGGCGTTCTTTCAACGGCGTTGGATGATTCACCGCATAGACGAGAAACTCCCAAGGCAAGAACTTCCCGCTGTTGGAGCCCACCAAGTGCTGGAAGTTCTCCAACGAGCTGACAAGATCGGCAGGCATCTCGGCCTTCGCACGGCGTTGGTGATGAGCATAGGTATAAACAGCCCCGCGCGGCTTGTCCCAAACTAGGGCGACAGCAATCGCCAAGTTCGGATGCTCCGCCACTTGTTCGGGATGCTTCGTGTAGAGTTGGTCGAAAAGCTGCAGAACTTTCGCGATATCGTCATGTTCTTGATCGATCGCGGTAAAAAATTCTTCAGCGATGTCACTGTTCTCAGCCAACCAAGCACGCGTTGACTCGCTTAAGTGTTCTTGGATCAGCTTTTCGTGGGATTGTCGGAATCGTTCAGCAAAGATGCCGCGTATTTCTTCGTAACTGCGGGCGGTGAAGAGCTTGCGTTTCTTGTAGAGCTCGATGAGTTGGTCCAGGCCATGTTGCGGCTTCACTTCTGTAGAGAATGTGCTTCCGAGACCGGAACTCTTTTCGGATCGTTTTTGCGGTTCCTCCTGATTCGCTCTTTCCTCTTTCGGCTGCTCACGGATGGTCAGGTCAAACCCGCTACCTAAGCCGCCACTCTCCTGCGCTAGTGAGCGCGCGGGAAAAAGCAAGAAGAAGGCCAGAGCGAAGTAGCTGGCAGATGAAAAGGAATCGTAAACGCGTTTTGATGAAGCTCGAAGCATAACTCTCGCTACCGACGAGGGATGGCTGGTTCAGCGAGCTTCTATTCTATTCGCTTCGACAGTTCGCGTCACGCAACGTTCACGAGATGAGTAGCCGCGACCTAACAGGTCGCCGGGGGATCGAGGATAGTCGAACTACGCGAAAAGTTCCGGTAGCCGTTAGCAGTCTAAGCAGCGGCAGCGGCTTGGAGCCTGATGCTGCTGGTCTTATGAGCCGCTCCGACTGCCAAAGAAAGATCCTCGAGCGAGACCGTAAGGATCTGCTTCCAGCGCGCCCGCTCGGCAAACAGGATCCGATGACTCAAGCCAAACACGCGGCTCATCGTCGGATAGCAGGTGGCGTTGTATCTTCCTGCGGGGATGATTTCGATCACTCGCGTGCCGGGCCGTGCAAACTGCAAGTTAGCAAGCCCCGCTCCGTGGGTGGCGACGATCACTTCCGCTTCGTTCACAAGGCGGCATTGAGTTGCCAAGTCATACTCTTCAAAGAGGTGCGTTTCAAAGCCTTGCAACGTGAGCAGCTTCTCGACGTCTTGCTCGTTTGCCAGTCGTCGCGTGGCCGCATTGCGACGGCTGATGAAGATCCGCCTTTTCGCATTGTTCTGCTGGTGGCCAACCAGTCGCTCACATAACTCTTGGGCGAGTGTGCGCTGGCATTCCGGCGAAGGTTTGGAGGGGACAAGCAGTTCGTCCGCTTGCAAGTTCAATCCACAGTGCGGCTGAATCAATTGCTCTTCGCGAATTCCCAGCGACTGTAGGACACGTCGTTGGAATTGTGATTGGCAATCGATTAAATAATAGTCGGCTTCGAAACCAGCGCGATGCAGCGTAGCCCAACGCGGTAGGATGTCGACCATCCAGTGGTAGAAGTTATGGCTGCTCACGGTGTTGAGCGTTGCCACGGTGCCGCGGATGCGCTCGACGGCTGGCAGCGCTCGCCGTTGGGACAGGTCCCCTTCACGACGGAACCGTCGCCGCCGCAGGTTGTGACGCCCATATCGCAGGCGGCTGGGGTCGAGCTGCATGTCAAGATTGAAGCCGGTCTCGCGGAGCGCTGTTCCGTCAGCAGTCATCGCCAAGCAATGCCTACCAACGGAGTGTCCGTTCTCCAATCGCGCAACCCAGGCTGGTGGTGCGATGCGTCCATTTAAGAATTGCTGTTCGATCGTGCCTGAGCTAGAGCAAGGAAACTCATAGGGGGCAAGAGCCTCGGCAGTTCCTACCGTTATCAACTCGCATCGGCTGGAATCATCGTTGGCCAGTTCATTGACAGAGATCAGTTTCTTTGGGACCGTCGAAGTTTCTTGATACAGTTTGCGAAGATCGCGCGGCAGCAGGTACTTGCCAACCTTCCAGAGAGAAGCCTGCAGATGTGGGTCGAGAGAAGATTGATGGTCCAAGAGGGTATACATGAGTGGGACAATTACTCGATTTGGCGGCTTCTGCCAAGGGAAAAGGAGAAACGCTAGCGTTTTTGCACTCGACGATCACCACTGCTAGAATAGCTTCATACCAGCGTCCGAGTTACCTCTTAACCAGAATCGACTAGAACTAACGTAAAGACCTCAATCCGCTGCTTACCGCAAAGCCGCTTGGCTTTCCGGGAGTAGTCGATTGAGGTCTTTTTTTGATTGGCAAGATTGCTGAGCCAACCCTGCATTCGTTGCCAGCCTCGCAACAGTGAGGCTCTCAACCCGACGCTGCCTGTGCGTTCCAGCAATTGTTTGACAACCGTAAAAAGAAACGATTGGGGTAGAAGTATCACCAAACCCGAGCAAACACCATGCGAATCATTCCCGCCAGCCTACTGGTATTCTGTTTCATTTCCGATGTGCAAGCCGCGTTTATTCTGGATGACTTTGACGATCCTGCGATGGTAATTCAGGAAGGTGAGCCGACGGTGACCGCGGGGGTAGGCGATTTGTCAGCAGAGCGTACCCTTTCATTTTTCGATGTGTTCACAACACCCGTTGCTAGGATTGATTCGAACCTAACACGTGAATCACGTTTCACAGCGATTAGATCGAGTGCGGATCCATCGGAGGGATTGGGGTTAGCACGGCTGAGTACGATCTATCGGTTTGGTCAAGAGCCCCAGGATTTTACCCAAGGCGGCCAAAATGATGCGTTCCTCATTGATGTTACGCAAGTCTTTGGACCAACACTCCCGCCAATTCTCTACGGATTCGCGGAGGACGAAGGCGACTTCTACGAGATATTCTTCTCGCTAAGCAATATCCAAACACCCAGCACTGTGGTTCTCCCGTTCGACCAATTTCGTACTCGAGCCGGTGGTTCAGGCACAACAAGTTTTGAGAATGTGGCACGCATTTCCTTTTCTGTAACAGGCAACGGCACGATCAACGGCATCCTCGAACAAGGTTGGACCGTCGAGATCGACCGTATTCGCGTCGGTCGGATTCCCGAGCCCAGCACGTTCCTGCTTGCCAGCCTCGCGACAGCAAGGCTCTCAACCCGACGCTGCCTGTGCGTTCCAGCAATTGTTTGACAAACGCAAAAAAAAAACGATTAGGGTAGAAGTAACACCAAACCCGAGTAAACACCATGCGAATCATTCCCGCCAGCCTACTGGTCTTCTGTTTCATTTCCGATGCGCAAGGGGCGTTTATTCTGGATGACTTTGATGATCCGGCGGAAGTGGTTAGTCCAGAGATGGAAGGCGATTTGATTGAAACATTGAATGTTGGGGACCAGAACGCGGCGAGGACTCTAGCCATATTCGATGTATTCACTAATCCTTTTGCCAAGCTTGATAGTAGTACAACACGCCCTTCGCACTTGACTGCTGAGAGAAGCGAGTCCTCAAGCTCTGACGGGTTGGGATTGGCCAGATTGAGTGCCACTTACAGATTCAACGAAAGTCCAGTCGATTTCACGGAGCACGGAGAGAACAAGGCAGTAATTATTGATGTTGCCTCAGTCACAGGACCAACTCCGCCACCATTTATCTATCTGCTCGTGGAAGATCGCGGTCTTTTTTTCGAAGCCTTGATCAATGTGGATGTGCGAGTTTCCCGATCGCTATCCATTCCCTTTGATTCATTTCGACCGCGGGGTGGCGGTCTCGGAACCACCGAATTCAACGCTGTAGAATTCTTATTCGTTGGCATTAATGGCAACGGCACGGTCAACGGCATACTCGAACAAGGTTGGACCGTCGAGATCGACCGTATTCGCGTCGGGCGGATCCCCGAGCCGTCAAGCCTTGTCCTGTGGAGCATTGCAAGCAGTGTGTTTTTTGGCTTACAAGCATCCATACTACGAAGGAGGGATCGCATTGATGATCACCAAAACTAATTGCCTATTTGCGGCAACAACCTTTGTTTTGTTCGCATCTGCCTTGAAGGCTAACGCGATCGATATCACACCAAGCTCTGGAGTTGGTCCGACGCCACAGCAATTAGCTGAGAATATTGCCGATACTTCCGGTGGAGTCTTAGTCGTCGCCAGTTCTGCCGTCACGACGATCAATAACCCCGCTCAAGGGAATCCCAATAACCCCGGTCAAGGGAATCCGAGCAGCGATGATCGAGCGATGGGAACCTTCGTCAATGGTATTACTGCTGCCGGTACTCCTTTGCCAAATACCAATGGGGGCCCAAGTGAAACTTATGCGGGAGGGATTGACATTGATACCGGAGTTTGTCTCTGCACGGGCTTGGTCAGCGACTCTTTAGCAACTGCTGGCCCTAATCTCGGATTCGGAATGGAAGGACCCAATAATGGCGACGGTGAAGGAGTGATCGGAAATCAACCCAATTTGGAAAACCATACAGGCGAGGTGTCAACGTCACTGTTTGCTTCTGCTTTTGTTGACCAGGACTTTGAAGACTTGGCCTTCCCATTGGCCAATCCAGGCGGCGGCGACCCCACCGTACTGCAGTTCGACGTGGAGATTGTCCAACCTGGATTCTTGCGGATTAGTTTTGTGTTCGGTTCGGATGAATATCCATATTATGTGAACCCCGAATTCGCGTTTAACGATTCAGTCGCAATCATCGTCGACGGTGTAAACATTGCTACGACAATCGTCAATGGTGTGGATTCTCCTTTCGACCTGTTCGAAATAAGTGCCTGCCCGGAACTTTTCGTGAACAACGACACAGCGCCGAGTCCAGCGATCCTCACTCAAGCCTATGTTGATCCAGTGGAAGGACCGCTTCCTAATTTGCATGCGATTCCTTCGGCCGATAACTACAATATCGAGCTAGGGGGCTTTACTCGGAAGCTAACACGCGAGACTTGCCACGTGCTTCCTCCCGGCACTTATACCGTCAAGATTGTGGTTCAAGATGTTGTCGACCAGCGAGTCGACGCAGCCGTCTTCCTTGAAGAAAACAGCCTCAAACTCTACGACTTCCTAGCCGCCGACTTCGACCTCGATGGCGATGTCGACGGTGATGATCTTTCGATTCTGCTCTTTAATTTCAACAATTCCCCACCAAATCCAAAGTTCACCGATGGCGACGCCAATGGGGACGGGGCAATCGACGGCGACGATCTGGATATTGTGCTGGCCAATTTCAATCAGACCGGTGGCAACAAGCTATTCTGTGCCGATTTCAATCGCGATGGCACGGTCGATGGCGACGACTTCCTGATCTGGCAAGACAATAATGGCCTTGCACAGTGTGCTTCGCGCGCCGAGGGAGACGCCGACGACGATGGCGATGTCGATGCGAACGATCTCGCGATTTACAATCAGGAGTTCGGCGGAACCCCTTCAGGGTTGTGTGGTTGCAACGGCACACAGCAAGCGGTCAGCGGGGGCGGGGGAAGCGGGTCATCCCAAGCGGCTCCGTCATCGGGCAGCCCAACTGCCGCGGCAACACCCAGCTCGCAGCTTCCTTCAGCCGACAAAGATGGCGACGGGGATGTCGATCGCGACGATGTGATCCTCTGGCGCGATTACTTCAAATCGTTAGAGTAGTCACCCACTTCGAATCGCCGGGTGCGAATTCATCGTCGTTGTTTCACGACACTCCCGTTCATAGGATTGCACGTGTGCCATCCGCTGCTCTAGGGTCGTCGCACCTCTATATCATATGCCCTTAAGACAGGCGGTTGAGGCCTGGATCAGACGTATTCGGTGCGAGGCGATACACGACAGCACCCTCATCAAAAAGAAGGACTGGTCGAATTTTGACCAGCCGTCGTGGCAGAAGTGAGGTCCCTTGACAACAGCTCCCGCCAGATTGTGGCCTTAATGATACCAGCTTGTGAACTTTACGAATCAACGAATCGCTAGCACCAGTTTGATTGACCACAAATTACTGTAACGACCTGACACACTGCGCTGCTCTGCAAAATGTTCTATACTGAAATTCAGCGTTACTAGGGAGTATTCTCGGTTCAAGAGAGTGGCTGCTCGGCAGGCCACCCTCTACCTAAGGCGAGCAGCGGCGTTACCACTTCCAGCTTAGGAAGGGCGACGTTGCGAAAGTGACGCGTACTCGATTGATCGAGAAGGAGAGATGTGATGAGAATAGTTTTGTCGAGAGTGGGCTTTGCGATGGGCTCGCTAGCTGTCGTGCTTTTTGCGGGTGCTGCTGTTCAAGCTCAAGTTGATATTGGCGTGGGTGGAAATGCGAATGCCGGCGTCGGTGGACGAGTGGGCCAAGGAGTCCAACGTGCCACGCAAGGAGTCGGCAACGCCGTTAACCGTGCACAGCAAGGCGCACGAAATCTCCAGAGAGGAGTCCAAGGGGCAACTCAAGGGGCTGTACGACGCACGCAGCAAGGCGTTCAAAACTTGCGCAACGATTTGAATCAGCAGGGCCGTAATCTTGGTCGCATCGACGCCAACGGCAACCTGCAGGGCAACGCCCGTCTGCAAGGTGGCAATCAGCAGAACTTTCAAGGCCGATCAGGAATAAGCGTTAACAGCTCTGTCCGGTCAAACACGCCGCAAGTGCCAGCTCGTGCACAAGCTGATGCGAACTTCAATGCACAAGCAGATCGTAATGCAGACTGGCGGAAGACGCGTCACAATGGCGAGTGGTGGTATTACTCACCAAACGGAAACTGGATGTACCATCGCGATGGCCAATGGAACAAGTACAGCGAGCAAGACTTCCGCCGCCCCGACGGTCGCGGAGGTTACACAGCGGCTTTCCGCGGTCAGCAGGGTGACAATAACGACCGCTGGATGCGCGACGGCCAGCCCGTTTACCGTATCCAAGCCGACGGCCAAGGCCGTCAGTTTATTCGCTATAACGGCCAGCAGATCTGGATCGGCAACAACACCGGCGCTTCGGCGAATGCCGGGCAAGGGAACGATTCCGGCAATGCGAACATCGATGCAGGCTTAGATGCTGCCAGCGATGTCGGCACCGGGAACTCCGCGGCTAACGCCGAAGTTGGTGCTGACGCCGCTGTCGATATCAATAACTAGCAGGAGCGATTCGAGAGCACCTGCCAATTAGTAAAGAACGGCCTGGCTCGTCATTTGATGAGTCAGGCTTTTCGTTTGCGCTGTTGGCGTTTTGACGAGCGAGGCGATCTAGCGCAACCTAACTGTTCCAATGCTGTGCAACATGGTCAAGCTGAACACCATGAAAGACGCTCCCGGCTCGGGGACGGCGCTTGTTGTGTTGGCTTGCTCAGTGCGGCTTTGTTGCCAGAGGAGCAGGTCGGCTCCATTAACGACGCCGTCAAGATTTCCGTCGGCGTCGAGACTTGTAGTTGAACCAAAACTGTTGGTCCAGACGGCACGATCGGCCAGATCGACCTTGCCATCGTAGTTGTAGTCAGCCGATTGAAACTCTTGAATCGCGAGCACCATTTGATCAAGCACTACGCGTGCGTTACGAGCATCGGTGCCGCCGTCTGCTAGGTTGGCCAGCGCTAGGTACAGCGTTTCGTCACGGTAGGTGACCGCCGTGCCACGATCGATGAGCAACTGGAAAACTTCCTGCTGAAATGTGCCTTGATTGATTCCTTGGAGATCGAATTCCTCTTCGACAAGAATTTCTCCGGCAGCCGTTTGCAAACTTACCCGTAGTTGACCAGGTTGGTTCCCCTGGAAATCACTTCGCCGCCCGACCCACGCAGCCAAATTGATTTGCCAACCGGCGGCTTCACCCGCTTCCAAGAGATTGCCCCAGTTGTCGTCGATCGCCCAGCGCACTTCAGCCCCGCCTGAGTTGAGCTGCAACGTATTCCCCCCTTCGACAGCCTCAGCGGTGAGTTGGTTGGAGCGGAGGTTCTGCACCCAGACGCCACCAGGCGTCGCGTCGGTCCACCCTTGGGGGGTGCCGCCCGAGTAACCGCCATCAGCTAGCGAAGTATTCTCCAGCGAACGATTGGGCAACCAAAAACTGTTGCGGTCAAATTCGCCTTCTTCTAAATCGAGCGGCACATTGAATTGATCGGCCCACCACTGGAGGTATTCGTAGTCGGTCGTATCACGGGGCAGGTTCTTGTCATCCAAATGGCGAAAGCGGCCCGTGTTTCGATACCAATTCTGTCCGGGCAGGAGATCGGGATCGAATTCTCCTCCCCGGTCGCCTGTTGCGCTGGTCCACTGATCCAACTCGCCCCGTAATTGCGTTAATTGAGTCGCATAGGTCGGATCGTCAATCAGATTGTTCAACTGATGTGGGTCGGCAGCCAGATCGTAAAGTTCTTCTTCGGGATGCGAGTCTCCGTAAAGCAAATTGTCCTCAGCCGTCACCAATCCACGACCTTTCAGCACTTCGTGCAGCGTGTGGACCGGCCGTTCTTGTTTGCTATACCAACTCGCGTCTACGCCAAAGTAGCCAAGATCGTGATGAATGTTCTTGATGTACGCGAGATTACCAGAACGCACCACACGCGAGCGATGGGCAGCGTTACTCGAACGATCATTCGCCATCACCAGCGAATCGTTCCCGGTGTAGCTGGCCGAAAGCAGATCGTTCCCTGCCAAATGATCGAGTTCGTTTGCAGATAAGTCGATCCCTGCTGCCGCCAACGTCGCCGCGGTCACATCCAACATACTGACAAGTTGATGATTCTGCGTGCCTGGGGCCAGATCGGGCCGTTGTTGTCGCAAAGCCTCAGGGACGCGAGCCACCAGTGGGACATGAAACCCCGGATCGTAAGCGGAACCTTTAGCGCGGGTAAACTCGCGACCGTTATCGGAAAAGAAAAACACGATCGTGTTGTCAGCCAATCCGTCTGCTGCAAGCCGATCGAGCACGGCCCCCACTTTGGCGTCGGCTGATTCGATCGAGGCCAAGTAGTCCGCGTAATCGGCCCGGGCGAGTGGGTGATCAGGCATATCCGCGGGCAACGCAAGCTGGTTGCGCCGATTCAGATCTTGATTGGCCAGTCGAAAAGGTCGGTGCGGTTCGAAAATGTTGACTTGCATAAACCAGGGCTGGCTCCCAGCCTGCCGCCAATCGTTGCCATCGAACAGATCGCTGAAGGCGAGCGTGGTACCATCCTTGTCGGCAAAGTTCATATCCAACTTGCCGTTGCCGCTGAAATCAGGTTTCGCGTTGCCAACGAAGTAGCCTTGGTCGCGAAAGTACTTGCTGATCGGTTCGACACCCGAGGGCAACGGCAGCTTCGAGGCGTTCGCCGGTCGATGATGCATCGCTCGGGACAGCGAGGTCTGATACATGCCGGTCATCATCGCGGTACGACTAGCACTACAAACCGGGGCGGTCGTATAAGCATTGTGATACAGCACCCCCTCAGCAGCGAGCTGATCCAACCGCGGCGTACTCACGGCAGGCGTGCCGTAAGCGCCCATGTCATTGCTTTGGTCATCCGAGATGATCCAAAGAATGTTCGGAGTCTCCGCAAACAGAGGAGAAGCGGTCGCCAAGAAAACAAAAAAAGCGAACCCGTTTTGAAGCCTTCTCACGACTCACCTCAAGCTCGTTCTGTACTACTTAAGAGAAGCCTCCAGCATAAATCGTCTACGGGCCATTGGCTAGAGAATTGCCAATGAACGCGAGCGCCGTCTTGCTGCAGCGGCACCCGACACGAGTGCCACTGGCTCTGCCAGTGCCGAACTTCTGGCGTGGGTAACAAGTTCGAGGAGCTATGTGTTGCGACCACAAGCTGATCGATTCCCTTCTACTTGCTTGCAGTTTGCAGCTGGGTAGGGCACTTAAGTCCAAACTTTCTCAAGTGTAGAGCTGCATAAAAAAGTCAAACACTGGCAGAGCCAGTGCCACCCGCCGCTAGCATTTTTGCACTCGGCGATTACCAGTGATAAGATGGAACTAGACCAGTGTCCGATCCCGTCTAACTAATATCGACTAGAACTAACGAACAGACCTCAATTGATTGCTTCCTGCTAAGCCGTTTGGCTTCCGGGCAGTAGTCAATTGAGGTCTGTTCTTGATTAGCCAAAAGTCCTGAGCCAAACTCGGTTCTGCTTGCCAGCCTGGCAACAGTGAGGCTTTCAACCCGATGCTGCCAGTGCTTTCCGGCAACTGTTTGACAAACGAAAAAAAAAAAGGATTAGGATAGAAATAACACCCATATCGAGCAAACACCATGAGAATCATCCCCGTCAGCCTGCTGGTTTTCTGTTTCCTTTCCGACGTGCAAGCCGCGTTTATTCTTGATGACTTTGATGATCCTGCGGAGGTGGTTAGTCCCGAAATGGAAAACGAACCAGTCGTAACAAATCTCACAGGCCCAATCCCAACGACAAGAACGATCGAGATAGCGGGTGGGGGCGTCAATCCAGTTGCTTCGTTCGATGTCGGCGTTACGCAATCATCTGTGATGTCAGCAAGTCTCACCGAACTGAACCGAACTGACATGCTGACTCCACTTGTTGCTTTTCAGTTTAACTACGACCTTCCTCCGGCAGATATTAGCGAGCAAGGAGTCAATAATGCAATTCTCTTCGACTTCCTTTCCATTGATGCGACAGAGTCGCCCAGCTATCTACGAGTCATTCTGCGCGAAGATACCCACCAGTCGTTTTCGTACGAGCAACGAATTCTAGACATACCGCTCAATAGTGGGGAATTCACAGCTGTAATGCCATTCGAGAACTTTACTTTTCGAGGTGGTTCACCCGGGACTCCTGACTTAATGACTGTTACTAGACTGGAATTTGATTTCTTTTTCCTGGGCCCAAGTGAGAATGTAGCTTGGTCAGCTCAGATCGATCGGATTCGCTTTGGGAGAATACCCGAACCAAGATCAGTCGTCATACTCTTTCTATGCTTCTGCGGCATGGCTTCTGCTAGGAGAACGAACATTTTTAAGTCAATTAATGGAGGACATTCCATGTGTAAGCGAACATTCAGTGCATTGCTTGTATTGTTTTGTTGTTTTTTTCTATCTCTGCCTAGCTTAGCCGTGGACGTACAAAGCAGCGGAGAGGTTGGCGGACCTACTCCTGCTCAATTGGCAAACAACCTCGCTGATTCAGCGAGCAACTACATCGTTGTTGCAGGCTCTGCCACTACTCAGATAAATGCTACTGGCAATCCCGATAGTAACCCTCGCGGTATGGGAACTTTCACCAATGGCGTCACTGCACAGGGTACACTGCTTCCTGCAGCTAACCAAAATGCTAACGGTGACGCTGAGTACGAAGGGGGCCTCGGAGTAGACTCAGGAGTATGTCTTTGCACGGGGCTGATTACTGATGCAGATTCTCAGATCTCAGGTATACCGAATGATCGCGGCGTAGGTGTCGAGGGTCCAAATAATGGCTTTGCACTAGCTTCAGCTGCGGCGCCAGGTGAAGCTGATTTTGTTCTGCAACTTCCTAGGGACGAGGACTTCTTCAACGAAGTTGTCTTGCCGCCAGGAGTTCCACCAGGCTCCGATGCAACGGTTCTAGAATTCAAAGTCACACTCAGTTCACCCGGCATTCTCAGCATCAGCTTTGTACATGCGTCAGACGAACACCCTCATTATAGTCTGAGTACGTATAATGACACACCGCTCGTATTCATCGGCGACGAGAACGGCCAAAATCTTGAAAACATCATTCTGTTTCGAGATGGAAGCGGAAACGAATCCACTCTTACACTGTTTGATCTTCGTCAATGTGGTCTTCTGCTTGAAAACAAGGTAGCACCATCACCTGCCATCTTACAAACATCACTTCATGCAAACGTCGCTACCAACCTGCACTTCGATCACGAGTACGGAGGGTTTACCAAGTTGCTCACCCGTGAAAGTGCTTGCGTGCTGGCACCTAGCACTTATACGATCAAGATAGTTGTGCAAGATGTTGGCGATGCCTTCATTGATTCAGCCACCTTCTTTCAAGAAAATAGCCTCAGGCTCTACGACTTCATGGCCGCTGACTTCGACCTAGATGGCGATGTTGACGGTGATGACCTTTCGATTCTGCTCAGTAATTTCGGAGAGAATGCACCACCGAATCCAAAATTCACCGATGGCGATGCCAATGGTGATGGCTCAATCGATACGGATGACTTAGATATCGTGCTAGCCAATTTCAACCAGACCGGAGGCAACAAGCTACTCTGTGCGGACTTCAATCGCGATGGCACGGTCGACGGGACCGACTTTACTATTTGGCAGCAGAATAATGGTCTTGCGGAGTGCGCTTCGCGATCTGAGGGAGACGCCGACGGCGATGGGGACGTTGATCTAGCTGACCGCGCGATTTACGATCAGGAGTTTGGCGGAATCCCTTCGGGGTTGTGTGGTTGCGGCAGTACACAGCAAGCGGCCAGCGGGGGTGGAGGTAGCGGGTCAGCCCAGTCGGCTCCTTCATCGGGCGGTCCAACTGCCGCGGCAACACCCAACTCGCAGTTTCATTCAGCCGACAAAGATGAAGATGGGGATGTCGACCGCGACGATGTGCTACTCTGGCGAGATTACTTCAAGTCTTTGGAGTAGATATACACTTCGAATCGTAGGGTGCCACTGCTGGTTTAGTGAGCTAGGCCCTGCACGCCGTGTCATGTATCGACTGTTCTTTGCCGCTCTTTGAAGCGTTACTGGGAGCCAGCAGTGTAATCGCTGGGAAAAGGTCGAAGTCGCTCTTGCCGCAACGAATAGGCACTGCTGGACTGCTACAAACGCCCGATGGAACGTGATGACGGCCGAAGTTCAAGCTCGTTACGTGAGCAACACCCGACAAGCCAGCAGTGGCACACAGGAGGCAACGTGAGAGGCGAATAGCCCAACTACTTCCCAGCCGTCTCTTCCTTAGCCGCCCCCACCAATTCCATCGAATCCACAATCAGCCGATCCGCGTCGGCGAACTTGTCGAGCTTCGCTTGCTCGACCGTGGCGGCTACCGAGACGCGTTTCACGTCGGGGGCGGAGACCAGATAGTAGCGCCACTGCACGGCAATGTCTTTCACTTTGCCGTTGGCGAAGACGGCCATGCACTTGTGGCCGTTGGGGCTGGTCCACTCGTTGGCGGCGGCGATTTCTTGGACGTTTTCGCCGAGCGACTGTTGCACCTCGCGCTGGAACTGTTCGAGCGACGTTTCACGCTCGGCGGAGCGAGGGGGCAGGGTGGTGACGTTGCAACTGGCGATCGAGGTGTTGTCGTCCAGCAAGCGTAACGTCACGAGATTGCGGCTCTCTTTGGTGACATACCAATTCCCCGCATGAGCAAAACGAAAGCCGCGGATCGGCGAGTTGAAGAACAAACGACTTCGCGGCTCGACCTGGAGCTTCTCAGCGGCAGCAATCATCTCTTCGCTGATCAAGGACGACGTCGCGGGGCCGACAACGATGTTCAGCTTCGCGGTGATGTCCAAACCTGGGGTGACGACACTCGCCTTGCGCTTCTCTTTGACCACGAGGTTCATTTTCGTGATGCGGCCTTGCTTGAGGTGAAACAGGTAGGCGCCCTTGATTTCCATTTCCAAAGAAGCGCCATCAACGCCGCCATGCACGGTGCCCGACATGCGGATTTGAACTTGGTTATTCTCTTCACCGACCACCATGCTGTTCACTTCGCAAACGCCGGCATTGTCGAGTCCGAAAATGGCGGTAATCGCTTGCGGGTCGTGCTCCCAGGATTCTCCTTCCGCCACTTCTCGATTTGGCAGGAGACGATCGAGGACCAGGGTGTTCCCAAGCACGTCGAGCAGATCAACTTGCGAGCGCGTGAGCGAACCGTCGGGGCAGAGGAATCGCCCACGTCCTTCATGCAAGTCACACACGACCTCGCACATGTCTTCTGGTAAGACGCGCTCGAACCCTTGCTCAGAACTCTTCTCTTCGATTTTCAAAATTGCGTCGGCGCGTTGATAGACGCGCACAGACCGTGCCTGTTCACCTCGCCCCAAGACCTGCTCTTGGTACTCGAAATTCCCCTGCACACTCATGGGGGTGACCTTCTCAGTACCCGTCGGGCCATCCGCGTCCATCGCGGGAACGATCGAATCGCCCCCGACTTGGAGCTTGACCGTGACTTGGGTCGGTTCCTGTCCTTCGGCTGCTTCCAAAAGGTAGCCCTCAGCCACCGCCGCAGGAGCGAGTGACAGCAGGAACAGCGTGAACATCAAGGCACGAGATACGGTCATAACTAACACAGGTGAGCAAAGTGAGAAGGACAGGCCGACATCGCACGATGCCGCTAGAAAAGCAAAGCCGCTTGAAAAGCAGACCTCACCCCTTAAATCGACCCAACTCCCTTGGACAGTCCAGCGGAATTAGCACCTGACGTGATTTCAAGAAGTAGCCGACGTCTGCTCATCGCTCTCCCCGCAGATTGCCCAAAATGAAGGACACTTAGTCCCGGGAAAGACCCAGATTCGGAATTCAAAAGATTTTACAAGTCGTTGATATGAAAGAGTTTGCAGCCGTAGATCAGCTCTTGCAAGCATTCTCAGAGCCATCAGCTAGCAAACTTCTCTCGACCCAATTCGCTGAATATGCGTACAACGAGTAGGCCGTAACTTGGCACTAAGCACCAACTTGTGTCAGGTCAAGCTAGAGCAGTGTTTGCTCAAACCTTGAGTTACTGAACCTAAGACAGCTTCAGACCCCGGAGACTACTTATTACCGCCGCGTCCTGACTAGCGACCGACAAACGCTTACCAAGACGGTGAGACTTGTCGCCTTGCAAGCAGAAACCCACGCGGCACCGCCCTTTCGAGTGACAGAGACTCGGAACAGAAGAGAAGAAGCGAGGCACTCCCCATGCACAACGAATACAAAATCCCCGTGATCGAAGACCTGCGTGACAACGACGCCAGCGCTCCGCTACGCGAACGTCTGCTGTCGCGAATTGACGCTGCCGAGCGGCTCATTGCCGGTATCGATCCTGAAAAGACTTACAAGAGCACGGACATCCTGACCGCGCTTGCTGGGGACGATATGCCAATCGTCCGGCCTCGCAAGTTTGATGGCGAGGACCTACTCCACGATTTGCGGCTCTACGTTGAAGATATGTCCGACGTGGCAGACCTCGAAGCGGATGCCATGGGCGAGCAAGTCTTTACTGTCGAAGAGCTTGCCAAGCAGTTTAATGTCTCGACCAAAACGATTTCGCGTTGGCGAGCTTTAGGGCTCGTGAGCCGTCGCCTTGTATTCGATGGCCGCAAACGTGTCGGTTTCCTTCGCAGCAGCGTCGATCGCTTCGTGAAGAACAATTCGGAACGCGTCGAACGCGGCTCGAAGTTCAGTCAACTGACTGATAGCCAGCGTCAGGAATTTGTCGCCCGCGCGAAAGAGCTAGCCAACGGTGGCAGCGGTCAATCCGAGATTGCACGTCTGCTCGCCGAGCGTTCGGGACGCAGCGTGGAAACGATTCGTACCGCCTTGCGTCAGCACGATGCGGATCATCCTGAAGATGCGATCTTCCCCGCCGGTGCCGGTCCGCTGACCGAGAGCCAGCGTCAGAATATCTACGAAGCGTACCGTCGTGGAGCGACCGTCGAGCGGCTCTGCTCTGACTACGATCGCACGAAGACCACCGTCTATCGGGTGATCAACGAAATCCGCGCCGAACGCATCATGGAGTTGCCGCTCGATTACATGGACAACCCGCGCTTCAAGCGAAAAGGTGCCGACAAAGCCTGCCTGGGTGAGATGCCTGAGCCGGAAACCGTCACCCGCCGCCCGAAGCGACCCAACGGCTTGCCTCCTTACTTGGCCGCACTGTACGAGATGACGTTGCTCACTCGCGAGCAGGAACAACACCTGTTCCGCAAATACAACTACCTCAAGTACAAGGCGTCGAAGGCTCGCAATCAACTTGATCCAGAGAACCCCAAAACAGCGTTAATGGATGAGATCGAGCAGCTTTACGACGAAGTCGTGAAGGTGAAAAACCAGATCATTAAGGCGAACCTGCGATTGGTGGTTTCCATCGCCAAGCGTCATGTGAAGCCCGATCAGGATTTCTTCGTCCTCGTGTCCGATGGCAACGTCTCGCTGTTGCGAGCGATCGAGAAGTTCGACTTCGCCCGTGGCAACAAATTCAGCACGTACGCCAGTTGGGCCATCATGAAGAACTTCGCCCGCACGATTCCTGGTGAGTACAAACAGCGTGATCGCTTCCGCACGAGCCACGACGAACTGTTCGCGGCCACTGAGGAAGAGCGGGGCAACCCGACCTTGGAGCTGAGCGCTCAAGAAGACCGCGTCGCAAAGATCAACCGCATCCTGTCGAAACTCGACGAGCGCGAACAAGCGATCATCGTCGGCCGCTTCGGCCTCGACCACAGCCGCGAGCCACAAACGCTCAAGGAAGTGGGCGCCGACTTGGGTGTCACCAAGGAACGCATCCGCCAGATCGAAGCGCGAGCTTTGAACAAGCTGCGAATCGCGGCCCAAGAAGAGAAGATTGTTTTAGACATCTAACCCCCCTGTTTTTTGATAGTCCGATTCCCCCTCCCTAGCCGCCGTGGTCGAACAAGTCTTAGGACAACATTCGATCGCGGCGGCTTTTTTGTTCGTAGTTCTGCATTTATGTGGCTTTCGCAGAAGTTTATCATCATGTCATTCCGACCGAGCTTCCAGCGACCGAGGAATCTAGTCGAAACTCTCGTTGAGTTCAGCAAGAGTTTGTAGCAGCGAATGCAAAATAGGCGGATTTGTCACGCATGCGTAACGTTCTTAGAAATCGTTGGCTTATTGCACTCTACTTGACACCTGTTGTTCTTCTGTTAATCGCCAGTGCTTTTGGTCTAGTCGCTTGGGAAGCTAGTTTTATTCTGATCACATTGATCATTGGCATCGCTTCGTATCGGTTACTTCCAGACATCTTGTAGGGCGTGCGACTGTGCTACATTGCGTTAGTTCAGCGAGCCGCATGCATGATGATTCTGGAAATGGCTTCTTGATTCATCTTCTGTGCAGATATAATTTAACTTCGTGGGGGGCGTCCCTCTGAGAGCAACGCCCCGATATGAGTTCTTCATGTCGCTACGTCGCCTTTCATCCTGGCAAGTAGCCGCCCGGTAAACAGCCAATCAGCGACAAAGTCGCTCGCCTTGCAAGTTAGCCAACGACGTGCGTAGACTCCTTAGACTCGACGATTGCACTCCAAAGGATTCTGAGGTACTCAATGGCCCGTCCGCTGCCCGAGTGTTTCCGAACGCCGCCAGCTCTCGACCCGAATTTCGTTCCAGCAAAGATCGAACCTCGCACGGCGTTGCTTATCAACCCTTTCTACGCCAAAGATCCTTACGCAAGTTTTGGCAAGCACGTTCTTACGCCGACACTCGCGCTGACATCCATCGCGGCAGCGACGCCTGCGAATTGGGAGGTTTCCTATTGGGACGAAAACCTTCTGCAAGGGCCGCCGCCTACTGAGCCGTTTCCTGCTGTGGTGGGAATCACCGTTCATCTCACCTTCGCGAAACGGGCGTATGAACTTGCGCGTTGGTTTCGCGAGCGCGGTTCGCTGGTCGTGTTTGGCGGACTCCACGTGCTCTCTTGTCCTGAGGAAGTACAACCTCACTGCGATGTAATGGTTCTCGGCGAAGGAGTTTCTGCATGGGGGCAGGTATTGGCTGACTTTGAGCAAGGGACGCTCAAAACCAAGTATCACGGTTCGTTCCGTGCGCCTTATCATGAGGATCCTCCGCCGCGCCGCGATTTGCTTCCTAAGGAGTCGTTCCTGACAACAGCCAGCTTGAATGCGACACGCGGATGCCATAGCCGTTGTGGGTTCTGCTATCTGGCAACCGACGGGCTGCATATGCCCTATCAGATGCGCACGCCTGAGCAAATCGTCGCTGAATGGCAGAGGGACGATCAACCCTACGCTGTCTTTACGGATAACAATCTCGGTTCCAAGCCAGACTATTTGCGAGCCTTGTGTCGCGCACTCAAGCCACTGCAGAAGATCTGGAGCGCTGCTGTCTCGATCGACGTTGCTGACGATCCCGTAACCGTGCGAGAAATGGCGCTGGCGGGGTGCACGGGTGTGTTTGTGGGGTTTGAGTCGCTGAACGATGCGAACATTCAAGATCAGGGAAAACGTAGCCCGCAAACGAGCGACTATGCTCGCCGTGTCAGGTTGCTGCACGATCACGGAATCCAAGTGAACGGCAGCTTTGTTCTGGGCTTCGACCACGACGGTCCAGAGGTGTTTGACCGTACCATCGAGTGGGTCGAGGAGAACCGACTCGAATGTGCGACGTTTCATATTCTCACCCCCTATCCCAATACGCCACTCTTCCGACAACTTGGGTCCGAAGGGCGTCTGCTGCATAGGGATTGGGAGCTGTACGACACGGCTCATGTCGTGTTCAAGCCGAAGAATATGAGTGAAACGCAACTTATCGAGGGATACCAGAGGTGCTACGACCGGCTCTTCTCGCACGCTTCCATCTGGCGTCGCCGCCCGAGGACTGGCGAGCCGTGGCTTCTTACCTGGCGATGGCCTATCTGTACAAGCGAAGCAATTACCTGTGGCACTTTCTTATTCAGCATCGGCTGACCGCACTGGCATGGAAACCCATGATCGAAAGCACACGCCGTCGCCATGTGAGATATCGTAAGAGGCTCCAGCGACGAGGCACATCGTTTCGAGCCAGCTCGGTGGTTCCCGCTAGCGTTTAGCTTCCTTCTCAACTTGATCGACGTATCAAGAGCGTCCATACTGCTCTTTCAGATTCTGGTGAGAACCAAATAGTTTCGAATAGAGGGGTTGGGAAATGTTCCGTTCTTTCGTGGGCTTGGCGATGGCCATGCTCTGTGTTCTGTTCGTCAGCAATACCTCCCACGCCGTCCCCCGCACGTTCCAATCGGCTGGCGTGGACGACGAGTGGTTCAACGCCTTCAATTGGGATCCCGTCGGCGTGCCTTTTCCTGAGGACGATCTGACCGTCAGCTCGGGCAGTCCCTCGACGACGACAACCGTGGAAGTTAATGAGGGCGGCTCGCTCTTGGTGACTGGCAGCAGTACGACGGCCACCTTCGATCGCTTGAACATTGGCACCACGGCACCGGGAATGCTGAGTATTGAAGATGGGGCGGTCGTCAACGGTTTCATTTCGATCGTCGGAGAAGAAGGGGCGGCTGCGTTTGGGGATGCTACGGTTACGGGGACGGGAAGTCATTGGAATCTTTCCGGCGGCTTGAGCGTCGGGCGAAACAGTGGATCGATTGGTAGCTTGGCTGTGCTGGATGACGGGCTGCTTACCAGTACGCAGTTTCTCAGCGTGGGGGTGTTTGGTAACTCCTCAGGAAGTCTCTACATCGAGGACGCTACCGCTACTTCATCGGGTTTTGTCGACGCGGGATCGCGTGGCGTGGGATTGATCGAACTTGCCGCCGGTGCTTCGTTGACTTCCACCAACACGCTGCGTGCCGGCAACTTCGCCTCGGGGGAAGGGACGGTGCTCGTCGATGCTTCGACGCTGAGCATGAAATCCTTCACCATCGGCGGCAGTGGCGATGGTAGCCTTGATGCAACGGGCGGAGCTGTCGTCACGGGAACGGGAACCGCCAGCGGTGACATCCTTCGTGTTGGCGATACGGCGGGCGGCGTAGGCGACGTTTTCCTGAGTGGCGTTGGGACGCAGCTCGATTTATCGAACCAAGGTGCGCAGATTGGTAATCGTGGCGAGGGAACCGTTGAGGTGCTCGACGGGGCGGAGTTTCTTTCCCGCTCGGGAACCTTGGGCGCTTTTACGACTACCTCCGACGGAGCCGTGCTTGTGTCGGGTAGCGGTTCGCAATGGAACATGACGAGCACGCTCCAGGTGGGTAACGAAGGGAAGGGCTTGCTGGAGATTCTCGACGGGGGTGTGGTGACCTTCGACAGCGGTACGGTTGCACCGACGGCTGGCAGTGAGGGAATCGTGGCGATCAGTGGTCCCGGCTCGCTGCTTTCGCAAACGAATCCGGCAGGCGTGTTTGTTGTTGGCAATGGCGGCACGGGGCGGGTTGAACTTTCCAATGGCGGTGAACTAAGCACGACGACGACCTTTATCGAAGCAGGTGGTACGCTTGCCGGGTCGGGAACTCACAGTGGAAATCTTCAAGTGCGCGGTCGCGTCGAGCCGGGTCTTTCACCGGGGACGCTTGCTGTTGACGGTAACTACGTTCAATTTGATGGAGCAACGCTTGAGATCGAACTCGCCGGCACGATGCCGGGCACCGAGTACGATGTGCTCAGCGTCACGGGCAGCTCGAGCTTCAAAGGGGAGATCGCCATCTCGCTGCTCGATGGTTTTCTCCCCGACGCCAGCGACACCTTCACGATTGTCACGGCATCGACCGTTGCCGGCTTACCAAATGGTGTCCCCACGGGAGGAACCATCGCGACCGCCGACGGCTTGGGCACGTTTACGATTCACTATGGGATCAACAGTCTGTTCGATCCCACGCAAATCATCCTCACTGACTTCGAGTCCTTAATCGCTGACGGCGTCGATACCGAACCCGACGGCGATGTCGACGGAGCGGACTTTTTAACGCTGCAGCTCAACAACCCGCCGCTCATTCCGGACTGGCAGACGGCCTACGGCAGCATGACTTCTGTTGCTTCTTCGCAAAGTGTGCCAGAGCCCACGAGTTTGCTGCTACTGGTTGCAATGTTCTTATCCATAGGGTTCTTTGGCTCAGGGCGACGAGTCGCGCGACTCGGCAAACGCAACTGACTCGCACTCGACCTTTCTCACTGGTTCGACTTGAGAGCCAGCACTTGACGGCCAAAGCAACTTACGACAACGGCTCCCTTTTGCACTTTTGCACGGAAACACGGTTTCACTGTGCAAAAGTGCGACGTGCAGGCTTTCTCTAAGGAGCGCAAACCCAACCCGTCATGAGGTTTGTGCTTCGTTAGTAGTAAGCGTGTTGATGACTTTTGCTCTCAAAACCCCTTTTTGCTCAGGGGAGCGAATTGACGTAAGTCGATCCGCTAAGGCTGTTAATTATCGGGTTGAGAGTGAACGGTCGCGGACTTTGTATTTTAGCGGAGTGGGTGGCCAAAAGCTGGTGGGGAATCAGAAGTACATCTAGAGCAAGGTTTCGCTTGGGAAAGCCAGTAGAATCAGGATAAATCAGAGTAGAATTCACTCCAGGCTTGCTCAATGAGAGCATCATTCGTCATTGAAGTGTGCTCCGTCAATTCTCGCCCATTCGCGTGAGCCTTTGACTCGATTGTCGTATCATCATTGGTGGTAACATGCGGTAATTGCCCCACTCTTGCTTTTGGGTATCGCATTGCCATAGGCCCTTTGTACTCATCGAACAATAATTCGGATTCTTGCCTTCGCAAGCCGTGCAACAAAGGTGAGCTTAACCAAGTTCCTCGATTCAAGATCGCAGACTTGGCTGGCGTCAGATGATCGGTCGCTGCAAATGTCTCATCATGTGATGTAGCTTTGGTTAGAGGGGAATGCGCTGCTTGAACTGCTGGAGTGGCCGGGGACGTCGATGCACGTTGCCAGAGTAAAAAGTCGCCGCCATCGATATGCTCATTCTGATCGCCGTCAGCGGCGAGCAGAGTCGTTGAACCGTAAGTACTTTGCCAAACACCTAAGTCGTTGGCATTAATCTCGCCGTTATTGTCGTAATCGCCAGGCAGCGCACTTGCCGATAGACGCACTTCGTTCGCTTCGTAGAGAAGTTCCCATTGCAAACCAGCAGGTGTTATCGCCGTATCAAAGGTGCCGAGAACGCTGCCGGCTGCCGTGAGAATCGTGAAAGAATCACCTGGTGACGCTTGGAAGCCAGGTAAGAACTCAACGACGAGCCCTCCCTCTAGTTGCAGAGTTGCATCGCTATTTAATTGATCGTAGCCGCTACCGGGCGACAGTCCGCCAAGTTCAATTTCCAGTTTGCTCGAGTTGCTAAGCTCCACGGTTCCGACATCGAGCGCTGCGGGGCTGAGGCCAGGTGCAAAAGTGCCGTTGAATAGTACGAAATCGAAGGTGCCGACGCCTTTGACATAGCCGGTGGTCGTGATTTGCTCGCTAGCGTCGTTGCCGGTGATTGTGCCGTTGTTGATCACCGCTTGAGCGGTTGTATTTTGAGAACTCAAGGTGCCAAAGCCGGAAACGTTATTTCCGAAGTCCACAATGAGCCCGTTGTCGGAAACTAAGGTGCCCGCCGCGGAAGATTCTCCGAGTTGGGTTTCTGTCCCCAAAACTGCTTGGTCGGTGTCGAGAAGTGTGACGGTGTGCGGGCCGACATCAAGGTCGCCTCGGGTATAGAAGCCCGAGGTTGAGTTTACCGTGCCGATGGTGAGATCTCCGGTAGCTCGGACAAGGGAACCCGCCTCGCCACTGAATCTTGCATTGATAGTGCCAGAACCGACAATCGACTCACCCGCTCCTAAGGCTGCTACGCTATTAGCAGTGAGCGTGCCGCCATCGAGAAGCGTGAGATTACCGAGGTTTAATGGTGTGGCGGATTCGACGGTCAATGAATTGCTGCCTAAATCCAGAGTGCCTTCAACGGTAAACGAAAAGAGGGAATCAAGCTGGATTTCCTCAATGCCTGCATAGCGAATGCTCGTGGTATTTGCACCCTGCGTCGCAGTTATTTGCTGTTCGCCAGTGACCGTCAGGTTATGGACAACGTGAGCGGAGTCATCCGAAGTGAGCGTGAAAGCGTCCGTTGTTCCTGCTCCTCCGACAATATTAATTCCGGCAGGGAGCTCAAACGACGAACCCGTTAGAAAGTCGAGTTCGAGAGAATCGCCCATCAGTGTCAAGGAGTTGGTTCTGTCCAGTGGATGAGAAAATAGGACGGTCTGCGTAATGGGATCGACCGCTTCAAGGGTTTCGCCATTCAAACGCACTAAGCCGTCGCCAGCATTTGCCGAAAAATCCCATGTCAGATCGTCTAAGAACTCCTCGCGGCTCCCAAAAGCAATGTAATGAAGCAATTCCGACTGAGAAAAGTTAAACTCGGGGGCAAAGCCAGTAGGAGCAAGCTCCGCGAGCCTGACGAGAAAAGGACCACTGTTGTTTATGTCATGAATCGTCGCAACGACCCCAGGCAATTGCTCGAAAGGCTCAGGGAAGGTGATCGTTGTGTTGTTGATAGGACTGGCGAAAGTTTCTGCCTGCCAAGCGAAATCCTCCGTGAGATAGAGACCCGGCTCCATGGCAATCCACATCACGGCGTCGGCTGTGTTGTCTGTCCAAATGGTAAACCCGGTCGCCTCGTGATTGCCAACAACCCGAGCCGCTGTGGCACCACTGTCGTCGACAGACTCATCGACCATAGCGAGAATAACGGGTGGCGTGCTGAAGCTTGTCGAGAAAGTTACCGAGTCACCGTTACTGGCGTTTTCGATCCTTCCGACTTCGATCACTTTACCATCAACTGAATAGCTGCCTGACTCGGCAGAAAGCCAGTGCATGCCGTCCATGACTTGGTTGGTACGCACGCTAAATTGATTGACGTTGCGTTGTTGGAGACGTATCCACGTGGCACCGTTGCCGTCCACGGTTTCGTCAATTGTCCCGATGATGACATCGCCGAGTGTTTCGTCCGTTTGAACGGTTTGATAGTAATTACTTCCCGTGGCGATTGAATCGCCGAAATTGGAGCCAAACACCAGGGGTGAATCTCCCGCGAGCATCAAACGGGGCTCAAAAGATTCGAAGGAAAGGCGTCTCTCGTAGCTAACTCGTGTTGGGTCTCGAAACCGAAGTTGTCGAAGGGTGCTCATTGTTGTTTCTCACAGATGCTAAATTGAAGAGCCTGCTAGCAAGTAATATGTGCTTGAACCTGCCGTAGCACTTATTGGAATCCCCATAAACTAGCGAGCTTGGCAGTGATAATCAAACAATTCGCTCGGAAATGATGGGACAGCACTCGACGCGATACTGAACGGAGCAAACAACCGTTAAACGAGACAACGAGAAGCAGTTAGACTAGAGGCGGTTTCATTCATCGTAACACGAAGCGGACGCGAGGCGATAAACCTCTCAGGCGTGGTCTCTCGCTTACGCTTCGAGTTACGAAACCTGATTTCTGAAGCCGCTCCTAAAAAGCTCTCGGAGACGGCTGTTGATGGGCATCTATGTTGAAACGCGCGTTCGTGGAGAGATGGCCGAGCTTTGGGAGCGGACGCAAAACCCGCAGCAGCACGTTCAGTGGGACTTGCGATTTACTGACATTGAGTATCTTCCCCACTCTGATGAGAGTCAGCCGCAGAGATTCTTGTACGGCACCCGTCTTGGGTTCGGTCTTTCGATTCGGGGCGAGGGCGAAACGGTTGGGCAAAGGGACGCACCCAGCGGGGAGCGGACTTCTTCTTTGAAGTTTTGGTCGAATGATCCTAAGTCGCTGATTCGTGAAGGCGCAGGCTACTGGCAGTACGTCCCGGACGGCGAGGCGATCCGCTTTTTGACGGCTTATGATTATCAAGTTCGCTTTGGGATTGTGGGACGCGTTTTTGATAAGGTGTTGTTTCGTCCCCTCATGGGGTGGGCGACCGCGTGGAGCTTTGATTGTTTGCGGCTTTGGATAGAAAGGGGGATTCAGCCGGTCTCTTCGATTCAGCGTAGCCTCGTTCATTTGGTTGCTCGCTGGGCGTTGGCTTTTGTTTGGGTTTACCAGGGTCTTGTTCCGAAAATTCTCAGTCACCACGCGGATGAGTTGGAAATGGTACGGCAGGGAGGATTCTCTGATTCGGCAGCGCTCGCCGTTGCTCAAACGGTCGGCTGGTTGGAGGTGGGGTTTGGCGCCGTATTGCTGCTTGCGTTCCATCGTGCTTGGCCGTTGATAAGCACGATCGTGTTGATGGTCGTCGCCACGGTCGGCGTCGCCTTGAATTCGCCGCACTTTTTGCACGCCGCCTTTAATCCGGTGAGCCTCAACGTGCTGATGGTTGCCTTGGCGGTGATCGGCTTACTCTCGATGAAAGATTTGCCCCGGGCGAACCGGTGCCTGCGGAAAAAACAGGAGGAAGCGCAGTGACGTCCATTTACCAAGAAGTGCTTGGGTCTGACTTCGAGCGGCTCCATCCGCAGATTCAAAAACGTTTCGGCTTCTCAAGTGCTGACGGCATCGCCTCGATCGGCACCGGCATCATGGACGAAGTGTGGCACGGCCGCTTCTATACACTGCCGTTTCTTTACGTTGGAACTTGGCGGCGCATTATGTTCCCTGAGCGAGGAAAAAACATTCCGTTTACGATCAGGAACTATGCGTATCGTGACTCATTTGGCCGAGAGACTGTCACCTGGGTTCGTGATTTCGAGACAAAAAAGCCGAGACGGTTCGATGCGACGATGATTTACAGTCAGCAGAGAGGAAAGGTTGTTGATTACTTGGGAACGCATCAACACTTGGCCGTCGACATTGACCTGTCCGTTGACGAGCGTGGCGGCCTGCGATTGCGTTCAGGTGAGCAGCGCTTTTATGAGGGCCCGATCGCCTTTCGATTTCCCATGTTGTTCTCAGGCATAGCCAACGTTTGCGAATGGTACGACGACGAACTCGGAAAGTTCTGCATCGACGTCCATGTCTCGAACAAAACATGGGGGCCGCTTTTCGGATATCGAGGAACCTTCGATGTGGAATGGCTCTCGGTAGAACCGGACGACGTGCCGGAAGCGGTGAAGCCGGTCAGGGAAGAGCAACGCGAGTGAGGGGTCTTGATGCCGGATTGTGCGGCTAGTCGTTCCTGCGAGTGCGTGCTATGCCCCATCGATTGGCCGTTCTGTAGTGCGTTTCACGCAACCTACGAAATCGCGAAACGCGTATTGTTTAGCGTATATCGACGATTCTCTCCTCCCGCAGTCTTGCAACCGCCTCGCCACCGGCTGACAATGCTCGTGCGGTCTGTTGAAGGCCGTCTCTATATTGCGGCTACATGGCCGTCGCTTTTTGTTTTGTGGGAGGGTAGTTCGTGTTTCGTCGATTTCTGATTGCCTCGTGCTGCGCAGGCTTAACGCTGTGCGGGTCGTTCTTGCCGTCTGATGCTGGCTATGCGCAGGTGACCTACACGGATCAGGCGTCCTTTTTAGACGCTTCCGGCTCGACGGCAGAGGCGGAGATCCCTGCTAGCGGCAACTCGACCACGCAAGTTGTGGGCGGGATGACGTTCACAGCCCATGCTCCCTCGACGTTCTCTTGGAACTTTGCGGGTACGGGTTCGGGCATCATCCCGGGTCGCGATTTGGCGATCAGCGGGGATGAAGAGTTCAACATCGACTTTGCCGCCCCGATCACCAGCCTTGGGTTCGAGTGGGTCGACGTTGCGGATGCGCAGGATACCTCTTTCGACGTGACCTTCTTGACGGGCGGGGCTGGAGGCACGGTTGTCGACCTGGTCAACTTTGCAGGGCCGGAGAACTTGTTGAACTTTCAAGGCTTTGTCGCTTCGCAACCTTTTGATCGAATCGAAGTGCGAGAAGTGGGTGACGATGGGGCAAACGAGTTGTTCGGCCAGTTCTACACAGGCGCTTTGGCGAAAGCTTGGACGAACGTTGGAAGTGGCAACTGGGATACGGGGACCAATTGGACCGGCAGCGCGGTGCCCGCGGCGTCGGACTTCGTCGTTATCGCTCCCTCAACGGCAGTGACGGTTACGGGACCGGCGGGGACTTCGACCGTCGCTCAACTGACGATTGATAATCAAGGTGGGTTTGAGACCGCGTTGAACTTGCAAGCCTCTGGCACGCTGAATGTCACCGGCGATACCAACGTTGGGGTTGGCGGAAGACTGCAGCTTCAGGCGGGGACGACTTACAATCCGGCCGGCGCGACCAATCTGAATGGCGGCACGCTGTCAGTCGAAACGATTACGCAACTCAGTGGCAGTCCGGCGTTCAATTGGAACAGTGGAACGCTCGAAGTGACGGGGGCGGGGGGACTTGCCGTCGCGAACAATGCACAGCTTGGGCCAAACCCGATCACGATTGATGCCGGGAAAACCCTCGACGTGACCGGCGACATCCAAGTGAATAGCCCGGCGATTGTTACGGTGAACGGCGGCACGGTCAACGGGGCCAGCCTCACGCCGTTTCTAGGAACAGTGAATGTCAATGGCGGCGACGTCAATTTGACGGGTGCCTATACAAACACCGGAACCACCAACATCACCGGCGGACAGATCACGGCAAATTCCTTTGACACGAGTGCGGTCGCATTGGCCTCCTACAGCGGCGGCGAGATTGTCGTAGATGGGGGAGCGTTCACGCCGTTTGCCGGATTGGCAGACTTCACTTTGCAAGGCGCGAATAACCCGACGCTGACGCTCAACAACGGTGGCAATGCGGCATTCGCCGGGGTGCTGAACGTCTCTCCCAATGCCAGCCAAGACGGAACTCTGAATATCAATAGCGGCAGTACGGTTTCAAACACCGATGCCAACGTGGGGAGCATTTCTTTCAGTTCTGATGCGATCGTGAACGTCGATGGTCCGGGGTCGACTTGGAATATCAATGGAATTCTTGATCTGGGGCACGGCAACGTCAACGATCAAGATGCCAATCGGGGACGCGACCAACTGAATGTTTCCAACGGTGCTGAAGTCAACGTTACGGGGATCGTTGAAATTAACACGACGGGTCGAGTGAATCTTGATGGCGGGCAGATCACCGCGGGAGGCTGGGTCCGAGGTGCTGATAGCATCTTCGATCACACCGGTGGGACGCTGACCATTGATGGAGGCGACTTCGGTTCTGGCTCAAGTACTTTCACACTCGACGGGGTAAACCGACCGGAAATTTTTCTCACGAACAACGCGACGCATACCGGGGCTAGCGTGGATGTGCGTCACGCTGAGTGGACGGTTGAAGCGGGGTCGCAAGTCAACACGACTGATCTCGATATCTACAATAGCGGCACCGGACTTCCGGCAAAGGTTACCGTCGACGGGTCGAGCTCTCAGTGGTCTCTTTCTCAAACCACTGCAGGCACTTTAGATGTCGGCATTGTCACGGATGGCGATGGAGAGCTCACGATCTCCGGCGGCAGTGCGGTGACCTCGGCAGGCGATCTTCGCGTCGCTGCGAGCACTAGCTCCACCGGCACCGTCAAGGTGCAGGGTACGGACTCCCGGTTGTTGATCAATTCAAATACCGTTGATTCTTATATCGGTGGTTCGCTTTCCTCAGGGGTCGGTGCGACCGGGCTTATGGAAGTCACTGATGGCGGCGAGTTCGCGGTCGCGGACGATCTGTTCATCGGTAGCGTCAGTGGAGCCAATGGCATGCTCAAAGTTATGGGTGCTGGTTCCCGTGTGAGAGTTGGTGAAATTGCAGGAGGAAATGACGATTTTCTCGTTGTCGGAAACAACGGAGTCGGCACCCTCGAGGTCCGCGATGGTGGCACGCTGCAAGCGGAGCAACTGTTTGTGAGTAACGACACGACCGGCGTGGGCAATGTGATTATCGATAGCTTGAACACGCCAGGTGCGAACGTGACGATCACTGGCATCGCCGACATCGGCGATGCGAACAATGGTTCGATGACCATCTCCAACGGGGGAACGCTGACAACAAGCAGCAGTGGCAACTTTCGCGGCAGCATCGGATTCGGCTCGGCTTCGGACGGGTCGAGCGTGGTGATCGACGGTGCTGGATCGAAGTGGACCCACATGGGGACCGCAGATTTCTCGGTGGCCCTCTCTGGCGGAAGTGTCGGAGCTGCCAACGAAGTGACCCTCGACATCACGGGGGGTGGCGCGCTGGATGTCGCGGGAAGAATTCTGATCGCCGACTCGACGAACTCTCGCGGCGTGGTGACGGTCAGCGGTGACGATGGCAACGGCAACGCTTCGAGGATTGATGCGGGGACGGACCTTTTCGTCGGCGATCAAAGTGATGGCTTCTTGAACATCGAAGCGGGTGGCGTTGTCGAAGCGGCACGCGACTTTCAGATCGGCGGCTTCGCCAACGGTGATGGAGTTGTCACCGTGACGGGGGCCGGTTCGCAACTGATCTCTCGCAGGCATACGGCACTGGGCGACTCGGCAGCCTCCGCAATGGCGACCGGTCTGGTCGAAGTGAGCAATGGGGGCGTCGTGCAAACTGATAGCGAAGCGCAGATCGGCAGCCTTGCGATGGGCTCTGGCACGGCCAACATCAACGCGGGCGGAACTTGGAATGCGAATTCGATGTATGTCGGTGGAACGAGCGCCAGCAATGGCGGTGCAGGTACCGTGAATGTGAATGTCGGCGGACTGCTTGATGTCGAGACCGAATTGAAACTCTGGGATAATGGCTCGGTTCATCTCAATGGCGGCACCATCGAAGTTGGCACTTTGGATCTGTCCGATCCGTCGGAGCCGACTCAGCAGAATTTCAATTTCGTGAGCGGAACCTTTCGTTTTGCCAATGGAGCGAGTCTCACAGCGGAAACGCTCGACGACCTGCTAGGCCCGGGCGTCCCCACTTTGAGCAGTGGCCAGCACTTAGAAGTCGTGAACACGGCGACGATCGACAGCGACTTGCGACTCAACGGTGGGACCCTCTCAATCGGGTTTACGACCAAGGCGAGTATGGACCGTGTCGATTTCGATTCCGGGACGTTGAACATCACAGGCAACGGCTTCACGGTGACCTCGGGCGGCCTGTTCGGGAGCAGCCTGGTGATCGACGAAGACCAGGCCGTCAACACGACGCAGATGAATGTCAACGCCGACGGCATTTTGAACATCACCCGCGGGTCTTTCTCTGCAAACCTTGTTTTCAATTTTGGCACAATCATCGTTGCTGAAGGAACGGCCGACTTTTTATCGACAGGGCTGATCAATAACGGGGACTTGGTCCTCGTGGATGCGACCACCAGCGGCACGATCACTAACAATGGCCATCTCGAGATCGTCAATAGCGTTGCGAGTGGCAGCCTCAACTTGCAGGCGGGCAGTTCGTTGGGAATGGATGTCGAGAGCCTGAGCGATTTCGACACGCTAACAGTCGGCGGCAACTTGTCGCTCACTGGCACACTCGACCTCGACATCAACAGCGCTCTCACGTTGAGCGAGGGCGACTCCTTCGAGCTGATCGACATCAGCGGCAACCTGATCGGCGAGTTCGCCAACTTTGGCGACGGCGATCTGGTCGGCACCTTCGACGGCACGGATCTGTTTATCGATTACGATTATGAGAACGACATCATCGCCCTCATCACCGACCTAGGCTTCGCCGCGGACACCGAACCCGACGGTGACGTAGACGGCACGGACTTCTTATCGTTACAGCGCGATGATGCTTCGCTGATTCCGACTTGGCAAACCGAGTACGGCAGCGTTGCGTCACCCGCTGCAACGCAGAATGTACCGGAGCCGAACACGCTCAGCTTGGTATTGCTTAGCATAGCAACGCGTACTTTTCGGCGGCGCGGTCTGTAGCAAGCCCTAGCGCAGAACTGATTCGAAGTCGGGAACACCGCCCTCTCTCGTTATCTCGTGGAGAATTCACACGTTTGCGCACTTTCATTAGGAATTCACGGCTCTGGCGCTTCTTATGCAGTTGTGTGTTTCTTAGCAGCATGGGTGGACCGGCCCGCGGAATCCAAAATCGTTGCGGAGAGCTAATAGGCTGACTATACTCCGTCGGCGTCTGCAAATGATTACTTTCGTTACGAGCGGAGCGTTTTGCTTTCTCGTTGGCTGAACTTACCACGTACCCGGGGGAAGAATAATGAAGCGATTTCTAGGGGTTTTTGCATTAGCCACTGCCGTAATTGGCACGAATATCTCTGAGGCGACCGAGCTATTCCGAGACGCGCTGGAAAGTAGCGTAGGTTGGGGGGTCAATTCAACCGGCGATACTTCAGCAACCTTTGGCTTCGACTACAGCGTTAGCAACCTTTCAATTCCTGAGGCACCGAACACCCAAGTTGGTGATGCGTCGACAACGGGACTCCTCGCCCAGGCTAACATTGTCTCGCCGGCGGCTGGTGAGAGCTTCATCGCGTATCCGATCGGTGAGAGCTTCTCGGGTAGCTATCAGCTCCGCTTCGACGCCTGGATCAACTTCGACGCCGACAACTTTTACAACAATGGTGCTGCAGGCACGACCGAGTTCATTGGTGGCGGTCTTGGCTACAACGACACCGATAATAACGTGGGGTCAGGTGCCCAGATCATCGCCACTGGCGAAGGTGGCTCGGGCAGCGATTGGCGGGCGTTCGCCGACGGAGCGTTCCTCTCGACCGGCGAGATGGTCGCTGGAACTAGAAATGGCTTCGATCCTTACTATTCAGATTTTCTTCCCTCGGTTTCGCCCCCTGCCGGCCAAGCCCAGACGGCTCCCGGCGATAGCATTGCTGGTTCCCCAGGCTTCCAGTGGGTCACGTTTGAGGTGAATACTGCTAACGGTAAATCGGCGGTCTTCATCGAGAAGCCAGGCGGAGACCGACTACACATTACAACCATCAATCGAGACGGCTCGCGTCCGTATACCTCGGATGGAAACATCGGCCTGTTCTATGCTGATTTCTTCTCATCGGTCAGCAGTGCACCCCAAATGCAGTTCGGTTTGTTCGACAACGTTGTGGTCACTCAGATCCCAGAGCCTATGACGGCTTCGCTGATCTTGGTTGGCTTGGGCTTAGTCGCCGGCTGCCGTCGCAGGTAAGGTCGGTTGCAAAGAGCCGAAGACTTTTTTCGGTATTGTTCTATTACACAGCCACGGAGCTTTCTCCGTGGCTGTGTTGTTTTTTGAGTTCCGTCTGACGGTTGAGCGTACGGTTAAAGTCTCACTTGCAGCCCGACTTGGCTGTAATTCCGGGAGTGCTTGCTAATTCTTTCGTTCCACGTCGTTCAGTCGTCTTTATGCTTCGACACGCAGTTTTTTTGGGCTTTCTTGCGAGAAGCAGACCCGACGGCAATAATGATCGCCGAACAGAGCAGAAGGCTCCGCCTGCACTTTCGCTCGATTTCTTTGGGGAATTCTCATAGTTACGCAACTCTGGCGTGGCTCGCTGCGCTCACTTCTTGGACTGACCATTTTCTTTTTGGTCACTGAACCATCAAATTCTGCTGAGCGGTTTTGGATTGACGATAACGGCGGCTTCTTTACGAGTACTTCAAATTGGTCGGCAACCGACGCCGATGCCGAAGAACGTGGCCTGTTGCACAATTTTTGGTCACTTTCATCGAGACGACTCTCTACTGCCGAGCATGTAACGAGCGCCGCCGCTAACCCCGCCTCCGGCGGATTGGTCGCTGTTGCGGCAGTCGTGGCCCTAAGTGCCCATCGCGCTGATTGTGGCGGTAATGCCGGGACACCAGCGTATGCCGCTATTTAGGTTCTTTCGTGTCAAAGCCCTCGCTTGACGAACTTCCAGGGATCCGGCTCCTCCCACCATGCGTGACCTATACTTCCCGTGGAACTTTCTTGCTGTCCAAATTCCCAGCGGATAAGTAGCAGTTTATCGCGACCAAGAAGAACGTAAGGTGAGCTCGATGTCCACGACTTTACAAAAGGACCAACGGCAGAAGCTTTATGTCGATGCACGCACGCAGCGGGCGTTGGCGCTCAGGATGGTGTTGCATTGCCTTTGTTTTATGACCGTGGGCGGCACCGTTGCTGCCGTGGGGCAGTACCTTACCAATCCTATTGGCGACCGCGGCGAGCTGACAACGAAAATCCTCACCAACTTTTCGCTCTATGCTCTAACGTTCGTCGTGTTGCTACCGGCTTTGCTACTCGACTCTTTCCGGCTCAGCAATCGCATTGTCGGTCCGGTCGATCGGCTGCGGAGTACGATCAAGACTTTAGCGCGGGGCGAAGCGGTCCCGCCACTCAAGTTTCGCCAGAGGGACTACTGGCAAGACATCCCGGAGGATTTCAATCGGCTGCTCGCACGTTTGGATCGTGACGCATTTGACAGTGAAGAAGGTCACTGCAAACAGGTGGACACCGCAGAGCCTGAAAACGACGAGATGCCTCTCGCTTTGGCGGAGGTCTCGGGCTAGACGGGAATCACCGGCCGACCAACCACATCCCTGGAAGATAAATAATCCTGAGCAATGATTAGCGTGTTGAAAAAGCGACGCAGCAGACGAGGGGCCACGGTCGTGGAGTTCGCCCTAGTCGCGCCGCTGTTGTTCCTAACGCTGGTTACCACCATCGAAGTTGCGCGGGCACTGATGACCACGCACAGCATGGAGGAAGCGGCCCGGTCAGGCTGCCGCGTCGCGCTGCTTCGCGGGGCGACGACCAGTCAGGTTGAGCAAGAAGTCGACACGATTCTCAGACCGGTCGGAATTTCCACCTACACAGTGCAGCTGCAACCCATGAACCCCGCCAGCGCACCTCGCTGGTCGCCGCTGACCGTTACCGTAACAGCCACGTTCGATGACATGAGTTGGTTACCGTTGCTGAGTTTCTTCAACGGCAAGACCTACACAGCGACCTGCACATTGCCAAAGGAATACTCGACCGATTAGCGCTTCGGCCACCTGCCTTGAACCGGCTGCCGCTTCGCGGAGCACTGCGAGACAACAACTTTTCAGAGAACCTCTTCGTATGCCAACACAGCCAACAATTGATCGACGCGACCGACGTGGCGCCACCATGCTGCTTGTCGCGTTTTTGCTTCCCGTCTTGATCGCGATGGTCGCCT
The DNA here is from genome assembly GCA_040218535.1 of Lacipirellulaceae bacterium. Classification (NCBI taxonomy): domain Bacteria; kingdom Pseudomonadati; phylum Planctomycetota; class Planctomycetia; order Pirellulales; family Lacipirellulaceae; species Lacipirellulaceae bacterium. Next base: position 692,543 of record JAVJRG010000012.1, on the reverse strand, counting down.
TCTCAGTGGAGATTGGCCGTATCTATCTGGTGCGTTCGCAATTGCAAACGGCCGTGGATGCGGGGGCTTTGGCTGCTGGGCTACAACTGCGCGAAGACCCCGACGATGTCGACGCAGCTCTGGCCGCGGGCCTCGCTTTTGTCCAGCAGAATCGCGCCGGGGCGTTTGTCACCGTCCCTGAAGAGGCGATCACGATCCAAGCAGGAAATTGGAGCTCAGCAACACGTTCCTTCACGCCAGGTGGTAGCGTGCCTGATGCTATCCAAGTGAGCGGGACGCTCGACAAAGAACCGTTGTTCTTTGGCAAGCTCATGGGACTGCACACCTTTGCCGTGCCGCGGTCGGCCATTGCCATTGGCAGCGGCAACCCGATGGACATTATGATGACGCTTGATCTCTCCGGTTCGATGGCGGCGCAGGGCCGAATCCAAGCGCTGCGTAGTGCTGCCCCCCACCTTTATTGATGTGTTGCGGGATGTGGGCGACAACGACCGCTTAGGCGTGATGGGGTACGGCGCTATCATTAGCAAGTACAACCCCAGCTCCCAGGGGCATGGCGGCGTTTCGTATACGCTCGCCCCTTCCTCGTTGTATCCCTCGAACGACGAGTGGTGCGGCGTTCTCGAAGCTCCCCTTACCTACGACCTGAATTACATTCGGAACAATGTGTTGAATTCCAGTACGTTGTTGGCCAACAAATACAACGGCTGGACACCCGTCGGCGGTGCGCTACGAGATTCGGCCCACTACTTGAGCCAGAATGCACGAAGTGGTGTCGAGCGGGTTATCATCCTCATGAGCGACGGCCGCGCCAACAAACCCAACGGCAACGGACCGGGGTACGCCCTCGACATGGCTTACTATGCCAAGGGCTTGAACATTAAGGTCTACACGATCAGCCTAGGCAACGGCGCCGACGAAGATCTCATGCAGCAGATTGCCGACGTTACCGGTGGCGAGCATTTTCGCGCCCCCGGCGGTTCGTCGGGGACACTCACCACCGGGCTAACCGACGCTTTTGCTCGGATTGCCGATGCCATGAAGCAGACCCAGCTTGTGCAATAAAAGCGGATGTTACGAGGAATGATTAGAGGCAGGATCATGTTTCAAACTAGCCATCAACCACCCCAACGCCGCGCCGTGGCTGCCACGGAGTTTGCCGTGGTGTTGCCGCTGATCGTGATGCTTGTTTTGGGAGCTGTCGAAGCAGCTCGAGCCGTGATCGTGTCGCATGCCTTGCAAGAAGCCGCGAATGCCGGCTGTCGTGTGTACAGTGTCGAAGGCACCACGCAAGCGAACGCTTCGGCGATCATCAACACGGCGATGTCGAATGCGGGACTGACAAATCACACAATTGTCTTCAACCCGAGCTCGAAGGCCGCGGTCGACGTTCCCCTGGAACCGATCACGGTGACCGTGACCATCCCTTACTCCCAGGTCGCCTGGCTGCCGCCGAACTTCCTGTCAGGAGCAACCCTGCAAGGACGTTGCGTCATGCCCGCTGACATCGACCGAAGTGACGGCGGCGATACGAACGGCTATTTTGATTCCGACGACGACCAAGAAAACGATGGCAACCTACGGCACGAGAACAGAGACAGTTCGGGCGGCGGTGACGATGATGACTAGCTGCGAAGCCGTCGGCAGCACAGAAGTCCGCTCGCAAAAACCAGCAACCCAACCGCTGAAGGTTCAAGCACGGCATAGAAAACGGTAAAGTACGAACCGGCCGGGAGGTCGAAGTAGTCGTCAGGTCCGGCCCCAGGGTTCGTCGAGAACAGGCGGATCGACTCGGGGGCCATCCAGCGCACCGGGCCGACATCGGAACCGCGGAGTGACTGACCGCCATCGTTGCCGAAGAGGAGAAACTCGCCATCGCCCGAGGCGTAATTCCCGCTGGTGGTAGTGACCAGCATGTTGCGCGTCGCGATGTCTCGATGCACGATTCCTTCGCGGGAAATGGTGGGTGCTTCGCCCAGGTTTAATGAATTCGAAGGAAATCGCTTCCACGCCGCTGGCGATTTGAACTGGAACATTCTCTACGGCACGAACAATGTTGTTCTCGAAATCGCTGCCGGATCGTCCACCGACACCGAACCGGACGGCGACGTCGACGGAGCGGACTTTCTTGCGCTTCAGCGTGATAACCCTGCGCTCATTCCTTCTTGGCAAACCGAGTACGGCAGTCCCGGCGCGCCGGGATCACTCGCGTCTTCGCAAAACGTGCCCTAGCCCGGTGCGATCTGCCTTCTCCTGCTGGCCTCCACACTATTTCCTTGTTTACGAGGCGGAGCAAGGTTCTAATAGACCACTGGAGCAGAGCAGGCATTACCTATTCGAATTCCGAATTCTCGGTGTGGGGGTCTGCGATGTACCATTCTCAAGGGACGAAGTTCGTCTTCTTATCAGCCGTCATTCTCGTTCTTCTGGGAATGGCTCGTCCGGCTTGGGCCCTAACGTATACCTGGACGGGCGACGCCACTGGTAACGACTGGGATGAAGTCGACTTCGGTTTCCCAGGTACGTCGAATTGGTCCGGCGGCCCGGCGGGTACTTTTCCGGATTCGAACGACGTTGCCGTGTTCAATACGGGTGGCGTAGGGCCGATTAATGTTCAGCTCAATGGAAGTCGCACGATCATCTCGGCGACCTTTAGCGGCTCGTCGTCGGTGACGTTGTCCGAGTCGCAACTGCGGCTCTCCAGTGGCGATTTGACGGTCAATGGCACGTCGGCCAATTACAACATCAACAGCAGCGTGCTTTTGCTGACTAGTGCGCAGTGGAATATCGTCAATGCTCCGGCACGGTTGACGGTCTCTGGACCAATTTCCGGATCAACGTCGCTCAGCAAAACAGGGAGCGGTCGGTTGCGACTGACCGGAAACAATACTTACACCGGGACGACTTCAGTCACTGGTGGCATTCTAGAAATCGGATCAGGTGGGACGACTGGCTCGATCGATGGCAATCTTTCTAATAACGCCACAGTCACCATCAACCGTTCCAATCCTTATCTCTTTAGCGGCGTCATCAGCGGCAATGGCACGCTCAATAAGCAAGGGGCCGGGTCGTTGACGCTGTTGGCCAATAACTCCTTTAGTGGAACCACAGTCTTGACTGGCGGAACTTTGAACATTGGTAACGGCGGCGGTAGCGGATCGATCAATAGCAATATCGTCAACAACACGAGTGTGACTTTTAACCGCAGTACAAGCTCTACCTATGGCAGAACGATCAGCGGTAGCGGCACCGTGACGAAGCTGGGCAGTGGAACGCTTACGTTGACAGGAAACAACACCTACGGTGGGACAACGATTGTCTCCGCGGGAACCTTGAAGATTGGCGATGGGTCGACCGGTTCAATCACTGGCAACGTGAACAACTTATCTGATGTGATTTTCGACCGCGACAACAACGTAACCTACGGGGGCAATATCTCGGGGACTGGCGCCGTCGAGAAGCAAGGAAGCGGCACGCTTACGCTTACTGGGAACCACACCTACAGCGGCGGAACAACGATCACCGACGGAACTTTGCAGATTGGCAACGGCGGATCGACAGGGGCAGTCAGCGGCAACATCCTCAATAACGGAAACCTAAGGTACAGTCGCTCTAGCTCGATAAGCAACGGTGGGCAAATCAGCGGAAGCGGGACGGTCACCCAAGCAGGCAGCGGAACACTTACGCTCACGGGAAACAATACCTACTCCGGTTCGAACGATCTTCTCAGCGGTCTTGTTTCTTTCTCTGGACTTGGAAATCTCGGGCTCTCGTCCGCAGAGATTCGAGCCCTCGGAGGCGATCTTCGATACACCGGCAGCAACCAGCTTGCCAGCAGCCGCGCGTTTGAAGTGACCAACGATTTCGACTTCGAAATCTCCAATCCTAGTGCGGAATACATTCTCGCCGGGACGCTCTCCGGCACGGGTGTGCTGACCAAGTCGGGCCTAGGTACGCTCACGCTGAATGGCAATGATGTCGACGGGAATAACAAAGTGATTGAGCAGGGGACTTTGCAGATCACCGGGCAAGGGACTACTGGGGGAAACATCGAGAACAACGCCACGCTCGATTTCGACCTCGTCAATCCCGTCACGTTCGCGGGCGTCATTAGCGGTACCGGGAATCTTGAGAAGAACGGAACGGAGCGGCTGACGCTCTCAGCAACGAACACTTATACGGGTGCAACCGCGATCAATGCGGGGACCGTGGAGATTGCCGATGACACTAGCTTAGGCGCAGGAGGAACTGTGACCCTGGAAGACTCAACGACACTCAAGGTCACCGGCAGTTCGACAGCGGCACGCGGATTCTTGTTAACGGGCTCAACAGGCACCTTTGACATCGACTCCGGTCAAGCTTACACCGTCAACGGCGATCTAGGCGGCACGGGCCAACTCATCAAGAGTGGCGACGGAACACTCGTCCTCAACGGCAACAACGACTACGCGGGCGGAACGCTCGTCAGCGCTGGACTGCTTGCCTTGAACGATTCGGCCTCCGGTGGCGAGGGGCCGCTTGATATTCAAGGCGGCGAAGTGAGCGTCACCGGTAACATGTCGATTGGCGTAGCGGGTGTTATTTCACCAAGCAGTGTGACGATTGCCTCTGGGGCTTCGTTGACAACCTCGGCACTGAGCCAAACCAACATCGGCGCGCTGGGCTCGGTGAGTCTCACCGGCGGAACGATTGATTCGGAGCGTGTGAATCTTCAATTCGGCGGACAACTTTCGGGCAATGGTTCAGTGAACGCTCGCGTCTTGGCTGCTACCGGCTCAACGATTATGGCTACCGGCTCCCTTGCACTCGGCGATGCGACTTCTAACTCAGGCTTTTACTCCAACGGCGATGTGCAGATTCAATCCGGCGCGACGACGCTGCACGATGCCAACGACGCGGTGTTCGATTCGGGCGCGAACGTGACGCTGGGTAACGGCAGCGGTGGATCGGCAAATCTAATTGCCAACAATGGCCTGACGCTGGACTTTGGCGGGAACGTCTCAGGCTTTGGCACCATCGACACGCCGGATAACTCGGCGACGCCAGTCATCAATAACGGCAACATCACGGGGAATTCATTGGCCGAGCCGATCACGCTCACCGGCTTCGTGAAAGGTGTCGGCACTTGCGATAACTGCAACATTACGGGGACCGACTCGCCCGGCTTTTCGCCCGCAACGGTCAACCGTGGCAGCGTTAGTTACAACGGCACACTAGAAATTGAACTCGGTGGCACCGGGCAGGGCGAGTTCGATCGCTTGGAACATATCCTCGGCGCAGGCATCGCCGACCTGGGCGGTACGTTGGAGGTTTCGCTACTTGGCGGCTTCACACCGGTAGCGGGCGACACCTTCGAAATCATCACGGCCACCAGCGTGCAAGATGTGTTTGCTGTGGAGAACTTTCCCACGCTTGCAGGTCTGGAGTGGAACGTCCTCTACGGGTCGAACAACGTCGTGCTGGAAGTCCTCGCGGCACTGGCTGCCGACACCGAGCCGGACGGCGATGTTGACGGGGCGGACTTCTTGACGCTGCAACGTACCGATCCGTCGTTGATACCCAGTTGGCAAACAGAATACGGAACAACGGCCTCGCTGGCGAGTTCGCAAAACGTGCCGGAGCCGAGTGCTCTTCTACTCCTTATCAGCAGCCTTTATAGCTTTTCTTGCCTGCGGCGTTCTGCAAGGTTCTAATTGTTGCCTAAGCGGAGCAACGGCCCTAGCCAGTATGTCTCGAGAGCGGGGATTTGTGATGAAATTTTGCCTTACTATTTGTCGCGGCATTGCACGCTGCGGAGTTTTCATCCTTTCGATTATCGCCGTTGGTTCGCTGGCTGGAGGGGACACCTTTGAGTGGACGAACCCTACCAGCGGTGTGTTCACCACGTCTACGAATTGGACCAATATCACCGGTACTGACTCGGCCCCGCCAAACGCGGGCGATGTTGCTCGCTTTAACGAAGCGGGAACGTACACCGTGACGATGAGTCTGTCTCCGGTTGCCAGTGATCTTTTGCAAGTGACAGCCGGGGACGTCACATTCAAAGAAAATGTTATCGGGTTTGGCATTTTCAACCTGACGACTGGGCAAGCCGATGCCATGATTTCTGGCGGCAATCTCACCCTGGGAACTTTCAATGACCCTTCGCGATTGAACATTGGCGACGATCTTTCCGTTGGTGGCGGTAGCTCCCTGAATGTGAACTTCGCTAGTCGCGTCGACGTCGGCGATGATGTCTTTCTGGGGCTGGGAGGCAATGGCACACTTATTTTGGACGGCAATAGTTCGACGCTGGACGTTTCCGATGGAGTGAGCATGGGTTCCAGCGGTGGGATCGGCACCCTAACGTTTCAAAACGGAACCACGGCTAACCAGATCGGCGGATTGCTGCGAATGATTTCCGGATCGGGAGTTGCAGGCAGTACGGGGCGTGTGAATGTTTTGTCTGGTTCAGCAGTCGATACCGCCAGCATTGTTGTCGGCGATTCGAATTCTGGTTCAGTCGTTCAAGAAGCGACCATTACGGTCAACGGCTCCGGATCGCTACTCAATATGACGGGAGCTTCGACACTGACTATTGGTGATGATGTCAACGCTAACATCACCGCCCAAGTGCTGATCGAAAACAACGGAGTCCTCAACACCGGTACTGGGAATATTCTTATTCGAAACTCGGGAAACCTGAATGTTAGTGGCGGCGGCGATGTCAACGTCAACGGGTTGTTGACGCTAGATGGGGCCAGCGTGGATGCAACGATTACCGGCACCAATAGCACGCTCAACGCCGCGGGGCAGAACATCATCATGCGCGATGGAGCCGATCTCAGCGTTGAAAGCAGCGGCAATATGACGGCAGCAAACTTGACCATCGAATCTGCCGCGAGTGGAACTTCCTCGATTCAAATTCTCTCTAGCGCCACCGCAGACGTGGCCAACGTCTCGATTGGAGAGTCCGGCACTGGAACGTCACAAGCTTTCTGGGAGGTTGGAGCGGGAACTAACGTCACTGCGGATAATATTTCTATCGCGACGACGACTTCAGCGACACGCAGGGGTGCGTTGCAAATTGACGGGACGCTTTCACAGAATGGAAACGCGACACTGAGCGTTGGAGCCGACGCAGCCAATCTCGGGCAAGGTGGACGAATCGATCTCTTCGACGATGGCGTACTCAACACCGGTACAGGCCTGACAAGAATCGATAATACAGGACTCATTGTCAGTTTCGGCGGTGCGGTCAACTTCAACGGCGATGTGATCGTCGACAACGGCACTTACGAAGAAAGTCCTGGCGGCGATGCCACGCACACACGTGCCAGCGGCACATCGTTGACCATTACCAATGGCGGGTTGTTCATTACGAACGTAGGTTTTCTCCGTGCTGAGGGCGGAGGTACCGTTACGCTGGATGGTGCTTCTTCACAGCTAAGTTTCACGACCCCATTCAATTCATTGTCGGTAGGAGGCTTTTCTGATCCGACCTCCTCGACACTGACGCTAAGCAATGGGTTCCAGCAGACAGTAGATGCTGTATCCATGCGAGCACAGCAGACCGGCCAGGTAGCCACGCTCAACGTTCTCTCGGGCGCCGATCTCATCATTGACGGAGCAAGCCAATTCAGCCTCTTAGGAAGCGATACCGGCAACGGACAAATCCTCATAAACCTTGACGGGCCTGGCTCCAATCTAATCGTGCAGGAAGTATTCTCTGCCCCAAAACTAGGGCAGGATTCAGGTATGGGCACCACAGCTGAAATGAACATTACCAATAACGCCCGCTTCACGAGCGATGATGAAGGGCTCATTGTCAATCCCCTGGGAACCGTTCAGCTTGCGAATGGTCGGATCGACATGTTTGGCGACTTGCTTGTGCAAGGAGGGACCTTAGCAACGACCTCAGGGACCGACGGAGTGGTCAGCCTCTCCGGCTTTGCTGGAATTGGCGTTGAAGTCACCGAGGGTGGAATGGTCGAACTGAACCAATCAGTATTCGCGTTAGATGGAAATCGACTCGTCGTCGACGGACCGGGCAGTTCTTTCAGTCTGGACAGCTCGGATATCAATGACGGGCAAATCTGGATGTCATCCTTCACTGGCACGCCTGATGCGGAGATTCGCCTTTCAAATACAGCAATGCTCGATGTAGGGATTCTTAATATCGCCACCGCTGGATCCGGTAATGAAGTGAACCGAGTTAGTATTTCCTCGGGTAGCACCGCGACCACTAGCCACCTGGGCGTCGGGACATTCATTACTGATGATGGCGCAGGCTTTTTCGATGTTAGTTTCTCCCATGCGGCTGACCTGACCATCGAAGGTCCCGGGTCGAGTCTCACCGTACGTCCCGGACACGATGCCTACATCGGATCGCCGGAAATCGATGCCGTCACCGACGGGCGCCTCGCGACGGTGACGCTGACCGATGGTGGCGAGCTGAACACTAGCGGCAGCGATTTGTTTATCACTCACGCAGGCATCGTTAACTTAAATGGCGGCACCCTCAACGCGGGGACAATCGACTACGACATACGCGGCCAATTCAATTTTAATAGTGGCACGCTTTCCACGACTAACTTGCTACGCATTGATAACGCGGAACTTCTCGGTCCTGTGGTTGATCTTACCGACGACAAGCACCTTGCCACGACGAGTAGCACAATTGTCAGTTCGATTGGTTCGCTGACGCTCAACGGCGGCAGTCTCACAACCAGCAACCTGAGTGTTGGGACCAATGGCATTCTCGAGTTCAACGCCGGGACGCTCAATCTAACGGGTTCGGACATCACGGTTGGCGCTGGCGGATTACTCGGTGCGACAGTTACTCTGGGTGCCGACAAGACCTTGTCTGTTGGCGGGGATGCATTTCTCAACGCCGAAGGGCAGCTCGACATGGAAGGAGGCTCATTCGCGGCCGACAATTTTGAATTGTTTGGCCATTTCTCATTCGATGGAGGCCAACTCAATATCAACAGCCTCATTGACGTGAAATCAAGTGGTCGCATCTTCGTCAAGCAAACGCGTAGCTTGGTGTCGCCAGTAGATATTGACAACGGCGGTCGCATCGAACTCCTAGGTAGTGGTGCGAGACTGCAGGGAAGTAGTTCGCTGAACAATGCTGGCTTAATCACAGGTGACGGCCAGATCGACATGCCGTTGTCCAACTTCTCCAGCGGCGAAATTCGAGTTGCATTTGGCAAGACGCTCTCGCTCACCGGCGCCCTCGGCAACAACCAAGGTTTAATCAGCCTTCAAGGCGGAACCCTGGAAACGTCCAGTTCGCTAACCAACGCGGCAGCCGGTAACATCGTGGGTCGCGGTGCTCTGAATGTCGGCGGAGCAGGGCTCACCAACCAAGGCGATCTCGCTCTTTCCAACGGACAGACTGACGTGTTCGGTGACCTGAATAACGAAACCACCGGACGCGTTATCGTCAGCGGTAATGCGGACGTGACTTTCTGGGACGACGTGGCTAATACGGGGACATTATTCAATGTTTCAGCCGGCTCGAGCGCTACGTTCTTCGGCAGTGCGGGCTTTGGTATTTCTGGCGGTGGCGATGTCTTTTTTGAAGCCGATGTGACCCCCGGAAGTAGTCCCGGATTGGAAACTTTTGGCGGCAATGTTCATTTCGGCATACTCTCAATACTAGAAATTGAGATCGAAGGCCTCACTTCTGGGAGCGAATTCGACACGCTCGACATTTCCGGTATGGCGACGCTCAATGGAACGCTTGACGTGTCACTGCTGAGTGGCTTCAATCCGACCAACGGCGATAGCTTTGAAATCCTCGCTGCAGACGGCGGCATTACAGGGACCTTTGTTCAAGAAATTCTTCCCGCACTTAGCGGCAACCTCGAGTGGAACATACTCTACGGCACCAACAACGTCGTGCTGGAAGTGCTCGCCGCACTCGCCGCCGACACCGAACCGGACGGCGATGTCGACGGGGCAGACTTCTTGACGTTGCAGCGCAATAACCCGTCGCTGATTTCTGCATGGCAAACCGAATATGGGACGACGCCGTCGCTTGCATCTTCACAGAATGTGCCTGAACCAGCGCCGGTCGTCTTCATCCTTTTAATGTTTGCTGTTGTTTCTCCCTTACGCATAGCACGACATCTCTGAGCAGTTTTCCTCCCTCGGCAACCCTAGAGGAGTGTTGGTCTCATGAGTATTTCCAACCTATCACACTTCAAGGTGAAGGTAACTTTTGTCGTTGCGGCGGCAACGATGCTCGTCGTAGCGGATGCTGAAAGTGCACCGCTCGACCCGCGGGACTTTTCATCCTTGGGTGCTTTTCCTTCGGGTGATTTTACGATCGATACCGATGCGCTGACTTTCGACGGGATTCCAGGAGGCATTGTCGTTCCGCAAGGTGGGGACGCGCCAGACATTGCTGTGTTTGCTTTCAACGGCGGGAGCACTTTCGCCAGCGGAGATTCGATCACGGTTGTTGGCGATAAGGCGCTCGCGATTCTGTTTCAAGGCTCGGCGATGCTCTCGGGGACGATCGACGTTAGTGGTAGTGATGGCTCGGAACCGGTGCCCAACGTCGTTACCGGCTTGCGGGGACTGGGCGTTGCGGGTGGAGGAGATGGTGGCAATGGCGGACCGTTTAGTTCGGAACGCGACGGGATCGGTCCAGGGCACGGCGTGAATGGGTCGAACAGTGCGTCGGTCAGCGGCGTTGGTTCAGGTTCCGGGGCCGGTTTCGGCACGGGCGGAGGTCGCGGTGGCGTTGCGGTGACCGAACGCCCGGGCGGTTTGCCTTATGGTGATCCGCTACGCGACTTATTGTTCGCTGGCAGTGGCGGCGGTGGGGGCGGCGGACAAAGTACAACTCGGCTGGGAGGTGGCGGTGGAGCCGGGGGCGGCGCGCTCGAAATCGGCGCGCTCTCAACGCTGGACTTCGCCGGTGCAACCATTCTCGCCAACGGTGGCGACGGAGCGAACGGTTTTTCTGATGGCGGCGCAGGTAGCGGCGGCGGAATCCTCGTCCACGGACAGTCGATTGCTCTTGATGCGGCGACTCTCATGCAAGCCAACGGTGGCGATGGCGGAAGCGGAGTGAATGTCGGAGGCTGCGGCGGTGCGGGACGAATCGAACTGCTCCACCACCCCAGCGGCACGTTCGAGAACTTGGGAACGATCGAAGTCCTCGCCGGCTCGGTCAACGGCGACTGCATTGACGGCGAGCACGTTGTTGTAGCAACTCCCGAGGTGGGTGTGCCGGAGCCGGCGAGCTTGCTGCTTTGTCTAGCGGCCCTCGCACTTTTTATTTGCCCTCAACGCAAGCCCCGGGTTGCTAGTATCGTTCATTCGCAGCTTGCGGCAGAGGCTCGGAGTTTCAGAGTCGACTGAGTTTTTTGAAAGTTGAGATCGATGAAACGTATCACATTATTATTGACTACGTTATTCCTACTGACGTCTGTCGTAGCTCGGGCACAGATATTCACAACTTCGGCTCTTACGGGGGACGTTGTCGAAGGGGAAACTTTAACCAATTTCTCGCAATTCGTCGCGCCGCAGATTCTGACAAATGGCCAGACGGTCTTCACGGCGAACACGGCCGGGGGCGAACAGGCGATTGTTGCTCAAAACCAGATCGCTTTCCTCACCGGTTCTCAAGTTCCCGGCGCCGCCCCAGGGGTCACCTACGACGTGTTTGGCACCCTGATCGCGAACGATCAGGGTGATCAGGCCCTTCTCAGTTTGTTTGATGGCGCACCAATTAGCTCGGCAAACGATCGTGGCATCGTCATCCGTGAGGGCGGCACTTCCGACCTTGCCATTCAGAAGGGGGACTCCGTGGCTGGCACCGGCGATACCTGTGATTCGCTCAGCTTAATGAGCTACGACTCCGCCGGCGATGGCACCTTTCGTTGCACGCTTGCATCCTCGGGAGAAACGTCAATTTCCTACCTTCCGCAATCGGGCGGCAGCCCTGAGCAATTGATTACTCAAACGGGGGTCACGGTCGACTCGAACCAGGTCGTCGAAGTCAATTCCGTGACCACCAATGCTAGTCGACGGTTGGCTCTTTATCTCCGTAAGTGGGCCCCTGTCGTCACGGGATCCGCGGCACTTGATCTGGCTGGTCGCATTCTTCCTACGACCACCGGTTTAGTCGAATCCGGCGACAGCGGTTTCGGCTTGCCTGCGGGGACGACGGTAAAAGACCTATTCGTTCCGAAGGTCAACGATGCTGGCCAAGTGACTGTATTTACCGAATACCAAGGCTTCGTCAGCGGCACGAGTGTTCATCAGTTTCAAATCGACGACACAAGTATTTCAAGCGGACGGTCGATTGCCAAGACAGGAGATCCGGCCCCGGGCTTGGTCAATCACGATTTCAGTTTCTTCAGTGTCTTTGATGCGAACGAGTCGGGTGACGTGATCCTAGTTGCTACAGCAGAAGAACTGGGGGGCGGTTTCGTCGACGGAGTTTGGTATGAAGACACAGGCAGAACACTAACCCTCGCTGGGCACAATGGACAGCAGGCGCCCGGGCTCGATCCTGGGGTCGTTATGACGCAGATCGCGTTTCCAGCGTTCAACGATCAGAACCAAGTTGCTTTTAAGTCGCATCTTTCCGGTCCCGGCGTGAACTTTTCGCAGAATGATGAAGCCCTGTGGGCGACCGACCTCAACGGCGATCTGCAGATGGTGGTTCGCAAGGGCGACCAGTTTGATGTGGACGACAATTCGAACACCGAAGAACTCCGGACGATTACCGCCATTGCGCCAATTCTCAATAGTGCTGGCACGGGCGGTTCCAGCACCAGCTTCAACGATGCGGGGCAGCTTGCCTTCACGCTTTTCTTCAGCGACTTCACGTCAGGCGTCTTTGTGGCTGACCTGTCGGGTTCTTCTTCAACGGATACGGACAACGATGGCGATGTCGACGGCCTCGATTTCCTTTCGCTCCAGAGAGACGATCCGCCACTGATTCCTACTTGGCTGACGGAATACGGTAGCGGGGCCAATTCAGTCGCTGAAACGCAGGCTGTCCCTGAACCGAGCGGCTGGAGGCTTCTTTTCGCAGTCTTTGCCACGGTAATCCTCGGACGACGCTCGCATTCATAACGTTAGGCGATTCTGGATTTAGTAACTATGCTGATGGGTATGAATATTTTCCGACTAACGCAGCTTTTTCTTGCCCCTTCCTTTATCCTCGCTCTCTGCGGCTCTGCAACTGCTGTCGATACCGTCTTCACGATCGACGAGCAGCAGTCGAGCCTCACGATTGAAGCTTCCACGGTTTTTATCGTTCCTTTCAGCGATACCGATACGCAAATGTTGGGCGGGACGATTGATACGACTCTCGACTTCGGAACCGCGGGTGGGTTTCCTGCGATGGCGGACTTTACTGTCACGGGGGCGGAAGTCTCGCCGCTCAGTCCTTTCTTGTTCACTTTAGGATCACCTCCCACTTTTGGTGTCAATGTTTCAGTGAATGATGCGGTGGCCGATGTGACAACGCCGAATCCGCCAGCCACCTTGACGATGCTCGCCACCAGCGCGATTCAGTATGAGTTCGATGCCTCGGAGTTTGACATTACTCTCAATCAAGGAACCGTGGTTTCCACGGGTGCCGTGAATCAAACGATCAATTTGGCAGACTCACCGGTGATCGGTAATGCATCGCCTGGAACCTTAGGGACGATTACCTTGACGCCAACCGGAATGGCGGGGGCGCTAACCATGATCGATGCTCTTTTGGAATTACCAATCCAGTTCATTGAGGATGTCGATGTCGATGGACAGATTGTAACGCTCGATGTTGACGGCACTGTCTTTGCTATCAGCAGCTTCATGGTAAATCTTTCTCCGTCTGCTGACGTCAACAATGACGGCACGATCGACGGGTCGGACTTTGTGCAAATTCAGCGGGACGATTCTTCGCTGATTCCGCAATGGCAGAGCGACTACGGCACCGCCGGCTCTCAGGCTGCGACTCAGCCGATTCCGGAACCCGCGGGGGCTTTGCTCCTTCTCGTTGGAATGTGTTGCGGAGTAGCCCGGCGACGTATTATCTATCGCGGGTGCAAATAAACCTTTCTTGCGTTCTTCGGTCTGGTTTCGCTAGACTCTGAAACTGGCTAGAAGCAGTTTCAATAGCGCATCAGCCGCCGGGCGTTAGCCCCCGGTTACCTGGAAAACCGGACGCTAACGCGTTGCGGCTGATATTTTGAGAAGGCTTCCAATATTCCTTGCGAGAAGTCATTCCTACCATGCTTCCACTTCGTCATCTCTTTGTCAGTATCTGCTTCTTGTCGATAGTGCTGGTGGCCGCGTGCCAGCGGGCTCTCGCGGTGCAGTACGTGATACCGATTACGGAGCTCACAGGGGTCAACGCTTCGAACGACTTCTTCACCCTCTCGATTGATCTGGGAGAAGCGTTTCAAGAGATCGACGAAGCGACGGTGCAAATCACAGGGACGCACACGCCGGGGCTCTATGGCGATCTGAATGAGCCCGGACAGTTTCCCCTGCCCGCGGACATCTTCGGTAGTTTTCAAGGCGAAACCACCGGCGAGTGGGCTTTCGTCGAAGAGATTCTGCCGTCGGTTGGAGGGGAGTTTACCTATGAGCAAACTTTCCGCACGAGTCGGTTCGCCAATGAAGGGCCTGACTACTCTGGTTGGCTCGAAGGAACTGCCGAGTTCCAGTTGAGCTTTATCTCGCCGCCGTTGTTCGCGACCACATATATCGTGTCCGATCCAGAGGTGCAGATTGCAAACGCGAGTCTAATCATCGAGGGCCGGAGCCAACTTGATGCCCAGTCGGCAGGCGTGGATTTCAACCTGGATGGCGAAGTCGACGGACTCGACTTGCTGGGGCTACAACGAGTAGATCCTGAGATGATTCTCGAGTGGCAAACGGACTACGGAGCGCTTAGCTCTCAGGCTGCGGCTCAGGTGGTTCCGGAACCGTCGGCTCTGATTCTTCTTGTTGCTGGTCTTGCGGCAGTTGCTGCCCGTCGGCGGACTTGAGCCTCGCGAGATAGTTTTCTACGTAGATCGGAAAGTCCCGTTTCTCGCGGCTCTTGTGCTTGGGTGGGTTTGGCAGGCGAGAGTAGAAAAGATTGCCAGAAGTGTAGGCCTCCATCCGCCAGCGATTGCCTTCGCCCTTCATTGTGAAGGTACCTTCGGTGTAGCTACCAAGCTTACAGCGGTTGACGACCTGGATTTTTGCGATGTCGTCATTGATGCGAATGTCGTCGATGCGGACGATCCCCAGGAGCATGTCTTTATCGTGCTGGAGGTGATCGTAGTCGGAACCCCAACTCTGTGAGGTGCGATAGTTGTCGCGAAGTACCTTCGCTCGATAAGGAAGCAGTTGTTCAGCGGAAGTTGCCCGGCTGGCTGCTTTGCGGAAGGCCAGCAGGCAGTGCAGCGGCGAAGGAGCTGCGGCTGCGTTGAACTTTGGTGCGACGGGCTGACGCGCGGCTTTGGCGGCACGTTCGCGTTCGAGTTCGGCGTGAAACTTCTCGTACCGTTTGCGAGCGGCTGCCGCTCCCTTTTCAAAGCTACGACTCGACGAACTACTCGAGGAGAACTTCCGTTTGTGCTCCGCCATTTTCTGTTTGTGTTCCGCCATCTTTCGCTCGTGCTCTCGCTTCCACTCCGGCGAACCAACCTTCGGTGCGGCGTGGACGCACTTCGCCACGCCAAATACAAGAAACGTAGCGAACAGAAGTTGAAAGACTTTGCAGGACATTGAAGTCATCGATTCCTCTAGACCATGAGAACGAGGAGTGAGCGTAGCATAATGAAGTCTAGGTCAGGAATCGTTCTTGAGAGGCAACCACGGTGATGCAGAAACGCGACATGCCGTCGACTGAGCGGAATTCTTGGACAGGATTTACAGGATCAACGGGATAGAGTTTCTTGATTTGATTCTTAAGAATCCGTTCGGTTATTCGCGTGACGGCACTGTCAACAAAGAATTCCTTCTATTGGGGGGTGTCGAAAAAGGCTTGCTTGGAGAAGGTCGCATTTGCTATCCTGCGGATGGGAAATCAGGGCCAGCATCGAGGGGCGTCGTGCTGTGGGATGAAGATCATGAAGCGCTTTTCTTGGGTTGTGGTGTTGGCCGTTCTGGTCAGCAGTTCTCTAGTTTCGGCACCGCGAGCTGAGGCGCAGCCGCCCGACCGATTAACGAGCTACCGCTTCTTGCCGCGGCATAGCACGCTCCGACAAACCGGCGGTTTTGCTGGCTGGGAAATCGAAGCCCCCATCTACGGCACGTTCGATTTCATCGAGGGCTGGCGCGATTTGGGTCCTTGGTTGCCAGCGTTCGAACCTTACGCTGAGTTCGCGAACGTCGATGCGCTCTGGCTGCACCCCGCGGCCTTTCCAGGGATTGATCTTGATGCCACGCTTAACTTGAGCGGGCTGGATGGAACGCCGCTACCCGTGGGTGCGCCTTTCGACGTTTACAAGTTTGAAGGCGTTGAAGGTCAGGGTCAGCCGATGAGCTTATTCGCTGCGAAGATCGGCCGTTGGCTCTACATGCGCGGCGAGAACGAGCCGGGTCCCGGCACGGCGGATTTCTTTGAGTACGATATTCGCGCCCTGGCCAGAATCCGCCCGTTCGCTGATCTCGACGGTAACGACCTGGTCAACGGTGCGGACATCACGATGTGGCGCGACCATTTCGGCCAAGATACCGTGGGCGATCTCGATGAGGATGGCAGCACAGCCGGCAGCGATTTTCTCGCGCTCCAACGCCAACAGGGTGAAGCCGTGCCCGATATGGCAGTGCTCGACGCGACATTGGCCGCGGCATCGGCCTCGATTACTGCGGTGCCCGAGCCGGGGACTTTGGTAATAGCCGGAGTGTTGTTGATTCTGACGGGGAGTTACGCGCGTCGACGCTAGAAAACGAGCGTAAGCCCTAGAACAGCGCTGTCTTGAACGACGTTCCGATCGCTGACCGTGGTGATGTTGATCAGCGGGGCAAAGCCGCTGCTGCGCACGTATTCAAAGGTGCAGAGGGCATTGTTGCTGACCTGCATCCCGAGGCCTATCACCAACTGTCGGTTGAACTCGAACTCGGTGCCGCGGTCGCCTTGGATGCCTTCGCTCCAACTCACGGAGAAGCGGCTGGGCACTCCGAGGCAAGTTGTATCGTAGGCCCCCTCGGTGCGGTAGGCTCGTACTTCGTGGTTGGTGACTGGCCAGTCATCCACCGTCGAGACGAACTCCCCCGCGAAGGTGAACGCGCCGATTTGCAGGAGCGCATTTAAGTCGTAAGCGGAGTTGCGATCACCCACGACGGTGGCGTCGATGTGTTCTGCCACATTGCCATCGTAGATAGTGCCCAGGAGAAAACCGCCACCCAACTGCAGCTGCACTTCATCGCTGAAGGGAAGTGTGTAGATGATGTTGGTGGCCAGATTGTCGAGCTTCCCTTTTTCTTTCGAGTCAGCCACTCGAATCCCACGACTTCCATTAACGGCCTGGGCCGCAATGTGGAATCGCTCGCCCGCGTAGCCGACACCGATCCCTTCCGACAGTGCACCGAAGTAATGCCAAGGCACCGCTTGGGTAAAAGGGCTGAGGGTGCCCATGTCGCCGAACGAGAGATTCTTCTTACCGATAAACGCATACCAAGGAGTCTGCGAGAGATCGCCAATCACTGCGTACGCTTGGCGTGTTTGCAAGCTCCCCTGGTTGAATGAAGGGAACGTGAACACGTCAGAAAAGAGCAACTCGCCGTAGAGATTCACCCACGAACCGGCATGCACCGCGGCCCCCATGTTGGCTTGCAGCAAGCGAGCGTCGGTCGCGCTGTTGCCGGCAAAGTCGGTCGGGAAGCGACCCAGGTAAGGAAACTTGTCAGCCGTGTTCGTGCCGGCTGCTAGCAAGGAGAACCGCCCCTGCCCACCAAGCACAACGCGAAGTTGGTCGCCATCCCAGTTCTCATGATTCAGCAGGAGAGCCACTTCTTTGGAGTTCTGCCGATTCTGAAAATCGAGCATATAGCGAAACAGCTCGGTATCCGTGCGGACCTCGATGCTTGGCGAGCTACCCGTTTTCAAGGGTGGCTTACCAAGGATGGATTCCTGGGCGTAGGTTCCGGAAGCGGCTAAGAAAACAGCCACTGTCACGAATACATAGAGATTACGTAACGGCAAACGCCGCAGTGGAGAGTTCCCGCGCATGATGCTAGCAAACGATGAGTGGCAGAGAAGGTGTTTTGCCGGCTCTTGTGCGGGAACAGATTGAGCCTACTCAGGGAGTTATCGTCGCTGATCTAACAATCGCTTCAGCAGAATTTGAGTCCGTTGGTAGGAGATTCATAACGACGTCCCACACGCTTTGCAAAACCGCGCGTCTGCCGCGTGATCTTCACTGAGACAATTGGGGCAACTGCGGCTGCCGATCTTCGCCTTGCTTTCGTCTTTACCCAACACCACCGCGGCGAAGATGCCGATCGTAACGACCGTGATACTGTAGCCGATGAGCATCATCACCGCGGCCAAGGTTTTCCCCAGCACGGTCACGGGGGCGATATCCCCATAGCCGACGGTCGTCAGCGTCACGATCGCCCAATAGATACTGATGGGGATGCTCGTGAAGCCGCTGTCGGGTTCCTCATGTTCGATCACGTACATCATGGTCCCCAGCACCACGATCGCGACGGAGATCACCGAAAGGAACACGGTGATTTTGGTACGTGTTCGTTTGACGATTCTCAGAAGGGTTTGGCTTTCGGCGACGTGATCTCCCAGTTTGAAAACGCGAAAGACACGAAGCAGTCTCAGTGTGCGAATCGTTGCCAGCGCTTGAGTGCCGCTAATGAAAGGAGCGAGATAGGTTGGCAGAATAGCAAGCAGATCGACGATGCCAAAAAAACTAAATGCGTAACGCCAGGGACGGGCGACGCAGGCGAGGCGGGCGAGGTACTCAAGGGTGAACAGGATCGTGATGCCCCACTCAACGAGCTTAAGCGTGCGACCCCAGCGCGGTTCGTAGTGTTCTTGGTAAGCTGGCAGGCTTTGAATCATCACGTCGAGGACGCTGATCAAGATCAAGATCAATAGCGTGACATCAAATGCCTTGCCCGCGGGCGTGTCTGCCTCGAAGATGATGTCGTGCCAACGACGTTGCCAGCCGGTGAGTCCCGCGGAAGATTCCGCTGCCGGTCGCTGCTTATTGGGTTCGATGAGAAGGTCTTCGTCAGACATGCAAGATAGTGTAACGGGATTCGAAAAGTTGAGCGACAGAGTATTACATCTAGCCCCCGGCGCAAGCCGCGGGGTTGTTGCGTATTCGCACAGACTTCAACCCCCGGCTTGCGCCAGGGGCTAGGTTTCGTTGGTGAGTTTTCTGTGGTTTATTGAGGTCACTCGTGCAAGAACTACTCCCCTATCTCGCCGCAATTGCTCTCGCCCTGACTGCCGTTGTTGGTTGGGTTCTCACACTGTTTGGTATGCCTGGGACTTGGCTCATGGTGATTGCCGCGGCGGTCTATGCGGCGTTCGGTCCCCAAGCCGGGGTGATGGCTATTGGTTGGGCGGGCGTTGCACTGTTCTTGGCGGAAGCGATTGCCGGGGAAGCGTTAGAAACCTTGGCAGGCATGTGGAGTACGAAACGGGCCGGAGGGAGCCGTCGAGCGAGTTGGTTTGCCTTGGTTGGTTCGATTGTCGGAGCGATTGGTGGGGCGGGAATGGGAATTCCGATTCCTGTCATCGGTTCCCTCGTGGGGGCGATCCTTGGGGGCGCGACCGGGGCTTTCGGCGGAGCGACTCTGGCCGAAATGACTCGCGGAGAAGACTCGCGTCGGTCATTGCGGGTAGGGCGAGCGGCGTTCAAAGGCCGCATTTTCGGCACTGGCGTGAAGGCAATGGTCGCCACGCTGATGATGGTTTCTGTGATAGCGAGCTTGCTGTGGTAGACCGTAGGACGGCCACAACCGGCAGAACCTGATCTTTGCCCCAGCCGTAGTTCTTGACCATAATATAAGTCGCGATGTCCTATGCCTCTCTTGGCATTCTCCCCAACCGCCCACGTCTAGTGTGGACGAGGACATCCTCAGTGGAACAGAAACGAAGAAACTCATGCGACGATTGTTCGTCTTAGTATTGGTCTGCGCTTGCAGTGTGATCGCTCCGCGCACCAGCGTGTACGGATTCGAGATTTTCAATCGTTGGACCACGACAGCCACCGATGGCTTCATTGGATCCCAGGCGGCCTCCCAAGGTGTTCCCACGACGGTCACCTGGAGCTTGGTGGATGACGGAACGTTTATCAATTCGGTGAACTTCGGCGGTGGTTCTTCTACCGACGCAGGTCCGAGCGACTTTATTTCGTTCCTTGATTCGGAGTTTGGCGCCGGGCCGGGCGGATCGGACTATACGCTTCGTCCCTGGTTCATCTACTTTGAAGATTCGTTCAGCCGGCTTAGTTCGCTGTCCGGCGTTAGCTACGTTTACCAGCCCAACGACGATGGCCCGACGATCGGAACAGCCTCCGGCAATTCAGTTCGCGGGGACGTACGCATCGGCGGCAACTCCTTCGGCAGCAGCGTGGGTGGCACGCTGGCTTACAATTCCTTTCCCAACAATGGCGATATGGTCTTCAACACAGACCGTACCGACTTGGGCAGCACGACGAATAACGCTCGCTTTCTGCGCAATACGATTATGCACGAAGCGATGCACGGACTGGGTTTCGAGCACGTTGAAAGCAGTAACGCCAGTTTCCTTATCGAACCGACGCTGAATACCTCGTTCGATGGCCCGCAACACGATGACATTCTTGGGATGCAGCGAAGTTACGGTGACGTGCTCGAAAAGAATGGCGGCAACGATACGAGCGGAACCGCAACTTCATTGGGGATCGTCAACACCTCGACCGTCGCAAGTGTCGGGACTTCAGGCAGCGGCACCTCCGTTGGCCCTGCCGAAACAGACTTCGTGAGTATCGACGACGATGGCGATCAAGACTACTTCCGCTTTACCGTCACGGAGACCGCCGACATTCGGCTCGACCTCGTACCTCGCGGAGCGGTCTACCAAGTTGGACCGGAGGGCGGCACGCAAAGCAGTTTCGATTCACGCGCCCTGAGCAATCTCGGGTTGACCCTATTTGCAAGTAACGGTGTTACCCAGCTCGCCAACAGTAACTCGGCAGCCGCCGGTCAGAGCGAGACGATCACCACGGAACTAACCCCTGGCGATTACTTTGCCCGGGTCACCGGTACGAATAACAACGTTCAGCTTTACCAACTGTCGATCTTCACCAGTCGCGATCCGTTGGACTTAACGTGGACAGGGCAGGTCAGTTCTGTTTGGAGCACCAACGGAGACGCGAATTTTTCGTCAACTTCAGGAGCCATTGCATTTGCGAACCTTGATAACGTTCGTTTCGACGATACCTCGCCGCTCAATCGGCGTACTGTCGAGGTGAACGGATTGGTCAACGCGGATGCGATTGTCTTTGACGCCAGCGGCGACTACACGATCACCGGCGGTGGGGCGATCTCCGGCGGGAGTGTGATACTCAACGGCACAGGCACCGTGGTGATTGAGAGTGATGGCAACAGCTACTCCGGGCCAACGCAAATCAACTCCGGGACCCTTAAGCTGACTGGCAACCTCTCCGCGATGCAGTCTGCCATTACCGTTGCCAACGGAGGGACGCTGGTCATGAACGCGTCGCTCGCCGGGGCGATGAGCAGTACGTTCGAGATCCAATCGGGCGGTGAACTGCATGTGGGGGATCAGGGCGTATCGACCAATGCGGACACCTTTCCCAATGCGCCGACATCCGTGGTGAACAACGGAACCATCCGAATTTTCGACTTTGAAGCCGTTCGTAACGTGAGCGGCTCGGGGACGGTAATCGCCGAAGAACTCACAGCGTTCCTCGGTGGTGGAAGCACCTATACAGGACAGACGATCGTTCGTTCAGGGGCTATCGCGATTGCTGAAGATAGTACCGCCTTGGGAAGTGCGGTCGGCAATACCGTGATTGAACGCGATGGCACATTTCAAGTCGAAGCGGGCGCTACGCTTGCGGATGATCTTGAGTTTTCGAATACCGGGAGCGGATCTACAAATAGCCTGTTACTAGTCGAGCAGGGCGTGGTGGCGAACTTCACCGGCGACGTGACAATCGCCGCGGCAACGACTATTCAGAACGAGGATTCCGCCATCACCAATTTCTCAGGTTCAGTGAACTCAACTTCAGGAATAGGTGAAGTGCTGCTCAGCCCCGTAGGGACTGTCAACTTTAATGGCCCGTTGCAGTTAGGCAGCGGTGGACTGCGAATGAGCCAAGCTGGCACGCTCAACATTACGAGCACTCTCAGTTCGCAGGGCCCTGTGCGGCTCGAAGCGGGCGCGACCACGCTTTCAGGCAGTGGTACGATCTCCGGTATCGTTGAGGTGAATGCCGGTGCAAGCCTGACGCTGACCGGTACGCATAGTTGGCAGTCCGGTTCAACCCTTGCCGGCAACGGCACGGTCAACGGCAACCTGACTACCAACGGACGTATCGCTCCTGGCGACGCGGACTTGACGGATTCGATTGCTTCGCTGAGCCTCAGTGACAATCTCACGTTGACTTCGACCAGCGAGCTGATCTTCGAAATCGGAGGCACCACCGTCGGTCAGTTCGATCAGCTTCTCGTTGACGGGACGGCAATGCTTGACGGCACGCTGACCGTGGAGCTTGTCGACCTTGGTGGCGGAGTTTACGATCCGCAGCTTGGCGATTCTTTCGCTTTGCTTTCCGTGGATGGCGGAGCCGGTGGCGTGTTCGATACGCTCAATCTGCCAGACCTCGGCGCGGGGCTTGATTGGGAGATCAACCCAGGCGGGATTGCCGTCTCATTGAATGTCGTTTCGGCAGCCACCATCGCAGCCGATTTCGACAACAGTGGCACGGTCGATGGCATCGACCTAGGCATTTGGAACAGCGGTTACGGCGATAACTTGAATGTCATCCGTACCGACGGTGACGCGAATGAAAACGGCGTCGTCGACGGTTCCGATTTCCTCCTATGGCAGCGTCAGTTCACGGGCTCTTCACCAAGCTCGCTCGCAGCCGTCCCCGAACCGAGCACGGCGATCCTCGCACTCTTCGCATTAACGTTCGCCAACCGCCGCTCGCGGCTTAGCTACTTTGGTTAAGTTCTGGGGCTAAGCCACAAGTGGCCCCGAAACCTTCTTTTTGACTTCGCGGTAACCGCTCGACATAATGCGAAAAGGGGCGGATTCATAGCTCTAGAGAGTACCGGAACGGAGCAAGTAGACGTCGAGAATCCCAGAGCGGATTCCATTGTATTCACGTTTCCTACGCTTCATGTGATTGGCCAGCTATGAATTCAGGACACCTTTGCGGTACCCGAGCTGCTGCTGCGGTACTACTTCTACTCACTGCGTGTTTCGCAAACCCAGTCCGTAGCCAAGTAAATTTTTGGGTAGGGCCGCCTGGAGCCAACGGCATTGGCGATTGGGAGGTTCCTTCTTATTGGTCACTCGGGGTGGTGCCAAATACCCCGTCAAATGATGTTCGGATTGATGATAATCCGATCATGGACTCTGAGGTCACGGTTAATCAAACGCAAACGATTGGCAGCCTGATCATTGATCTTGGAGACGGTCTGATTGTCGAGCCCGCAGTCAGTTTGCAGGCCAATGGCGATGTGCAGAACTCCGGGTCGATTCTGGTACGGGTGAACAACACCGGCGGCCTGGAGTTTGCCAGCCTCTTCGAGAATGAGGCTAGCGGGAATGTGGAATTGGAAGGCGGTTTGTTGACCGCGTTGAGTCCGTCGGCTGTGGGCGGTGCGTGGCTGCACAACTTGGGCACCGTGGAAGGGAACGGTCGAATCGGGCTGAGCAACCGCGCGATGAGCATCGCGAACGAGGGAATGGTCGACGCTAACCGGGCTGGCAGCACCTTGTTCTTTACGGGAATTGGTGATGGAATTCTCAATCTTCCGCTGCCCACTTATTCGAATTCAGGCACGTTGCGTGCATCCTCAGGAGGCACGTTGAGGGTTTCCGGTTTTCAACGCACTACACCGCTTGTTAATGACGGAGGGCTGATTGAAGCCTTGGGTGGTTCCACCGTTACTCTGCTCAATGTGCGTCTCGAAGGTGGAAATCTTGCTACCAGGCGGGGCGGACGCCTTGCGGAGGGACGCGTGCGGATCGGCAGTCAAGTTTCGCTCGCTGGGGTGGAAGTCGATGGCCAAGTGGATTTCGATTTCAATGCAAGTTTGTACGACAGCGATTTCGAAAACTTGCAGACCTTGCAGCTGGGCAGCAACCAGTTGTTCATCAACGAGACCGTCCGCATTGCTGGCGGAGGGGAAATGCGGCTGGCTGCGGGGGGGCAAATCCGCGGCGATGGTCTTGGTGCACCTTCCCCACCGCGCTTAATCAACGTGGATAATCGCCTGTTCATGGACACGACCGGTACTGCCGCCATTGGAGCGGGGATGCTGGTCGAGAACGGCGGGCTGATCGAGGCGGACGGTCCAGGCCGTCAGCTCTCGTTGAATCTCACTGGTCCGAGCGGGCAGTCTCCGCAGCAGCCTGCCTGGATGAACTCAGGATCGATCAACGCCACTAGCGGTGGGAAAATCAGTCTGGTGGGTCCTGGCCGGAAGATTGCCAACGGGCCGACAGGCGTTCTTGAAGTCGATGCCGCCTCGCAATTCGAACTCGACGCCGCGCACGTCCTGGGCGGCACGCTACGTGGTCCCGCCGCTATGCCGAGTGCGAACAACGGCTTTCAAGAGCGGGCTACCTTGGAGAACGTGCGGCTGGAAGGCTTCGTCGGTTCCCCTGAACCGCTGGAGCTTGTTGGGACGATTGAGAACACGGGGATGCTCTTTGGCGAAGTGGAGATCTCGACACCCGAGGTCAAGCTAGGAGGCGGCGGAGTGGTAGCCGTGGAGCGTTTTGCTCGTGTGAACACCAATCAGTTTGTTGAGCTGATCAATGAAGACAACACCATTGAAGTAGACGGACCCGTTTCGTTGGATACGGTGCAGCTAGTGAATCGGGGCATCGTCGAGGCTGTCAGCGCAAGTCCGTCGAATCAACTTGTCTCCTCTAGGGCTCAACCCCGTCGGGTGATCAACAGCGGCACGATGCGCGCTCTGGGCGGCAACCAACTCAACCTGACGAGTGTTGTTGTGCAGAGCCACGAGCGAGGCACCAACGGCGATTTGTTCCCCGGAACGATTCTGGCCGGGGCGGGATCGACCGTCTTGGTCGGCGATGTTTTTGGCGGTAGGCTCGTCGCTGAACCCGGCGGCAGTTTGCGAGCGATTGATTCAATTTTCAATTCGACCAGCCTTCCGGTGCCGTTGGAATTATCTGGAATCATCGTAGCGGAAAATCTCGGCTTTACTGGTGAGATCGTTAACGCGGGACGCCTGCGTGCCGCGGGAACTACGCGCGTCATCTCGAGTGCTGTCCTTTCAGGGCCAGGCACTTTTGAGCTAGGCTTCGGAGATCGCCCAGGAACTCTATTGATTGGGGGGAATGCTTTTTTGCAGAACGATAGCACCCATTCGATCGTGGGGCGAGGCACCATTACCGTCGACCAGACCACCCTACTCAACGAGGGGCGCATTCAATCAAGCATGAATGGCACGCTCACCTTACAGGGCCAAACCGGTACCAACCCATCACAATTCGTGCAAGTTGGCAGTCTTATCGCCGGAGATGCTTCAGTTCTAAGAGTCGAAGGATTCGGGAACTTGACCAACAATGGCCTGATTGAAAGTCGACCGCTCTCCATGCTTCAAGTACAGATGCAGAACGGCTTTGAAAACCATGAAACTATTCGAGTCGAAGCGGGCGGTCGTATCACGTTTGCCGCCGCCCCAGGTCCCTCCCAACTGGTTGAGAACGACGGAGGAGAAGTTTCTCTTGACGGCACGCTAAGTTTTATTAACGCTCGATTTCTCAATCGCGACGGTGGCGTTGTTTTCGGTGACGGGTCGTTAGACTTCGAACCGCGAAGCGATACATCAAGTTCGCCAATCGATTTCATCAACCAAGGCGTCATTGCCCCCGGTAGCTTGACTGCACCAGGCGGCATAGGCAGTCTCTCCATTGGTGGCAGCTTCTTCGAGCAAACCGCCTCAGGTCGCCTTGAAATCGGAATTGGTGGCACCGCGCAGGGCGAATTCGATACGCTCCGCATCGCCCGCTTCGCAGAACTCGCTGGTGAGTTGGCCATCGAGTTGGTGGATTTGGGCGGCGGAATCTACGAGCCACAGCTGGGCGACCAGTTCGTCATTTTAGAGACCACCATCTCAGGGACACTTCTCTCGGGAGTGTTTGATTCAGTCGATGCACCAACGCTTGATCCGGGCCTCGATTTCCGTCTGTTCTACAACGATACGCAGGTCATCCTGAGCATCACCGAGCCCCTTGCCAGTGATTTCGATGGCAACAGCACCATCAACGCGTCGGATCTCGATCAGTGGCAAGCCGATTACGGTATGACTAACGGTCTTGATTTTCTTGCTTGGCAACGGGAGGTCACGCAAACAGTGCCGACGCCTATGCCGCCGGTGGTTGCAGTGCCGGAGCCAAGCACCGCGCTGCTCCTCGCTTGCGTCTTCGTTGTGATGATTGGGTCGGCTACTAGGTGCCGCAGTTGAGTCTGAAGCTTCAAACTTCGGGAGATTTGCGAGCCTGCTCAGTGCCGGGTATAGTGCGAGCACTCTTCAGGGTCCGCCAGTTCGTGCGGATCGATTTCCATTATTCGCGGGAGGTTTGCTAATGATTCGCTTTCAGATGAGACTGCGTGCTAGTTTGGTGTGCACTGCAGTACTGGGTTTGTCGTTTTTGTTGGAGTCGGCTGATGCTTCGGCACAGAATATCGTGTTCGATACGGAAATCGTTTCGATGGATCTCACCGGCACGGCAACATTGCCACTGGGGCAGGGTGGGGCCGATATGATTACGGGGATCACCTTAACAAGAGCGACTGATCACAACTCTTCACGATCAAACAAGACTTCTTCAAATGCGGTCTCACCCGACGACATCGATCCCGATGAGGAAGACGGGAAGACGTTTCCGCTCTTCAGCTCGATTGATGTGGAGTTCAGTCTGAGTTTCATCGACAACGATCCCAATGTTGACTTTGCTCAGGCTCTGGGCGACACGCCAATCGCTGAAACAGATAGCAATGCCATCCTTGAGCTAGAGCAAGGGGCCACGTTTGTTTTCGATAAGATGGAGCCCGACTTCAACATGCTTAAGGCGGCAGGTCCGCCAAAGAAACGGTTTCGCGGACATGTTACCGTCCTGAAAATCGCCTTTGGTGGCGGAGGTGGTGATATCGACTTGGCGGCCGACGGCATGGCGGTCGAATTGCTACCCGGAACCGACAACTACAAGACTCTTCCCAACGGCGATATTGAACACGCGGTGGGAATTACCATTGATTTGGATGGCACGTACAACGGCAGTCCATTTCAAGTCACCGGTCTGACTGGCACACTCGTCGAGCGAGGTCAACTTGCCAACACCCTAGTGCCCGAGCCGACATCGGCCCTGTTGATGGCACTGGGTAGTTTTGCCCTGTTAGGACGCGGCCGTCGTTAAGGGCCACTTCAAACTTGTTTATCGAAAGTGCTTCATTTTTTGAGAACCGCCTGTGGCTAAGCTGCAGGCGGTTTTTTTTGACGCGTTTCACCGCCACCGTCATAATGGGGACATTCATTTCTCGTCATTCCTTGCTTGTTCCCTGCTCCTCTGAGTTTTGCACCATGTCTGCTCTTACAAGAACGATTCTTGCCGCAGCTTTCTTGATAGCATCGTTGCCCTGTTCGCTACGTGCCCAAACCAACACGTGGATTGGCCCCCCAACGGGCGATTGGTTTGACGGTGCCAACTGGTCACTCGGCGTGGCACCAAGCATGTTCCAAGATGTGCGTATCGATAGCGACCCGGCGCAGAACACAGCCGTCAGCTACGGCTTTCCTGGGCCGCAGCAGACCAGTGAAGTTCTTACGCTAACCATTGACGCGGGTGACTCGCTCAGCATGGCGTCGGAGACGGAGCTTTACCTTGGCTCGGTGAACAACTCTGGCACCTTGTCTATTACTGGGCTTGAAGGGACGGGTCCCTTGGGGCTGCGTTTTTTCTCGCTACTGCATAATCAAACCGGCGGTATCATCGAAATGCAGCAGGGTTCAATCAGCGCGAATCTCAACTTCGGAGGAAACAATGCCGGCTTGCTCTGGAACCAGGGCACCATCCAAGGAAGCGGTGGGATCGATGAAAACTTCGACGGCATCTCGATCAGAAACAACGGCTTGATCGACGCCAATCGTGCCGGGGAGGTTCTGGCAATCCACGACCCCTTCAACGGCTTTGCTAATCCAAGCGGCGGGACACACTCCAACGGCGGCATCATGCAAGCCAGTGGCGAGGGGACGTTGCAGCTGAATAACTTCTCAGGGTCACCCTTGTTCAACACCGATGCCGGCGTTGCCGGAACGATTCAAGCACTCGGCGACTCCATCGTTGAAATTCGCAACTCGCGAATTGTCGGGGGGCGGATCACCACTTCGACTGCAGGGGGTGTTGAGGAAGGGACGATTCGGTTGCTGGAATCAGTCTCGTTGGCGGGAGTCGAGTTGGATGGGAACGTAATCGTTGGCGAGACGAATGCCTCGACACAAACAATAATTTCCAATAGTTCCCTGATGAATCGAAGATTGCTCATTACCGCTCGCGGGGAGTCCGCCCTGATCTCGGAGACCGTCGTGCTCTCTGGAGGCGGGCGGTTGGAACTCTCGACGGGAAGCGCGGTCCAAGGCGTGAATTTTTCTTTCACGACCGGGAAGCTCATTAACGTCGACAACACCATCTCGCCCGCAATTAGCAGGACGGTCGATGGTGCCGTGTCTTTCGGCAGAAATCTTGAGGTTCTGAACCAAGGTATCATCGAAGCGAACGGGCTGTCTCCGCAGGGCGATGCAAGCTTATTCCTCGACTTTACCCCTCCGCAGAATCATCCGGAGGGTCAGCCTGCCTGGAAGAATTCGGGTGTCATCCGCGCCATCAATGGCGGGCAAATCACCATACCTCGCGGCAGAGGTGCCGAGGTTGACAACGCAGGTGGAGTCATTGAATTGGGATTTGGCTCTCGCATGAATTTAGGCGATGTCGTTATTCGTGGTGGAACCCTCCGCGGACCTAATGTCGGGCCTGCTCCATTCAATCCAGGACTCCTTTTTGAAGGACTGACGACACTTGATGGGGTTCGTCTCGAGGGTTTCGTTCAGGCCGATCAAATACAGCTTTTGGGAAGTATTGAGAACACGGGGAACCTTAGTGGACCTCTTGGGCTGATTGGCAATGTGGTTCTTGGAGGGAGTGGCGTGGTCAGTTCTTCCGAAATCCAACGCGTTCAAAGCTCTAGCGCTGACGCCCAACTGATTAACCTCGACAATACATTCAGTGTCGTCAACGATCTCTCGTTCTCTGATGTCGCCTTCACCAATCGAGGGACCGTAGAAACCACCCAACCAAACTCCTTCGGGCAGATTTCTGCGAACACCAATGGAAACCGTCTCACCAACAGCGGCGTCATCCGCGCCATCGGCGGAAGCAATCTGCAAATCTTTAGCACGGTCGACAACTACGAGTTCGACCAGCTAGGCAACCTCGTGCCCGGCAAGATTCAAGCTGGAAGCGGCTCGCAAGTCGAGGTTGATCGCGTCCTCGGCGGCACCCTGCAGACCGCCGGAGATGGATCTCTCCGAGTGAACCAAGACCTCAACTATGACGATTCGGGGCAGACTCCGCGTTTCTCAGAGTCCGAATTAAAGATCCTCGGCACAGTCGAGTTCGGAGGCTTCAACATCGCCGGAGTCATTCGGAACGAGGGGCTGCTCACAACGAATGACAATACGCGGCTCCAGGGCGGTATCGTCCAATTCCTGGGTGACGGGAGGTTGCAACTTGCTAGCAGACTGACGGTCGAACCGGGGCAAACCCTGATCAATGGTTCGGGGCATACCATCCAGGGCAGGGTCTTGATGGCTGGCTCGACCTTGCTCAATCAGGGACGAATCGAATCTGCGGAAGGCTCAGTCGCTGAGATCAGCGTAACGCAGACGGGGATCGCGCATCAGTTCTTTCAGCAGGGGGAACTGATCGCACGGAACAATAGTCAGTTCAGCATCACGGATGTTCGCAACTGGAGCAATCAAGGGCTCATAAAAACCGAGTTAGGCTCTACCATGTTTATCGAAGTCTCAGAATTTCTATCCAATGACGGTGTCCTAGACGTCCAAGCGGATAGCACTCTAAGGTTTGATGGGCTGCTCGGTTCAAGCCAACAAGAGGTTGTTGTCAATCAAGCAAGTTCCCTCGCTGTCATTGATGGGCGCATGAAGTTTGTTGATACGGACTTCATCAACCTATTAGGGGCAAGAATTGATGGCTCGGGACTAATGATGTTTTTGGGGAATAGTAGCGGTCTTATTTCCCACGGCATTGTTTCTCCTGGAAGTAATTTGCCCGATCGTCTGGTCAGCAGTTTTGGGGTTTTCGGCAATTTCACTCAAAGCGAGAGCGGAGTGCTTGAATTACAAATTGGAGGTAATGGTTTTGGTGAGTATGATATTCTGACCATCTCTATGGGTGGCGAAGTTGAATTAGCAGGTGCACTTGAAGTATTATTTATCGATCTAAGTCTGGGCCAAGGGCTTTTTGAGCCCGAATTGGGCGATTCGTTCGACATAATCCAGTACAATCCCGGGTCTTCTGGGCAGATTGCTGGCCAGTTCGAGACGCTCGACTTGCCAGAACTGAGTGACGGTCTGGACTGGCAAATTGAGTACCTGCCCCAAGTGGTTTCCCTGAACGTGATTGCAGCGGGAGCCCTACCAGCCGACTTCAACACCGATGGCACCGTCGATGGCTGGGACCTGATGGAGTGGCAGACCGCCTATGGCACGAGCGATGCCGCCGACGCCAACGGCGATCAGTCCTCCAACGGGCTCGATTTCCTCGCCTGGCAGCAGCAATTCACTGGCGATGGCCCCTCGTCACTGGCCACGGTCCCCGAGCCCAACACCGCGATACTCCTCGCTTGCGTCTTCGCCGTGGCGGCTGGCCCCAAATTCCGCCAACGCGGCTAGGCAAAGCTCCGCGAACCAAACGCCAGAGAATCACGTCTTTTTTGCCGGCAGGTCGCCCCCCGATTTTAGGGCAAGTAGGGCAAATTGCCCATTTTCACTAATGGGGAGCCGGGCTCTTCCCGGGGGCAACTTTGGCCCGAAATTCGCCCCTGAAAATCAAAACACCCGCCTTGCCCTGTTTCCGCGGCTGGGTATATTGGTTGATTCGCACAACTTTAGCGGACCCAGGCTAGCGTAGCTCAATTGGCAGAGCAGCGGTTTTGTAAACCGCAGGTTGTGGGTTCAAGTCCCTCCGCTAGCTCATTTTATATCACGAGCTACGAGGGAAAAGAAACGAAACGCAGGAAGCAGCCGCTCGTCGGCTTAGCCGTAACCGGTGCCCATAACATTACCCCAGAAATCAATCGAGCACCGGGGGGTTTCCGGAGCGGTCAAACGGGTCAGACTGTAAATCTGATGGCTATGCCTTCACAGGTTCGAATCCTGTACCCCCCACTGAGGAGAAATGCGGAAGTAGGAATGCGGAATGCGGAATTGAAATAGAGAGTGAGGTTTGCGGCCCAAAATTCCGCAATCCGAATTCCAAAATCCGGATTCACCTTGCGGGTGTAGCTCAATGGTAGAGCCACAGCCTTCCAAGCTGAAGACGAGGGTTCGATTCCCTTCACCCGCTTTTTTGAGGCTGTTGGCTGACGGCTTTTGGCTATCGGTCGGAACTGATGGAGTTTGAGTAAGGTATGCGAGCAGGCAGCTAATAGCTAACCGCTAATAGCCAATAGCTCCCAACGCTGCTGTAGCTCAGTGGTAGAGCACTTCCTTGGTAAGGAAGAGGTCATGAGTTCAAGTCTCATCAGCAGCTCTTAAGAGATAGTAGAGAGTCGAAAGGTGAGAGTAGGGCCGTCGGGCGTCAGCCGTCGGGTTGTACTCTCGGAAACGCAAATTTTGAGATTCGTGCTTCAGCTCCCATAAGGTTTGAAGCTGGTTTATAAACTGTTTTACGGTTGTCCTTAACAAACACTGGATTTACGACCGGAGTTAGGTAAGAAAAATGGCTAAGGATACTTTTGAGCGGTCAAAGCCGCACGTCAATGTAGGCACCATCGGTCACATCGACCACGGTAAGACCACCACCACCGGCGCCATTTTGGCCGTCCAGGCTGAAAAGGGCTTCGCGAAGGCTAAGTCGTACTCGGATATCGCCAAGGGCGGTACCGTGCGTGACGAGACCAAGACCGTGACGATTGCCGTCTCGCACGTTGAGTACGAGACCGACAACCGTCACTACGCTCACATTGACTGCCCAGGCCACGCCGACTTCGTCAAGAACATGATCACCGGTGCCGCCCAAATGGATGGTGCCATTCTGGTGGTTTCCGCTGCTGACGGCCCGATGCCTCAGACGCGCGAGCACATCCTGCTCGCCCGTCAGGTGGGTGTACCTAAGATCGTCGTATTCCTGAATAAGTGCGACTTGGTCGACGACGAAGAGCTATTGGAGCTCGTCGAGCTTGAGATTCGCGAGCTACTCACCACCTACGGTTTCCCTGGCGATGAAATCCCGTTGGTTCGTGGTAACGCTAAGGGTGCAATCGATAATCCTGGTGACGAAACCTACAGCAAGTGTATCAGCGAGTTGATGGACGCGATCGACAGCTACATTCCTGAGCCTGTTCGCGAGAACGACAAGCCATTTCTGATGGCCGTTGAAGACGTCTTCTCGATCGAAGGTCGCGGTACTGTGGCTACTGGTCGTATCGAGCGCGGCACGATCAAGGTTGGTGAAGAGGTTGAGATCATCGGTCTGACCGAAGCTCCTACCAAGACCACCTGCACCGGTGTTGAAGCGTTCAACAAGACGATGGACGAAGGCTACGCTGGCGACAACGTCGGCTGTCTGCTCCGTGGTGTGAAGCGTGAAGACATCACGCGTGGTCAGGTGCTTTCCAAGCCGGGCAGCATCACGCCGCACACCAAGTTCGAGGCAGAGGTTTACGTCTTGAGCAAGGAAGAGGGTGGCCGTCACACGCCATTCTTCAGCGGTTACCGTCCGCAGTTTTACTTCCGTACCACCGACGTGACTGGCACCGCCAACTTGGTGGGTGATGCCGAAATGTGCATGCCTGGCGACAACGCCAAGCTGACCGTCGAGCTGATGAAGCCAATCGCCATGGACGACGGTGTCCGCTTCGCTATCCGCGAAGGTGGCAAGACCGTTGGTTCGGGTGTTGTAACGAAGATTGTTGAATAAGTAAAAGGATGAGGGGTGAGGGATGAGGGATGAGGAGCGAAGTCAGCCGTATGCTCGACTTCATCCTTCATCCCTCAGCCTTCTTCCTTGTCAAAGGGGCGTAGCTCAATTGGCAGAGCACCGGTCTCCAAAACCGGGGGTTGTGAGTTCGAATCCCACCGCCCCTGCTTACATTCGACATTCTAAAGTGTTTGGCGAATTTTCGTTTGGGCTGGGTTCCTGAGTTTTGTTGGCAGTTTTGTTGAGGAAAGAAGCCCCGTGGCTGAACTTATCGCAGGAATGTTCAACACTTCGCGCTACAAGCGAAGCCAGGGCAAGGTTGCCCGCCAAGTCACGTTTTACGCGATGGTGCTGATTATTGGTGCTGGCGCGTGGTTGATGAGCGAACGTAATAGTGGTGGCGAACCTGTCTGGCAGTACTTCATCCCCATGGGCATTTTTGCTGCCGGGGCTTGGATCGCTCACCGCATTGTGAATATTCCTCGCTTTGCCGATTTTTTGATTTCGGTTGAAGCGGAAATGAACAAGGTGTCCTGGCCATCGCGGGGCGAGCTGTACCGAGCTTCGCTGGTGGTGATCGTGGTGATTTTCGTGTTGGTGGCCGTTTTGTTCGGTTACGACATTATCCTCGACATCGTGCTCGACAAGTTTATTGGCATTTAAGCTACCTGGGATTGGGCACTTGAGCGACGAACTCGAAAAACCGATCGAAGAGGACTCGACGACTGCAAGTCAAGCAATCGTTGATGAATCTGCGCCTGCAGAATCCCCAGCGGAGCCTGAGCCAGCGGCTGAGGAGCCAGCAACGGAGGGGCCAGCGTCCGAGGAGTCAGCGGCATCGTCGGATGAAGCTGCGGTGGTGGAGCCAGAAGAGCAGTCCACCGAGTCAGAGTCACCGGTCGAAGCGGAGGCAACGACCGAGGAAGCCAGCGAGACGGAAGTCTCTGGCGAGCCAGAAGCTGAGGAAGCAGCGGAAGAAGAATACGAAGAAGAGGCTGAGGAAGAAGCCGAATACGAGTACGAAGAAGAGGACGAGGAAGAAGTCGCCGAAGAGGCCAATGACGAGGATGATAGTGGCACCATCAAAATGGACTGGTACATCCTTAAGGTCCAGAGCAATCGCGAAAAGTCGATCACAGCGGCTTTGAAGCGGAAGATTGCGATCGAAGGCCTTGAGGACTACTTCGGCGAGGTGATCGTCCCCACAGAGAAAGTCACTGAGTTCAAGGGCGGTAAAAAGAAGGTTGTCCAGCGGAAGCTTTACCCAGGCTACATCGTCGTGCACATGCACATTAACGACGACACCTGGTTTGCCGTTCGTGAGACCTCCGGCATCGGCGACTTCACCGGCTCCGGCGGAAAACCAACTCCGATGTTGCCCAGCGAAGTCGCTCGCATCGTTCAGACCGAAGAGGAAGAGACCGACGAAGCACCAAAGCTGAACATCCCGTTCAAGCTGGAAGAAGCCGTCAAGGTCAAGGAAGGCACGTTCGAAGGTTTCGAAGGCAATGTCAGCGAAATCGACGACCAGAGCGGCAAGGTGATTGTGATGATCAACATCTTCGGCCGCAGTACCCCCGTCGAACTCGAATACTGGCAAATCGAAGCAACTTAAACCAACCGCTTGCGGCTTAGCCGTTCCATCAAAGCATACATTTAGTCATGGCAAAACAACTCACAGGCAGCGCGAAGTTCCAGATCCCCGGCGGCCAGGCCACCCCGGCCCCTCCGGTTGGTACCGCGCTCGGTAAATTCGGCGTGAACTTGGGCCAGTTTGTCCAGGCGTTCAACGACAAGACCAAGGACGCCAACGGGATGATGATTCCCGTGATCGTCAACGTATATAACGACCGCTCCTTCGACTTTATCACCAAGAGCCCACCAGCGGCTGTCTTGCTGAAAAAGTCGGCGAACATTGCCAAGGGTTCTGGGGTTCCGAACAAGAATAAAGTTGCCAAGGTCACTCAGGCACAATTAGAAGAGATCGCCACGATGAAGATGGCCGATCTCAACGCTCGCGATGTCGAACACGCTTCGCGAATGATTGCCGGTACCGCCCGGAGCATGGGAATTGAGGTCGAGGGTTAATGATTTGTCATTCCGAGTGTCCCGTCGCAGTGACCATAATTAGTGTCATTCCGAAGGGAGGCTCGCCGACCGAGGAATCCGGTTTGGATGCGATTCAGTACTCAATCCGAACTAGAGTTTGAGCCGGATTCCTCCGCCGCTGAGACGGCTGTCGGAATGACAGAATAGTGAAGAGACACAAGAGTCAGAGGTAAAACTCCCGTTTCCCAACGCGAAGAGCTTGGTGCGAACAGGAGCACTCGAAAGAAGGTAACGATGCCAAAACTAGCAAAGCGTATGAAATCCTCGGCTGCCAAACGGCCCGAGGCTGCTCTCCCCGTCTCAGATGCTGTCGAAGCACTGCAAAAATACGACGGCACCAAGTTCGACCAAACGGTTGAAGTTGTTCTCCGCCTTGGCGTCGATCACACCCAAGCGGATCAGATTGTCCGCGGTTCGATTGTACTGCCCAATGGCATTGGCAAGGAACTCCGCGTCGTTGTCTTTGCCAAAGGCGCCGCAGCCGATGCTGCCCGTGAGGCAGGTGCTGACGAAGTGGGTGACGACGATCTCGCCAAGAAGATCCTCGGCGGCTGGACCGACTTCGATGCCTGTATTGCCTCGCCCGACATGATGAAGGTCGTCGGCCCGTTGGGTCGTGTCCTCGGCCCCCGTGGTCTCATGCCTTCGCCTCGTGCCGGTACCGTGACGCCTGACGTTGCGAAGACGGTCGAGGAGTACAAGGCGGGTAAGGTTGAGTTTCGCAATGACAAAGGTGGCAACGTCCAGGCCCCCGTCGGCAAGATGAGCTTTGACGCTGCGAAGCTGGCTGAGAACATTGAGGCTTTCGTCGATCGCATCATGAGCCTCAAGCCAAATACGATCAAAGGCACTTATGTCAAAAGCGCCCACATCAGCGCAACGATGAGCCCCAGCGTTCGCCTGGCGGTTTAGTCATAGAAGATTTGAGGACTTCAAGCCGAGGGTGAGTCACATCACACGGCTTTCCATCGAAAGACCCTATAGCCTACAGCCTCATTACCTAGAGCCTGAGCAATGAGTAAATACCTGAAAAACCTGATCACCGAAGACCTCAAGCAAAAGCTCGAAGGCGTTGAGAACATGCTGGTTGTCGATTGCCTTGGCGTCGAGGCGAACGCTTGCGTGGAGCTTCGTCGCGAACTTCGCGAAAAAGACATCAGCATGCTAGTCGTCAAGAATAGCCTCGCGCGACGAGCCACCGAAGGAACAGCGCTCGCTCCCGCTTTTGAGGGTGTTGAAGGCTCTGCCGCGGTTGTTTGGGGAAGCGAGGATATTGTCTCGCTCGCTAAGGAAGTCGTACGGCTCGCAAAGGACGAGAAGTACGAGAACTTCACCGCCAAGGGTGGTGTCATGGACGGAGCAGCCCTCTCGCCGGAGGAGGTCACCGGTGTGAGCAAGTGGCCAAGCCGTACCGAGCAGCTCAGCATGCTGGTCGGTCAGATTCTTGGACCAGGTGCGACCCTGTCAGGTCAATTGCTTGGCCCAGGTCGAACGCTCGGTGGCCAGATCAAGCAGAAGGGTGAAGAGTAGAAAGAGATACAACATTGCGATTCGCTCGCAATTTATTGATACAAGAAGCTTCGGAACTAACGTACCAAATTCAGATTCGATTCGCGGACCGCTTCGGTCCCAACTAGTAGAAAGGGCCCCTCGATGAGGGGAAATTAAAATGAGCGATGCAGCTGTAGCAGAGTTTTCTGACACCGCCAAAGAACTTGGCGACAAGATCGTTGAGCTTTCCTTGAAGGAAGCCAAAGAGCTGAGCGATTACCTGAAGGACGTTCACGGCATCGAGCCTGCTGCCGGTGGCGGCGCTGTCGTCATGCCTGGCGGTGGTGGTGGCGGTGACGAAGGCGGTGCTGCTGAGCAGACCGAATTCGACGTCGTTATGGACAGCTTCGGCGATCAGAAGATCGGCGTGATTAAGGTCGTCCGTGCTTTGACCGGTCTTGGCTTGAAGGAAGCCAAGGAAATGGTCGAAGGTGCCCCAAGCAAGATCAAAGAAGGCGTATCGAAGGAAGATGCCGAGAAAGCCAAGGCCGATTTGGAAGAAGCGGGTGCCACCGTTTCTATCAAGTAGTTCCTTGTAGCTTCCTTGGTTACGCGGCTTTGCTGCACGTTTTTGTGTGGCTGGCCCCCTTTTGATGCATATTCAATACGCTCACTACAGTTTGATCGAATCCCTTTCCCGCCAGGCGGCCCGAACCCGGGCCGCCTGAACGCGGGTTGCCGCGCTATTGCCACAGCTAGTTGGTAATGCGCGTCGGCCAGCGTTACCCCGCTCATAAGGAGCCCTCCCCAGCGAGAATCATGGCAACTGCCCTTGGTGACCCAGCCAGGTAGTTTGCGGTGCGTTGCGGCGAGAGCGACTTACACCACTCCACATTCATTAGACGACGGAGTATTTGGCTCTATGGCAGTCACGGAAACACGCCGCTTAGTTACCCCTGAGATTCGCCAGTTCGGCAGCGGAAGAGAAGCTTTCGCCATCCCTGATCTGACCGAGATTCAAACCGAAAGCTACGAACGTTTTCTCCAGTACAACAACGGTTCAAACGCCAAGCGCAAGATCGATGGCTTGGAATCCGTACTGCAGGAAATCTTTCCGATCGAGAGCTACGACAAGACCATCCAACTTGAGTATCTCCGTTACGAACTCGGCAAGCCCCGTTACACAACGGATGAATGCCGTCAGTTGCGGCTGACTTACGGTCGGCCTTTCCGCATCTGGTTGCGTTTGGTCAAGGATGAGCCGATCGAGGAAGAAGTGTACCTAGGCGACCTGCCCATCATGCTCGGTGGTGGCGAGTTCATCATCAACGGTGCTGAGCGTGTCGTGGTCAGTCAGTTGCATCGCAGCCCTGGCATCGACTTCGTGTCGGAGCTCGACGCAGGCGATCGCCGCCTCCACAGTTGCCGCGTGATCCCTGAGCGTGGGAGCTGGATCGAGCTGAACACGACGAAGAAGGATTCGATCACCGTTCGCATCGATCAAAGCGGCAAGTTCTCGGCCATCACGCTGTTGCGCGCGATGACGCCCGACATGGGGATGGACTCCGACATTCTTCGCACCTTCTACGACGTTAGCAAAGAGAAAGTTGCTGACGGTCGCAGCGCGACGAAGATCGAAAACAAGATCGCCGTTGAGGATGTCGTCTACCCCGTCGGTAGCGAGCGAGCTGGCGAGATCATTATCGAAGCCGGCCAGCGGATCACCAAGAACACGGCAGAGATCATCTGCACTTCAGATGTGAAGACGATCGAGGTGATGGATCCGCCGCCAACGCCGCACCTCTTGAACGCGATGGCCGACGATAATACGTCGAGCCACGAAGAGGCTCTGTTGCGGATCTACCAACGCCTCCGTCCGGGCAACCCTCCGCAGTTGGAAAAAGCTCGCACACTGTTTAACGAGAAGTTCTTCGACTCGAACCGTTACCGTCTTGGTCAAGTTGGTCGCTTCCGCATCAACCGCAAGCTCGGTCTGGAAGTCTCCGAGAACGAGATGGTTCTTCGCCAGGAAGACATCATCGCCTCGTTGCAATACCTGCTAAAACTCGTGGCGAGCGATCCCGAGGCATACGTTGACGACATCGATCACCTCGGCAACCGTCGTCTACGCACGATCGATGAGTTGGCTTGCGACGAAATCCGCAAAGGCTTCTTGAAGCTCCGCCGTACGGTGCAGGAGCGGATGAGTCTCAAGGATGCTGAGGACATGACTCCTCGCAGCTTGATCAATCCGAAGAGCATCAGTGCAGCGATCGAATACTTCTTCGGTCGCGGCGAGTTGTCGCAAGTGGTTGACCAGACGAACCCACTCTCGATGCTCACGCACGAGCGTCGTCTGTCTGCACTTGGCCCCGGTGGTTTGAATCGGAAGCGTGCGGGATTTGAAGTTCGCGACGTTCACATTTCCCACTACGGTCGTATCTGCCCGATTGAGACCCCCGAAGGCACAAACATCGGCTTGATTTCAAGCCTCGCGATGTACGCGACCGTCGACGACTACGGCTTCCTTGTCACGCCTTACCGTGTGGTGAAGAACAAGAAGCTGACCGACGAAGTGGTTTGGCTTCGTGCGGATCAAGAGTCCGATGCTTATGTGGCTTCGGCCGACGTACCGGTTAAAGATGGCAAGATCGACGGCGATACGGTGGTTGCTCGTTACCGTAGCGACTTCGTACTCGTGCCCACGGACAAGATCGAGTACACCGATGTAGCACCTAGCCAGATGATTGGCGTTTCGGCCGGCCTGATTCCATTCCTTGAGCACGACGACGCCAACCGTGCGTTGATGGGCTCGAACATGCAGCGAC
This sequence comes from Lacipirellulaceae bacterium, assembly GCA_040218535.1. NCBI lineage: Bacteria > Pseudomonadati > Planctomycetota > Planctomycetia > Pirellulales > Lacipirellulaceae > Lacipirellulaceae bacterium. The sequence continues at coordinate 652,715 of JAVJRG010000012.1, read as the reverse complement.
AAGCCGTGCCGCTGTTGGTTGCTGAACCTCCTGTGGTTGGCACCGGCTTGGAAACCGACGTCGCCCGTCACTCGGGCATGATTGCCCGTGCTGGACACAAAGGCACGGTGACCTACGTGGATGCGAACCGCATCGAGATCGGTCCCGAAGTCCACCACATGCGTAAATTTGTTGGCCTCAACGAGCGAACCTGCCAAAACCAAAAGCCTATCGTCAAACCAGGCGACAAGGTTGAGAAGGGCGACATCATTGCCGATGGTGCTGCGACCTTCCAGGGTGATTTGGCCTTGGGTCGCAACGTGTTGGTCGCCTTTATGAGCTACATGGGCTACAACTTCGAGGACGCGATTATCATCTCTGAGGAGTTGGTTCACAACGACACGTACACTTCGATCCACATTGAAGAGTTCGACGTCGAGATTCGCGAAACCAAGCTCGGCCGCGAGGAGTTCACTCGCGACATCCCCAACGTCAGCGAGAAGGCTCTTCGCAATCTTGACGAGACCGGTATCGTGCAAATCGGCACCTATGTCCAGCCTGGCGATATTCTTGTCGGTAAGGTTTCGCCGAAGAGCAAAACCGAACTGACCCCTGAAGAGAAACTGCTTCACGCGATCTTCGGACGTGCTGGTGAGGACGTGAAGAACGACTCCTTGGAAGTCCCCTCGGGCGTCGAAGGTATTGTCATCGACACGCAGAAGTTCTCTCGTCGAATGAGCCTATCGGAAGACGAACGCAAGTTGTTCGAGAAGTCGCTGAAAGATGCGGAGAAGGAAAGCAACGAAGCAATCGCTGCCGCCTTCACGGACATGGTGACGCAAATCGAAAGCGTGCTGTCCAAGAAGCTCACCGACGAGGATGGCAATGAGATCGTCCACAACCAAGAGCCGCAATTCGTGGCCGATCAGGCGGTGGCGTTCAAGCTCGAAGCACTCGACATCCGCAGCGAAGCACGCCAGAAAGAGGTGCAGTCGCTCCATCGTCAGCTTTGGCCTGCTGTGGAAGAGGCCATTGATGCTCGCGATCGCAAGCTTAACTCCATGAAGCGTGGTGACGAGCTTCGCAGCGGTGTGCTGCAAATGGTGAAGGTCTACATTGCCACCAAGCGGGTGATTTCCGTCGGTGACAAGATGGCTGGCCGCCACGGAAACAAGGGTGTCATTTCTAAGATCCTACCGATCGAAGATATGCCCTTCCTGGAAGACGGCACGCCAATCCAGATCATGCTCAACCCGCTGGGTGTTCCTAGCCGTATGAACGTGGGTCAGATCCTCGAAACCCACCTCGGTTGGGCCGGTGCAAAGCTTGGCTTCCGTGCGATCACCCCTGTGTTCGATGGTGCTGAAGAAGAGCAGATTAACGATGCCCTCGACGAAGCAGGTCTCCCGCGTCACGGTAAGGCACGCTTGTTGGATGGACGCACGGGTGAGCCGTTCGAGCAGGAGACGACCGTCGGTTACATCTACATGCTCAAGTTGCATCACTTGGTCGACGACAAAGTGCACGCACGTAGTACCGGTCCTTACTCGTTGATCACCCAACAACCGCTCGGCGGTAAGGCTCGCTTCGGTGGCCAACGCTTCGGAGAGATGGAAGTTTGGGCGCTCGAAGCCTACGGTGCTGCCTACATCTTGCAAGAACTCTTGACCGTCAAGAGCGACGATGTCGAAGGTCGCACAAAGATTTACGAATCGATGGTCAAGGGAGAGAACACCCTGCAGGCCGGCACGCCAGCAAGCTTCGATGTGTTGACCAACGAAATTCGCGGTCTTGGTTTGAACATGCAGCTTGAGAAACGAACTCTCTAAGCACTGCTAACATAATATTTTTCACCACAGAGAACACGGAGGACACAGAGTCTAGTCGAGAGATACTTGCGAATTGCTTCTCTCCGTGATCTCCATGTCCTTAGTGGTTCAAAAAACATATCGGCGACGTCATCCCCGCTAGGCGAAGTCAGGAGAACTGAATGAGCATTCTTGAAGGTGCAAACTACGATCGCGTGAACGACTACGGATCGGTCAAAATTAGCTTGGCTCGTCCGCACGACATTCGTAGTTGGTCGTTCGGTGAAGTGAAGAAGCCGGAGACGATCAACTACCGAACGTACCGCCCTGAAAAGGACGGTCTGTTCTGCGAGCGTATCTTCGGCCCTGAAAAGGACTGGGAATGTGCCTGCGGTAAGTACCGCGGCATGAAGTACAAGGGCATGATCTGCGACCGCTGCGGCGTGAAAGTCACGCACAGCCGTGTGCGTCGTAAGCGAATGGGCCACATCGAGTTGGCCGCACCGATCGTGCACATCTGGTTCTTCAAGGCGATGCCTTCACGCTTGGGCTCGCTCCTGGCGATGAAGACCACTTCGCTCGAGAAGGTGATCTACTTCCAGGATTACGTCGTCTGCGATGCGGGCGACACGCCGTTGGAAGCGGGTCAACTGCTTACCGAAGAAGAGTTCCGCGCCGCTCGTGAAGAGTACGGGGAAGGCGCGTTCGACGCCGACATGGGTGCCGAAGCGATTCGCAAGCTGCTCGCCGGACTTGATCTCGTTTCCTTGAGCGAACAGCTTCGCCAGGAATTGAAAGAGACAGGCTCGAAGCAAAAGGCGAAGGACTATATCAGCCGCTTGAAGACCGTTGAATCGATCCGCGACTCGGACAACAAGCCGGAGTGGATGGTTCTCGATGTGATCCCCGTGATCCCGCCTGACTTACGCCCGCTTGTGTTGTTGGACTCTGGCAACTTTGCGACGAGCGATTTGAACGACCTGTATCGCCGTATCATCAACCGCAACAACCGTCTCAAGAAGCTGGTCGACTTGAACGCTCCTGAGGTGATCATTCGCAACGAGAAGCGAATGCTCCAGCAGTCGGTCGATGCACTATTCGACAACAACCGCTGCAAGCGACCCGTGCTTGGTTCTTCGAACCGTCCGCTCAAGTCGCTTACCGACATGATCAAAGGTAAGCAGGGTCGCTTCCGCGAAAACCTGCTTGGCAAGCGCGTCGACTACTCGGCCCGTTCGGTGATCGTGGTCGGTCCGCGACTCAAGCTGCACCAATGCGGCCTGCCCAAGAAAATCGCCCTGGAGCTCTACCAGCCGTTCATCATTCGTCGCCTGAAAGAACTCGGCCACGCCGATACGATCAAGTCGGCGAAGAAGATGCTCGAGCGCAAGGATGAAGAGGTTTGGGATATCCTCGAAGAGGTGATCACGAATCATCCCGTGTTGCTCAACCGTGCCCCAACGCTTCACCGTATGGGTATCCAAGCGTTCGAGCCAACGCTCGTCGAGGGGAACGCAATCAACCTGCATCCGCTCGTCTGTAAGGGCTTCAACGCCGACTTCGATGGCGATCAGATGGCGGTCCACCTGCCACTGTCGATTGAAGCTCAGGTTGAAGCTCATACGCTGATGATGAGCACCCATAACATCTTCAGCCCGTCGAATGGTGCCCCGATTATTAGCCCGTCGCAAGACGTGGTGATGGGTAGCTACTACCTGACGATGAATGTCCCCGACAACGTCGGCGATGGCATGGCATTCAGCTCGCCTGAGGAAGTCGAAACCGCCTACGCCGCCGGCAAAGTTGTCACGCATTCGAAGATCAAACTTCGTCTGCCCGAGAATCGTTGCCTCCGCGAAGACTTTGATCGCAAGGAGACGGAGTCTGGCAAGCGGATCGAGACGACCGTTGGTCGCGTGATGTTTAACGCGATCCTGCCTGAAGGCATGCCGTTCTATAATGTCGCCTTGCGTTCGAGCGAACTCGCCAAGGTGATTAGCGACTGTTACGAATTCCTTGGGCGTCGCCAAACGATAGAGTTGCTCGACGACATGAACCAGCTTGGCTTCCGTCAAAGCACGCTCAGCGGTCTTTCCTTCGGCACCGACGACCTCATTACGCCGGAAACGAAGACCAAGATCATCGGCGATGCCGAGAAGCAGGTTCTCAAGTTCAACAAGCTGTTCCAACGTGGTGTGATCACCGAACTAGAACGCTACAACTCGGTGCTTGACGCTTGGACGCATGCCCGCGAGCAAATCACCGCGGAAATGATGACCGGCCTCGAGAACGACTTCCGTACCGATGGCTACGTCAATCCGATCTACTTGATGGCTCACTCCGGTGCCCGTGGTGGTGTCGAGCAGATGCGTCAGCTTGGCGGTATGCGTGGTCTGATGGCCAAGCCGTCCGGAAAGATCATCGAGACGCCGATTAAAGCGAACTTCCGCGAAGGCCTGACTGTGCTGGAGTACTTCAGCTCGACCCACGGTGCACGTAAGGGTCTGGCGGACACGGCACTCAAGACGGCTGACAGTGGTTACCTCACGCGTAAGCTGGCCGACGTCGCCCAAAACGTGGTCATCACCATGGACGACTGCGGCACGACCAAGGGCATCACCAAGGGAATCATTTACCGTGGTGAGAAGGTCGAGGTAAGCCTCGCTGACTCGATCCGTGGTCGCGTGAGTCGCTCGAACATTGTCAACCCGATCACCGACGAGAAGATCGTTGCTGAAAATGGCATGATCACCGGTGAAGCGGCTCGCAAGATCGAGGAGCTGGGCTTGGAGAAGATCCAGGTACGCAGTCCGATGACATGCGATGCGAAGCTCGGCATTTGCCGCACCTGCTACGGCATGGATATGTCGACCGGTTCGATGGTCGAAGAAGGAATGGCCGTCGGTATCATCGGTGCCCAGAGTATTGGTGAGCCGGGAACCCAGCTCACGATGCGGACCTTCCACATCGGTGGTACCGGTCAGCACAATGTTGAGGACTCCGACATCAAAGCGAAGATCGGCGGTATCGTGAAGACGGCTCGCTTGAAAGTCGTGACCAACGATTCGGGCAAACAAGTTGTTCTTTCGCGCAACGGCGAGATCGCTCTTGTCGATGAAAAAGGTCGCGAGGTGGAGAAGTACGAAGTCCCCACCGGTGCGATTTTGCAGGCGGGCGAGAACGACACGATCAAAGCCGGCGGCGTGATCTGCGAGTGGGACCCCCACAGCATTCCGATCATTGCCGAAACGGGTGGTGTGATTCGCTTCGAGGATATGGTCGAAGGCGAAACGATGCGTGGCGAGAAAGACCCCTCGGGTAAACTTCGCTTTGTCATTATGGAGCACAAGGGCGACCTCCATCCGCAGATCATCATCGAAGATCCTGCCGATGGAAAAATCCTTGAGTTCTCCTACATGCCTGAAAAGGCCCACATCGAAGTGGAAGAGGGCCAGACCATTAGCCCAGGCTCGCTCCTGGCGAAAACCCCACGTGAAGCTTCCGGTACGCAAGACATCACGGGCGGTCTGCCTCGTGTCACCGAAATCTTCGAGGCTCGCAAACCGAAAGACCCAGCGGTCATCGCCGAGATCGACGGTGTGGTCGAGCTGCTCAGCGAGAAGAAGCGCGGCAAGCGTTCGATCATCGTCCGCAGCGAAACGGGCGTCGAGCGCGAGCACTTGGTCTCACACTCGAAGCATCTTCGCGTGCATGCTGGTGACACGATTCGTGCTGGCGAAGCGTTGGTTGATGGACCGTTGGTGCCACACGACATTCTTCGCATTTCTGGCGAAGAGGCCGTGCAGCAGTATCTCACCCGCGAGATCCAAAACGTCTATCGCAGCCAACGTGTGGAGATCAACGACAAGCACATCGAAATCATTGTCAGCCAGATGCTTGGCAAGATCATGATCGAATCGCCTGGCGATACCGATCTGCTGCCGGGTGCCGTGATGGATAAGCACGACTTCCGCACCGCCAACGAAGAGCTGGCCGATTGCTTGAAGATTAGCCACAAGGGCGACAGCGATTTTGCCGAAGGCACGATCGTTCCCAAGGACGCCTTGGAGCAAGCTAACGCTCAGATCGAAGCACTCGGTGGCGACATCGCCAAGGGCAAGAAGCCTTCGATGGCAACCGGCAGCACGCAACTGCTTGGTATCACAAAGGCTTCGGTCCAGTCGAGCAGCTTTATCTCCGCCGCAAGCTTCCAAGAGACTACGAAAGTGCTCACCGAGGCAGCGTTGGCAGGCAAGACGGACAACTTGGTCGGCCTCAAGGAGAACGTGATCCTCGGTCACTTGATCCCCGCGGGTACCGGTTTCCACACGGTGCAGGATTCGGAAGTACGTATCCAACCAGCCGCCCTGGAAGCCTTGGCTGCCGAGAAAGAAAGCATCTTGGAACGTTCGTTCCCGCTGTTGGACAGCGCGTTGCAGGAGCAAAGTGCTTCCAATGGCGAAAGTGCTCCAGCCGACTCGCCGTTGCCTGAATCAGCTCCAAGCCTCGATGCATTGCTCGGCGGTGAAGACGCTGCCGCTGAAGAGAAGCCACCCGAAACTGGCGACGAAGCCTAAAAAGACCTGCGTTTCTAGCCCATTGTCCTACGGCAGTGGGTGCGATACACTGTGAGGTTCCACTGATAAAGCTGCTCCGACAGAGGGGCAGCAGCCTGTGAAAGATATTAGATACCTATGCCAACGATCAACCAACTCGTCCGGAAGAACCGCAAGAAGAAGCGGAAGTTCAGCAAGTCACCCGTGCTGGAGCGCTGCCCGCAAAAGCGTGGCGTCTGCCTCCAGGTTCGGACCATGACTCCCAAGAAGCCGAACTCCGCACTCCGTAAGATCACGCGTGTCCGGCTATCCAACGGCAAGGAAGTGACGGTCTACATCCCCGGCGAAGGCCATACCCTGCAGGAACACAGCATCGTGCTGGTCCGCGGCGGACGTGTCCGCGACCTTCCTGGTGTGCGTTACCAAGTGGTCCGTGGTGCCTTGGATACCCTGGGCGTCAACGGCAGAAAACAATCCCGCAGCCGCTACGGCGCGAAGAAGGGGCAGTAAAAGGCTCTTGGCTAATGGCTGTTAGCTTTTAGCTGAAGACGCTCTTTCCATTTCATTTTTGTAGAAACGAATATCGCTATAAGGCCAAAAGCCAATAGCCAACAGCCGAAAGCCAACTCATGGCCCGCATTACCGCAAGTCGCAAACAACTTAAGCCTGATCCGGTTCACGATTCGCTACTCGCTGCGAAGTTCATCAATTGCCTCATGCTCGATGGCAAGAAAGCCACCGCGCAGAAGGTGTTCTACGATGCTCTCGACATGCTGAAAGAGCGGATCGACGACGTCGAACCGATCGAAGCGTTCACCCAAGCGGTTGAGAACGTAAAGCCGTCGATCGAAGTGCGATCGAAGCGTGTTGGTGGTGCTGCTTACCAGGTGCCGATGCAGGTGAATCGCTCCCGCCAGCAAGCACTCGCCTTCCGCTGGATTCTGGCCGCCGTCCGCGACAAGAAGGGCCGCCCCACGGCACTTAAGCTCGCCGACGAACTGACCGCAGCCTACAATCGCGAAGGCGCCGCGATGACCAAACGCGAAAACGTCCACCGAATGGCCGACGCGAACAAGGCGTTTGCTCACTTCGGTTGGTAAGAAGAGATCAATCCAACGCCGCGCTTCTAACATAAGCGCGGCGTTTTTTGTTGCGCTAACTATATTCTGTCATTCCGACGGGAGGCTCGCCGACCGAGGAATCCGGTTTGAAGAAATGTTGAGTCAACAACAGCGCAAACCGGATTCCTCCGTCGCTGAGACGACTGTCGGAATGACATGAACACAAGTCTTCGCTTCGCGTCATACAACAAACCATGCCCACTGACCTAACCAAACTCCGTAACCTCGGCATCATCGCCCACATCGATGCCGGCAAGACAACCGTCACCGAACGGATGCTGTACGTCTCCGGGGCGAAGCATCGCGCCGGTGAGGTCGATCGCGGCACCACGACGACCGACGACGATGCCGAAGAGGCGGAACGAGGGATCACGATTTACTCCGCTTGTGTGGCGTTCCCCTGGAACGACGTGCAAATCAACCTGATCGACACACCAGGTCACGTTGATTTCACGGCGGAAGTCGAACGCAGCCTGCGAGTTCTCGATGGGGCGGTGATTGTCTTCAGCGCGCGTGAGGGCGTTGAAGCACAGAGCGAAACCGTCTGGCGGCAAGCCGATAAGTACGGCGTCCCCCGACTGGCGTTCATTAACAAGCTCGACCGCGAAGGGGCCGACTTTGAGGCAGTGCTAGCAGAGATCAAAGAGCGATTGAACGCCACGCCGGTCGCCCTGCAAATTCCCGTGGGACTAGGCCCCGCACACGTGGACGATCCGTTCCGGGGGATCATCGATCTCGTCACGATGAAGATGCTCACCTTCCCCGCAGGGAAGGAAGGCCGCGAAGTGGTGACCGCGGACATCCCCGAAGATCTGCAGGTGAATGCCTCGCTCTACCGCGAGCAGATGATCGAGGACCTCTGCAACTACAGCAACAAGCTCATGGAGTTGGCTCTCGAAGAGGCGGATATCCCTGAAAAGCTGTTGCATGAAGTCATCCGCGACGCGACGGTTCATCGGCAGATTCAGCCGTTGCTGTGTGGTTCCGCCCTTCATGGTGTTGGCATCCAGCCATTGCTCGACGCGGTGGCGGCTTACTTGCCTAATCCGCTGGAAATGCCGCCGGTTGAAGGTGTCGATCCGAGCGGTAAGGCGAAGGGGAAGAAAGGCGGAAAGCGGAAGGGTGAGGGCGGAGAAGAAAACGAGGACCAACTTCCAGCAATTATCCGCAAGCCCGATCCCAAGGAGCCTTTTTGCGGTTTGGTCTTCAAGATCTTGCCCTATAAGACGGGCGACCTTTACTGGGTGCGGATCTACTCGGGAACGCTCAAAGGCAACAGCCGCGTTTTGAATCCTGGGAAAGACACGAAGGAAAACGTCGCTCAACTTTGGAAGATCCACGCCAGCAAAAAAGACGAGCAGCTTGAGTCTGCTCAAGCGGGCGACATCGTCGGTATTATCGGACTGCGCGAATCGGTCACCGGCGACACACTTTGCGACACGCGCGATCCCATTCTCTTAGAATCGATCGAATTCCCTGAGACGGTCATCTCGATGGCGATCGAGCCGGAGAGCACCACCGACAAGAAGAAGTTGGCCGAAGCCTTGGAAATGCTTCGCAAGCAAGACCCAACGTTCACCGCCGATGAGAACGAGGAAATCGGCCAGACCCTCATCAGCGGCATGGGCGAGCTGCACCTGGAGGTGATCCAGCACCGTCTCGAACGCGACTTCAAGCTGAACGTCAAAGTCCACAACCCACGGGTTAGCTACCGTGAAACGATTGCTGGCCCGGCCGAAGTCGAGGTGGACGTGAATCGTTTGATCAACGGCGTTCCCCATGCGGCCAAGTTAAAACTGTCCGTCGAGCCGATGGAATCCGCCACTGGAGTGGTCGTTGGTAATTCGCTCGATCACGGGTTGCCTAATGAAATGCTCACGGTCGTTCTCGAAGAACTCGAAAACGCAGGGCAAGGCGGCGGCACGCTCGGCTTCCCGCTGATGCGTATCAAGACGCGGCTCCTCTCGGGGGAAATGCATGAGACTGACAGCACCGAGATCGCCTTCCGCACAGCCGCCGCTCAAGCGTTCGACCAAGCGTTACGCAAAGCAGGCACCGTTCTGCTTGAGCCGATCATGCGGCTAGAAATTAGCACACCCGACGAACACGTCGGCGACCTCGTGAGCGACCTCCAACAACGCCGCGCCATCATCCACCAAACCCAACAACGCGGCAGCCTCACGGTCTTGCACGCCGATGCCCCGCTGGCTGAACTGTTCGGCTACTCCAGCGCGATGCGTTCTTCGAGCCAAGGCCGTGCAAGTTGCTCGCTCGAGCCAAATGGATTCGCCCCGGCTCCGCCGGACGTGATGGGGCGGTTCATGTAAGGCAGAGCAGTTGTCCCTACTGCTTTTTGTGTTTGGCATATGCTGGTGGTTCTCAAAACAGTTGGGACAACTGTTCAACACTAGACTGGCCGGATTGCCTGCTGCTAGCAAGCTTCATTGGAACCTAAGACAGCCGTTTCGGCTTGCCACAGTAGCGCGTGACTCTTATAGTCCGCCACCCCACTGTGGTGGTGTGCATTCTGTTTCGTGGTGACCGGTGTCTGTGAAGAACTCGAACTCGTTAACGGCTTCAGCTTTATGGCAGCACTGCCTTGCAGTGGTTCTCACACTTATTCTGGTGAATACCCGTTCGTCGCATGCCCAATACCCTCAACAGTCGGTGCCACCAGTCGCGCAAAGCGATGCAGCCGTGCCCACGGAGCAATACTTCGCCGTAGCGGACGATCTCAACGCAACGGTCACGCCGACGGCTTACTCACAGCACCAGGCACAGCAGTCGATCGTTTATGTGACTGAACATCCAAGTGCCGTGCGAAGCCGAGAGCATTGGTTCCGCGCCGGTTACGTGGCTTGGTGGACGGATGGCTTGGATTTGCCGCCGTTGCTTACGACGAGCGACCCCACGGTGCCGATTGGTGACGCTGGGGTACTCGGTTTTCCGACGACTTCAGTCCTCTTAGGCGATGAATCCTTTGCTGAGTCAGCCCGTCACGGCTATCGGCTGACAAGCTACGACGAGTGGTCGGTCGCGAATCAATTTGGTCTTCAAGTCGACGTTCTGGGTTTTGGAGAACAAGATGGAACGGAGGAAATCCTCCGACTTGATGGAAGCAGTGTACTGGCAGTGCCCTTCTATGACGTTTCGAGCGATGAAGAAAGCTCCGTCGTGTTGGCTTATCCGGGCGCGAGGGTCGGAGGTGCCAAGGCTGTTTCGCAGAGTTTCTTTAGCCTCATTGGATTGGCGATACGACAGAACCTGTTTGATCGGCTCGAAACGGTGGAAACCGGAAATCGGTTTGACATCTATGCTGGCTACCGATTCGGTGGACTGAATGAGCGGTTTGAGTATGTCACCGCAGCGTTCTTCAATGGTCCGCCGCTAATGGGTATCGAGCAGTGGGATTCGTTCCAAGCGAAAAACCTCTTCCACGGAGTCGATCTGGGCTTGGTGCGTTCTTGGAATCGCGATCGCTGGACCTTCGAGTTGGAGGGACGTACCGCCATCGGCTCAAACCGCCGCCGAGCGATTGTTGAAGGCAGGACGGGCGTTGGCACGGCGGCCACGTTTCCTACTGGAGCGACTTTCGACGACGTAGGACTCTTCGGGGCCTCGACCAACAGCGGCTTGTTTCGCGACACCATCTTCAGCATGCAGGGCGAGTTCGCCGCGCGGGTGCGTTGGCAAATGGTGGATTGGCTCAGTGCATCGGTCGGCTATTCTTTGTTCTACTGGAGCAACGTGACCCGCCCGGCCGACTTGATCGACCGCGGCTTGAACCCCGACGGTTTCGCCTTCGGCAGCTCACCCCCCGCAGGAGCCCAGCGTCCTGCTTTCCGGTGGCGCGAATCCGACTTCTGGGCCCAAGGTTTGCAAGTAGGGGTTGAGGCTCGGTGGTAGTTTCCAAGACCGAACCTTACCGACGACTAACCGACCCAGTCAATTCTCCGACGAGCCCCACAGTATTAGGAAGGTGGGCCTGCGGCTGCCTCTGATTTGTTTGGCCGGTTTCGTCGCCGCCACAGCACAAACCCTGGCAGCAATGCCAGCACCACGAATACGCTCAATCCCTAGATGCGCGGGTAGTTCAACTGCGGTTCGGTCAGCGCGTCGAGCGTCCCCGGCGGAATCACTTCGCCGCCGTTGGCGGTGAGCAGTGCTTGGGCGAGTCCTTCGTCCAGCGGAACTCTAAGGAAGCGGACTGAGCCGTCACAGAACGCTACATGAATTCCACGAAACTCACGATAGGCTTTGTAGAGAAAGTGGCCTTCATTCCAGTGGTAGTGGGCGAAACGTTCGTCATCAATGCTAGTCAGCAGATCGATCGCCTCTTCAAAACTCAGATCATGAGGCTCTGCCCAGCCGCAGGCGATGTTCGCTGCTTCTAGAAGAGAATCGTTTCACTCTCGCGGTCACCGATCTCGTTAACCTTAGTACCTTCAGGGTTCGACCAAGCGGTGTCTGGCCCTGTGATCGCGAAGTAACTTGTATGGGGTCCGGTTGTGGAGGAAGCCAATGAGTCGCTAGGGCAGCAGAAGTAGCCAACGCGCTTCTTAGAATGAGCTAAGTTGGCAACGTCCGTATAAGGAAGATCTTTTCGCCACAGTTCCCAGGTTTTCTCTTCCTCGAAGAATGGCAGAGCGTTAACGCGCCATGAGTAGAGCGGCAGTTTGCTAGAATCCGTCGCCACTGTGGGAGGAAACCTACCGTTGGCTACTCGGTAGTCTCGAAGTGCTAAAGCGAGCTGTCGCATGTGGTTCCCACACACCTTGCTAGCTCCCGAGTGATGAGCGAGGTCGCGTGGTACGTTGATCGAAACTGCAAGGCTAATGAGGCTGAGAAAGGCCAGGCAAGAACTCAACAGCCTACCAACAAGACGCTCGTTGGGAATCCAGTAAGAAGACAGTAGACCCAATACAATCAGAATCCCCCACCCCCCAAACACCGCCATCCCCGCCGCCAGCAGGGCGAAGACGTACAGCACCGTGAGGAGGCGGAATCGCATGGTGGAAGCCTCTGAAAAGGTCGACCTTTCAAGCTGAGCTCCGGCGGCTCGTAGAGCCGCGGCTACTGGGGAGTTCGAGTACCTTCACTAGGAGAAGCTGAGAGCCGACCGCTGAAAGCTACCCCTACTTCACCTCGTCCCGTGCTGCCTCAACCGCTTCGTTGATCGCACGCACGGGGCCCCAATCTTCCTTGTAGTTGACCATTGCTAGGGCGAGCGGCTCGCCGGCACCGTAGGCTTCGATCAGCGGCGTCCCCTCGACCTGGAAGTCGGCGACTGCTTCGCGAATGGCATCGCGGAGCTCGGGCTTGAGGTTGTAGACGTAACCTAGCACGCCGGGCGGGAAGGGTTTCGATTCGTGAATCACGCGGACGCTTCCTTCTTCGATTTCTCCACCGGCGATCATGCGGTCGAGAATGTCGCTCGCTACGGCTGCCGCTTCGAACTTGCCATCAGCAATGCCTTTGATTGAGTTTTCGTGCCCGTAGGAGAATCCCCACTTGTAGTCGCGCTCGGGCTGCATGTCGTGTTCATCCAGCAGCAGCGCAAGTGCTGCCTTGTAACCACTGTTGGAACGCGGTCGGGTGAACGTCACGCGCTTGCCGCGCAGCTGCTCGACTTTCTCGATCTTGCTGTCGGCGGGGACGATGATCTTCATCGTGTAGCTGTAGTTGCCTTCCGCGTCGGCGAAGCAGCAAAGCGGGGTGAAGCCGCTTTTGTTCACCGCGGTGGGCACGGCACCCGTACCGAAAGCGGTAATGTGAAGGCTGCCGTCCTTGAGTGCCCGGAGCTGTTCGTTCACGTCATTAAAGTGAACGTATTTCACCGGCTTGTTGGTCGCTTTGGAGAGGGCGTCCGTGAAGGCTTTCCAGTTTTGCTCTTCAGTCGCTTCATCGCCCGCTTCGGCCAGCGATGCATAGTAAGAGAACACCAGCTCCTCAGGGTCTTGCAGCTTCTCAGCATCCTCAGGCGGGTCAGCCAGCAGGTCTTCGTCGGCGTCTTGAAAGTCCTTCGCTAAGGCGTTGGCAGATTCCGTACCGAGAAGATTTCGCACGGTGTTCTGCTGGGTATTCGCTTCCGCAGCTTGTTGTTGGCCGTCCCAGTATGACTTCACGCCCCAGGCGATCGCGGCGGCGGGCACAGCGATCAGAAGGATTCGCAGGAGCGAGAAACTCTTTTGTTCAGGTGCATCAGACATAACTCATTCCCAGAGATAGCAATGCGGCGGCTGAGAAGAAACCAGATTCGGTTAAACATAGGCGTTCTGATCCCCGTTCTCAAGCGTTTTCATGTGAAGAGATCGTCAAGATCATGCCTTCGAGCCCTGCAGAGGAAGTGGTCTAATAGGTAACGGTCAGGCAGGCCACCATTAGATGAAAATCGACGAGGGGAGAATCTTCCGTGCGTGCACTACTTTTCTGCTGCGTGCTAGTTGTTCCATTCAATTTCCTGTTATCGAGCCCAGCCGCTCTAGGGCAAGCGGTTGCGCCCCCTGAGCAGACCACGACGGACGAGTCAGCGAGCGAGGAAACCGAAGAGGCTAACGAACAAGACAATGATGGGGACGCCGCGGATGGGAATGACAATTCCGATGAGGATGCATCCACGGGCGACAACCAAGAGAACAGCGACAAGCAAACCGAAGAAGACAACGCTAACGCCGATGATGTCGACTCCCTTAAAATGGCCGACCCGCCTGAGGATGTGAACGAAGCACTCAGTAAAGTTTGGAAAAGCGTCTGGGAAATGTGGAACAGTTTTCTCGGTCGCCTGCCGTTGTTCATTCTGGCGTTTGCCGTCCTGGTGCTGACTTGGTTCATCGCCTCGCTAGCGCAGCGACTTGCCCGAAGAATGCTCCGTGGCGTGAGTATCCGCGGCAGCCTCAAGGACCTGATTCGCCAGTTCCTTTACATCGGTATCTGGATTGCCGGTTTGACGGTTGCTGCGGGGGTGATCTTTCCGGGGCTCAACGCGGCGAAGATTCTTACAGTGCTGGGCCTCAGTTCGATCGCTGTCGGTTTCGCGTTTAAGGACATTGTCGAGAACTTCTTCGCCGGCATCCTCATTCTGTGGGGATTCCCCTTCGAGACGGGCGACTTCATTGAATGCAACGGCATCAAAGGCAAGGTCGAGGACACGACGATACGCATGACCACGATTCGCCAGGTCGATGGCCAACTGATCGTCGTGCCCAATGCCCAGTTGTTTAAGAATGCCGTCTACGTAATCACCAGCCAACGGTATCGCCGGACGACAATCATCGCAGGCGTGGCGTACGACGAGGACGTTGATCAGTGTCGCGAGATCATCACTAAGGCAGTCGAGTCCTGTGAGTCGGTTACCAAAGAAAAACCGATCCAAATATTCGCCCAAGAATTCGGCGCGTCGAGCATCAACTTCGAAGTGACCTGGTGGACTGGATCGACGCCGGTAGCAGAACGCAAAAGCCGCGACGAAGTTGTCGCCGCCGTAAAGCGTGCCCTTGATGATGCCGGCGTTGAGATTCCGTTCCCCTATCGCACGTTGACCTTCAAAGAGCCATTGCCGATTCAGAAAGAAGAGGCGATCTCCTAAGCCGCGAGGCGACTGACATCTGTCGGATCAACGCAGGGGAGTATCCGTCAACCCAATGACTTGCTCTTCTCCGTCGCACAACGGCTTCGATTGACTTGGGTCCGCCAGTACCTCGGCGAGCGATGTATTGGCGAAGGCACGTTCGACCTCAGCCATGGCATTGTCGAGCCGTCGGTGTAATGGGCAGAGTCGCGTGCCGTGGGTTTTCAAGTCGAGCGGGCAGGTGTGAATGCGCTGCAGAGGATCGACCGCGTTGACCACGTCGAGGATGGTGACTGTTTCTGGTGATCCGATCAACGCGACACCACCGCCTGCCCCGCGTTGTGACTTCACCAAGCCAGCTTTCGAAAGCCCCTGGATGATCTTCGCTAGGTAGGCAGCAGGCACTTGAGTGACTTTTGCCAGCTCCGCGGTCGTGCAACTGGCAGGAGTTTCCGCTGCCAGATGGACCATTGCCCGGAGGGCATACTCGACCGATTGGGAAAGCATGTTCAGACTCGTCGAAGAGCAGACTGAATTGGATGTTGACATCCAATTCAGCCGAGACTAGATTTGGGGTTAATTGGATGATCTCATCCAATTTAGTTCGCAAGGCACGTTCTGGCGAGCCAGTCCCTCGCAAATCCCTTGATTTCTCGGATGATTTCCATGCAAAAGATTGACGAGCCCAGACTCGAATTGGACCTTGGGTACCGTTTTGAGTATCTAGCCGGCTTCATCGGCTTTGGTGAAGACGACATCTCTGCCTTGCACGGGGCAGCCCAGGCGCTGGCTCCATTGGTGCCTGGGCTCGTCGACGCAGTTTACGATAAGCTGTTTCAGCAGGATGCCACCTGGCGGCATTTCGTCCCGAGGCAACATGGATTCGAAGGAGAGACAGCCAGCTCTGTTGAGAATTTGGCGATGGATGCCGCGACGATCGAGTTCCGCAAGCAACACCTCGGTCGTTATTTGGTCAACTTGGTCACGAAGCCTTACGACGGGAGTATGGTTGAGTACCTCGACCGGGTTGGCGCCATGCACACGCCAGGGCAGGGAAGCACGAAGATCAACGTCCCATTGGTGCAGATGAACGCACTGATGGGGTTCGTTGCCGACGCCTTGAATGCCACCATCCTTGGCTTGAATCTTGACCGCGATACCGAAGTGAAGACCTTACGGGCGGTAAGCAAGCTGCTTTGGCTTCAAAATGATTTGATCAACCGTCACTATCTCAACTCGACGACCTAGAAATGCCTAACGGCTTCAAGTCTCTGTTGTGCGTTTTTCTGCTGCTCTGTTGTGCGCGGTGTCCGGTCGTTGGTGCCAATGACGATATTGACCAAGCACCCATCCACTACAGCACTGCGAAAGTCAACGATTCGGTCGCTCAGTTGCAAGCGAGACTCGACGCTGGTGAGGTGAAGCTCCAATGGGATAAGCGGCGGGGCTGGTTACCTTCAGTACTCGAAGAACTAGGCATTTCTCAGCACTCGCAGCTATTGGTGTTCTCCAAGACCAGCCTGCAGGTGCATGAGATCTCGCCGCAGACACCCCGAGCGCTCTATTACAACGACGACGCTTACGTGGGCTACGTGCAGCGGGGCGATATCCTGGAAGTTTCAGCCGTTGATCCGGTGCAGGGGGCAATCTTTTACTCGCTCGAGCAGCGAGAAACCGAACGCCCCAAATTCATCCGCGACACGGGGGCGTGCCTCGCTTGCCATCATGGCGACCGCACGCGGGATGTCCCGGGCTATCTGGTTCGCAGCGTTTTTCCCGATCGCCGGGGCCATCCTTTGTTGTCTCTTGGTTCGGATACCACGGATGCGACGACGCCGCTGGAGAAGCGTTTCGGCGGCTGGTACGTCACTGGCGAGCACGGTCAGATGAGGCACCGCGGCAACGCAACGCTGCTTGATGAAGAGGGCGAAATCGACACTCAGAAGAATTCGAATCTCCTCTCGCTGAAAAAGCGAGTGAGCACACGGGCCTATCTCACGCCGCACAGCGATGTCGTGGCCCTGATGGTCCTTGAACATCAGTCGCAGATGCACAACGCGATCACGCGGGCCTCTTACGAAGCACGGCAGGCGGCTCACTATGATGCCATTTGGAATAAAATCCTGGAGAAGCCAGCGGATCATGTGCATGACGTTTCACAGAGAAGGCTTCGCAAAGCAGCGGAAGAGCTCGTCGAGTGTCTGCTGTTCTCCAGCGAATACCAGCTCGAGTCGCCCGTGGCGGGGACGAGCGATTTTGCCGAGCAGTTCGAGAAGCTCGGCCCGCGGGACGCTCAGGGCCGTACGCTACGAGAGTTCGACTTAAAGACGCGTCTTTTCAAGTATCCGTGCAGCTATCTGATCTATTCCGACTCGTTCGCGGCACTGCCGGAATCAATCCGAACCATCGTCGATCAGCGACTTCACGAGATCCTCAGTGGCGAAGATCAGTCGGAAGCCTTCGCGCACCTCAGTTCAAAGGATCGCCAATCGATTCAGCAAATCCTCGTGGAGACGCTGAAGTCACACGCGGCGTTCGAGTCGCAAACTGAGAATGCCGGCTCTTGAGTAGCGAGGGCAGCAGCCACCCAAGAGCCAGCACAATACTGCCTTTAGCAGTTGCACGATGCAGCAAACTCGTCGGCTTGCTTTTCAGCCTCTTCTTTGGCCAGCCCCATCTTCTGTTGCAGCTTGCCGACGAGTTGGTCCTTCTTGCCGGCGATTTGGTCGAGCTCATCGTCGGTCAGCTCACCCCACTTTTCTTGAGCTTGCCCTTTCACCTCGGTCCATTTCCCTTCGATTTGATCCCAGTTCATTCTGAGTCTCCTTTCGGATTTGAGGAACTAACTTGTTTGCCTAGCAATTCGATGAGCTCATCGCGGCTCAGCGTTTTTGGGTTTCGGATGCCGCTGCGCCGTGCCAATTCAAGCAATTCCTCACGCGTCCAAAGCGGTAAAGGAGCCTTCGGCAAAGCACCTTTTGAATAATCGTTGTACCCTGATAAACGCATCGCCTCTTCCTCGCCGACGCCCCGCGCCAGTAGAGCTTCGAACTTGTCTCGTGTACTTCGGGGTACACTATTTGTGTCCTGGGTTTGCTCCCGTGAGTCGCTCATGAGTAGGCTGGCTCAGGCCTGCAATTGAAAGAAACAAAAAAGAAGCGTGCTGGCGAGCGTGTTGGGTCAGGCGGAAACAACACGAAACTCGTCCAGCACACTCCTGTCTAAAGTGGCCTCCCCGCGAAACCGAGTGCGTCTCGGCACTCACCCGGCCCGCGGTTCAGCCACATCTGGCCCGAAGGCCAAATGGGTGCGTTGAAATGAGTTAGTCGGCCCGGCTCTTTTCACGCTCAGTCTCCCTCTGGCCAAGGCGCAAAAAAAACCCGGCCTGCGGAGAGGCTCCCAGGGGGAAACCAGCTTCGCAGCCGGGCTTTCGTAGACCGACAATAATAGTGTTCCGACCAAATCGCGGTCGCAACGTGGACAATAGTAACGTTCGGCGATGAGCTGTCAAGCAAAATTTCGATTTCAGGTAGAAATCCACTGTACGGGATGCCCCAAGATCGCCAAACTAGTGTCTCCAAGCCGGCATTTAGCTACATAGGGCTTGCAAAGGTTAGGCACTCTCGGCGGGACAATTCGGCACTCGGCTAGTCGATACTTTCCCTCTCGCTCTATATCTAAGAAGGTAATGACGACGCGCTGCGGGTGTCGTTGCATGCGAAGCTATGGCCGAAGCAATTAAGATTCTGATCGCGCATCACGATGCGCTTGTTCGAAAGACGCTTGTTGATGCGATCAAGAGTCTCGACTACGAGATCCAAGCAACCGTTGAGACCTGCGGTGGGATCACTGAGCAGTGCCAACGCGAGCGACCTGAGCTAATCATCAGCGGCGTGGACATGCCCGACGGCGACGCCGTAAGCGTGCTAATCGAGGTTAGCAAGGAAGACCCAATCCCCGCCATCGTGGTTACTGATAACGATTCGCTCCACGATGTCGAACGGGCTCTGCAAGATCACGTTATGGCTTATCTCCTTGAGCCGATCGAGAGTGAGCATATCCAGCCGACCATCTACTTGGTATTAAGGCGATTTGAGCAATTCGAAGCTCTCCATGAAGAAGTTCAGGACCTACGGCAAGCCCTTGCGGACCGTAAAATTATCGAGCGAGCCAAAGGCATCCTTATGAGCCAAAGCCAACTCGACGAGGGGGATGCCTTCCGCCGCCTGCAGAAGCTAGCAAGCGAAAAACGGCGGAAACTGGTCGATATCGCCAACGCGATCATCACCGCCCAAGAAGCCCTGAGCGACTGAAAGCCTTCAAGAGCCGACAGGCGTCAGCCGTCGGGTTGCACTCTCACACTCGCTTAATCTTCTCGACGCTTCGACCCGAGAGCTTACGCACCTCGGCTCAGGAGTAGTTATCTTGGTCAAAGCCCCAACTCCTCTCGCCACTCGGGTGCGATCCACAAGGCCAGTGGTCGCTCTTGACGCGCAACATAGCGCACTGCTGTTGCCACAGCGCGTGCGTCGCTTTTTCTCCGCTTCGAGCCCGACCGCGTCCACCAGTCGCGTTTCCCCCAAGAGCGGTTCAATATTCGGCTCCCATAAGCTTTGAAGTCCCCAAGCAGTTTTTCCGGGTCGATCGCTTCGGCAACGCCTACAATCAAATGCACGTGATTAGCCATGACAGCCACCGCAGCGAGCTGCCACCCTCGATAGGTAGCCGTCTCTTGAAATTGCTGGAGTAGCCGGGTGGCTTGCTCGCGTTTCAGCCACACGGGCTTCTCCTTCAAACTCGATTGAATCGCGCGATGAAGCTTGGGCAAGTCGCGGTCGCAGGGAACTCCGTAGTGGTTGTTCGAGCGCCGCACTCCGTGGCCATCGACGGCATTCCCCACGAAACCACGCTGGTCACCAGGAAGCCAAGTCCCGTGAGTGGTCCAAGTGAGGAGCCAGTGCAGGTTCATCAGAAGCGTTTCCAGTGAGGATGAGCAAAGAGCAAATGTGAACGCATGTATACTCACAGCTATTTTGTATGTCAAGAATATTCGAAGTGAATCGAAGCAAGAGCAACCAGCTCAAGAGCCGACAGGCGTAAGCCGTCGGGTTGCGCTCTCATGATCGTTCCATCTTCATCTCCGCTTCGACCCGAGAGCTGACGCTTCTCGGCTCATAGATCGTGCATGTTTGGCTCACGGGTCATGCTTCGAGTTTTTCAAAAAACTCACGAGTGAGCAGTTGACCGAATTTCGCAATCGGCTTAGAATCCTCGATTCCCCATTATTTCGTGGGGTTCACTGTATTCAGGCTCTTTGAAACTTCAAGAATTGGTTCCTGGCCGTGGCTGCCTTGGCAGTCCGGAGCATCTGGGAAAAGCGAACTATGGCTCAAGACGTCATTCGTATCCGTATGGAAGCTTACGATCATTCGGTGCTCGATTTGAGCTGTGCCGAGATCGTGGACACCGCCAAGCGAACCAACTCAGAAGTTCATGGCCCCATTCCGCTGCCGACGCGGATTGAGCGATATACGGTCCTCTCGGGTCCGCATGTCGACAAGAAAGCCAGGCAGCAATTTGAAATCCGCACGCACAAAAGGCTGATCGATATTGTCCAGGCCACGGCCAAGACAATCGAGGCTCTGAATAAGCTGAGCTTGCCGGCGGGCGTTGACATCAAAATCAAGGCGACTACCACCTAAGAACCTTTGCGTCTCTAGGTAGACGTCTTTCACTTTTATATCAGGTTTGAACCTATGCTGCGGAAGTTCCGCGGGTAAGTTTTGCCGACTGCCTTCCTCTTCGGGGGATACGCGACAGGTGATTTCTCCCGCTGGGCGTGCCGACCACAGGAAAACTCAACGATGGCTATTGGTATCTTGGGCCGTAAGGTCGGCATGACGCAGGTGTATGACGAGTCAGGGAAAGTCGTTCCCGTGACGGTCGTCGAAGCTGGCCCATGTAGTGTCTTGCGGGTCCGCACTCCTGAACGTGACGGCTATGAAGCGGTCCAGCTTGGCTATCTTGATAAGCCCCGTCGGTTGGCTTCTCGCAGCGAGCGTGGTCAGGTCGCCAAGCTCGACAGCAAGCGTTCGAAGCGCCGTGCTGCCGGCGGAATTGAACCAGTCGCTAAGGCTGATTGCGAGCCCAAGCGTTTCGTCCGCGAAATTCGCGGGGGAGCGGGTGAGCTTGAGGTTGGTGGCGAGGTCAAGGTTGGTGCTTTCGAGGGGGTCGAGCGAGTTGATGTCGTCGGCATCAGCAAGGGTCGCGGCTTCTCGGGGGCGATGAAGCGGCACAACTTTGCCGGCCAGCGTGCTTCACACGGTGTCAAGAAATGCCACCGTCACATGGGTGGTACTGGCTGTAGTGCTTATCCGAGCCGCCTTTTCAAAGGTGTGCGGATGCCAGGCCAATATGGCAATGCCCGCTGCACCTTGCGGAATCAGAAGGTGGTCAGCATTGATGCAGAGCAAAACCTGCTTGTGATTCAGGGTGGTATTCCAGGGCCTAACGGCGGCTACGTAGTGGTTCAGGAAACTAACAAATTGAGATAAGGCTTCTGGCGAGCAGAGGCTTGTCTCAGGGGTGCAGTTCGAGCGAATTATGTCGAAACTTACAGTACACGATGCGAAGGGCAAAAAGGTCGGCACCTATAATGTCGAGCCTGCCGATTTCGCTCCGCACATCAACAAGCAGTTGCTGCACGACGCAGTGGTGATGTACCAGGCGAACGCTCGCCAGGGTTCGCATCAGACCAAGAGTCGCGGCAAAGTGGCTGGCGCGAAGAAGAAGATGTACCGCCAGAAGGGCACCGGTAATGCTCGTGCTGGTTCGCGTCGTTCGGGTATTCGTCGGGGCGGTGGTCACATCCACAATATCCGTAATCGCGACTACTCGTACTCGCTGCCTCGCAAAGCACTGCAGTTGGCAATGCGGATGGCGGTCGCTGCGAAGTTGCAGGATGAAGAAGTCACGCTGATTGATAAGCTTGAGTTCGAGCAGCCCAAAACCAAGGACATGGCCGGCATCATCAAGACGCTTGACTGCGACAAAGGTTCGCTGTTGGTCACGACGCCAGCCTACAGTCCAAATGTTTATAAGAGCGCTCGCAATATTGCGAAGGTTTCGGTTTCACCTGCCGGTGAGCTGAACGCCCTTAATGTGCTTTCCGCTGATCGTTTGCTATTCACTCCCGAGGCCATGGACGCGTTAAAGGCGAGAGTGGCAAAGTCCCCGGAAAGCAATGGAGCCGCCGAGTAAGCCCCTCGGCAAGCGACTTGTCGCTTAGCCGTGAAATGGATCAACAGCCATGCCAAGACATATCCCCCAAAAGACGAGCCTCGAGCTAAAGCCCCATCAGGTGATCATCAAGCCATTGGTCACGGAGAAGGGGATGCATAAATCGACTCGCAATAATGCCTACGCCTTCGAGGTCAATCGTTTGGCGACGAAGACCGACGTCCGCAAAGCCGTTGAAGAGTTGTTCGAGGTGAAGGTCCTGAAGGTTCACACGCAGAATCGCAAGGGCAAGTATCGCCGCACAAGAGCCCGCATGGGCAAGACTGCTGATTGGAAGAAAGCGATCGTCACGCTCGATGCCGAGCATCGCATCAACTTCTTCTAGGCCACCACAGAAACTGATCGCCGACAGCCGATAGCTGAAAGCCACCGACTATGGGTATTCGAAAATACAAACCGACCACTCCGGGCCGTCGCGGCGCCTCGGTGAGCGACTTCGCTGACTTGACTCCAGGAGCCAAGCCAGAGAAAAGCTTGCTCCGCTCGAAAACCAAGACCGGCGGCCGCAACAATCAAGGCAAAATCACTGCCCGCCACCGTGGTGGTGGACACAAGCAGCGTTATCGCGTGGTCGATTTCCGCCGCAATAAAGACGGAATCCCCGCGAAGGTCGATTCGATTCAGTACGACCCCAATCGTTCTGCTCGCATCGCTTTGCTCCACTATGCCGATGGCGAGAAGCGTTACATTCTGGCTCCTGCCGGATTGAAGGCAGGCGATCAGGTGATGAGCGGTCCCGAAGCTCCCGCGAAGTTGGGCAACTGCTTGCCACTAGCGAAGATCCCGCTAGCGACTGAAATCCACAATGTTGAACTGCGTGCCGGAAACGGTGGCGTCCTCTGCCGTGGTGCGGGGACCAGCGCCACGCTGATGGCTCGCGAAGCTGAGTGGGCACAGATTTCTTTGCCCAGCGGTGAAATTCGCCGTGTCCCTTCTGCTTGCCGCGCAACGATTGGGGCGACCGGCAACGGTGATCACTCGATGATCGTTCTCGGCAAAGCAGGCCGTAAGCGATGGATGGGGCGTCGCCCGCATGTTCGCGGAACCGCGATGAACCCAATCGACCACCCGCACGGTGGCGGCGAAGGTCGCACCAAGGGTGGCCGTCACCCCGTGAGTCCCGAGGGCAAGAGCGCTAAGGGTGGTTCGACACGCCAGCGTCGCAAGGCATCAAACAAGGCCATCATCCGCCGTCGCCGCAGCAAACGCTACGGCACACAGAAATTGATCAAGTAGTTGCGTCCGTAACTGAAAACTGAAAACTGCACACTGAAAACTAACTATGGGCCGTTCGCTTAAAAAAGGACCTTACGTCGATTTGAAGCTCTATCTCAAGGTAGAGAAGCAAAACGAGGCGGGGATGAAAGAGCCAATCACCACTTGGGCACGTGCCTGCACGATCGTCCCTGAGTTTGTTGGCCACACCTTCATGGTCCACAACGGCAAGCAGCACCTGAAGGTTCAGGTCACCGAAGATATGGTCGGCCACAAGTTGGGCGAGTTCTCGCCAACTCGCAACTTCCGTGGTCACGGCGGCAAAGGCAAAAAATAACCGCCCGCGGCTTAGCCGCAGCAATGGTTCGCCAAACGAAGGCTTTAACTATGGCATACACAGCACACCATAAACACGCACGAATCAGCGCGACGAAGGTTCGCCCCTTGGCGAAGCTGATTCGTGGTCAGCGAGTCGATGACGCACTGGCGATCTTGAAGTTCCAGCCACAGCGTGGCGCTCGGATGTTGGAGAAGGTGCTCAAAAGCGCGTTGGGCAACGCCGAAGATCAACGTGCTACCAACATTGGTGGCCTGCGAGTGATCGAAGCCCGCGTCGATGGTGGCCCCATGTTCAAGCGAGTTCGCCCCCGTGCCCGTGGCATGGCTCACATCATCAAGAAACGTTTTTCACACATCCATATTGCCATTGAATAGGAAAGGCTATTAGCTCTTGGCTATTAGCTATTGGCGGAGTTCCTTCAATCAATAGCCAAAGGCCAGCAGCCGAAAGCCCCAAACTTATGGGTCAAAAAGTCAATCCAATTGGTTTTCGCACGGGCGTTATGCTCGACTGGAAGAGCCGCTGGTACGCCTCGAAGAAGGACTTTGCCGATCTGCTTGTCGAGGACAAGAAGATTCGCGATTACGTCCATTCGAAGTACAAGTTCGCCGGCATCCCCAAAGTGGAAATCGAGAGGACACGTGATGAAGTGAAAGTCATCCTCCATGCTGCCCGTCCTGGTGTGATCATCGGGCGCAAAGGTACCGAGGTTGAGCAGTTGCAAGATGAGTTGCAGGCCCTGGTGGGCAGGCGCATCAACATCAAGATCGAAGAGATTAACCGCCCTGAGCTGCAAGCTCAGTTGGTGGCAGAAGACATCGCTGAACAACTCGTCAAGCGTGCCGGTTTCCGCCGCACGATGAAGCGAGCCATGGAACAAACCATGGAAGCAGGTGCCAAGGGCATCAAGATTCAGCTCGCGGGTCGACTGGGCGGTGCCGAGATGGCCCGTCGTGAGAAGCAGATTTCCGGATCGATTCCGCTCAGCACTTTGCGGGCGAAGATCGATTACGGCATTGTCGAAGCCAAGACGGCCCAAGGCCACATTGGCATTCAAGTTTGGATTAACCAGGGTATGTTCGAGGACCAAGCCGATGGCGCTGATGCCGAAGAGGGTCAAACACAGAAAAAGCCAAAGAGGTCGTATAAGAGGTAACGCGACCCGTGGCAACACGGTCGTCTTCGGCGAGTACGGTCTCCAGTCGATGGAGGGCGGATGGATCAGCGCCGCGACGATCGAGGCGGGTCGTATCGCTGCCCAGCAATACGTCCGTGGTGAAGGAAAGTTGTACATTCGCATCTTTCCCCACAAGTCGATTACGTCCATTCCGCTTGAAACCCGTATGGGTAAGGGTAAGGGAGAGCCTGACTACTGGGCCGCAACGGTCAAGCCAGGCACGATTTTGTACGAGGTGAGCGGCGTGACTGAGCAGGCGGCTAAAATTTGCTTTGCCCGCTTGGCTCATAAGATGCCCGTTCGCGTCCGCATGGTGAAACGTACCTAGAACGAAACAGCGAAGCACAATGGCCAACAACAGCGAATTACGCGACATGAGTGACGAGCAACTTGAGTTGACGCTCAAGGATGCGGCCGAAAACTTATTTCGCCTCCGTGTGCAGTCCCAGACGGAAAAGCTCGACGCCCCAAGCGAGTTGCGTCGTCAGCGTCGGTTGATTGCTCGCGTGAAAACGATCCAAACCGAAAGACAAAAAGCGGCCGCCGCAAAGTAACGCGAGCAGCTCATTCAGTAGCAAGAGCCCCTATCCCAGAAACTCAGCATGCCAAAGAAACAACTAACCGGCGTCGTGATGAGCGATAAGTGCGACAAGACACGTCGCGTGGAAATCAAGCGTCTCAAGCGTCATCCCAAGTACGGCAAGTTTGTCCGCAGTAAAACGATCTGCCACGTGCATGACGAGAATAACGAGTCGGGCATCGGCGATACCGTCGAGATCATCGAGTGCCCACCCAAGAGTAAGACGAAGCGTTGGGATTTGCTTCGGGTGGTAGAGAAGAGTCAATTGGTCGACATCACTGCGATGCGTGCCGCAGCGAAGCTTGAAGAGGCTCGCCAGAAAGAAATTGAAGAGGCCCGCGCCAAAGACCCCAAGCCACAGGAAGTGAAGCAAGAAGAGGCCCAAGCTCCTGAGTCGGCTGAAGCTGACTCCCAAGAAACAACAGAAGATTAACCGCAACGCTTGCCGGTTTAGCCATAAAAGAAGTTTTCGAGTTTACCCATGATCCAAATGCAATCCCGCCTAGCTGTCGCGGACAACACCGGTGCGAAAGAAGTGATGTGCATCAAGGTGCTTGGTGGTAGCCGACGCCGTTTCGCACAGATTGGCGATGTGATCGTCTGCAGCGTGAAAAGCGTCATCCCAGGCAGCGAAGTGAAAAAGAAATCCGTCATCCGCGGCGTGATCGTGCGAACCAAAGCACCCACGCGTCGTCCCGACGGCAGCTACGTTCGCTTCGATAGCAACGCGATTGTGCTGATTGACAAAGATAATAACCCGCGGGGAACACGCATCTTTGGTGCTGTTGCCCGTGAATTACGCGAGCGTCGATTCATGAAGATCGTCAGTCTTGCCAGTGAAGTTGTATAACGCGAAGTCGTATAAGTAGTGAGGCCCTGTAACCATGCTCATTAGAACAGGCGATACCGTCGAAGTGACGACCGGTGCTGATCGCGGCACGCAAAGCCGTGTGATCCAGGTTGATCGCGCCACGGGAAAAGCGTTGGTTGAGAACGTGAATCGTGTTTACAAGCACGTCCGACGTAGCCAGAAGCATCCCCAAGGTGGTCGTCTGAGTAAGGAAATGCCCATCCAGCTGTCGAACCTCGCCTACATCTGCGAGAGCTGCGGCAAGAAGACACGATTGGGTGCCCGCTACCTAGACGACGGTGCAAAAGAGCGTTTCTGCAAAAGCTGCGACGCCAGCGCCGGTGAGATTGCCCCCGCGAAAGAAAAATACGCAAAGAAGTAAAAGGCTATTAGCTATCGGCTTTCGGCTATTAGCCAGGGCCGTCAGCCGACAATCGACAGCCACGAGCCCAAAACAATGACTCCACGACTTCAAGAACAATTTGAAAACCAAGTGCTGCCGGCTCTCAAGGAGAAGCTTGGTCGGGACAATCGCTTGAATCTGCCCAAGATCGAAAAGATCGTGGTCAGCATGGGCGTCGGCTCGGCGATCAGCGACAAGAAGCACATCGAAGAGGCAGTCTCAGCAATGGCAGAAATCACCGGCCAAAAGCCGATGGTTTGCAAGGCACGCAAGAGTGTCGCCGGCTTTAAGCTACGCGAAGGTCAAGCCATCGGCTGCAAGGTCACGCTCCGCGGCCCACGGATGTACGAATTCCTGGATCGCTTGATCTCGCTGGTGCTGCCTCGTGTCCGCGACTTCCGCGGCTTGAAGCCCACAGCCTTTGATGGCAACGGAAACTACAGCCTTGGTTTGACTGAACAATTGGTTTTCCCTGAGTTGAACCCAGACAAGTACACCCGCCCGCAGGGCATGAACATCGCCATCTGCTGCACCGGCGGATCGGATGACGAGTCTCGTGAACTGCTCCGCGGCTTTGGAATGCCGTTCAAGACTCCCGAGTCAGCAACCTAACGATTTAGAAAGTTTGAGGAGCCCAACGTGGCAAGCAAGTCAAAAATCGCGAAGGCGAACCGAACGCCCAAGTATTCCTCGCGACGCGAGTCGCGTTGCAAGCTCTGCGGACGCCCTCGTGCCGTTTATCGCAAGTTTGGCATTTGCCGAATCTGCTTCCGCAACCTTGCCGACAAGGGCCTGATCCCTGGTGTGAAGAAGGCAAGCTGGTAGTTCCGACAAGTTATTTATCCTAATAGAGATTCGTTAACCGGCGTCACCCACGACTGCCGTATTAGCAACAACGCAAGCGTCCCCGCGAGGGGAATGAACCCGCAATGATGACCGACCCGATCGCCGATATGCTCACCCGCATCCGGAATGCCGTTAGCGTAGAAAAACCCGAGGTAGCGATTCCGCTGTCCAAGGTCAAGCGCGGCGTGGCTGAGGTGCTCAAGCGCGAAGGTTACATTTGGGACTGGACCGAAGAAGCCGTCGAAGGCAAGCCTGTCAAACACTTACGCATTGACCTGAAGTACGGTCCCAATGGCGAGCGGGTCATTCGTCACATTAAACGAGTTAGCAAGCCAGGTTGCCGTGTATATAGCCGAGCGACCGAATTGCGTCCGATCCTCAACGGGTTGGGCATTTCGATTATCAGTTCCAGCCGAGGTGTGATCAGCGACCGCGAAGCACGTCAGAAGAAGCTCGGTGGCGAAGTTTTGTGCGAATTATGGTAAGCGGCTGTTGGCTGATAGCTATCGGCTATTGGCTTTCAGTTAGAGAAACAGAAACAACAAATCAGCCAAGAGCTAACAGCCAGTAGCCAAGGGCCCTAAGCAATGTCCCGTATTGGAAAAAAACCTGTTGCGATCGCCGACGGAG
The DNA here is from genome assembly GCA_040218535.1 of Lacipirellulaceae bacterium. NCBI lineage: Bacteria > Pseudomonadati > Planctomycetota > Planctomycetia > Pirellulales > Lacipirellulaceae > Lacipirellulaceae bacterium. The sequence goes on along the minus strand of JAVJRG010000012.1, from coordinate 624,344 downwards.
TTAAAGTTAACGTCGCAGGCAACGATGTGAATGTTGAAGGCAAGCTCGGGAAGCTTTCCTTTACGCACCGTCCTGAAATCGAAGTGAAAGTCGATGATGAGGCGAAGGAGGTCGTCGTCACTCGCAAGAAGGACGATCGCGAAGGCCGTGCTTTGCACGGTTTGACTCGCGCTTTGATTGCCAACATGGTCGAAGGAGTCACCAACGGTTACGAGAAGCGTCTCGAAATCCACGGCGTAGGTTACCTGGCCGCAATTCAAGGTGACACACTTCAACTGCGTGTCGGCTTCGCCAACGAGATCCACAAGAAGATTCCTAAAGAATTGGATGTCAGCTGCCCTGATCAAACACACGTTGTTGTCAAAGGTACCGACAAGCAAAAGGTCGGACAGTTTGCCGCTGAAGTCCGTGCCGTCCGCAAGCCAGAGCCTTACAAAGGGAAGGGCGTCCGCTACGAAGGCGAGCAAGTCCGTCGCAAGGCCGGTAAGACTGCCAAGTAGTTGTTGAGTAGAACAAAAATTGCCGACATCAACCGGATGTCGTTATGAGAGAAAAGCCATGAAACACGCCAAAGCCATCGGCAAACAACGTCAACGTCGCACGTACCGCGTCCGCAAGCGACTACGCGGCGATGCTGAGCGTCCGCGCCTTTGTGTGACACGCAGCCATAAGAACATCACAGCACAGATTATCGATGACGAGCAAGGCAAGACGCTTGTTTCTGCTTCGACTACCGACAAAGGTCTTTCCAGTATCAAGTACGGCGGTAATGTTGCTGCCGCTTCGGAAGTTGGCAAGATCATCGCCCAACGTGCGGCCGACGCAGGTGTGAAGCAAGTTCGCTTTGATCGCGGAGCTGCAAAGTTCCACGGTCGAGTCGCCGCCCTTGCCGAAGCTGCCCGTGAAGCAGGCCTCGATTTCTAGAAAACACAGAACAAGCATTAGCAAACTCACTGGAGTAACCGTGTCCACTGGTGCCCCCCCCAGCAATTCGAAAAAAGACGGCAAGTCCGACGGTAAAGGCGGCAAGCGCCGTCGTCGCCCGCAGAAGTCCGACGAAGAGAAGCAACGCGGCGAACTCTTAGAGAAGGTCGTCAAGATCAAGCGTTGTGCTGCCGTTGTCAAAGGCGGTCGTCGCTTTAGCTTTGCCGCCATGGTCGTGGTCGGTAACGGCAAGGGCAAAGTCGGCTGGGGTTATGGCAAGGCCAACGAAGTGCCGCCCAGTGTCGAGAAAGCCGTCAAAGAAGGAATGCGTAGCCAGGTGGAAATCCCCATGGATGAGTCCACCATTCCTCACCAAGTGGTTGGCGAATTCGGTGCCGCTCGTGTGGTGCTGGTTCCCGCGGGTCCCGGTACCGGTGTCATCGCCGGCGCAGCCGTACGTGCGGTGTGCGAGGCGGCTGGTATTCACGACATTCTCACGAAGAGCTTCGGATCGAATAATCCCGTTTCGCTAGTGAAAGCGACCATCGCGGGGCTCAAGCAACTACGGCCAAAAATCGAGGTCGAGCGCCTCCGTGGAGTAAACCTCTCATGAATTTAAGCGACGTCCACCGCGGCATACGCGGTCATAAAAAGAAAAAACGTATCGGTCGAGGCTCCGGCTCCGGCCATGGCAAGACCTCCGGTCGCGGTCATAAGGGGCAGGGCTCGCGCTCGGGTCACTCTCGCAAGCCAACGTTCCAAGGTGGTGCAATGCCACTGGTACGCCGCGTCCCCAAGCGTGGTTTCAACAATCGCTGGGCTTTGAAAGTTGCTGTGGTCAATGTTGGCCAGATCAACGACAATTTCGAGGCAGGCGAGGAAGTCTCCCTGAGGGCTCTGGCGGCGAAGAACTTGGCTCGCGGGCGTTTCGACATTCTCAAAGTGCTGGGCGATGGCGAGCTGACCAAGAAGGTTTCCATCCAAGCACACCGTTTCAGCAAGAGTGCGGCAGAGAAGATCGAAAAAGCTGGTGCGGAAATGGTCGTCCTGGCTGCCAAGATTCCCGTGGAAGAAAAGAAGCGGGAGAAGAAGGCTGCCAAGGCCTAACCCACCTTTCATCTTGCGACCTACGATTCATCACCTGAGCTGATTTCACAAACTAGGTAGGATTCAACCAAGCAGGATTGTTGTATGTGGGAAAAGCTCCGCGTCGTTTGGCAGATTACGGAACTTCGCAAGAAGATCCTTCTTACCTTAGGTCTGTTGGCCGTTTACCGACTTGGCTTTCAGGTCCCGCTGCCAATTGTCGACCCTAACGCGATCGAAGCCTTCGGTAAAAGTGGAAGCGACTTCGCCAAGGGTCTCCAACAGGTGGCGATGCTCAGTGCTAGCCAATTGACCCAAGTCACAATCTTCGGTCTGGGAATCATGCCGTATATTTCGGCGTCGATTATCTTTCAGCTACTCGGCAGCGTTTATCCTCCTCTGGAAGCCCTCCAGAAAGAGGGTGAAGCGGGCCGTAAGAAAATCAACGAGTACACGCGCTACGCGACGGTGGCGATTTGCTTGATCCAAAGCTATCTCTACGTGACGGCTTTTGTGATTCCCCAGGGATTAGTCAAAGAGACTTATCTCGTTGACGGTTCGCTGCCGTTCAGTTGGATCATGATCAGCGTCCTAACGATGACAGCGGGAACCGTGTTCCTGATGTGGATCGGCGAGCAGATCGACGAGTTCGGCATCGGCAACGGTATCAGCCTTTTGATTATGGCGGGTATTCTCGCTTCCATGCCGGCGGCAGCCGCTGAGCTTTTGGGCAACGCTTCGATTTCTCTTGAAGGCGGCAAAGGCGAATACGGCATTGAGCAATTGCTCCTGTTGGCAGCGATGTTCCTGGCCGTGGTGGTTGGCGTGGTCTACATCACCCTTGGCCAACGCCGCATTCCCATGCAGAGCGCTAAGCACGTCCGGGGTCGTAAAGTCTTCGGCGGGGCACGCCAATACTTGCCTCTCAAGGTGAACCAAGCTGGCGTGATGCCAATTATCTTCGCCAGCAGTTTGATGATGATTCCCGCGTTGCTTTTCGGGCAGCTCGCCAAGCTTAGCGAAGACCCAGACAGCACGTTTGGCGCGATCATGCGGTCACTTGCCGATAGCTTCCAGGCGAACTCCTATCTGTATGTCATCGCATACATCGCCTTGATTTACTTCTTCTGCTTCTTTTGGACAGCGATCACCTTCAATCCAAAAGACGTCTCGGACAACTTGAAGAATTACGGCTCGTTCATTCCAGGCTATCGTCCCGGGAAGCGTACCTCGGACTATTTGGAAAAAGTCATGTTCCGCATTACCTACGTGGGTGCAGGCTTCCTGGCTTTGGTAGCAATTATTCCTACTTTGATTTCTGCCTCGGTTGGTGTTTCCTACTTGGTATCGAGCTTCTTCGGTGGAACAGGATTGCTGATTGCCGTTAGTGTTGCGTTCGACCTCGTGCAGAAGATCGACAGTCACCTCGTGATGCGGAATTACAAAGGACTGCTGGAATCCTAAAGCCGAGGCGTACTGGGTTGGTTGCTGTATTCAGCTGACCTGCTCAGGGAAGTCAGTAGCAATGGGCACAGCGACGCGAGAGTTATGCGGATTGTTTTCATAGGGCCGCCCGGTGCCGGGAAGGGGACGCAGTCAGTTCGGCTTGCCGAGAAGCTGAAAGTTCCACACCTTTCTACCGGCGACCTGCTCCGCGAAGCATGTCGTCAAGGAACGCCCATCGGCAAGCAGGCCGAAGAGTTCATGCAGACGGGGCGATTGGTGCCCGATGATCTCGTTCGCGAGATTCTCGTCGCCCGCGTCGAGGAACCCGACTGCCAAGGCGGATACATCCTGGATGGATTCCCACGGACGGAGTTTCAAGCGGAGACGCTTGATGAAATGCTCGAAGAGCATGGCATGCCGTTGGATCTGGCTGTCGAGATTCGAGTCGAAGAGTTGATTCTCCTTGCGAGGCTATCAGATCGAGGCCGCGAGGATGACAACCTGGAGATTATCAAAAAGCGATTGCAGCAATACAACGACTTAACCCGTCCGCTGTTGGAATATTACCAGCAGCGTGATGTGCTGCACGTGATCGATGGCCACGGCACACCGGATGAGGTGTTCGGCCGCATCGTGGCTGCCGTGGGACAGGAAAGTCATGGAGCAACGGAGTAGAGAAATACTTTGTAGGGTTCGTTTCGCAGTTGCTCGCGACACCCTGCACCTTTTGCCAGCAGTCTATCGATCTGGCCTGAACAACAAGCGAATCTGAACTGCCTCCGATGGCCGAACTGAAATCCAAACGCGAACTCAAAAAAATGCGGCGCGCTGGCCTGGCAGTTTGGCGTGCGCATCAGATCGCTGCGGAGATGATCGGCCCCGGAGCGACGACCAAAGAAATCGACAAGGCGATCGAAGCCCACTTCGATGAGCTTGGTGCGACGCCGCTGTTTAAGAACTACCCCAACTCCGTCAAAACCAAGCCACCGTTTCCAGCCGTCACTTGTATGAGCGTCAACGAGGCGGTCGTCCACGGCATCCCCGATGATCGTCCACTCGAAGAGGGCGACATCGTCAGCATCGACACCGGCTGTCGCCTCAACGGCTGGTGCGGCGACGCGGCCGTGACCCACGCCATTGGTGAAGTCAGCCCAGAAGTCCAGAAGTTACTCGATGTCACGCAAGGGACGCTCGATTTGGCAATTGAACTGCTCGCGGTGAAGAACCGCTGGAGCTCGATTGCTCGCGAGATGGCCAAGTACGTCCGCGACCACGGGTTCTCCACGGTCGAGTGCTTTGTCGGGCACGGCATCGGACGCGACATGCACGAAGACCCGCAAGTGCCTAACTTTGCTGGCCGGGGGCTCAAAGGGAGCGGCGATTTTCTCATCGAGGAAGGTCTCGTGATTGCCGTTGAGCCCATGGTCAACATGGGCACCAAGCGGGTGAAAATGATGAAAGACTACTGGACCCAAGTCACCGCCGACGGCAAGCCAAGTGCCCACTTTGAGCATACGATTGCGATTACCGAAGACGGCCCCGAACTGCTTACCAGAGCCCCCACGCCCGCAGAATTGGAAGAATTGGCTGTTTAGCGGAACGAGACAAAAACCGCTTGCCAGCCCTTGAAGCCTCCTCCCAGAAACGGCTATATTAGCACGTTTCGACCAATCTCGCCGGAGCCGACAGTAGTGGCCCCGGTTTTTGTCAGAAGACGTTTTTATTTGAAGACCTAGAGCAGGAAACCCCGCCATGAAAGTCCGTGCCAGTGTGAAACGCATTTGCGACAAGTGCAAAGTCGTCCGCCGCCGTGGCGTGGTTCGGGTCGTCTGCAGCAACCCCCGTCACAAACAACGACAAGGCTAACCGCTTGCGGCTTAGCCGTTCATAAACCGTACAAGTTGCGACTTTGATTTTTTGGAGTTCCCCAGATGCCACGTTTGCTTGGTGTTGATATCCCCGCCGACCGCCCCACGGTTGTGTCCCTGACCTACCTCTATGGTGTTGGTGAGAAGACAGCCCGTGAGCTCTGCCACAAAGCAGGGGTCAATCCTCAGGCTCGTGCCCGTGAGTTGCACGAAGACGAGGTCGCTCGCATCGCGGCTCTGCTCGACAAAGATTACACCGTCGAGGGTCAACTCCGCCGTCAAGTCAGCCAAAACATTTCCCGCCTGCGAGACATCGCAAGCTATCGAGGTTTGCGACATCGTCGCGGCCTGCCCGTTCGCGGCCAACGCACAAAGACCAACGCTCGCACACGCAAAGGCCCCAAGAAGACCGTTGCCGGTAAGAAGGGCGTGAAAGATCTCCGCTAATAGCCAGCGGTTGCCAACAATGTCTAGTTGCCGAGCTTGTTCGGCGTTTTGAAATCAAAAGTAGTAGAAACTTATGGCCAAGCAGAAAACCAAATCAAAAGCCAAAAAGGCACGCCGCAACGTGACTGTGGGCGTGGCTCACATTGTTGCTACGTTCAACAACACTACCGTGACAATCACCGATACCAAGGGCGACACGCTTTGCTGGGCGAGCGCCGGTACAAGTGGCTTTAAGGGAAGTCGCAAGAGCACACCGTTCGCCGGTCAGATGGCTGCTCAACAGGCGGCTGAAAAAGCACGGAAGTTTGGCGTCAAGGATGTTGAGGTCCGTGTGAAGGGCCCCGGCAGCGGTCGCGAAAGTGCGATCACCGCCCTCGAAGCGGCCGGCCTAAAGGTCAAGTCGATTGAGGACGTCACGCCGCTTCCCCACAACGGCTGCCGCCCCCGCAAAAAGCGACGCGTATAGCGTATAGAGAAGACATGTCATTCCGACGGGAGGCTAGCCGACCGAGGAATCTGGATAGCATTAAAGTTGGCATAAAGAAACGAAGAAGCTGAAACTATGGCAAGATACACCGGACCTGTTTGTCGCCTTTGCCGTCGCGACGGAATGAAGCTCTTTCTCAAGGGCACGCGTTGCGATACGCCGAAGTGCGCGATCGAACGCCGCGAGCAACCACCAGGACAGCAAAACTACCGTCGTGGTAAGCAGACCGACTACGGTATCCATCTGCGTGAAAAGCAGAAGGTGAAGCATTACTACGGCGTGCTGGAACGCCAGTTCCGCAAGTACTTCACGCAGGCGGAACGTGCTAAAGGGAACACGGGCGACGTCTTGATGAGCTTGCTAGAACGTCGCTTAGACAACGTCGTTCATCGTCTCGGTTTCGGCCTCAGCCGTAGCCAAGCACGGCAGATGATCAACCACGGTCACGTTACGGTCAACGGTGTCCGCACCGACGTCGCAAGCTTCCAGGTTCGCGTGGGCGATATCATCCGCGTGAAGAACCGTGCAAAGAGCCTCGATTTGGCTCGTGGTCATATCGAAGAAGGGGGCGTTGACGTTCCTGACTTCCTATCCGTAACGACTGAAGGCGTCCCCGAGGGCATCATCGGTCGCCTGCCTGCTGCTGAGGATGTTTCGATCCCCATCGAAACCCAACTAATCGTTGAGCTCTGCTCAAGATAAGTTTCGGTTCCAACAGTCGACGAGCCTTCCTCGAAACGATAGCCACTCAATAGAAACACCAGTGACTAGCCATCAATTGCTAGCCACTAACTCCCCGGAGACCCTCCAAATGCATATTCGCTGGCGTGGACTTGAGCTTCCTAGTCAAGTAGTTTGCGACGCTGAGTCGCTCACTGCCAACTATGGCAAATTCTATGCGGAACCGTTCGAGCGTGGCTTCGGTACCACGATCGGTAACGGCTTGCGTCGCATTCTGCTTTCGAGCCTCGAAGGTAGTGCCGTCACGCAGATCAAAGTTCACAACGCGCAGCACGAATTCACCACGATTGAGGGCGTCCTGCAGGATGTCACGGACATTGTGCTGAATATTAAATCATTGGTGGTCAAGAACCATAGTGATTCAACAAAGGTTCTTCGCGTTGAACGCAACACCGCGGGCGACGTCACCGCCGCGGATATCGAGACGGATGAGTCCGTTGAGATCATCAACAAAGACTTGGTGATTGCCACCCTCACCGACGATGTTCCTTTCGTTGTGGAAATGGTCGTCGAAAATGGTCGCGGCTATGTCTCTTCGGGCGAGCATGGTGAAGGGGGCCAAGAGATCGGCATTATCCCTATCGATGCCGTGTTTAGTCCCGTCACTCGCGTCCGCTACGACGTTGAAGAAACACGCGTTGGCCAAAAGACCAACTACGACAAGCTCACCTTGGAGATCTTCACCGATGGTTCGCTCAGCCCTGAAATGGCACTGGTCGAAGCCTCGAAGATTCTTCGCAAGCACTTGGCTCCGTTTGTTCAGTACACGGAGCTCGGCTCGCAAGTTCACTCCGCACCACGCTCTGGCCCAGGTGGCGGTGGCGATGCGGCTCTCGATGCCAAGCTCAACATGACGCTTGCTGACTTGAACCTCTCTGTGCGAGCAAGCAATTGCCTCGAAAGTGAAAACATCCTTACGGTCCGCGACTTAGTTGCATTGACCGAAGATCAACTGCTTGAAGTACGTAACTTCGGCGAAACCACCTTGACCGAAGTGCAGCAAAAAATGCGTGAGCTAAACTTGCACCTTGGCATGAGAGTCCCCGCCGCATCAAGCATGTAGCAACAGCAACACCGTGCCGCTTCGCTTGCGAAGTGCTGAAAGAAGTATTCAGGAAACCCAACCATGCGTCATCGTCGTAAAGGCCGCAAGCTCGGTCGCAATCCTAAGCATCAACGCGCTTTGCTGCGTAGCCTTGCTTCCGCGCTCTTCCTCACCGAACGTGATGTCGAGGACATTCGCTACATCAAGCTAGAAAGCGAGCCTACGGTTAAGGGACGTATTGTCACCACGATCAGCAAGGCCAAGGAAGTTCGCCCACTGGTCGAGAAGTGCATCACGATCGCTCGTCGTGGACTCGCTGCTGCTGAAGAAGCACGCCAATTCGGAACCGACGCAGAGCAGGGGAGCGATCAGTACAAGGCTTGGCGATCCAGCGACAAGTGGTCGCAATGGAACGCCGCGATGGCACCCGCCGTCGCCGCCCGTCGGCGATGCCTCCAACTGCTCGGAGACAAGAACGCCGTCTCAGTTCTCTTCGAAGAAGTCGCTGGTCGATTCATGGAACGTCCAGGCGGATACACTCGCATCGTCCGCTTAGCGAATCCCCGCCTCGGAGATAATGCAACCCGCGCGATTCTCGAGTTCGTTGGCGTTCGAGACCGTGTCGTTCAAAAGAGCGAAAAGCCCGCCTTCGACGACGCGCCCGCTGAGGAAGAGTCACCAGCGGATGAAGAGGTAGCCGAAGAAGAATCTGCGGAAGAGGCAGAATCCACATCAGAGGAGGCTGCCGAGGAGACAAACGAGAGCGAAGAAGCTGCTGCGGACGAGGAAGAGTCGAAAGAGTAGCAGACATACTTCTCGCGACCTGAGAAGCCATCAGGAGGTCGCAGAGTTAGCAGAGCATCGTAATGCTTTGTTTCCTCTGCGGCCTCCTGTTGTTTGAATATGAGCGACTTCGGAAGGTTAGGATTTCTAAAGCTACGCCGAAGGCGTTACATAACATAGCCCAGGGTTGGTCAACAGCGAGCCCCGGCGAGCTTTGACCTACCCTGGGTACGCAATTGAACGTAGGTAGGCGACCGAGCAAGAAGGCTTGACTACCGGCGGCGCTCAACCGAGGTCGCAACACGCCGAGGCTAACCATTTTCGTTTCGACCTCGGTAAAGCTTATCGGCATCCATGACTTGTTGCTCGGTCGATGTTTGTTGTCGGATTTGACCTAGGGTACGGTCACACTCGCTGGGGCTCGTGATGATCGAACCCTAGGCTATGGGATGTAACGCCTTCGGCGTATGATAAGAGAAGTGGTTCGACGGGCGTGCTTGAAATGACGCTCCTTTGATTCGCGAAATGTACCCAAGGAGGGGCGCACTTTGTTTTCAGACCCTGGCCAAAGCTTCAACTTCTCCGCTGCCATCGAGAAGGTCTGCCGCGATATGATCGCACGGCTGCCGGAGTTCTCGCACATCGATTTCGATCGCGTTGCTGTTAGTCTCGTCCAAGCTCGCAGGGATGTTTCCCACGGGATCTACGCGTCGCTAACGCCGTTGCGTTTCGAAGGTGGTGCTCGCGAGAAGCGTACGCGGGGTCGACGTTATTTGGTTCAATCCGTTTGCGATCGCCAAGGGCGAGAGTATCTCTATATCCTGAGCATCTATCTGCCGCGGTTTTTGAATACTTCTCTCGAAGAAAAACTGGCCACTCTGCTGCACGAACTGTGGCACATCGGGCCGAATTTCGACGGCGACCTGCGCCGCTTCCCGGGGCGCAACTATGCGCATGGCAATTCACAACGAGAGTACGACGCTCAAATGGAACGCTTCGCCCAGCAATGGCTCGCGGCCGATCCACCGGCCCACCTCTACGATTTTCTTGAGTTCGACTTCAATGAGCTGACTGCCGAGCATGGCCGCATCGTCGGCACACGCTGGCCCGCACCGAAGCTGATTCCTGCGTGAAAGAGAACGTCGCACTGTGAGGAACGCCGTGAAGCACGAAGACAGCCGCGCTTCTAACAGCTCGCCGGACAAGCGGTGGAAAGTCGGCAAGCAAATTGCAGGCAAGCTGTTGGCTTGCCGGCTGCCTTTTCAAACGTTGCTAGCACCCGCTGCCGCCATTGCCGTCGAAGCACTGAAATCCTATTCTCCGCAACGCTCGCGCTACCCTGTGTTTCAAGGAAGCCCTAAAAGAAGCTGATGGCTGATCGCTGACAGCTGCAAAACTCCTCCATGCCCGTTCGGTTTCATCCAGCACTGTTGCTCTACCATGGCCTCTGTATCGCCCTGGCCTGTGCCTTGGTCGGTTGCCATACAATGCTTGCTCCTTCGGATGAAGCATTCGAGTCGCTCCTTAGGCCGATCGAGTCCGCACCCGAAAGTGTGACGTTGGAAGTCTTCCACGTGCGAATTCCCGTCGAGATGGAAGCCGAAGTCCGCGAGCTTTGGCAGCGTGTCGACGAACAGCAAATCGACAACCAAACGCGTAGCCGCTTGACCGCCAATGGCCTCCGCGCCGGGACCGTCGGCGCGCCGCTTCCTGTTCAGCTGACGGAGCTCCTCGAACTCGTCGACCAGCCAACCTCGGACGACACGGCCATGACCGGCGAGAAGGTGATCACCACCCTGACCGCCCAGCCGCGTATCACCCGCCGGGTCGAGCAGCTCTCCCTTCGTGAACAGATGCCGATCACCGCCAGCGAAGTCCGTGAAAAGCTGCAGGTGATCATCAACGATGACAGTGGGCTGAGCGGCAACGAGTATCGCGAGGTGGAAGCCGTCTATTCGCTGAAAGCTACACCCCAGACCGGCCAACGCGTTCGCCTGAGCGTCACCCCCGAGTTGCACCACGGCCAGCTTCGCAACCGACGCATCGGTTCTGACAAAGGCATCTTCCTAATGACCGCCTCCCGCGAACGCGAGACTTTCTCTCGCCTACGCATCGCGGCAGAAATCTCCGCCGGCGAAATCCTGATCCTCGGCGGCCTCGAAGACGCCGGCAGCAGTCTCGGCAACGCCTTCCACGTCGCCGAAACCTCGGGAACGCCACAGAGCAAACTGATCCTCGTCAGGCTACTCCAGGTGCCGCCGAGCGAGATTCTAGCGGAGCGGTAGCCTTCGTGTCATTCCGACCGAGCCCCAGCGACCGAGGAATCTGGATTGTACTCTCGTTTTGTCAACGAATCTCACGAATTCCACGAATGAATTCGATGCGAACAAAATTCGTGCGATTCGTGAGATTCGTTGACAGGAAGTGATACTCGTACACAGCCATTCGCGCGAGTATAATTGCAGAGATCTCCAGTTCTTCCACGTGAGGACCTCCAATGCCCGTCGACCTACCCTTGGATAGCATGTCCGTCGCCGACAAACTCGCGACCATTGAAACGATCTGGGCTAGCCTCTGCCAGAAACCAAGCGATGTCGAGTCACCTGCATGGCACGAAGAAGTGCTGAAAGAGCGGAAACGCCGCCTTGAATCCGGTGAGGCGACACTAAGCCCTTGGCAAGAAGTCAAGCAACGTCTGCAGAAGTTGGGTCAATGATTGTCGAAGTCTCCTCCGATGCAGAAGACGATCTTGTTGCTGGTTACTGGTTTTATGAAGCACAGGAACCGGGCCTGGGGAGCTACTTTCGCGATTGCCTGATCGCTGACATCGAAGTCACTCACACTCTATGGCGGAATTCATGAGATTGCTTACGGTTATCACCGTGTACTATCGCGCCGTTTTCCCTACGCCATCTATTACGAAGTTCACGCAGAGCTAGTCGTGGTGATGGCCGTACTGGATGCTCGACGCGATCCTGAGTGGACATGGCGACGGCTGTCGTGACAAGTAGAGCAGTGCTTCCAGCCTGAAACGTGAAAGTCTAGTCGAATTTACTTTGGTTGGATGAAGCTGCGTAGACTATGCAAAAAATATGAAGAATGAGGCCAGGGATGATAAGAAGCAGGTAGCCTATACACACGCAGACAAGCCAGACGAATCCCTCCCCAATTTTTCCACGATACATCTGACCAGCGCCAGGAATTACAAGGCTCAAGACCGCCGCAACTCCTGGATTAGGTGCCTGTGGGTCCAAGGGCTTCGTTGCGTTGCTATCCATGCGCTGTTGATCGCGTAGAATTGGATCGAGGAATTCGCCGCAATGTTTACACTTTTTCGCTGCTGTAAGAATATCTTCTCCGCAGTTTGGGCAAGTTCTTTTCTGGGCTACGCCGTGTTGATCAGAACGTAGAGGTTCCGTATCCACTCGGGGTGAAACCCTCGGCGGCGCTGCTGAGGAGACCTTCGAATGCGTTGTACTCTGAACTTCTTGAGCAGCGGGTATAGCTAATTCTGTCTTGCAGGCGGGGCAAGCAACCGACTTCCCAAAGAATTTCGATGGTATCGATAATGACTTCTTGCAACCGGGGCACTTGGCTTGGATTGGCATTTTAATTTCCAGATAAGTGTTCGATATCGCCCGCGGAAATTCGTCTTCCCAAGTAGTTCATTCGGGAACTCCGTCGTTGAAGTATCCTAACAATTCTACTTCAACCGAACGAGACTGCCACAACCGTTCTTCTGATTCGGAGCCTGCGTTCTAGGGATAAATTCGAGTTGATCGTCGGCCACGAGAGTAGTCATGACTCCTAAGAAGCCTCTCTAGCAGCCATTCCCGCCCCCTCACCACAGCCCCTAAGATTTGGTAAACTGTGACCGTAGGCGAAAACATATCGAGCGACGCTCAGCTACGGCGGTCGCTCTCCGATAAAAAAAGCTAATAGCTAACGACTAATCACTAACAGCTAAAAAAGAGGACCCAACCATGCCCCTAGTCCCCATGCGTATCCTGCTCGACCATGCCGCCGAGAACGATTACGGCTTGGCCGCTTTCAACGTGAACAACATGGAGCAAATCCAGGCGATCATGGAAGCCGCCGAGGAGACCAATTCGCCGGTCATCATTCAGGCGTCGCGTGGTGCTCGTTCCTATTCGCAAGATGCTTACCTGCGTCACCTGATGCTGGCCGCGGCTGAGCTTTATCCGAAGATTCCGATCGCCATGCACCAGGATCATGGCAATAGCCCGGAGACTTGTCAGAGCGCCATCGACAACGGGTTCACCAGCGTGATGATGGACGGCTCGCTCAAGGAAGATGGCAAGACGCCTGCCGATTTCGATTACAACGTCGAAGTGACTAAGAAGGTTGTCGAGTCCGCCCACTCACAAGGGGTTTCGGTCGAAGGCGAACTCGGTTGTCTTGGCTCACTGGAAAGTGGCGAGGGTGAAGCCGAAGATGGTCACGGCGCTGTCGGTAAGCTTTCGCATGATCAGCTTCTGACCGACCCGGATGAAGCGGAACGCTTTGTTGCGGAGACCGGCGTTGACGCACTCGCCGTTGCGATCGGCACCAGCCACGGTGCTTATAAGTTTACCACCAAGCCGACTGGCGACGTGTTGGCGATGGATCGTATTGAAGAGATCCACAAGCGTCTGCCCAACTGCCATCTCGTCATGCATGGCAGCAGCAGCGTGCCTCAGGACTTGCAGGACATCATCAACCAGTACGGCGGCCAGATCAAACCGACGTTCGGCGTGCCCGTCGAGGAAATCCAAAAGGGCATCAAGCACGGCGTCCGCAAGGTGAATGTCGACACGGACAACCGTCTCGCGATGACCGGTGCGGTTCGTAAGGCGTTGTTCGAAGACCCCACGAAGTTCGACCCTCGCGACTGGATGAAGCCCGCTCGTGCCGCAATGAAGGAAGTCTGCGTCGCCCGCATGACCGCCTTTGGCCAAGCTGGAAATGCGGACAAGATCGAGCCAGTTTCGATCGACAAGTTCAGCAGCTTCTACGCCGCGGTCTAGGTTTTTAGAAGACATGACGCCGCTCGCCGCTTAGCCGTCACCGAGTTGGAGACGGCTAAGCGAAAAGTCGAAACCACTAGCCGGCGAGTTACGTCTCGCCGGTTTTTCATGCGCGAGGAACAAGTTCATGCTCCGCCGCGAAATCACGATCGAAGGCAGGCCTCACTGGCAACTCATTCCCCAAATCGAGCACGCTCGCCTCAGTGGTGAACTCGCCGAGGCCTACCAACCGCTTGCGGTTTCGCCGCTACGAGACTCTCTCCTCAAAGCAGTCCATCACCATGACGACGGCTGGCGCGAGTGGGACGAAGCTCCCGAGCTCGACGAGCAAGGCAGGCCGCTCACGTTTTCGGAAGTCGACCGAGCGACCTCGCTTGCAATCTGGGAACGCTCAATCAGCCGCACACTGACTCGCGATTTTACCGCCGCGTATTTCGTTGCAGAGCATTTCAAGCAGTTGCTGTTGCGGGACGAGAATGCTCAGGCGGACCCCGAGTGTCGTCGATGGCTAGAAGAAATGGCAGACACACAGATGCTCGCCGCTTCTGAGATCGGCAAGGCGGAACTGGATCGCTATCAAGAGGTGGTCCCTGGGTTCGACGCGCTCAGCCTTTGGATGTGTGAAGCGATCATGCGCGACGAGCCAAGCTTCGAACTCACTTGCGGCAACGGCAAAGCAATCACCTTCACGCGTCAAGCCAGGTGGCAATTCACGGCCAAACCATGGCCCTTCGAGGGGCCTCAACTCAATGGCAGTCTGGAAGCCAAGTTGGTCCCTGTTGCCCGTTATAAGAACACCAGCGAACTTCTCCCTGCTGCCACTGTTGAGCAGATCGAATGGCAGATGAATAAGTAATCAAGTAAGACTGCGGATGAACACCGATGACACAGATAGCATCAAGCGATATCCGTGAAATCCGTGTTCATCCGTGGCCAAAGTAATCTCGGACGCGAACTAAAGCCCCGCCCCCAGCGTGGAATCACTCGCATCGTCGCTTAAAGTTGTCGTTCTGATATCGCGATCCAGCACGGATTCGTTCTTATCGATCAGGGCGATCACTTTCTGTCCAGGCTTGGGGCTCGCTTCGTTCTCGTCGGTTTCGACGATCAAACGTTTGCCCTCAACGCGGAACAGCGGCAACACGTTCTGCCCGTGCTCGGCGAGGAAATCCGCGTAAGTAAAATCCTCACTCAGCATCGTTTTCTTAATCTTCGCCCCGGCTTCAAAGCGATCTTCCAATTCTCCAAACGTGGTGGGCTTATCAAAAAGGATTCGCCCGCGGCGATATGCCGTTACTGACTCGGTCTTCTCGCTGCCCGCCTCAGGGGAGGCCAGTTGGTAGACTTCGACCCTCCCGAAACGCTCCGTGAAGCCCTGCACGGCAAGGGTGTTGACCTCATTATTGGGTGTCATCGCCAACAGCCGACCGATGCCACCCAGGTCGATCTCTTCTTGGACGAACTCGCTACCGATACTCGCCCGTGTGACCGACAAGCCCTTCATGCGTGCGGAAGAATTGTTCTTGTGGTTGGTATCGACGAGCAACACGGGGAACCCTTCTTCCTGGATCGCCAGGGCAATCTCACGCGCGGCGCGCGAAGCACCAGCGAAGAGAACCCCCTGTGGGTTCTCGCCCGAAAGGCCCAACCACCGTGCTAGCGGCGCGAGCGTCAGCCCGTAAATGGTCACCGAGGCCATGATCACCAGAAACGTGACCAGCTCAAACCGTTCCGCTTCCGCCAGGAGCGTGGCGTCAGGATGGTTTTCTTTTAGATTGAGGGTGATGCGCAATGCGAGCAGCGAACTCACCGCGGCGGCAACGATTCCGCGGGGATGAATCCAGGCGAGGAAGGCTCTCTCATTCCAACTGAGGCTACTTCCCACCGTCGAGCAGAAGACGGCAATCGGTCGGATCACGACGATGATCAACAGGACTAGCCCAACACTTCCCCAGCCAAGCTCGGCAATCTTTTCCCGGGAGAATTCCAAACGCGATGCCAGCACGATAAACAACATCGAGATCAGCAGCACGCGCAGATTCTCTTTGAACTCGACAACATGCCGCAGTTCGACTTTGCGCTGGTTCGCCAGGATCACGCCCATGAGTGTGACGGTAACGAGGCCCGACTCGTGCTGCAGTTGATTCGAAGCAGCAAACAGTAGCATCACAAATGCCAGGATCAACGGGTTCTGTAGAAAGTCTGGGACGAGGTATTGCCGCAGAACCGACAGCAGGAACCAGGCCCCGAGAGCTGCTAATCCGAGCCCCCAAACGATCGTCAAACCGAGATTGACGAACATGTCCCCTGTCGAAAACTCACCTCGCTCGGCTTGCCCCAGGACAACCTCAAAGACGAGCGCCGCCAGGACCGCACCGATCGGGTCGTTCACAATCCCTTCCCACTTCGCCAGCGAACCGATCCGTCGGACCGGCTGCACGTGCCGCAACAGCGGCAACACCACCGTTGGTCCACTGACGGTGAGCAGTGCTCCCAGCAGTAGCGAGGTGGGGATCGAAAAATCGCCCACGTAATGCGCCGCCGCCGCTGTGGCCAGCCAAGTGATCACCAGGCCCACAGAAACCAACCGGGCAACCACCCCCTTCGTGTCATGGATCTCGCGGAAGTTGAGGCTCAGTCCGCCTTCAAACAGAATCACGCCGACCGCCAGCGAAACCAGGGCGAAAAACAGTTTCTGGTTGGCACCCAACTCTTCGGCAGGCAGAAACCGTCCCAGTGCAACGCCGAACACCAGTAGCAGCACAATCGCCGGAAGGCGAAGTCGCCAGGCGACCCATTGGGCGACAATTCCAAGTGCTAACACGCTAGCAACCTGGACGGCGGGAGTGAACTCGAGCGAGAAGGCGAGGGCCGGATGAAGCATGATGAAAGCTATTGAGGAGTGTCGAAATGTTTCATGAATCTCGCCGAGAGTTCTTTTGTATGACTGGCAATATAGCCTGACCAGCGGACCAGAGAACGATCAAAAAATGGGCAATTTAAGCGAAACTCCAGTTCCCAACCGGAGTTAGATTAACCAGGCAGCAACCCACGGGCCTCTCTTTGAGGCCTTTTCTACCTCGAAGTAAATGAAGTGAGAAAACCATGAAACAACTTACCTACCTCAGCTTATCCGCCGTCGCATGGCTCCTCTTAATCGGTGTAGCGGCAAATGACGTGGTTGCAGGCGAAGACAATGACGACTCACCTGCGGCCTCGGAAGTCGACAACGAAAAGCCGAAGCGTCGGGCTCGTCCCGATCAAGCGGATCGTCCAGACAGGAAAGAAATACGAGCCCGTATGCTCGAAGAATTCGACGAGGATGGCGATGGCGAGCTGACCGGCGAAGAGCGTTCCAAGGCACGCGAAGCGATGCGGGAAAGAATGCAGGAGAGAATGCGTGGCGGAGGAAAAGGTCGCGGTAACTTCAATCCGGGCGACCGCATCGAACGAGGAGTTCGTCCCCAACGACCTGGCGAACGCCGCGGACCTCCACCAGAAGATCGCGATCGCGCTGATGGCCCACGACGTCGCGGTGGCGAGCAAGCGGGACCTGCCGGAGGTCGCCGTGGTGACGGAAATCGTCGCGGAGGGCCCGATCCGATGCGAGCCTTCGACCACTTCGATGAGGATGGCGATGGCATGCTCAGCCGCGAAGAGTTCGGCCGCCTCGCCGAGCGGATGCAACAGATGCAGCAGATGCGTGGGCAAGCCCAAGGGGGGCGTGACGAGTTCCGTGGCCCTCCGCGTGGTCCCCGGTTCGGAGATCGCGGGGACTTCCCTGGACCACCTCGGGGAGAGGATCGGGGTGAATTCCGCGGCCCGCCACGAGACGGCGAGCGAGGTCCTCGTCGCGAGGGCCGTCGTGGGCGTCCGCGCCCCGAGAGCAATTCCCAGGACGTAGACATCGACAAGACGACCTAGCGGCTGAGCAAGGAAACGCCGACCGAACCGCCCCCACCGCTTGCGACTCGGCTTCGCCTGTATGCCCCAGCGAGCCGAGTTGCAGGCGATTTTGCGTTCCGATTGTGACGGTTGAAACTGCTCTGCGACTGAGACCCTCGCCGAGGCCACTTCCCTGAGCGGAAAAGTTTGCCCCTCTCCGACGGCCCATTTATACTGCTAGAGCAGGGCTATTTGCCTCGTCCGCTCACTATTGGAAGCAGTTCATGGACCGCCATCGTATTCAGTCTCTCTCGCTCAAGTTCTGGGCGATCGTCGCACTCGTTGCTGCGTTCGGCGATCACTCGTTCGCTCAGGACGATTCCTTTGGCAGCGTCCCCAAGTTTGCACCAGGCATCCTGACGACCATTCCGCCGAAGGTCGAACGCGCGGACGCCGTTTCCATCCATGATCTGTTGTCCCTTCGAGCAGACGAATCGTTGCAGTGGGATCCGGCTTCGACGGCTGTGAGCCGGACGCTCTACGAAATGGCTGCCGACGTGCCCTTCGTCCACGACGTTTGGTGCCTGGAGCTTACCTTCAAGCCACTACGGATGCTTGCCGTGGATGTGCCGACCCGCGAAGGCGGCGTCGAACGAAAACTGATTTGGTACATGGTTTACCGCGTCCGCAACACGGGTGCCGGTCTGATCCCCAAAGTGCAAGAGGATGGCGAGTTCGTCACAGAAAGCCAAGGCACCGAAGACGTTCGTTTCCTGCCGAGCTTTATCCTCAGCACGCAAGATCGTGATCAGGCGACCGGCCAGCGTATTCGCAAGGCGTACCTTGATCGCGTGATTCCCGCTGCGTTGGAGCCAATCCGACGCCGCGAGTTTTCGACCGGTCGACTGCTCACTAGCGCCCAGATGGCACAGCAGAAGCTTCCCATCGAGGAGGGCCGCGACGCCCGCGGTTTGTGGGGAGTTGCCATGTGGGAAGATGTTGACCCGACCACCGATTACTTCAGCGTCTACGTTCGGGGACTCTCGAACGCATACCGTTGGGACGATCCCGAGGGCGCCTTCAAAGCGGGCGACGCGCCCGCCACCGGTCGCGAGTTTACGCACAAGCTGCTGCAGTTGAACTTCTGGCGACCCGGCGATGAGTACGAGGAAGACGAAGGCGAAATCCGCTTCGGCACGCCCCCCGGCAAAGCCAATCTTTACGACGGTGCCAACGAAGGCGTCAACTACCGCTGGATTTATCGGTAACTTTCTGCCGTCCAAGAGCCGTCAGGTTGCACTCCTACACGCGTCTACCTGCGAGCCAACGCTTCGCGGCTCACGGCTCATCCCCCAGCCATCGCCAGAATCACGGCGACGATCCCCACCAGCCCCAGCGCTGCAGCCCACCAAGGCCAACCTTCCAGGGCAGGGTTGGGAAACGTCACGTACTCGCCACACACCGCACAGCGTTGCGAGTCTTCATAGACCTCAGTGCCACAAGTCGGGCAAGGCCGCGTGGCGGTGGCGTCCTCGTCGAGATCGTCCTCTTCGTCGGGGTCGGGGTATTCCCAGTCTTCCAGCGGGCGGTGGATCATTGGCCCTCCAACCGCGAACGCCACTTCGAAGGATCGGTTGATCCATGTAGTACTGCCAACACAAGGACAATATCCTTTCTGGCAGCAAAGAAGATGAGGTAAGGAAATCGCTGGACTTTTGCGAAGCGGATCGGGACGACATCCAGTGGATAGATCTCTGGGCTACTCGATAAATGATTTAGAGTTCGATCGACCGAACGGCGAAAGTTGTTGGCGAGCTCAAGCGAAATGGGCTCGTAGTAGTCGAGTGCATTTGAGAGATCAGCGGGGATCTCGCGATGAAAGATCAGCCTATGAGCCACGTCGTTGATCTACCTGTTCCCAAACTTGCTCACGAGTAAGTCCCTCTTCCTCTTCCCGTCCTTCCAGCTCCGCAAGTCTGGCGGTAGCGATTTCACGGTGCCATTGTTCTGCTGAAAGTTGCTCTTTCGATTCTGCAATGCTATCCCACAGTTCGTGAACGATCTCAAGACGCTCAGCGACAGGTAGCTGGGTGAGTTGGCCTAGTGCTGGGTGCATCGCATCGTTTCCGTCGAGAAGGTGTCGGTAAATGACATGGTCTAGCTAATACTGTCATTACTATTATAGTACTAAGCGATAAGTAGTCTTGTGCAGCTAATCTGGTAGCCCGAAACGCTTGTTTTCCAGCACTTGCCCACCCCCGCCAACCCTGCTAAAATTTGGGGCTCGAAAGAATTTTCCCTCACGGGCAGTAAGTTTCCAAACTAAGAGACAAGACAGCAGTTTTAACTGCGAGGTGAATTCAGATGGCACATAAAAAGGGACAAGGCTCGAGCCGTAACGGTCGCGATTCCAACGCACAACGCCGTGGCGTAAAGAAGTTTGGTGGCGAGCATGTCATGCCCGGCAACATTCTCATTCGCCAGCTCGGTAACAAGGTGCATCCTGGTAAGGGTGTCGGGCAAGGTAACGACTACACCCTGTTCGCCCTGGTTGAAGGCCACGTAAAGTTCGACCGCAAGGGCCGCCGCATTAGCGTCCTTGCCGCAGACCAAGTCGCAGGCGTGGTCGTTAAATCGTAGCCGCTTGCGGCTTAGCCGTTCCAGCTCAACCATACGTAATCCAAGGGATGCGCCGCGTGCGGTGGCATCCCTTTTTCTTTGAGGGATGAGAGGCCAGAGACGAGAGGCGAGTACTTCGCTTCCGAAGCGTCTTCAAGTTCTCGCCCCTCGCCCCTAACCCCTCGCCTCTCGAATGTTCATAGACCGAGTCACTGTCGATGTCGAAGCGGGCCGTGGGGGTGATGGCTGCCTGAGCTTTCGTCGTGAGAAGTTCGTCCCTCGTGGCGGCCCTGACGGAGGTGATGGAGGCAACGGTGGGAGTGTGATCGTTGTTGCGCAAGCCGGGGTCGACAGTCTTTCTGAGCTCATCCATCGCAAGCATTGGCGTGCCAAGAGCGGCACACCTGGGCAGGGCTCGAATCGTCACGGTGCGAATGCTGACGACCTGATCATCCGCGTGCCTCCCGGCACGGTTGTCATTGATGAGAAAGGCGACTTCGTTCTCAAGGATTTGGCCGCCGACGAAGAGCAAGTTGTTGCTGCACGCGGTGGCAAAGGGGGCAAGGGGAATACCCGGTTCAAGTCGTCCACCAATCAAGCACCACGCGAGTTCACGCGTGGCGGCGAGGGAGAATCGCGTCGGCTAACCTTCGAGCTGAAGGTGATTGCCGACGTCGGATTGCTAGGCAAGCCCAACGCCGGTAAAAGCACGCTGCTCAGCCGCGTTTCCAGGGCCCGGCCAGAGATCGCCGACTACCCGTTTACGACCAAGATTCCCAACCTCGGTATCGTGCAGATCGACATGGATCGCACCTTGGTCATGGCGGACATTCCCGGCCTGATCGAAGGTGCCGCCGAGGGGGCAGGGCTGGGCCATGAGTTCCTCCGTCACGTTGAGCGAACACGTGTGTTGGTTCACCTAGTGGAACCGGCTCCTGTGGATGGTACCGACCCTATAGAGAACTATCAGGCGATTCGCAAAGAGGTCGAAAGCTACGATGTCGATCTGGCCAGCCGCCCAGAGATCGTTGCTGTCAGCAAGTGTGAACTCCCCGAGGCAGAGGAAGTTCAGGCCAAGCTGGCTCAAGCAATCAGCAAGGAAGTGCTGAAATTCTCAGCCGTGACAGGCGAAGGGCTCAATGAGCTGATGAATCGAACCTACGCCGTTCTCGCTGAGTCACCGGATTGAATTTTGGCGGAAGAGCTAACGACCTGTCGAACTGAACACTGAGAACTGAACACTGAACACTCTTTTGGCCATCGATGTCGGCAGCTCGCGCATCAAGCTCGGTTTGTTTCGCAACGCTACGGGCTGCACGGACAAGCCCCAGACACTGTTACCGATAGCCGCGCCGCCCCTGGCACAGCCTGAGGAGTTCATCGCGGTGCCTCATCGCGACCGCCCGGTCAAAGTTTGGCTGAGCGAAGTTCGCACGACCTTCGAGAAATTTGGCATCGATCAGAGTGAGTGCGAGGAACTTGCATGTGCGGTTGGTTCGGTCCATCCGCCAACGCTTGGGGATCTGCAGCTTGGCTTGAAACGTGCAGGCGTTGGACCTTTACAGGCTTTGACGTTCGACGATCTTCCCTTGGCGATTGACGTTGAATTTCCGGAGAAGGTCGGCATCGATCGACTCTTGAATGCCGTCGCGGTTAATCGCCTGCGGCCAGCGCACGAATCGGCGATCGTCGTTGATGTGGGCACTGCCATCAAAGTGGATGCGGTCGATGCCGAGGGAAACTTCCGCGGCGGGGCGATTCTTCCGGGCATTCGACTAGCGAGCCAGTCCCTCCATGCCGGGACCGCATCGCTTCCTGAAGTGTCGCTGGAGATTGACGGTTCGGCACCGCCCTCGGTTGGTAGGAATACCAGCGCCGCGATTTCTGCCGGGCTCTTTTGGGGGGCGGTTGGTGCCATCAAAGAGCTTGTTTTGAAGGCCGGCGAATGGTTGCAAGACGAAGGTTGCGGCCATGCGAGCAAGGTCTATCTCACCGGTGGCGACTCTCGCCACTTGAGAGAATACCTCGAACTCGACGGCTTCGATCTTCGACTAGAGCCGGCGCTAACGCTCTCTGGGATTTGGGCGGCGATCAACAAAGCGAGCGAATCTTGAGCGAGAGCCTAGAGAACTTGGCAAGCGTCCTGACGCCGCCAGGGCGCGGCGCCGTAGCCGTGGTGATTGCTTGTGGCGAGCAGGCAATGGTAGCGATTGACGCCCGCTTCGCGGCGGCCAATGGTCGACGAATCCGCGAACAGGAAATTAACCGAATCGTCTTTGGCCACTGGCGAGACGCCAACAATCACCGCGAAGAAGCGATCGTCTGTCGAACCTCACAGGCAGAGATCGAAGTCCATTGCCACGGCGGCCCCGCAGCAGTCGAACGCATCATCGGTCACTTCGCAGAAGCGGATTGCGAAACTATTCCCTGGCAGCAATGGCTCGAAAGACAAACCCCCGACAAAATCACCGCCGAAGCCAAAATCGCCCTCGTCGAAGCAACCACCCTAAAAACTTCGGCCGTGCTGCTTCAGCAGCACGGGGGAGCCTTAAGAAACGAGATCCAACGAATCCAACAATTGATCGATTCCGGCGAGGGATCTGAAGCCCTCGAACGCGTCAACCACCTCATCGCACGCATCCCGTTCGGCTTGCACCTCACCAAGCCCTGGCGTGTTGTGATTGCCGGGCGACCTAACGTCGGCAAGAGTAGCCTTATCAATGCATTGGTGGGATACCAACGGGCAATCGTTTATGACCAGCCCGGCACAACCCGCGACGTGGTTTCTTCAGTTACTGCGTTGGAAGGTTGGCCTGTCGCCCTGTTCGACGTGGCCGGATTGAGAGAAACCGGCGAGCCGCTCGAGGCGGCAGGGATCGCGCTGGCTCGCGAAACGATTGCCGCTGCTGACTTGGTGCTGTGGGTTGAAGAAGTGGACAGTGCGATGTCGGTAGGAGACAGTGAATTCGAGCAGACTGTTGCTAGCGAAGTCAATCAGCTTGTGGGGCAACCTCTTGCTGGTTCACCTTTAGTGGTACTCAATAAGTGTGACAAGCTCGGCGAATCGACTCAGGCCTGGAGGCCCGAGCTACTAGTCTCCGCACTGACCGGCGAAGGAATTCCGGAGCTCATCGAAGAAATCATCGAGCGCCTGATTCCGTTCGCGCCAGAAGCGAACGAGCCTATTCCTTTCACCCAGCGACAATCAACCGGGCTGACGCGCTTGGCAGAAGAACTCGAATCGAACCAGCTCGAAGCAGCAGTGAGACTCTGTGATGAGTTGCTTGGCCATGAGCTATCAGCCAAGAGCCAATAGCCCTAATCAGCAAATCTCCAAACTCTTGACCGTCCCCGCCGTTTGGGCGGCAGCTTGGCAGCGTTGAGCCGTTTCTAGCAACGCCGTTGGGGGAAAGTTCTTTGGCACGAGAGCAACCGTTGCGACGCCAGCGCTCACGGTACAAGGCGGAAGTTTTCCGGAAGAGGCCAAGCGTTGGAGTACGGTGCGAAGTCGATTGTTCGCTTCGTGAGCGAGCTGGATGGCTTCACGACGATCGCAATCTGGCAGGACAACCGCACGGGTTGCCGGCTGTACCGCTCCAAAATCACGACCCTCGTGATCGATCTGCTCACAGACCGCATCAAAGACTTGGTCGAGAACGCTCTTTGTCTTGGCCGTCAGACTCGGTGAGGCCTCTACCGCGATGTGAATAACACTTAAGGGTTGGCGTGCTGCGCGACATTGTCCGACGGCAAGCGTGAGTCTGTCCTCAAACCGTCGCCCGGTCACCTCCGGATGATCAGCACATGGGGGATTCGCAGTTTGCTTTCTACGCTCGGCGGACGCTTGCTCCTCAGATTGTTCGGAGTCATTTTCGTTAGCAACGCTCTCGGTCGCCGTGGCTACCGCGGACTGCAGCAACGCGGTTTTGCTGGCGAGCTCCGCCTTACCTAGTTCGTCGCAAGCGTTGAATGGGCCATGTTCCTTC